>NZ_JBEUOQ010000001.1:0-826153 GCF_040489275.1 Rhodococcus baikonurensis | reverse complement strand
AGCGCTTCGTCCGGCATCCCCTTCGGCGGCGATTCACAAAACGCCACGATCAACACGGCGTGCTCGAACGAACAATCCCCGCAATCGAACCGGGCTGCCACTGCCGGAAACGGCCGCAGCGCAGCACCGAGGGCGGCGATCTTCTTCCCGTCCCGGACCTGGAGCATCGTGTTCGCCGCTAACCAGGCACCCACTCCGCGGCTGGCGATCACCTGATCATCCGGACGCAACGACAACACGTCGACCACCGCCACCCGCACAGCTTCCAGACGCAGAATCTCCGCACTCGCCTCGATAGCAGCAGCCCGCAACTCAGCAGCCGTCAACTGCCACAAACGTCCACGCAACCCCACCGCAGAACCAGCCACCACATCCGACAACAGAACACTCATTGAATCCCCCGATCCCCTACACAAAGAGTACTCGAACATGCGTTCGAGTCAAGGGCTAATTCAAGAATGAATCGGCCTGACTCTGCGATGTCAGCGGGTTGTCATACTGTGGTCGAGTGACTTCGCCGTGGACAGCTGGGCAAGTGGCATCGGTAGCACCCGACGCCGCATCGCTGGCCGCTGCGCGCAAGTTGGCTGGTTCGTGGAGCCATGCCGGCAACAAGGGTCTCGCGCTTTGGGGGCTGTGTCAGGGCAGCGGCTCGAAGCCGTATCAAGCAGTAGTTGACCTGCGGGGCCCTGCTTACAAGTGCTCGTGCCCGAGTCGAAAGTTTCCGTGCAAACACGCTCTGGGGCTGTTGGTGGAATGGTCGGAGGGGCGTGTTCCGTCGGCGGCCGAGCCGGCCGACTTCGCTGCCGAATGGTTACTGCGCCGCGAGGAGAAGGCCGAGGGCACCGGCGAAGGCGGCGACGAGGCGCCCAAGAAGGCTCCCGACCCGGCGACAGCGCAGAAGCGCGCCGACCGAGTGGCGAGCGGACTCGCCGAATTGGATCGGTGGATCACCGATCAGATCCGCAGTGGTCTTGCCGCGATGGACACGTCCTGGGCGGGCTTCGATGCGATAGCCGCTCGCATGGTGGATGCCCAGGCGCCCGGTATCGCCGGCACGCTTCGAGCATTGGCGGGAACCGTTGCATCTACCGAGAACTGGCCCGAGAAACTCCTCGACGAGTTAGCTCGGTTGCACCTGCTGGTCACTGCGCATCAGAAGCTGTCCGAACTGCCGGAAGATCTTGTCCATTCGGTGAAAGCGCACGTCGGCTATCCCGTTACCACCGACAGCGTGATGGAATCGACTCCGGTGCACGAGAACTGGATGGTGCTCGGTTCCGGGATCACCGAGGAGAAGCGGCTGTTCACCCGAACGGTGTGGATGCGCGGTCGGACGTCGAGACGTTGGGCCATGCTGCTCGACTTCTCCCATGGGGCACCCAACTTTTCCACCGAGGCGCCGCCAGTAGGGTTTTTGGTCGACGCCGATCTTCATTTCTACCCCGGTGCGGCGGCGTTGCGGGCGCGGCTGGGGGCAACGCATAGTGAACCTCAACCGTTCACAACCCTGCCGTCCGGAAGCATCGATGCTGCGCTGCAAGAATTCACCGATGCCCTCGCAGCAGATCCATGGTTGCGGTCGTGGCCGGCAGTGATCAGTTCGGTGGTCCCGTCGTTCGTCGACGGTGCCTGGTTTCTCGTCGACGAATCGGGCGCAGCGCTTCGGGCAGAGGGTGATTCGGACCTTTTATGGAAGTTGCTCGGCATTTCCGGCGGTTACCCGGTCGCAGTCTGCGGAACGTGGAATGCGCAGGCTCTTGCCCCGATCTCGGTTTTCACGGGAGGGCAGGTGATCGTGCTGTGAGCACATTGATTTCTGCGGCACTTCTCGGGACCGCCAGAACAGCAATAACGTTCGAGGAACTTCCGACCACGGTGCGTTCCAGCGCTCGCGAACTCGACGGCGATCCTGCCGAGTTGCTGCTCGCAGCAGCAGCATTGGAGAAGGCGTACCGCCGTGGCGGTGCGGTCGCCATCACGGCTACGGTGCCGACACTTGCCCCAGACGATGTGCGGTTCACCCTGCCGGAATCGTCATCCGCACATCTGCTGTCGATGCTCGCGGCCAAGGCGACCTTGCTCGACGAATGGTTTGCCGTTGCGTTGTCGCGCAACTACCGTGCTCCCGATCATCTTGTTGCCGAGCTGCTTTCCTTCGCTCGGGCGAGTGAGACTCACCGCGAGAGTATTCTCCAGCTGGTCGGCGAGCGTGGTCGCTGGCTTGCCGCGCAAAACCCTGAGTGGAGCAAGCTCGTCCGAACTCGGGATGCAAACCCGGATGTCTGGCGCCACGGAAGTTCGGCCCAGCGCACGCAGTGGCTGATGGACACTCGCCGAACAGATCCCACGTTGGCGCTGGCCGAACTCCGAAAGTCCTGGGGAACCGAGCGTGGCGAACAGAAGGCCGCATTCGTCTCGGCGCTGGCCATCGGATTGAGCACGGACGATCAAGCATTGTTGGAGGAAGCCCTCGACGACCGTCGCAAGGACGTGCGGCGCGCAGCAGCGGACGTGCTCGGACGACTTCCCGAATCGGAGTTCGGGGAGCGAATGGCCGCCCGGGTCCAGGAATGGGTGCGGGTGGAACGGAAACTGCTTCGATCCACGATGGTCGTCCTGCCGCCTGAAGAACTCGATGGACCGGCGAGGCGCGACGGTATCGAAGACCGGCCGAATCCGCACACCGACTATCGGGCCGAGTATGTCCGTCAAGTGATCAGTGCTACTCCGTTGTCCTTGTGGAACAACATGATCGGTGGAGCCAAGAAGACGTTGGGGATGAGCGTCGACGAAGGTTGGGAGCCGATACTTCACGACGCTTGGTCCAACGCTGCAGCGGCACAGAACAATGTGGAATGGGCACTGGAACTCTTCAACACGCGCGGCGTGGCCACCGATAGACGACTGTTCCCGTTGGTGCCCGCCAAGGCGCTGGCAGATCTGCTGAGGGCCGGAAACGGCGATGCCAATGTTCTGCACCCGGGCCGGGCAGCGATCTACGACGCTCTGCGAGGTCCATGGCCCGAGGACATCACCCGGGCAGTCGTGGCTCAATGGGAACGAGTTGCGGCCAGACGTGCCGATGGTGGCGCCAAGGCAGGCGAATTCTCGCGCTACAAGTACGTAGCCTCCTTGCGCCTTGCCGAGACTCGATTCCCCTACAGCGCAGTAACTTTGCTGGATCGGGCAGCCGAGCGCGCCCGTGACCCGGACTGGCGGCAAACCTTCGCCAGAACTGCTAGTGCCATCACCCACCGCAAGACCCTGCTCGAGGAGCTCACATGACTGACAGCGTGACCGTGCCCATCACGGAATCGGCAAAGCTGATGCGTCCCCACGCAGAGCAGGAGTACGCGCTCGAACTCGAAGCGCTGGCCGCGCAAGATTCGCGCCCGCGCCCGCCGTCGTGGAACTTGTCGCCTTGGGCTGTGGTGACGTATCTGCTCGGTGGCACTCTCGACGACGGGACGGTCATTTCGCCGAAGTACGTCGGTCCACGGCGGTTGATGGAAGTAGCCGTCGCAACTCTTGCCACCGACCGCGCGCTTCTGCTGTTGGGCGTGCCGGGTACAGCCAAGACCTGGGTCTCCGAACACCTTTCGGCTGCAATCTCGGGTGCGTCGACGCTCCTGGTCCAAGGCACGTCGGGTACGCCCGAGGAAGCTATCCGCTACGGCTGGAACTACGCACGCCTGCTCTCGGAGGGGCCGACCGCCGGTGCACTGGTGCCTTCTCCCGTGATGACGGCGATGGAAACCGGGAAGATCGCTCGCGTCGAAGAGTTGACGCGTATTCCGGCCGACGTGCAGGACGCGCTCATCACCATTCTCTCCGAGAAGACGTTGCCGGTGCCGGAACTGGGCATCGAGGTGCAGGCAGCCAAAGGCTTCAATCTGATCGCTACCGCCAACGATCGGGATCGTGGTGTCAACGATCTGTCGTCCGCATTGCGTCGACGGTTCAATACCGTTGTCCTCCCGCTGCCGGCAAGCGAGGAGGACGAGGTGGCTATCGTGGCGCGCCGAGTCGAACAGCTGGGCGCAGCATTGGAATTGCCGACAACCCCCGCAGCAGCCGAGGAAATACGTCGGGTCGTCACCGTGTTCCGGGAACTACGATCAGGCACGACCACGGACGGCCGCACCAAGTTGAAGTCCCCGTCCGGAACTCTGTCGACGGCGGAGGCGATCTCGGTGGTCACCAACGGTTTGGCGCTGTCCGCGCATTTCGGGGACGGCGTACTGCGGGCATCCGACGTCGCTGCCGGAATCCTGGGTTCGGTGATCAAGGATCCGGTCGCAGACAAGGTTGTGTGGAACGAGTACCTCGAGGCAGTAGTGCGTGAACGCGGAGAGTGGTCCGACTTCTATCGGGCTTGCCGCGAGGTCACCGGGTGACCATCGCCATTCCGGACCTGCGTGTCCGGGTCTTCGGAATCCGTCACCACGGCCCGGGATCTGCTCGTTCGGTTCGGCAAGGCCTGGAAGAGTTCTCGCCTGACGTCGTCCTGATCGAAGGGCCTTCGGATGCAGACCCGTTGGTGATGCTGGCGGCATCGGAGTCGATGGAACCGCCGATTGCGCTGCTGGCGTATGCCACTGGCGAACCGTCGAAGGCGGCATTCTGGCCGTTTGCGGTGTTCTCGCCCGAATGGCAAGCGCTGAAGTGGGCCGCGAGCAACGGTGTGCAGGCACGGTTCTGCGACCTGCCCGCGTTCAACGTGTTGGCGGATCAAGGGATTCGTACTACACGCGAGGGTGATCCTCTGGCTGAACTGGCGTCGGCCGCGGGGTTCGACGACACCGAACGCTGGTGGGATTCGGTGATCGAATCGAGCTCGGGCGCAGATTCTTTCGATGCGATCACCGAGGCGATGGAGGCGCTGCGTGAAACAGTGCCGATCGACGAGGAGACAGCGCATCGCGAAGCGTACATGCGTCAGGTGCTGCGAAAGACGTTGAAAGGAGGCGCTGAGCGGGTTGCCGTCGTCTGCGGGGCGTGGCACGCGCCGGCGTTGGTCGGAGCCTTGGGGCCAGCGGCTCCCGATGCTCGCATCCTCAAAGGAATGTCCAAGGTCAAGACCTCGCTGACCTGGGTTCCCTGGACGCATTCGCGCCTTTCGTCGGCATCGGGTTACGGCGCCGGAATTACCTCGCCGGGCTGGTATCACCACCTGTTCACCGCGAACGACAAGACGATCACTCGGTGGCTCACCAAAGTTGCCCGGGTGCTGCGCGACGAGGACCTTCCGATCTCGAGTGCTCACGTCATCGAAGCTGTCCGATTGGCAGATACGTTGGCGGCATTGCGTTCTCGCCCGCTGGCCGGATTGTCGGAAGTTACCGAGGCTACGAGGTCGGTGATGTGCGATGGAAACGACGTTCTTCTGGATCTGATCACGCGAAGACTCGTCGTGGGCGAAGCCCTGGGTTCGGTGCCCGAGGAGACGCCGACGGTTCCACTCGAAGCGGACCTGCGAGCACGCTCGAAGACCCTGCGGCTCAAACAACAAGCGGGAGCCAAAAACCTCGATCTGGACCTGCGACGCGACATCGACGTCGAGCGTTCCCAGTTCCTGCACCGACTGGGGATCCTCGAGATCGACTGGGGGACGCCGGCCGACAGTGAGGTCCGTTCCACCGGAACTTTCCGAGAGACATGGGCTTTGCAGTGGAAGCCCGAATTCTCGGTCTCGGTGATCGAGGCGTCGCTGTGGGGTACGACGGTGGCCGAAGCGGCGGCCTCGCGGGTCGTGTCGAAGATTCACGAGCCGGACATCACGCTGGCGTCACTGATCGGACTACTGGAGAACTCGCTCCTGGCAAACCTTCCGGCAGCCTTGTCCGCTGTGCTGGAAAGTGTGAAAACGGTTGCGGCACTGGATCATGACGTGTCGCACTTGATGGCGGCGCTGCCCACGCTGACCCGAACGCTGCGGTACGGCGACGTGCGCGGTACCGACGTGTCGGCCTTGATCGACGTCGCCGACAGCTTGTTGATCCGCATTTGCACCGGCCTCGCAGTCGCTGTCACCGGTCTGGACGATCCCAGTGCCGAGGAGTTTCGCGATCACCTCGACAAGGTGCACGCGGCAGTTATGGTCCGTGACGACCGCGACGCGAGCGCACGGTGGTTGCAGGCGATGGCCGGCGTGATCGACCGCGACGACGTCAACGGTTTACTCGTCGGGCGGATGGTGCGGCTTCTGCGCGACAGCGGTTCGATCACGGAAACCGCTGCAGCCCAGCGATTGTCTCGGGCCCTGTCCGTGGGCAGCGTGCCGACCGCGAAGGCCGGGTGGGTCGACGGATTTCTCGGCGGAGGAGGGCTTGTGCTCGTTCACGACCGAGCGTTGCTCACACTGATCGACACCTGGGTCCGTCACCTTCGCGAGCAGGATTTCATCGACACGCTTCCGTTGCTTCGGCGCACGTTCGGAGCTTTCGAATCCGGGGAACGTCGGGCGATCGGTCAGGCAGTCAGGGGCGGCCGACGCGTCGAAACGACAGTGGAGACCGATGCTCGACGTGGCAGCGCGGCAATGGTGGTCGTTGCGCAGATACTGGGAGTGCGCGCATGAGTGACGACGATCAGCGCCTGCGACGCTGGAGATTGATGCTCGGCGAATCCGCCGAAGAGTCGACGGGTGGGCTGGGTCAACCGGGCGACAGTCGAATGGATGCAGCTCTTGCAGCGTTATACGACTCGTCCGGCCCGACCAAGGGGCGTCGGCGCTCAGCCGGTTTGGGGGCGTCGGCGCCGTCCGTCGCCAGGTGGCTCGGTGATATCCGCACGTACTTTCCCAGCACGGTGGTGCAGGTGATGCAGAAGGACGCTATCGACCGACTGGGCTTGGCGCAGTTGCTTCTCGAGCCGGAACTGCTCGACGCCGTCGAGCCCGATGTGCATCTGGTCGGGACGCTTCTGAGCCTGAACCAGGTCATGCCGGAGGCCAGCAAGGCAACTGCTCGAATGGTCGTCGGCAAGGTGGTTCGTGAGGTCGAAGAGCGGATCGCTCAGAAAACGAAGGCCGCGGTGACCGGAGCACTCAATCGCGCCGCCAGAACGTCGAATCCGAAGTTGCGTGACATCGACTGGGATCGAACCATCCGAGCAAATCTGTCGCACTACCTGCCGGAGTATCGAACGGTCGTCCCCGAGCGGCTCGTCGGATACGGCCGTAAGTCGAAATCCGTGCAGCGCGACGTGGTCCTGGCGATCGATCAATCGGGTTCGATGGCGTCGAGCGTCGTCTACGCATCCGTGTTCGGCGCGGTGTTGGCGTCGATGCAGGCACTGAAGACTTCGCTCGTCGTTTTCGACACCGCCGTCGTCGATCTGACGGACAAACTGTCCGACCCCGTCGACGTCTTGTTCGGAACCCAACTTGGTGGGGGCACCGACATCAACCGTGCGATCGCATACAGCCAGTCGCTGATCTCGCGGCCTGCCGAGTCGATGTTCGTGCTCATCTCCGACCTCTACGAGGGTGGTATCCGCAACGAGATGCTGCGCCGCATGGCCGCCATGAAGAACTCCGGTGTACAAGTCGTTGTTCTGCTGGCGCTCTCGGACGACGGGGCGCCGTCGTTCGATCACGACAATGCGGCGGCGCTGAGTGCTCTGGGGATTCCCGCGTTTGCGTGCACGCCGGACAAATTTCCGGAACTGCTGGCCGTGGCTCTCGAACGCGGCGACGTGTCGGCCTGGGCGGATCAACTCACGCTCGAACAGCACTGACCGGTCTGCTTCGGAGAGCGGAGCACCGGGTACACCCGCACGATGGGTGACGGACAAGTTGCTGGTTCGACTACGCAGGCGGGTTCGGGACTGGTTCTCACGGTGTTGGCATCCAGCCAATTCCTGATGACCCTGGACAGCTCGGTCATGAACGTTTCGATGGCAACCGTCGCCGAGGACGTCGGCACGAGCATCACCGGCATTCAAACCGCGATCACGCTGTACACCCTCGTCATGGCGACGCTGATGATCACGGGAAGCAAGGTCGGTTCGATGATGGGCCGTCGCCGAGCCTTCGCACTGGGTTTGGTCATCTACGGCGCAGGTTCTCTGACAACGGCGCTCGCCCCCAATCTCGCGGTACTGCTGATCGGATGGTCGTTCCTCGAAGGCGTCGGCGCGGCGCTCATCATGCCGGCGATCGTCGCGCTCGTCGCCACCAACTTTCCGGCGCAGAAGCGGCCGGCCGCGTACGGTCTCGTTGCTGCAGCCGGCGCGATGGCTGTGGCAGTCGGACCGCTGATCGGCGGCGCCGCGACGACATTCGCATCCTGGCGTTACGTGTTCGTCGGCGAAGTCGTGATCGTTGTCCTCATCCTGCTGGTGCTCAGCAAGGTGGTCGACGTCCCACCGTCGAAGTCGCGTCTCGATTACGTCGGATCGATCCTGTCCGTGGTGGGACTGGGAATGATCGTTTTCGGTGTATTGCGTTCGAGCGAGTGGGGATGGGTGCAGGCCAAACCCGATGGCCCGCAGTTGGTCGGATTGTCCCCGGTGGTGTGGCTTCTGATCGTCGGTCTCCTGGTCGTCTACGGGTTCCTGCGCTGGGAGGGGCGCCTGGCCGCTGCGGGGAAGGAGCCGTTGCTCGATCCGGCCATGCTGCGGAACCGCGAACTCAGTGGCGGACTTTCCATGTTCTTCGCGCAGTTTCTGGTGCAGGCGGGCGTGTTCTTCGCGGTCCCGTTGTTCTTGTCCGTCGTTCTCGAGCTCAGCGCCCTCGAGACAGGAGTGCGCATCCTGCCGCTGTCGGCGGCGCTCGTGTTGGCTGCGATCGCTATTCCGAAGCTGCTGCCTACAGCGAACCCGCGGCGGGTTGTTCGAGTCGGTTTGTTGGTCATGATCTTCGGCATCTTGATGCTCGTGGCGGGCATGGATCCCGGCGCCAACGCGGCGGTCGTGATGATTCCCATGCTGTTCATGGGATTCGGCTTGGGATGTCTGTCCTCACAGCTCGGCGCGGTCACGGTGTCGGCGGTTCCGGACGATCGCAGCACCGAGGTCGGCGGGTTGCAGAACACCGCCACTAACCTGGGCGCATCCTTGGGGACCGCGCTCATCGGATCGGTTCTCATCGCCACCCTCACGACGTCTGCGATTGCCGGAATCGAGAACAATCCGGCAGTTCCGGTATCGGTGCAGCAGCAAGCGAGCACCGACATGGCTTCGGGTGTGCCGTTCCTGTCGACGACGCAACTTCGATCTGCTCTCAGTGATGCCGGCGTCGACGAATCCACGGCGGATGCGATCGTGAATGTGAACGAAGATGCCAGGCTGGACGCTCTCCGTGTCGCCTTTGCCGTGGCAGCGCTGCTCGCAATCGCCGCGTTGTTCCCGACCGCTCGCATCCCCCGGGTAGCCGTCGGCGACAAACGTGCGACGAGCTAAGAATCAGCAATCGCAGATCGACCTGGAGGATCGAGAGATCGACCTCTGGATATAGTGATCTGCGCACAATCGATTCGTCAGATGGCTACCGTTGTGAAGGAAACAAGCAGCGAGTCTGAAACACTGACGTTTCACCGGATAAGGGTTCGGTGGGGAGCCAGGGGAGGTTCGGATGGCCAGGCGAGCGGATTCGACGCCCGCTGATGGAGCCTGCGCAGATGCCGGGACGCCTCGCCGATGAACCGTCTGAGTCGATTGAGTCGATTGAGTCGCCAGGATCCTGCTTCGGAGGCCGACTGTAACAGCCTGTTTCGTCGTCAGATCGACGAAGCTGCGGCCGTTGCACCATTCGCCAACCTCGCATACATGGCGAGTTTGGTCGTGATTTTGGCTTACACCGTCCCACCGGGACGTCAAACCCTCAGGTGGCTGGGTGGTGCCCTGATCTTTCTTGTCCTCGCGAATTCGATTCGAGTGTGGATACCGCTGCGCTGGCGACCGTCGAAGCACACACCGCGCTACGACTACGTAGGTCTGGTTCTCGAAGTGATCGTGGTCGCGAGCCTCGACGTCACATTGTTCGCTCTGCTCTTTCACGACATGGACGTCTTCCGCGACTTGGTTCTGATCGCGACGATGGCCGGGATCATGGGGGCCGGAACAGTGACGTTCTCGAGCCTGAGATCGGTGAGCTTGACCTGGATCTACATTCACGGACTCGGCGTGTTCACGGTTCTCGTGGTCCACTCCGAACCACACTTTCGAATACTCGCAATTCAGCTGTGCATCTATATGTTTGCGCTCACTGTAGGGGCGGTCTATCTGTCGGCTTCGTTCCAGAGACGTTGTCTCGCAGAGTTTCAAGCGGAATCCGAGCGTCAGACTGTGGCATTGTTGCTCGACGGTTTCGAGGGCGGTTCCCGCGACTGGCTGTGGGAGTGTGACACCAACGGTCGGTTCTCACACACCTCGGCACGCCTCGCCGAGGTCGCCGGTATGACGGTGGACGAGTTGCAACAACTCACCTTCGGGCAACTCCTCACCAGACTCCAGATCGCATCGAGTCCGGAGGGTCGTACTGCCGCGGCCCAGATGATCGACAAACTCGAATCGAGTGCCCCTTTCCGGGACACCGTCGTTCCGGTGCACGTCGACGGTAAGCGGCGCTGGTGGTCCCTTTCCGGTAATCCCCGGGTCCTCGAATCCGGCGTGATTCTGGGTTGGCGCGGTGTCGGTTCCGACATCACGGAGAGGTATGTCCACGAACAGGAGATCCTTCGGCTTGCCGCGACCGACTCGTTGACCGGATTACCGAACCGTCGAGCGTTCGGTGTGGCGCTCGAGGAAGCGATCAATTCTCGGGCGCCGGAGAAGCAGGTCCTCGTCGGGATTCTCGACCTCGACAACTTCAAATCGGTGAACGACACCCTTGGACATCCGATCGGGGACCAACTACTTCTCGAAGTCACGAAACGCCTGCGCGAGGTCGTGGGTTCAGACATGTGCTCGCGGATGGGCGGCGACGAATTCGGGCTGATCGTCTGCACGTCGTCGCGCGACGATCCCGGCGCTATTTTCGATCGGTACCTTGAAGTGCTGCATGAGCCGTTCTTCGTCGAAGGTAATCGGATCGAAGTGCGGGCCACGATCGGTTACTCCAGTGCGCCGGAGGATTCCACCGACGCCGACGGATTGGTGATGCTGGCGGATCTGGCTCTCTATGAAGCGAAGTCGACGGGGCGCAATCGCGTCGGCAAGTTCTCGCCGCTGCTGCGAGCGCGGGCATCGGCGCGTGCGACGGCGCTGCACGAACTCGACAGAGGCATCGAGGAAGGGCAGTTCGACCTCCACTATCAACCCCAGGTCGACACTCAGACCGGTGAAGTGGTTGCCTTCGAAGCGCTTCTTCGGTGGAACCATCCGAGTCGCGGTCTCATCGGGCCGAGTCAGTTCATCTCGGTGGCAGAGGAAACCGGAATGATCATCCCCCTCGGTGCGCAGGCAATGGCGATGGCGACCGCTGCCGCCGCGAGATGGCCGAGCGGAATCGGTGTCTCGGTCAACGTTTCGCCCGTGCAGTTGGTGTCGCGCGAGTTCGGTGCGATGGTGACGAAGGCTCTGACTGAATCGGGCCTGCCTCCGCAACTGCTGCAACTCGAAATCACCGAGACGGGGGTTGTGGACGATCGCGCGATCCGCGATCTCTACAAGTTGCGTGAACTCGGTGTCACCGTCGCACTCGACGATTTCGGCACCGGCTATTCGTCTTTCGCAACGCTCCAGAGACTTCCGATCGACGTCCTCAAGATCGATCGCATGCTGGTCACCGACTCGGATGATCCGAAGATGTCCGTCGTGAAGTCTATTGTCGAATTGGCTGCGGCCCTGGGTATGAAGTCGTTGGCCGAGGGCGTCGAGACCATCGAGCAGTTCCGCCGCGTTCAGTGGGTCGGGTGTGACCTTGTCCAGGGTTACCACATCAGCAAGGCTCTGACCGCTGAGCGCGTCGATGTGTATCTTGCCGCGACGGACACGGAAACCGGGCGTAGCGTCCACCCACTGACCTGGCTGTGAATCAGATCTGAGCCGAGCGGATCGTATTACCGCCTGCCGCTTTCGCTTGATACATCATCGAATCCGCGACGTTCGTCGCTGCCAGGATCGCGGAAGTACCGCCGCTCCACGCCTTCGATTCGGCGGTCATCATCACCGCTCCGACGCTCACCGTTGTTGGGATGGCATCGGAACAATCCGACAGTGCCGCGTTTATCCCTTCGATCAGCAGGGTCGTCGATTCGGGATCGCCGGCAATGACGGCCAGATATTCTTCTCCGCCCGTGCGAGCGATGACTCCGCGTTCGCCGAGATGTGTGCTCAATCGGTTCGCTGTTCTTCTGATGACATGATCGCCTTCGGCGTGGCCGTGAAGATCATTCACCGTCTTGAATTTGTCGATATCGACGACGATGAAAGCGAGAGAAGAAGAATCGTCTCGGGCGCTCTCGAAGAGATCGCCGACCGCGCCTTCGAGTCCGCGACGGTTGAACAGCCCGGTAAGAGGATCACGATCCGAATACTGGGCATCGCGGTACAGAGTGCGCCAAGTCAGGTGCGCAAAAATGGGAACAAGGGTGACAGCTCCGAAAAGAACTGTGCCTCGGGCGAGAAGCGTCGTGATATCGACTTCGCCTTGAAAGTAGGCAAGGACAAATACAACTGTCGTGACAGTCGTCGACCAGACGACATGAGCGACAAGCCATCGTGCGCTGACAAACAGCGTCGCAAAGGTTCCGGTGACCGCGAAAACGATGCAACCGAACGTCCCGGACGAGCGATCCGGCACCAGGAGGACTGCGGCCGCGATCCCGAGATCTGCGAATATTCCGAATGCGAGCAGGCCCCGGCGTCCGGGAAACGGTTGTGTGAACCAACATGCGGCGATTGCCACACACATGCAGATCATGAAAACCGAAAGTGCTTTGCCGGGTGTCGTCGGCGGTGTATCCGGCCCGATCAATTTGTAGAACGCGGACAGCCCGAAGATGACTGTCATCAATCCGAGCAAGGTTCGGAAGATCGGAATGATTGCTCGTCCGGATCTCTGGTGCTTTATCCACTCGTAGTCGTGCGGTTCGTTGAACCATTCGTGAAGTGTTTGCCAAGAACTGTGCCCTTCGGAGGCGATGACAGGGCTCGGCATGCTGTCCATTTTGCCTTGAAATCGAACAAAGAGAAAATCTTTGCTCGATCGGTTTCACCGTTTTGAATGTTTTCGGGGAGAAAGTGCAACCGATCGAGCAGAGAGTTCACTCGATGCTTGTTTCAGACGGTGTCCGCAGCGCTGTGCGCGTTCTCGGAGGCGGTGGCGAACGATCCGGTTTTTCGCGTACGAGACTTTCTCACGCCGTATGCGACGAGGATGACGCTGAGGGAGACCAGGCTTTGGACGAATTCCGCGCGCGTGGGTTCGTTGAGACCCATTCCCACCAGGATCACGAGAATCAGGCCGGTGACCACTATCGGTAGGCCGGGATACAGCCAGACACGGAATTTCAGAATCTCGGGGCTTTCGCGTTCCCATCGGCGACGGAGGCGTAGTTCGGATACACAGATCAGGATGTAAACGAACAAACAGATTGCGCCGGAAGAATTCACGAGGAACAAGAAGATCGTGTCCGGCCAGATGTAGCCGGCCGCGATACAGAAGTAACCGGCCACGGTGCAGGCGAGTACGCCCTTCACCGGCACGCCGCGGCTGTTGGTCCGCGTCATCCAGGCCGGGGCGTCGTTGTAGACCGAGAGCGCGAAGAGCATCCGCGACGCCGTGTACAGGCCGGAGTTGAGGCAGGACAGCACTGCGACCAGAACTACGAGGTTCAGAATGTCAGCAGCGCCGGGAATTCCGAGCAGGTCGAGGGCGGAGATGAACGGAGAATCGCCGACGACGAACGAATCCCACGGCAGCATCGTCACGAGGAGGAAGGTGGCGACAACGAAGAAGGCGAGAATACGGAAGACGACGGTGTTCGTGGCTCGTCTGATCGCTCCGGCCGGTTCGGCGGATTCCGCTGCGGCGATCGTGACTAGCTCGGCTCCGGTCATGGAGAAGATCACGGCGACGACGCCCACCAGTACGGGGGTGAAGCCGTTCGGCAGAAATCCTCCGTGGCCGGTCAGGTTGCTGAAATCGACTTCACTGCCAGGCCAGATGCCGAACACGAACAGACTGCCGAGCACGATGAAGCCGATGATGACGGCGACCTTGATACCCGCAAACCAGTATTCGGCCTCGCCGAAGTTGCTGACGGAGAGAAGGTTGACTCCGGTCATCACCAACAGGAGTACCGCTGACATGAGCCAGAGCGGGACGCCATGGATCCACCGGGAGAGCAGGGTAGCTCCGACGACGGATTCGATGCCGACGACGATCACCCAGAAGTACCAGTAGAGCCAGCCAGTGGTGAAGCCCGCCCAGTCGCCCAACGCCATTCGCGCGTACTCGGTGAACGATCCCGTACACGGCTTGGCCACCGCCATTTCACCGAGCATGCGCATCACCAGGAACACGATGATGCCGCAGATCGCACACGTGATGACGGCGCCGGGGCCGGCCTGGTTGATGATTCCGCTCAGACCGACGAAGAAACCGGCGCCGATGACACCGCCCATGGAAAGCATGGTCAAGTGGCGCTTCTTCAGGCCGGTCTTGAGCGTCGAGTGGACGCTGGCGGCTTCGGCTGTTTCGGTGCTGCTGTCGGGCATCTGGGCTCAGCTCCTATTGCATGACGCGATCAGTTCTTTCGGAGAGACGCTAAGCTCATCGTGTGATCCAGAACATGGACCTGATGTACAAAACACAACCGGAAACTGTCAGTTCTGTCCACTGCCTTCGGAGGTTCCGGTTATGCCGATGACTGTTCGGCGGCTGGCGGCCACCACCTCGCTCGGCCTCACGATCGTTGCAGGTCACGACAACGTGGACCTGCCGATCAGCTGGGCGCACGCAATCGAATTACAGGATCCGAGTCGGTGGCTCGCCGGTGGCGAGCTTGTCATGACGACGGGGCTGCATCTTTCGCGTTCGGCGACAAAGCAGTTCGAGTACGTCGAGCGCATTGCGCGGACCGGTGCGGTGGCACTGGCATTCGACACCGGCACCGTGCACGAGAAGGTTCCGGACGCGATCATCAGGGCCGGCGACGAACTGGGCTTTGCCGTGCTTTCCGTCGCCAAGGAGACGCCGTTCATCGCCATCTCGCGGGCCGTGATCGACGAGCTGACCGCCGACCAGATACGAACGGTGCAGGCGGTGGTCGACGCGCAGGAGAAGTTGGCGCGTGCCTTGCTCGACGGGGTGCCGGCCTTGATCACTGCTCTGGGGCGTGCCGTACATGCAGCAGTGTGTGTTCTCGATCGGGACGGAGCGGTGCTGGCTCTGACGGAAGGTGCGAGTTCGTCTCTGCCCGAACGCATCAGGGAGCGATCAGGCAAGGAGCGCAGCCGGGTCGTGGTGGACGACGACGGCCACCTGGCCATTCACCGGCTTGCCGTGAGTGGCACTCTCGCCGTGGCGTCCGCCGCCGCCTTGGATCAGTCCGAACGACTGTTGGTCGGGCACACGGTATCGCTGTTGACCATCGAGCTTGCCAAGCCGTCACGGGTTGTCGATGCCGAACGGCGGCTGAGGTTGGCGGTCGCGACGATGGTGCGCCAGGCCGGCGGCGACGTCGACGAAAGTCTGTTGCGGTACTTCGGATTCGAATCCGAATCACCGGTGGTTGCAACTGCCTTGACCGATGTCGGACCATTACTGGCGGCAACCGACATCACGTCAGCGGCCCTCGAAGAAGAGGCGGTGCCGTACCTCTTGGCTCCGCTGAATGACGGCACCGGCGTGTGGTTCGTCGTGAAAAGTGAAGTTGCGGAGAAGGTCACGCGCAGTGTGTATGCGAGAGTTCGGGAGAATTCACGCCGGAGCATCAACGGCGGAATCGGAAGCGTCCGGCCGATGAGCGGTGTGGCGGCCAGTCTGCGCGAGGCCGTCTCTGCTGCCAAAGTGGGACAGGTCGACGGTCACACGCTCGTTTCGTTCTCGGAACTCGGGACTTTCAGCCTCCTGTTGAGCGTGCAGTCGAACGATGTTCTGCAGTCGATCGCGGCCGGCGGTCTCGGTGTGTTGGAAGACTACGACGCCGAGAACGGTTCCCGTCTGGTGGACTCGATCGAAGCGTTCCTGCACCACAATGGTCAATGGGAGTCCGCTGCAGCGCAGTTGGGTGTTCACCGGCACACGCTGCGCAATCGCATGGACAAGGCTGCCGAGTTGATCGGCCGAGATCTCGATTCCGCCCACACTCGATCCGAGTTGTGGATCGCGCTCAAAGCTCGTGAGCTGCTGCAGGCGGAATCGAATTCAGATCACGCTCGGCCGCCCCTGAGATAGACGGTGGTGGTGTGAGTGAAGAACTCTCGTGCTGCGTCGCCTTGTTCCTTGGGCCCGTATCCACTCTTCTTCGCGCCGCCGAAAGGTACGTGAGGATCAGCGCCTGCCGATTCCGAATTGACGTGCAGGATCCCCACGTCCAGGTCGTCGATACCGGCAAGGGCGTTGGTCAGGTCCTGAGTGAACAACGCTGCGGACAAACCGAATTCGCCCTCGTTTGCCAAGCGGAAGGCGTCTGCAGTTGTTGCTGCCCGCTGCACCGCCAGCACCGGGCCGAAAAGCTCCTCGAACCACAGTTCGGTGCTCGCCGGTAGTTCCAGCACCGTCGGCTGGACGTAGTGGCCTGACTCCGGCGCTTCGGCGGTCGCTACGACTCTGGCGCCGCCGCCGACGGCTCGATCGATCCCGTTGACGATCGACTTCTGTGCGGATGCGCTGACCACGGGACCTGTGGTGACGTCGGGATCGAGTGGATCTCCGACTCTCAGTTCCTTGACCTCGACTGTCAGCCTCGCCAGAAACTCCTCGGCGATGGATTCGTGGAGCACCAGACGGGAAGTGGCCGTGCATTTCTGGCCGGTCGACCGGAATGCGCCCAGCATGACCTGCTCGACTGCAAGCTCGAGATCTGCGTCGGCAAGGACGATTGCTGCGTTCTTTCCGCCCATCTCCGCCTGGACCGGAACTCCGCGCGCCGCAGCAGATCCCGCGATCTTTCGGCCGACGCCGGTGGAACCGGTGAAGGTGACGGCGTCGAGGTCCGGGTGATCCACCAGTGCTTCACCGGCCGCGCTGTCGGCGAGGATCATGTTCAGGACGCCGTCGGGTAGGCCTGCTTCCGTCAATGCCTGTGCGAGACGGAAGGCCAGAAGAGGCACCGCGGCAGCCGGTTTCCAGACGACGGTGTTTCCGTATACCAAGGCAGGCGCAATCTTCCATGCCGGGATCGCGATCGGGAAGTTGAACGGCGTGACGACGCCTACCACTCCGAGAGGCTTGCGAGTGACGAGAATCTGCTCGCCGCTGCGAGGGGAGGAATACACCGTTCCGGACTCGCGGTCGGCGGCATTGCCGTAGTAACGCAGAATCTGCGCAGCCCGGCGTACTTCTCCGATACCCTCGGCCAGCGTTTTCCCTTCTTCACGGGTAAGTTCTTCACCCCAGCCCTCGGCGTTGGATTCGATTATTTCCGCTGCGCGAGTGAGGAATGCGCCGCGTGCGGACATCGGCAGGCGCGCCCAGCCGCTCGTGGCAATGCGGGCGACGCGAACGCCGGTCGCCATTTCGGAGGCACCGGCACGGCCTCCGGTGGCGACAACTTCGTCGGGACGCGCCGGGTTGGTGTCTGTCAGTGTGCCTTCGCATCCCGTGACCCAAGCTCCGCCGATCAAGCTGCGCACTGCGACGCTCATCGGACTGCGTCCACAGCGTCGCGAAGGATATCGAGGCCTTCGGCCAGCAATTCGTCGGAGATGCTCAGCGGCGGGAGGAATCGGACGACGTTTCCGTAGGTGCCGGCGGTGAGGAGAAGGAGACCGTGCGCGTGGGCGTAGCTGACGATCTGGGCGACGGCCTCGCGATTCGGAGCCTTGTCGTCGTGGTGGACGAGTTCGATCGCAATCATGGCGCCGCGTCCACGGATATCGCCGATGATGGTTGTGTTCGAAGCGATTTCGGACAGTCCTGCGGTCAGGATCTCACCGATGTCCTTGGCGCGATCGAGGAGGCCTTCCGCCTCGATCGTCTCGAAAACTGCCAAGGCGGCCTCGCAGGCAACGGGATTGCCGCTGTACGTACCGCCGATACCACCGGGATGCGCGGTGTCCATGACGTCGGCACGGCCGGTCACGGCGGCGAGTGGCATTCCACCGGCGAGACCTTTTGCAGTTGTGATGATGTCGGGGACGAAGTTCTCACTCTCGCTGGCGAACCAGGCGCCGGTTCGTGCGATACCGGTCTGGACCTCGTCCGCGACGACGAGAATGCCGCGCTCACGGCAGAATTCGGCGACGCGCTTCAAGAATCCCGGAGCCGGAACGATGAAACCTCCCTCACCCTGAATCGGTTCCACGACCACGGCGGCTACCGATTCGGCACCGATCTGACTGTCGATCGCAAGACGGAACTGAGCGAATGCCTCGTCGGCCGCGTTATCGGGGCCGCTCGGCCAACGGTAGGAGTAGGCCATCGGAACCCGATAGACCTCGGGAGCGAACGGGCCGAATGTGGCCTTGTACGGCTGGTTCTTGGCGGTCATCGTCATGGTCATCAACGTGCGACCGTGAAATGCGTGGTCGAAGACGACAACTGCCGGGCGACCGGTGGCGGCACGTGCGTATTTCACGGCGTTCTCGAGCGCCTCGCTTCCGGTGTTGAACAGCGCTGTTCGTTTGTCGTGGTCGCCCGGGGTCAGACGGTTGAGCGCTTCGCAGACCTCGACGTATCCCTCGTAGGGGTTTGCGAGGAAACACGTGTGGGTGAACTGACCGAGTTGACGGGTGGTCCGTTCGACCACGCGCGGCGCGCTGTTTCCGACGGTGGTCACAGCGATGCCGCTGCCGAAGTCGATGAACGAGTTGCCGTCGACGTCGACGACTACTCCTCCGCCCGCTACCGCAACGTAGATGCTGGATACGCTGGTCAGTCCGGCCGGCAGTGCGGCGCTCCGGCGCTCGGCCAAAGCGCGCGAGTTGGGGCCAGGCACTTCGGTGACGAGGCGTCGTACCTGGGGAAGGGTCGGTCCACCGATGCACGTTTCCGTGCCGTGCTCGAGAATGGTCATCGCAGTGCCTCCAGTCGTTTTCCGAACTGTAGGACGGCGACAAACAATCCGGACATGGCCGAACCGTCGATAGACTTCTACCTCATTGGACGTCGCGTCCAGCGGGTTACTTCGCGAAATTGCCGAGGAATCGTCGCAACAGCGGGTTGTACACCTCAGGGGCTTGCCAGAACGCTGCATGTCCGACTCCGGGGAGGAGGTGATACGTGCCCTCCCACAGGTTCGCGAAGGTCAACGACGCGACATACGACGTGTTCACGAACGGGTCCTCGGCGCCGTCGATCACCGCGAGCGGCACCGACGCCGTTGCAACCAAAGCCTTCTGATCGGATTCGCGGCCCGCGCCGAATGCGTCGAACATGATCTTGCGAGCGCGCCCGTCCGTGCGTATCGCGGCGTCGAGGGCAGACTGCTCGAAGGGAACGGCGGTCATCCGTGCGTAGAGTTCGGCTTCCTGCGCGGTGATGACCTCGGTACCGCCGATGGACAAACCGTCGCCGGCATTGAATGCGTCGCCGAGCGTCTCGGGATTTGCCGGCGGTGTACCGGTGACGACGATTCCGGTGAGCCCGGGGAACTTCGCGATCAACTCGAGGGCGATGTGTCCGCCGAGCGACCACCCGACGACAACCGCTCGTTCGACGCCGAGTTCGGCCAGAACATCGACGATGGCGTCGGCGTAACCGTTCTGCGTGTACGCGGCTTCGGGATCTCTCGCGTCCTCGGAGTCGCCGTGACCGAGTAGGTCCAGAGTGATCATGCGGTAGTCGCCGGCCCAGTCGGCGTCGACCTGATGACGGAAGATGGAGCGGCTGGCCGAGTTTCCGTGGATGAAGACAACCGGGAAACCGTCGGTGGCACTGTCGTCGACTGCCATGACGCCATGCCGGGTTTCGATCTTGGTAGTTGTCATCGGAATCCTCATCGTTCGAAGTGCACGGTCAGCGGGTATCCACGCTACCGGGCATTTGCGGCATAGAGTTCACCCGTGGACTTCGCATTGCGCTCGTGCAGTTGGCATGGTCACGAGACCTACGCTCCGGACGAACCTGAGCTGCGGGATCGACTACAGGTGGACACTGCGGTGGGCCAGGCATGGCGGTGCCTACGTTGCGGCAACTTCGTCCCGGGAGCGCCGCAAGCGTCCGGGCCGGCGGACGCCGCCCCCGAGGTTCCGCGGGGACGGCTGCTTCGCGACCGATTGATCATGCGACTTCTTGCCACCGAGAGAATGTTCCGCGCTCTGGGGTTGGTTCTTCTGGCGATCGGCGTGTTCAAACTCAGATCGTCGAAGGGGCGCGTCGAGGACGCCTTCGAGAACGAATTGCCGTTGATCAGACCATTGGCCCGTCAGCTGGGGTGGAACATCGACGACTCGAAACTGGTCCATCACATCGAGCAGGCCTTCTCCTTGTCCGCGACGACGCTCACCTGGATCGCGGTCGGTCTGTTGGTTTACGCCGGCCTTCAAGTAATCGAGGCCGTCGGGCTGTGGATGGTCAAACGCTGGGGCGAGTACTTCGCGGTGGTGGCGACCAGCTTGTTCCTGCCCCTCGAAATCTACGAATTGACCGAGAAGATCACGTGGTTGAGGGCCGGGCTGCTGCTGGTGAACATCGCTGCCGTCGTGTGGCTGATCTGGAGCAAGCGGCTATTCGGTGTCCGCGGCGGCGGCGCGGCGTATCACGCCGAACATTCGGAGGAGAGCTTGCTGACGGTGGAGCGGGCGGCGGTCAAACAGGCTTCGTGAGACCGGCTTTCGACGCGGCAGCACCGGCCAGTGTTGCTGCCCCGATCGTGATCATGGCGGCGAGGAGGATGGCTGCGGGCTCACCGTCGCCCATCACCCCCAATTGAGTGCCCACCGTCACTGCGGCAACCGGTACACCCAGTTGCGCGGCGGACAGCACGCCGAGGGGTAGCGGGAGACCGAGGACGCGTATCGCGGCGTGAACCACGAGAGTTGCTCCGCCCAAGACCAATCCGAGCCAGATGGCGGACGGATGAGTCACGAGGTCGCGCAGATTGATCGCCGCTCCCAACCAGACGAAGAAGAGGGGCGCGAAGAAGCCGTCGGTGATCGCGAAGAGTTGTTTGGCGAGGCGGCGGGGTTCACCGATCGCGGCCAGGACCAGTCCGAAGGCGAAGCCGGCGAGCATGATCGACACGTGAGTGCTCGAGGCCAGCGCCGCCAGGGAGAACAGGATCACCAGATTGATCCGGAGTTCGAGTGCGAACTTCCGTTTCTCGGAGAATTTGTGGAGCTTTCGCCAATGTCCGGAACGATGGAACGCCCGCAGCACGAAGAACAGGGCAACTGCAGACACCGCCACCGCCAGTGCGCCGATACCGGCACGAGGGGCATTGTCCGGATCGATCACCAACGGCAGCGCGACAATGCAGACGGTGTCCGCGATCGCGACCTGGGCAGTCATCTGCAGGACCGAGGTTCCACCGAGCGCCAGCGAATCGACGATGGGGAGAATCAACGCCGCGGACGACGACGCGATCAGGACCGCGTACAGCGCGGCGTGACCGGTGCCGAATGCAGTCGCCGCACCGTAGCCGGCAACAACCGACAGGAGTCCGACGACAACCGAGCGAGAGGCACCCTTACCTATTGCCGCACGAACTGCCGGATCGCGGACCGGGACGTGCGAGCCGGCCACCATCATCGTGAGCGCGAACCCGATATCGGCCAGGAACCTGAAAGTCTGGTCGGACGAGTCGAGTAGCCCGAAACCGGTGACACCGAAGACGACGCCCGCGGCAAGCTCGCCGACCACCACAGGGACATGCCAGCTGACACGAGCGCCGAGCAGCGGACCGAGGATTCCGGCCAGTGCGACGAGGGCAAGTATGCCGAAGGTCATCGACGACCTACGACGTCACTGTCGAGGGAGCGATCTTTGCCGGGATGCCGGTGTTCTCGTCCACGTGGTAGCTCGCACAGACCCGGTGGTAGCCGTCGGCGATCTGGGCCGGTACTCCGGCGCGGAAGTCTCCCTGCACCAGCAGGATCGGTGACAGTGCGATCCCCTTGCGGATCTTCTTCAGGTCGGCAGCAACGTGCGGGTTGTCGACCGGGAGCAGGGGTAGGCCGGCAGCACGCAGAATGTCCTTGGCTTTCTTCGAGACCAGCGTCGCCGTCTTGAGCGCGTAGACGAGAGCTTGGACCTGGACCGGTGTCGCGCCCAACTGCAGGTAATCGCGGGCCGCCGGGTAGTCGTGCTCGTCCGGCAGGTCCTTCCAGAGAACGGCAGGAGCCTTCTCGGTTACCTTCGGCTGGTCTGTCTTCGGAGCCTTCGGCTGGGCTGCCTTCGACGCCTTCGGCTGGGCCGCATCAGACGTTTTGATCTTGGCCATCTGTGCTGTTTCCTTCAGTGTCGGTCCGCGAGTGGAGCTGGTGCAGAAATCGTGCACTATCAGCGCCGCAGGCACCACATCGGAGCTGTTTGGGCCGTTAGGCGGCGGGTAATCAGCAGACTGCGGGGGAACGAGCAGGAGGCGAAGCAATGAAGCGGATTCTCGCGGTGCTCGCAGCGCTGATCCTGGCGGTGTTCGCACTGACCGCGTGCAGTGACAACAGTGATTCGTCGGACAACGATTCGGCAGATCACGACGGCATGGCAATGACCAGTATGTCGATGCCGAGCAAGCCGACCAGTATGTCGATGCCGAGCATGCCTCTGGGTATGTCGACGCCGGGAGCGTCGTCGATGGGAATCGTGATCAGCGGCTTCGAATATTCGACGCCGGAGTCGGTGATGCCAGGACAGGTACTGACCATTCAGAACAACGACACCGTCGAGCACTCGGTCACGTCCGATACCGCAGGGCTGTTCAACGAGGACATCGAAGCTGGTGAGACGGAAACCATCACGGTGCCGAACGAGCCGGGAACGTACACGTTCCACTGCACCTACCACCCGAGCATGCGCGGCACCTTGACGGTCAAGTAGACGTCGACCGGGCCTGGCCTGACTTTCGCTCAGAATATTTTGGCGGCACGCATCCGATTGAACTGGTAGAGAACAGATCCGGGTGTACGGTTTTCAGGTGCGCCGGAGAACAGCGATCAGTGTCGTCACGCTCGTGGTTTGTGCCCTCGGCTTTTCGCCGCCGGCGCTCGCGGATTCACCGAACGGCTCGTATTCTTCACAGCTGCTGTATTTCTCGGTCGATGTGGGGCCGGATCTTTCGACGCCGTGCACCGTGGTCGGTGAGCTCTTCGTTCCCGACGGCGTCGATGCGGACAACCCCGCGCCCGCGATCCTGACCACGAACGGGTTCGGCGGTTCGTACAAGGATCAGATTCCGGCTCTGCAGAACTTCGCCGAGAACGGGTATGTCGGACTGACGTATTCGGGATTGGGTTTCGGCGGCACGAGTTGCAAGATCACACTCGACTCTCCCGCGTACGACGGCGTCGCCGCTTCCCAGTTGGTCAGCTTCCTCGGCGGCCAAGAGGGGATTGCCTACACGGATCAGGCTCTGACGCAGCCCTATCCGGCGCTAACCGCGGTGGTACAGGACTCCGTCGACCACTCGGGTGCACCGTCGACGAACGACCCGCGGGTCGGCATGACGGGCGGCTCCTACGGCGGCGGCATTCAATTCGCCGCCGCGAGTGTCGATCCCCGCATCGACACGATCATCCCCATGATCACCTGGAACGATCTTTCGTATTCCTTGGCACCCAACAGCACGGGAATCATTTCCGGAGTGTCCACCGCCGAGCCCGGAGCGGCGAAGGTGCTCTTTGCGTCGCTCCTCTTCGGCGCCGGCGTCGCAAACCCCGGAGTGGACGGCTACCTCACCGACCCCTCTCGACTTCCCGGCTGCCCGAATTACGTGCCGTACATGTGCAACGCGATCGCCGAGGCGGTGGTGACCGGGGACATCGGACCGCAAGTGGTGAGTGAACTCCGAGCGTCGTCGGTGTCGTCGTTCGTCGACCGGATCAACATTCCGGTACTGCTTGCTCAGGGGCAACAGGACACTCTGTTCGATCTGAACGAGGCAACCGCAACCTACGACGCGCTGAAAGCGCGTGGCGTCGACGCCAAGATGATCTGGCATTCGTGGGGGCACAGCCACTTGGCCGCTGCGCCGGGCGAATTCAGCTTCTCCGCACCCGACGAGGATGCCCAGTACGAAACCGGTCGCTTCATGGACTGGTTCGACCACTACCTCAAGGACGAGAACACGGAGACCGGACCGGAATTCGCGTACTTCCGTAACTGGATCGACTACGAGGGAAACGCGGCACCGGCCTACGCCACGTCCGATACTGTCGATGTCGGAACCACCCGCGGCTTCCAGCTGTCCGCTGACGGGGGACTGCTGCCGGACGGCGCGCCGGTTGTGCCCGGCTCGAAGACGATTGTCACCGCACCGGGTGGGCTGCCGACGGGAGTCGAGCCGCTCAACATCAATCCGGCCGGAAACATTCCGAATGCACAGATTCCGGGAACCGAGGCGCTCTGGACCACTGCGCCGATGACCGAACCGATGGATGTGGTGGGAGCCCCCACTGTGACGCTGCGTGTTGCGGCGCCCGGACAGCCGGTGGTGTTCGCGAAGCTGTACGACGTGGCACCTGACGGAACGTCGTCGCTGATCAATGGTCTCATCGCGCCCGTGCGCATCAGCGATCCGTCTCAGCCGGTGCCGGTGACGATGCCGGCGATAGTGCATCGATTCGAGCCAGGCCATTCCGTCCGACTGGCAATCACCGGCGGCGACATCAGTTTCCGTGGGGGACTGGAAGGTATGCCGGTGACGATCTTCGCCGACGGTTCCGGCCCCCTCGAACTTCCCGTCGTGGGCTGAACTTCAGCGGGTGATGGTTCGGCTGTCGCCGCGGAACTCGGCGACGACGACACCGCCACTGCGAACGGTCACGTCGTAGATCCCGCTTCGGCCCCCTCGCGCCTTCTCGGTGGCGATCGCGGTCAAGGTGTCGCCCAGACGGGTCGGACGTAGAAATCGGATGTCCGCGCGCGCTGCAACGGCTGAATCCTCGTAGCCGTTGCAGGCGAGCGCAAACGCGGTGTCCGCGAGCAGGAAAACATAGCCGCCATGTGTGATTCCGTGACCGTTCACCATGGTCTCGCCGACAGTGACGGTCACGGTTGCGCTACCGGGCGCCAGCTCGGAAATCTCGATACCGAGTGCCTGCGACGCCTGGTCCGCGTCGAACATCTCTCTGGCGGTGATGCTTCCTGTACTCACGAGACAACTCCTGTGTTATCGGAGATTGCAGGGTCTAGAGGACCGAGACAACTTCCTGGACATACATGTCGACCGTGCCGGTGGCAAAGTTCGCGACATCTTTTCCAGCGGCGCCCATCTCCGGGGACTTCAGGCCGCGCTGCATCGTCTCGAGATCGGGAAACACCAGGTTGGCGACGGCGTAGAAGACTGGATCGGAGCCGTCCAGCGTCGAGCACTTGCTGAACGTGAAGTCCGACAACCCTGGCACCGCGCTGGCGAGCGGGACGTGGATCTCGTTGTAGTACTTGTCGAAAGCCTCCGGGTCGGTGGGGCGTCCGTAACACACTGCTACTCGATAGGTCATGTGCTTTCAATTCCCTTCGGGGCGAGTCTTGGCTACCAGAGTCAGTACGTCGTATGTCGCGACCGGATCGTTGTCCTGGTTCGTCACCACGGCATCCCAACGAACCTCACCGTAGTCGGCGCTGCTGCGAGGTGTGATGGTCTTGGCTGTGAGGGTGACCGTCAGGCTGTCTTCGGCTTTCACCGGAGTCAGGAACCTGAGGCTGTCCACGCCGAAGTTCGCGAGAACCGGGCCGGGGGCCGGGTCGACGAACAGGCCCGCAGCGAGTGAGACAACCAGATAGCCGTGTGCGACGATGCCGCCGAACAGTGGATTTGCCGCTGCGGCCACCGGATCGGTGTGTGCGTAGAAGGTGTCACCGGTGAACTCTGCAAAATGATCGATGTCTGCGAGTGTGACCTGGCGCGGACCACCGACAACAGTGTCGCCGATCTTCAACTCTGCGAGACTCTTTCGGAATGGATGCTCGGATCCGGTAGTGCGCTGTGAACCGGTGAACCAGCGCTCACCGACCGCGGTGAGCACGTCGGGTGTGCCCTGTACGGCGGTGCGTTGCATGTGGTGCAGAACTCCGCGGATGCCACCCAACTCCTCACCGCCGCCCGCGCGACCGGGACCGCCGTGGACGAGAACTGGAAGGGGAGAGCCGTGGCCGGTTGATTCCTTGGCGTCGTCGCGGTTGAGGACGAGCACTCGACCGTGAAAAGCTGCGAGGCCCAGTACCAATCGACGTGCTGTATCGGTGTCGGCAGTGACCACCGAGGCGACGAGGCTTCCCTCGCCACGGGCCGCAAGTTCGATCGCATGATCGATGCCGTCGTAACCGATGACGGTACTGACGGGCCCGAATGCTTCCACCTCGTGTACCTCGAGCGCGTTGTCCTCGGCCCGGAGGAGAATCGGTGAAAGAAAGGCACCGGACCGGGCGTCGGCGCCGACCACGTCGACGTTGTCCGGATCTCCGAACACGATTGTTGCCGACTTCGTCAGGCCGCGAATGGATTTCAAGACTTCGTCACGCTGTTCGAGGCTGGCGAGCGCTCCCATCGTGACGCCGTCGGCATCGGGGTGTCCCACGACCACTTTGTTCAGTCGCTCGGTTGCGGCGTCGACAACGGCGTCGACCAGCGAGACCGGGACCAGGGCGCGCCGGATAGCGGTGCATTTCTGTCCCGCCTTCACCGTCATTTCGGTGACGAGTTGTTTGACGTACAAGTCGAATTCGGGCGTTCCTGGTACGGCGTCCTCGCCGAGGATCGACGCGTTGAGTGAATCGGCCTCGGCATTGAAATGGACGCCCTTGCCGACGACGTTCGGGTGGGCACGCAGCGTTGCGGCGGTGTCGGCGGATCCGGTGAAGGCCACCGAATCCTGTCCGTCGAGGTGATCGAGGAGTCCACGTGCACTACCGGAAAGCAGCTGGACGGAACCCTCCGGGAGCAAGCCTGATTCGATGATGCGCCGGAAGACGAGTTCGGTGAGATACGCCGTGGAACTGGCAGGTTTGACGATGGACGGGACACCCGCGATGAAGGCCGGTGCCAGTTTCTCCAAAAATCCCCACACCGGGAAGTTGAACGCGTTGATCTGCACGGCGACGCCACGACGTGATGTATAGATGTGTTGCCCGAGGAAAGTTCCGCCCTTGCCGAGAGGCTCGACGTTTCCGTCCAGAAAGACTGTGCTGTCGGGTAATTCGCGCCGAGCCTTGCTCGCGTAACTCAGCAGGGTCCCGAATCCGCCGTCTATGTCCACCCCGGAATCTCGCGTCGTCGCCCCGGTGGCAGTGGAGAGTGTGTAGAACTCGGCTTTTCCTGCCATCAACGTGAGGGCGAGGGCCTTGAGCGCGCCGGCACGTTCGTGGAAGGTCATCGCAGACAGTGCAGGCCCGCCGACCTCGCGTGCGTACGTAACCATCTCGGCGAGGTCGACGCCGGTTGCGGAGATCCGGGCCACCTCCGATCCGTCCACTGCGCTGGGCAACGGGGTACCTGCGTCCGGTGCGGCGTACCACTGACCGGCTACATAGCTTTCCAACAGTCTGCTCACGACAACTCCATCTCACCGTACGTTCGGTCGGTAATTACGATCGCCCGGTAACGCTGCGTTGTCAAGGATTCGGCAGAACTGCCTGGAATCAGGCCTTGCGAAGTCCGTCGAAAGTGACGGCGACGACCGCGTCGGCAATGTCGGAGACGGACTCACCCGCTCGGGGTTTGTACCACTCGATCAGTGAGTTGACGGTGCCGAACATCAGCTTGCTGGCGAGGGCTGGTTCGATGTCCGGGCGCAAGTCTCCCTCCGCTGCGGCGGACGAGACGAGGCCTCCGACGAAGTTGTCGAATTCGCGTCGACGAGCGAGCGCGGCACGCTCGACCGTCGTGTTGCCACGGACGCGCAGGAGCAGGGTGACGTACGGAAGCTCTGCGACCAGCACCTCTACACTGCGCCGGACCAGGTATTCGAGACGGTCGATGTACGGACCGGTGGTGGCGCCTTCTTCGGTCGTGACCGCGAACAGGGCGTTGAGTGCACGCGAAAGTGCGAGTTCGAGAAGTTCTGACTTTCCGGACACATGGTGGTAGATCGAGGACTTCGTGATGCCGAGTTTCTTGGCGAGCACCTCCATGCTGGCGCCGTCGTAGCCCTTGTCGTTGAACACCTTGACGGCCACGGCGAGGAGTGAATCAAGGTCGTAGCCGGGACGTCCGGGGAGGCCGGTGCGTCGAGTGGGGCGTGCCGTAGTCATGTCCCCATCTTCTCAGTTCGGGCAAAGCTGTGCACCATCCTCGTCTCCACCCTTGCCAAACGACCGAATGTTCGGTTATTAATGGAGGAGAGTGAGAAGGAGTGAATGTGAACACCCTGCACGTGGACGAGCGCGAGGATCGCGTCGTGGTCACCCTCGACAGGCCCGCGCAACGCAACGCGATCAACGCGCAAATGATCGACGAACTGCATCAGGTTTGTGGACGCCTCGAACGGGATCCGAAGCTGCTCCTGCTTGCCGGGCGAGGAGACCACTTCGCGGGCGGCGCTGACATCGCGGAGCTCCGAGAGCGCGGACGAGACGAAGCGTTCGCGGGTATCAACCGCACGCTGTTCGACCGCATCGGAAAGCTCCCGCTGCCCACCGTCGCCGCAGTGAGCGGCTACGCGCTCGGTGGCGGGGCGGAGTTGACGTACGCCTGCGACATTCGCATCGCGACCACGACGGCGGTCTTCGGTAATCCCGAGCCCAATCTCGGGATAATGGCAGCCGCGGGTGCGAGCTATCGGCTGCCGAAGCTCGTCGGCGTCTCGATCGCGAAGCAAGTGCTCCTCGGTGCCAGGAACCTCGACGCCGAGCAGGCGCTACGAGCAGGTCTGGTTGTCGAGGTGACCGAACCGAACTGCCACGTCGACGCAGCGCATCGGCTGCTCGACCGTATTTCCCGACTGTCCCCGCTGGCACTGCGATTGACCAAGATCATCGTCGACGCGCCGGGATCGCATCCGTTTGCCGACGACATCGCCCAAGCCGTCCTGTTCGAGAGTTCGGACAAGCACGATCGCATGACGGCTTTCCTGGAGAAGAAATCATGACTGAATCAGTTGCACCGAAGGCCGTCGGAGTTATCGGCGGTGGACGCATGGGTGCAGGTATCGCCCAGGTGTTCGCCGCTCTGGGCGGGGCGGTCACCATCGCGGAGAGCGGCGACGCCGAGGCCGCGTTACAGCGTGTTTCCACCGGCCTCGACCGCGCCCACGAACGAGGGAAACTCGGCGACCAGGACCCCGCGACGGTCCTCGCGCGCGTGAGCGTCGTAGGCGCAGTAAGCTCCATGCCCCCGTCGCTCGACCTGATCGTCGAGGCGGTCCCGGAAATCGCGGCCCTCAAGGTCGAGGTTCTCGCGGCTGCCGAAACCGTTGCCGGAGAACGCACCGTGATCGCCAGCAATACCAGTTCCATGTCGATCGCCGAACTCGGTACAGCGCTGACGGATCCGAGCCGGTTCATCGGTATGCACTTCTTCAATCCAGTCCCGGCGTCGCTGTTGGTCGAGATCGTCCGGGCGCCTCAGACCCGCCCCGAGGTTGTCGACTCGGTACGAGCATGGGTGTCGATGCTCGGCAAAGCCGAGGTTCTCGTCAACGACTCACCCGGTTTTGCGACCAGCAGGCTTGGCGTCGGTCTCGGGCTCGAAGCCATCCGAATGCTCGAAGAAGGTGTGGCGGACGCGGAATCGATCGACCGGGCCATGGAATTGGGGTACCGGCATCCGATGGGGCCGCTGCGTTCGACGGATCTGGTCGGGTTGGATGTGCGCCTGGCGATCGCCGAACACCTCGCGAGCACTCTCGGTGATCGATTTACTCCTCCTGCACTGCTGCGAGAGAAGGTCGCCCGCGGCGAGTTGGGGCGCAAGACAGGACAGGGTTTTCACACATGGAGCTGAACCGAACTGCCTGCGAAAGGAACATCGATGACTGACGTGATCCGCTTGGAGATCGAGCGAGGTTTGGCGACAATCACTCTCGACCGGCCCAAGGCCGCCAATGCCGTCAACGGCGAAATGAAGTCTCAGCTGCTCGAGGCGTTGCTGCAGGTCCACGCGGACGCAGACGTTCGAGCGGTGTTGATTCTCGCCGAAGGCAAGAACTTCTGCGTCGGTCAGGATCTGGGCGAGCACGCGGCAGCGTTGGATGCCGATCCGGCGCACGCGATGGACACCGTCGCCGCGCACTACAACCCCATTGTGACGGCGCTGTCGACGCTGTCGGTCCCGGTGGTGGTGGGTATCGGCGGCGCCTGTGTCGGGGCGGGGTTGGGAATCGCGTTGGCCGGAGACATCCGTGTCGTGGGTGCTCGCGCGAGCTTTGCGACGGCATTCACCGGCATCGGTCTGGCCAGTGACTCGGGGCTCAGTCATGCGCTCGTGCACGCGCTCGGACCTAGCCGTGCCAGTGGCCTGATGTTGCTCGGCGACAGGTTCGACGCGCAGAGCGCACTGGAGTGGGGATTGGTTCATCGAGTGGTGGCCGACGAGGATGTCGCAGCTGAGGCTCGGGTACTCGCCCGCCGACTTGCCGACGGACCCACCGCGGCCTTCGCCCACGTGAAATCGCTGATCCGTGCAGTTGCTCCCGGGCTTTCACAGGCGCTGGAGGCCGAGGCGAACGCGCAGGTAAAGCTGGGTTCCACGGCAGATCATCGAAGCGCGGTCACGGCTTTCCTGTCGAAGCAGAAGCCGGTCTTCGAGGGCCGCTGATTTCTGTTCCGTCGAAAGATTCTCTTGTGCCCCGGGACACCGCGGTGCATACTAGTTACCAACCGATCATTCGGTAATAAAAGGTAGGTACGATGACCAACGTGGAAGCTCCACAAGACCTGCAGAACCTGTTCGACGAGACGATCGCGGCTGACCAGCGCATCGAGCCTCGCGACTGGATGCCGGACGGCTACCGCAAGACGCTGATTCGTCAGGTTGCCCAGCATGCGCACTCCGAGATCATCGGAATGCAGCCAGAGGGAAACTGGCTCACCCGTGCACCTTCGTTGCGACGCAAGGCGATTCTCATGGCGAAGGTCCAGGACGAGGCGGGGCACGGTTTGTATCTCTACTCCGCGGCCGAGACCCTCGGTGCCGACCGCGGCGATCTGACCACCAAACTGATCGAGGGAAAGCAGAAGTACTCCTCGATCTTCAACTACCCGACGCTGACCTACGCCGACGTGGGAGTGATCGGTTGGCTGGTCGACGGAGCCGCTATCTGCAATCAGGTTCCGCTGTGCCGCAGCTCCTTCGGGCCGTATGCACGCGCGATGATCCGTGTATGCAAGGAGGAGTCCTTCCATCAGCGGCAGGGTTTCGAGTTGCTGGCGACGATGATGCGCGGCACGGAAGCCCAACGTGCGATGGTGCAGGAAGCCGTCAACCGATGGTGGTGGCCTGCTCTGATGATGTTCGGACCGCCGGACGACGAGTCGCCGAACACCGAACAGTCGATGAAGTGGCGCATCAAGCGGCACACGAACGACGAACTGCGGCAGCGATTTGTGGACATGTCGATACCGCAGGCCGAGGTACTGGGTGTGACCTTCCCCGATCCCGACCTGCGCTGGAACCCTGAGCGTGGCGCTCACGATTTCGGCGAGCCGGACTGGAGCGAATTCATGGATGTGGTCCGCGGTAACGGGGCGGCGAGCGTCGAGCGGATCACCAATCGGAAAGCCGCACACGACAACGGGGCCTGGGTCCGTGACGCCGCCTACGCCTTTGCACAGTGCGAGAGACTCGCGCACGATCGCACGACTGGGGAAACAGCATGAGCGAGAACGATCAGGTACAGGGCGATCAGGTACGGGGCGAATGGCCTTTGTACGAGGTATTTCTGAGGGGAAAGCGCGGACTGAACCATGTCCATGTCGGATCACTGCGCGCGGCAGACGACCAGATGGCCCTACGCCACGCGCGTGACGTCTACACCAGACGTAACGAAGGCGTGAGCATCTGGGTCGTACCGTCCGCGAACATCGTGGCTTCGAGTCCGGCAGAAAAGGATCCGTTCTTCGCGCCGAGCGGCGACAAGGTCTACCGGCACCCGACCTTCTACGACATCCCGGACTCCGTTCCCCACATGTGAGAATCACTTCGACTTCGAGGACCAACAGATGAACGATCACGACAGTGCCTACGACGGCCTGGTCGACGGTGACGGCCACGGTCAGTGGGCGTTCGGAACCAGCTTCGACGACCCCCTCGCCGGAGTCGACACCACGGTGCCAGGCGACGTCGATCTCGGAGCCCTGGCGCGCTACTGCCTCATGCTCGGTGACGACGCGCTCGTCAGTTCGCAGCGACTCGCCGAATGGTCCACGCGAGCACCGGAACTCGAAGAAGAGGTAGCTCTCGCAAATGTCGGCCTGGATCTGATCGGGCAGGCCAGGCTGCTGCTTGCTCGCGCGGCAGCAGCCGATTCCACCGTGGTTCCGTTCATCTCGGATACGTCACCGGTGCCGGCCGAAGATGCGCTCGCCTTCTTTCGTGATCAGTTCGGTTTCCGTAACGTGAGACTGGTGGAACTCGCCAACGGCGACTTCGCACACACGGTCGTTCGGCTACTCGTGTTCGCGACCTGGCGGCTGGCGCTGTTCGATCGGCTCCGCACATCGCGGGATCCGGTTCTCGCTGCTGTGGCGAACAAAGGTGTCAAGGAACTGACCTATCACCGCGACTACGCGGCAAGATGGGTCGTCACCTTGGGCGCCGGCACGGCAGAATCAAAGCGCCGGACGGCCGACGCCCTGCTCGAGATCTTCCCGTTCGTGGACGAACTCTTTGTTCCCACTCAAGACGAACTCGTTTTGGCAGAAGTTGGCGTCGGAGTGGATCCGCGTACTGTTCGGCCGGAGTTCGACGCTGTTCTTGCCCAGGTGCTCCATGCGGCCGAAATGGAAGAGCCCCCTGCACGTTTCTCCGGTTTCGTCGGCGGCCGCGGTGGACGCGCCGGATTGCATACCGGGGCACTGGGACTGCTTCTCGCCGAAATGCAGAGCGTCGCTCGGGAGCACCCTGAAGGGGTGTGGTGACCGTGGCTGCCACCACCGTCTCGTCCGCGCAGGAGATCGTCGCCTCGGTGATGGATCCGGAGATGCCACTGCTTACTCTGGCCGATCTCGGGGTCATCCGATCGGTCGACGTCGAAGCGAACTTCGTCTGTGTGACAATCACTCCCACCTATTCCGGGTGTCCAGCGATGGCGACGATGCGAGACGACATCGAGCACAAGCTGAACGATGCGGGGTACGGCAGCGTCCAGATCAAGACTCAACTGTCGCCGCCTTGGAGTTCGGATTGGATCAGCGAAGAAGGGCTCGCGAAACTTCGGACGGCTGGGTACTCGGTGCCGGGGGCAGCGCCGCGCCGCACCTCGGGGCCGATCGCATTGACCTTGACGGCCAAGCCCCGCGACATCCTCTGCCCCCAGTGCGGTTCGGCAAACACCAGACTGAGTTCGGAATTCGGTGCGACCCTGTGCAAAGCGCTGTATCGCTGCCTCGACTGCCTCGAGCCGTTCGATCACGTGAAGGAGATCTGAACAGATGAGTACCGCAACGACGAACCGGAACAAACCCTTTCACCCGTTGACGGTCGCCGGTGTCGAATCACTGTGCGACGACGCAGTTGCCGTCACCTTCGACGTGCCTGCCGATATCGCCGATCAATTCGACTTCGGCGCCGGGCAGTCACTGACACTGCGGCGGATGATCGACGGCGTCGAACACCGTCGTTCCTACTCGATCTGTGCACCGGTAGGCGCGTCTCCAAGGGTGGGGGTTCGCGAAGTAGCAGACGGACTCTTCTCCACCTGGTTGGTGCGCGACGTCAAGGCCGGGGATCAAATCGACGTCCAGGGCCCTTCGGGCAATTTCGTCGCCGATCCGGCACTGGGTGGACGGCACGTTCTGATCGCGGCGGGCTCTGGCATCACGCCCATGCTTTCCATCGCTGCAACACTTTTGGCGAACCCCGAGGCCGATGTCACCCTGCTGTACGGGAACAGGCGTACTCGTTCGGTGATGTTCGCCGAAGAAATCGCCGACCTGAAGGACCGGTACGGTGCGCGCCTGGACGTCATTCACGTTCTCTCTCGCGAACCGCGGGAGGTCGAGTTGTTCTCGGGCCGTCTCGACGCCGGCCGGTTGCGTGAGATCTTCACCTCTCTCGTACCGTGCGACCAGGTCGACGGCTTCTGGCTCTGTGGTCCCTTCGGGATGGTCAACGACGCCCAGGAAGTGCTGGCCGGCTTGGGAATTGCCAAGGATCGCATCCATCACGAGCTGTTCTACGTCGACGATGTCGCTCCACCCGTCGCAGTGCATCGTGAGCGCGGAATTGTCGGACCGAGCAGCGAGGTGACGATTACTCTCGACGGTCGATCGACCACCGCGACGTTGCCACGCGACCAGTCGATTCTCGATGCGGCCGAACAGTACCGCTCGGATCTGCCCTTCGCCTGCAAGGGCGGAGTGTGCGGAACGTGCCGCGCCAAGGTCACCTGCGGTGATGTGGAGATGCGCAGGAACTACGCACTCGAAGACTACGAAGTCGACGCGGGTTTCGTGCTGACCTGCCAGACCTTTCCTGTCGGTGACCAGATAACAGTCGATTTCGACGCCTGACCGCCCGCACAGCGCCCTCACTGAGCCCACCGGAGACAATCATGACCGAACTCGCCACTGCTACTTCGCAAGAAATCGAATTTGCCGGCCGGGACCGCATTTCGACGCTCCAACTGGAGCGGATGCAATGGTCCCTGATGCACGCGTACACCAATGTTCCGCACTACCGCAAAGCTTTCGACGACGCCGGCGTCCACCCGAGCGACTTGAAGGATCTGAGCGATCTCGCGAAGTTCCCCTTCACCACCAAAGCGGATCTGCGCGAGAACTATCCGTTCAAGATGTTCGCGGTACCCCAGGACAAGGTCTCGCGAATTCACGCGTCCTCGGGGACGACCGGGCGCCCGACGGTGGTGGGGTACACGAGCAATGACCTGAACAACTGGGCCGATCTCATCGCGCGCAGTCTCTCGGCCGGCGGCGTGCGGTCGTCGGACAAAGTTCACGTGGCTTACGGGTACGGCCTGTTCACCGGTGGGTTGGGAGCACACTACGGTGCTGAACGATTGGGCTGCACGGTCATTCCCATGTCCGGTGGCATGACCGAGCGGCAGATTCAGCTGATCGAGGACTTCGAGCCCGATGCCATCATGGTGACTCCGTCGTACATGTTGACCATCGTGGATGCGATGATCAAGAAGGGGATCGATCCCTCGAAGACCTCGCTGAGGGTGGGAGTTTTCGGAGCGGAACCGTGGACCGAACAGATGCGGACCGAGTTGGAACAGCAACTCGACATGCATGCGGTGGACATCTACGGACTCTCCGAGATCATGGGCCCGGGCGTGGCAATGGAATGTGTGGAAACCAAAGACGGACTCCATATCTGGGAAGACCACTTCTACCCGGAGATCATCGATCCGGTCACGGGCGAGGTGCTCCCGGACGGTGAGGAAGGGGAGCTGGTTTTCACCTCGCTCACCAAGGAGGCGCTGCCCATCATTCGCTATCGCACCAGGGACCTGACCCGTCTGTTGCCCGGTACGGCGCGCACGATGCGACGGATGCAGAAGGTGACCGGCCGGACCGACGACATGATCATCCTGCGTGGGGTCAATCTGTTCCCCACGCAGATCGAAGAACTGATCCTGACCGTCCCCGCCCTCGCGCCTCAATTCCAGTGTGTGCTGGAGCGTCCGGGCCGAATGGACACCCTGACGGTGTGCGTCGAGGCTCGCCCCGATGCGGCATTATCGGACCATGCGGCGGCATCGTCTGCATTGCAGAAGCTGGTGAAGAACAAGATCGGTGTCACGGTCGAGGTGAACGTGCTCGAACCGGGCGGACTCGAACGCTCGATCGGTAAAGCGCGTCGTCTGATCGACCAACGTCCGAAGGGCTGAAACTACTCCAGGGCCATGCGGGTGGCGAAGATTCCGAGAATGCCACCAGCTAGCCACTTCTGAGCCCGCATCCACACCGGACGTGCCATCAGGAAAGCTGACACGGCTGCCGCACAGCACACGATCAACGCGTTGACGGTGACTGCGACAAGGATCTGCACGCCGCCGAGTACGAGTGCCTGTTGCCAGACCGGACCCGCAGTGGGATCGACGAACTGGGGGATCAGTGCCGCGTACATCAGAGCGATCTTGGGATTGAGCAGATTCGTGGTCAGACCCATCCCGAACAGTCGACCGCTGCCGTGGCGGTCGACGGCGCCCACCTCGAAGGCGGACTTCCCGCCTGGTCGGAGCGTCGACCAGGCGAGATAGGCCAGATACAGGGCGCCGCCGATTTTCACCGCGGTGAACACCGTGGGTACGGCGAAGAGAACCGCCGTCAGCCCGGCACACGTGGCGGCGAGGTAGACCAGGAAACCGGTTGCGACTCCGGCGAGCGAGATCAAACCTGCCCGGCGGCCCTGGCTGATGCTGCGGGACACCAGGTAAATCATGTTGGGGCCCGGTGTCAGAACCATCGCCAGGGCGATCAGCGCGACTCCCGTCATCGACGCTGACGTGATCATGTCGGTCTCCCACTACTCGATCTGGATATTCCGTCGAGTACACAAGGGGTTACCGTGGCAGGCCAAGGTCCAGTTCGCAGACAGTGGTCCGCTCAGGTATTGGCCCAGCTGTCGGGACCGAAGACCTCGTAGTGGATATTCTGCGCCGGGACGTCGCGTTCGAGCAACGATGCGCGCATCGCCAACATGAACGGCATCGGCCCGCAGAGGAACGCCTGGGTATCCGGCTCTACGGTGATGTCACGCAGATCGGCTCGGCCTTCGTGAACCGATCCGAAGGGCACATGCGTGCCGAGGTCCTCGTACCAGCGGTGCAGGGTTGCTGCGGGAATCTTGTCGACGAGCGTGCTGAGTTCTGCTCGGTGAGCATGATCTGCGATGGATCGATCAGCATGAATGACGGAGACGGGACGCTGTGCGCCGGTATCGGCAAGATGATTGAGCATGCCGATCATCGGTGTGCAACCGATTCCGGCCGATGCGAGTAGCAGTGGCGAGTCGTCGTCGGGCATGGTGAGATCACCGAACGGGGTGGTGACGGAGAGTTCTTGTCCTTCGAATACGTTGTTGTAGAGGAAGTTCGATACTTCACCGTCGGGAGTGCCCGAGATTCGCTTCACACTGATCCGCCAGTCCGCGCTACTCGGTATCGAACACAGGCTGTACTGACGGATCTGGCGGGCGCCGTCCGGAAGGATGACACCGACCGAAAGATACTGTCCGGGAGCGAAGGTGGGTAGAGCGCTGCCGTCGACCGAGGAGAGTGTCAGGGAGACAGTGTCGGCGGATTGAAGGACGCGCTCGCTGACTCTGACCGTTCGCCACACGTCGCCGGTCTCGACACCGGCGAGCTGGTAGAGACCCCGTTCCATCGTGATGAGGGTTTCCGCCATCAACCAGTAGACCTCGTCCCAGGCTGCGGCGACTTCGGGAGTCACTGCATCTCCGAGTATTTCGACGATCGCGGCGAAGAGGTGTTCGTGAACGATCGCGTACTGATCGGGGGTGATTCCCAACGACGCATGCTTGTGAGCGATACGCGAAAGGATGAGATCGACCTTGGCGCTGTCGGGTTCGAGCTGCAGCGTAGCGAATGCCGCGATAGCGCCCGCGAGTGCTTTCTGCTGTTCGCCCTGCTTCTGATTGCCGCGATTGAACAGGTCGCGTTCGAGTTCGGGATGTGCGTCGAACATCCTGCGGTAGAACAGGGTTGTGATATCGCCGATGGCGGCGCCGACCACGGGGAGTGTGGCGCGAATGACCTCGGTTGACTGTGGGGAAAGCATGAGCTGCTCCGTTCGGTCGAGATTCGGTTGATCAGCCTGCTTCGTCGCTACGAGTGGTGAGGCGAAGCAGAACAGTTTTGGACGGCTGTCGGATGACGTCCTCGATCGTGACGGCGTCGAGCGAGACGAAAAACGCTTCCTGAGCGTCACGCAATGCACTCCGAAGGAGGCAACCACCGCGCAGTGGGCACGGTTTGTCGCCTTCGCAGTCGACGACTTCACCCGGGCCTTCGAGGCGTCTGGCCAGCCAGCCGATGGTGGCGGTGCGGCCGAGTTCGGTGATGGAAAGTCCGCCGCCGCGGCCGCGCCTGGTTGTGACGATGCCCAACTCGCCGAGCCGTGTAACCACTTTGGTGGCATGGGAGTACGACACGTTGAGCTGCTGCGCAACATCCCGAGTGCTGGGGGAGGCATCCGCGTCGAGTACGGCCAACCGCATGACGACGCGCAATCCCAGATCGGTGAACTGCGTCAGTTGCATGATCTGAACCTACATAATTCGCATCTGAGATGACTATTTATGTGAGGGGGATCTCGAGGGCCCCTACCGGAGCGAACGGTACGTTTGGCGCCCTCAGTGCGCCGAACGTACCGTTCGCTCACAATCGGGTGGCCGAACCTCCGGCAGTTGCGCTGAGAAAGTGGGGTGCTCGCCAACCTCGCACCGCAAACTCGCGGCTCACCGACGCGATGACCTCCGCACCGCTTCCTTCCGGAACCAACGCGATGGCCGAGCCTCCGAAGCCGCCGCCGGTCATCCGTGCGCCGATCGCACCCCCGCGTCGTGCTGCGGCAACGGCGACATCGAGTTCTTCGCACGAGACCTCGAAGTCGTCACGCAATGAAGCGTGAGAGTTGTCGAGCAGCTCTCCGATGTCGCTGAATCTGTTGCTGCGTAGGAGTTCTGCGACCCTTCGGGTTCGTTCGATCTCGGTCACCACGTGCCGCGCCCGCGCTCGGAGGATCGGGTCTCGCACTGTCTCGGCCTGGTTTGCAGTAGCCTCTCGCAAACTGTCGACGCCGAGAGCTGTAGCTGCATCGAGACATTGAGCGCGTCGTAACCCGTACTGTCCGTCCGCGAGCGAGTGCTTGACCCGAGTGTCGACGACGATCAGTTCGAAACCCGCACCGTGGAGGTCGAACGGGATGGGTTCGGTGGACCCGTCCTGGCAGTCCAGCAGGAGCGCGGTCGACGGCTGAGCAAAGAGGGCAATTGTTTGATCCATGCCGCCGGTCGGTGCCCCGACGCCCTCGTTCTCGGCTCGGATACAAGCTTGCACGAGCTGGTCACGGCTGAACGGTGAATCGTGAAGTTCGTTGACGGCCAACGCAACCGAGCAGGTGAGGGCAGCGGAACTCGAGAGCCCGGCTCCGACGGGTACCGACGAGTCGACTGCCAGATCGATTCCTCCGAGTGGGAGGCCTTCGAGCGCAAGAGACCACAGAACGGCTGTTGGGTAGGCGGCCCATCCTGCTGTGATGTCGCCGATGGACCCGGTGTATGTCTCGTCGGATTGCCGGCTGTGCACGCGGACGACGCCGTCGCTGCGCAGTGCGACAGCAACCAGTGTTCGCTGCTCGAGAGCGACCGGAAGGCACAATCCACCGTTGTAGTCCGTGTGTTCACCGATAAGGTTGACTCGACCAGGTGCCGCCCAAACTCCGGTTGCCGGATACCCGCAGGCGTCGATGAACTGGTGGAGCACGGATTCTTTCGAGACGGCATCCACTATTTCAACTCCCGTAGTCGGGCCGCCACTGCCTCGGGAATGGCGTCGTTCACCCAGGCGCCCATGGCGGACTCGGACCCGGCGAGGTATTTGAGTTTGCCCGGCGCGCGCAAGATCGAGAACAGCTGAAGATGCAGTCGACTCAGAGGTCGGTCGATGCGGACGGGAGCTTGGTGCCAGGCAGCGATGTACGGTACCCGGTCGATGCCCGGATAGAAGCGATCGACACGGCGCAGGAGATCTTGGTAAACGACCGCAAGTTCCTCGCGCTCTTCGTCGTTCAGCGAGGGAAGGTCCGGGATGTCGCGATGCGGTGCCAGGTGAATCTCGATGGGCCATCGTGCGGCGATCGGGACGTAGGCGCTCCAGTGATCGCCGTCGTAGATCAACCGGGTTCCGTCCTCGCGCTCGGACGCCAGAACATCGGCGAGTAGTGAGCGCCCGGTGCGCTCGAAGTGTTTGTCTGCTTGCGTCAGCATGGATCGGGTGCGTGGCGTGACATACGGGTACGCGTAGATCTGTCCGTGCGGGTGGGTGAGTGTTACCCCGATTTCTTCGCCGCGGTTCTCGAAGCAGAAGACTTGTTCCACAACCGGATCCGCTGACAACTCTTCGGTCCGAGAAATCCAGGCACCCACAATCGTGCGCATGCGTTCGAGCGGAAGTTCGGCGACGGACGCCGTGTGATCGCTCGAGAAACACATCACTTCGCAGTGGCCGAGGGCTGGGCGATCCCCCGGGCCGTCTCCGGTGTTGGGGGCGCCATCCTGCGGTGCCGACGCAAAGCTCGGAAACCGATTCTCGAACACCGCGACGTCGTAGTCCGCGTCGGGTATTTCTGTAGGCGTGCGTGTTTCGTTGGTCGGGCACAGCGGGCATTCGGCAGTGGAGGGGAGATGGGTCCGTGTCATGCGATGGGAGGCCACGGTGATCCACTCGCCGGTGAGCACGTCGTACCTCATTCGAGACGAGTGGTCGAGTGTCGGCAGTTCGCGGGTATCTCGCGCAGTGTGGTCGCGGGTACGGCCGGCGTCGTCGAAGTAGAAGATCTGACGCCCGTCGGCAAGGGAGCGGCGGGTCGGGTTCCGCTCCGACGTCATGCGTCGACTTCCCATTCCAGAACACCCTTGCTGACAACGGGTTTCCAGACTCCGATCGTGGACCCTGTCTCCAACGCAGCGGCATGGGCGGCCAGCATGACCGAGATGGACGCCCAGATCGGCCCGCCGTTGTCGGTGGCGTCCGACGCGTACTCCGTCACACAATGATGGAGTGCGCCGCTGCGCGTGTCCACGAAGTAGTGGTACTCGTCCAGTCCGGCAAAGGGAATGAACGAGGGGATGAACATGGTTGCGGCAGTGCCTGCGTCGCGTCGATCGTGTCGATCCATCTCGTCCTCGGAGTAGTGGTCGGGATTCTCGTAGATCGTCTCGTCCCATGTTTCGAGGAGAGTGAGACGCACTTCGGTTGCGACGTCGATGGGGTAGAAGAACTTGTCGGGGAGCACGCTGCCGAGGAAGAGTCCCGTCCGGTCGTCGTGGGTCAGGCTGCCGTTGTGCACCCGGTACAGGTCGCGAAGTTCCTGGGGCCACGTGACGCCGGTCGAGGCTTCGAATTCCTCGACGACGGCGTCACCGAGCCCTGGTTGAAACGCTGCAGCCGTCACCGGTGCGTGTGTACGGCACCACGCTTCGATTCGGCTCCATTCGTTTGCAACGCTCATGGGCTTTACGATACGTCCGAGTCAGGACCCGTGAATCAGGTACTGGAGCGTGTTCACCAGCTTTCGGTCCGAAGCCTCGGACTTTCGGCCGGTGATTCCCGAGCGGAGAACGGCGGAACCCTCGAGCAGGCTCACGATGGTCTGGGCCGTTGCGCTGAGGTCCACCGCATCCAGATCCGGTTGTGCACACGCAACAGCGCGCTCAACGTGTGCGATGTACTGCGCGTAGAAGTCTCGAACCACCACGGCCACTTCCTCGTCTGCCGCAGCAATCGCCCATACTTCGACGTACAAGCGCACTGTTGCCTCGTCGTCCTGTTCTCCGAGCAGGACTGCGATGAAGTGTTCGGATTCCTCGCGGGACAAGCTCTGATCCGTATCGGTGACGACGGCAAGGCGATCCAGTGAACGGGTCAATGCACGTGACATCACTGCGCGTATCAGATCTGCGCGGGTGGGGTAGTAATGCTGCAGATGCCCCACTCGCACGCCGGCCGCGGCTGCGAAATCGCGCATTGCCGAGTTGGCATTGCCCTGCGTGGTGAGGACCTGTTCTGCTGCGTCGAGAAGTGCTGCCGCGCGGGCGGCACCCTTGGAGGGGGTCATGCCCGCAATACTGCCACCCCGAAGTTCTCCAACTCGGAGACGGTGCTGCGCGGGTTCGGAAGCGACTCGGGGAAAGCAACTCCCGGCCGAGCATCGCCGCTCGAGGCGCGTCTGACGGCGAGCGCGCCGCCCACCGCGGTGAGGTGAGCCTGTCCCTGCGGATCTACGATCGTTGCGCTCGTCGTGCCCCTCGGACCGGTGACGTCGATGCGTACTTGCGCACTCCCGCCCTTGCCGGGCGAGTACAGGAGTCCACGTCGTAGGGGTGTGAAGCGGTCGCCGCGACCCCAACGAAACAGGCCCACCTTCTTGGCGGCAAGTAGGGCGGTGGTGGATGCATTCGAACTGAAACCGATTCGAGTACTGGCAGTTTCGGTGCCCAATGTCATGGGAAATGTGAATTGTTCCGGAGTGTCGATTCTTCCGACCTTGGTACGCGAACCGGGAAAGTCGATCCAGCGTGTATCGGTCAACGGGCTGACGGTGATCGGGTTGCCGTTCTGCATCACCTCGAAATCCTGGCCGAGGCGATCGATGAAGTCGACGGAGTCGAGCCCGGCAATATCGTTGACGTCGTAGCGAATCGAGACGTCGACGGTGGTTGCGCCACCGAGTTCCTCGGCCAATGCTGCGGTGACGATGTTGGTGACGCCGCCCATCCATCCGGACGAGAGGTACACCGGTGCTTTCGGCGACATCTGGCCGGCCAGAGTGGCGGCGCGAGCGACGCGGGATGTCCAGCGGGTGATGTCCACGTAGGGAATTCCGGCCTCGACGGCGGCGGACAACACACGATCGTGGGGATCGTTGACCGTCGACACGACGGCGCGTACCGACGCGTCGAAGGGTGTCGGGTCGAGGAGGTCCCAACGACGAACGGAGGCGCGGTGACGGCGAGCCAGTTCGTTGCCGCGCTCGGGGGTGCGCCCGGTGAGGAGCAGCGGGAAGTCTGCGGCGAGCAGGGCGGTCAGAGCGCTGCCCACGGTTCCGTATCCGCCGGCCACGAGGATCGGGCCGTCGGCTGAGTACTGCAATGAATCGGTCATGCACTCAACTCTAGGTCAAATGACCTAAAACGTCGAATGGCGTTTTCGAGTGCTCAGTCCCGGTGTCGCACGATGTTGACGACGTTGCCGTCGGGTGCCCGGACGAGGAATCGGCGAACACCCCACTCTTCGGTCGTGATGGGGTGCACGATTTCGTAGCCGAGCTTTCGCGCCTCTTCGTAGGCGCCGTCGACGTCATCCGTGTGGACGGAGATGACCGAGTCTTCGGGCGCAGTGGCGTCGTGCGTGACGAGCTGTACGTGCGCCCCGGTGTCGGGGGAGGTGTAGCGAGCGACCCATCCCAAGTTGAACTCTTCGGTGCTCAGGCCGAGATAGTCGGAGTAGAAGCTACTGGCGGTTCCGACATCGGCGACTTTGAGATTGGCGGTGATGCGTCGTGTACGCATGTGGTTCTCCTACCTTCGGGCAACAGATGTGCTCGATGATCGTCCGAATGCGGAGTCGTGTCGACTGTGTAGTCCGAAGATGCGGGCTACCTGCTTGATTCGATCTGTCACTGCGGATCGAACGAGCTCACAGTTCCCCACCGTGAGAAGGGAAGGACGATCAGTTGAACCTTGCCGATGACATTGTCGATCGGCACCGTTCCTCTGTGTTCGTCATCGAGATGGAAACGTGAATCCTTCGAATGGGCACGGTTGTCGCCCATTACCCACAGGTTCCCGTCGGGAACGGTGATCGGGCCGAAATATCTTCCCTGACAAGGGATACCGTTGCCCGAGATGAGATTGTCGATGTACGGCTCCGTCAGCGGCTCGCCGTTCACTCTGAGCCCCTCTTCCTCGGACAGGCACTGTACGGTTTGGCCTCCGACCGCGACAACCCGCTTCACGAGGTCGTTTTCGTCCGGGGGGACCAAGCCGACGACGGACCCGAGTCCCTGAAACGCTCGAACCACCGAATTGTCGGATCGAATGGATCGATACTCGTCGTTCCAGGATTCGGGCCCTTTGAACACGATTACATCCCCAGGCTGCGGATCCCCGAATCGATAGCTGATCCTGTCGACGAGGATCTTGTCGCCCGTGCATCCGGTGCATCCGTGCAGCGTCGGTTCCATGGACTCGGACGGGATCAGAAAAATGCGTCCGACGAAGTTCTGAATGACGACACTCAGAACCAGGGCGACGACAACGAGAATGAGAATCTCACGCCACAGTGGACGTTTTCTCGGATGAGCAGCCTTCGTCGATTCAGTCGAGCCTTCGTGGGCGTCGGATTCCGTCACACTTCCGACAATAGATGGCGCCACCAGTCGCCGACCCGATACGCACCTTCTCGGTTCGTGAAACTACCTGTAGGCCGCCATGCTTCAGAATTTGATCACATCCCCCACGAATATCCGGTCGGGATCGGCGATCCAGGCATTGGCAGCCCAAACATCCTGCCAACGAAAACCTTTCGCAGAGGCCAGGTTGGACAACGTATCGCCCGCGGACACGGTCACCGCGTCGCCCGCTGCTGTATCGCATGCTCCCGCCGATTTCAGGAAGCCGACAGGATCGACAGCGTCGTTGTTGTGGATGCGGAGATGAAGATGCGGGCCGGTCGAACTCCCGGTGTTGCCCGTAGCGCCGATCTTGTCACCGACCTCGACATGATCGCCTTCGCTCACCCAGGTTTCGGAGAGGTGTCCCATCTGGATCTGTTCGCCGGTGTTCGCTTCCAGCTGGATGTAAGTTCCGTATCCGCCGGGATCGTACGGTCCGGCAACTGAGATCGAGCCCGAGGTCGGGGCATGGAGCACGGTCCCCACATCGACCGCGAAATCCGTACCGTCGTGCCCAGGATGGAATCCCTGGGAGATGATCCCGTCGACCGGCCATTCCCACCTGCATATGTTGTCGGCCTGCGGTGCCGCCGGTGCCATCTGGAGAGCCTCGGCGGACTCTTCGGTCGATGGAGTCCGAGTGGACGAATCCGGGGTGGTGCCACCCCAGCCGAGGTAGGCGCCACACACCGGCCATGCACCGATGCCCTGAGCTGAGAGGGTTGTCTCCGCAGCCGCGACTTGATCGGCAACCGACGCCATGTCGGCGCGAGCCGGTGCACCCTCCGGTTTGTATGCGTCCCACGTCGACTGTGTGAACTGGAGCCCTCCGTAGAAGCCGTTGCCGGTGTTGATGTTCCAGTCTCCGGAACTCTCGCACATGGCCACTTGTGACCAATCGTGTGCGCTGGCTACGCCCGTGTCGACGATTGCGCCGGCAACTGTGAGAGCGCCTGCTCCCGCGGCTATCGTGACGAACCGTGCGGTGTGAGAACGATTGTTTCTCCGGTGATTTCCCATGATTGTTTTCCTTGATCGGTCTGACGGACAGCGATTGCGGTTCGACGTGCGGCTGGTGTGTTGCGCAACGCGTTTCGCGAAATCGTCAGTGCTGAAATGTGATTGAGGCGGACGGTGTGTGAAGGTCCTGGCTTCGACGTCATGATTTCGAGGCATGGCAAGATTGGCCGCTCTTCGCGATCGCCGACAACGGCTCAATGGCCCGGTGGCATACCTGTTTTACGGACCGACGCAGTACGGATACCGACGCAGTACGACCACCGACGCAGTCGGCGCCGATTGGTGCCGCTTGAAGGCAACTGGCTGCCGTGTCCCGGTCGTCGGCGATTCGATACCGGGCGGATACAGGTAGCCGAACAGGCCATTCGGCCCGTGTGCAGCCGAGCGCAGATTGCCATGCTGAAGCAACACCGAAACAGGATCGCTGTCGATCCCCGAGCTTGCGGCACGCCGGCGCCACATTGAACGAATGGCGCACCCTTTTGAGGGAGATGTGTCGCGCCCCAAGGGTCGCGTTCTGCGCCCGGGGATGAGCCCTCCTGCGGTATCCGGAGAGTTGGATACTGCAGGAGGGCATTCTCTTGCCGTAGTGGACGCCGAAGGCAGCGTCTCGTACGCCGCCTGTCTTTCGCCGTCTGTCGACAAGGGTGCGTGGTGACCAGGGCGCATTGTCAGCACGGCCGTCGCGACGACATAGCGGGTGGCCGTCGAACCAGCCGGGTGCGATCAATGGTTCGAGCCGAAACACTCACAGCAGACTTGCCGAACAGGTGCCGTCAGCCTGTGCCCGATCGAGGTATTCAGCCAAGGGATCGGTGCCCGACTTGTCTGTTAATGCAGGTGAATGGGAGTGTAGGGGTGCTCATTACCCGAAAGTAAGGAACCCGTGAACGATGTTTGACTCGACGTGGCGACGGTGGTCATGGCGCGCCGGAACGGCATCGGCCCTGGCAGTGGCCTTGTTTGCGGTGGGGTCGCCGGCTGGTGCGCAGGAGACCGTCGACCTGGCCGACGTGTTCAACCCGTTGGTCGTGAAGGCACTTCAGGGCGCCGACATCTCGACCGAATTGACTCCACTCGGGCTCTCGTCCGACGATCCGTGGTTCGACGAGCCTGAAATCGAGCCCGGCACCGCCCCAGGGACTCTTCTCAAGGCGCGTCCGGTGAGCGTTCAGGTTTACCAGGTCCGCCCGGACGTCGTTTCGGCTCACCAGCTCATGTACACAACCACTGATCATTTCGGTCGGCAGGTGATCAGCACCGGGATTCTGATGATCCCCGAGGACGGTACTGCACCAGGTGAACGCAAGATCATCGGATACGCCGAGGCGAACGACAGCCTGGGCGCGAACTGCGCGCCCAGTCATCAGTGGACCGGTGGAAACCAGAGCGACCCCGCGATGTTCTCGGCGCTCGGCCCGGTGGCGCAGATGTTCGGTCACGGCTGGGCAGTGATGATGAGCGACGTCGGCAACGACGGCGACACGGCTCCTCACCCGTTCTCGATCGGACAGTTCTCGGGCAAGGCGACGCTCGACGGTGTGCGGGCAGCGCTCGCGCTTCCTGAAGCCGGCCTCGAATCGGATACACCTGTGGGTATCTACGGCGTCGCCGGAGGCGGTGTCGCAGCAGGTTTTGCCGCGGAACAGGCGCACGACTACGCGCCGGAACTGAACGTCCAGGCCAGTGCCATCCAGGCGATGATGATCGATCCGGCAACGTTCGAGGAGACGGCGGCCGGAGGGATCGGTTCGGGATTCGTCTTCTCGAGCATTCTCGGATTCGACGCGGGTTACCCCGACATCCGTCTCGATGATCACCTCACTCCGATCGGGCACAACGTGGCCGGCGCCTTCCGCGCTTCGTGCCAGGCGCTGTACCTCGGGCTCCCGTTCGTTCCCTTCGACGTCCTGCTGACCAACCCGGCTCCCCGAACGATCCCGGCCCTGGCGGCGGCGTACGCGGACAACACGTTGGGAAAGCAGACGCCGGCTTCCAAGCTTCTGATCTCCTCCTGTGAGGACGATTTTCTCGTCCCCTTCAGCGAGGCAGAACAATTGGCGCAGACGTATCGCACAGGCGGTGCAGACGTGGACCTGATCCCCTCGCAGTGCGGGCCGCTCGATTACGTGACCGATCTCTACAAGACGGTGACCGATCAGTTGGGTATGCAGGACATTGCCTGGTTGGCAAAGACCTTCGACGAAGCCGAAGGGTGATGAGCATGCGGAAGTCTCTGACGCGCAGGGATTTTGCGCGCGCAGTTCTCGTCGCTTCGGCAGGTATCGGAGGTGCGGTCGTACTGGGAAGCCGGGCGTCCGCGGGCACTGGTGACCTGGACAGGTACCTCGACCTCGAAGCAGTGAACGCAAACGCCGAAGCAGCGGGCGGTCTGCATCCGCTACTCCCGTCGGATTCCGCGACGCTGCGGAGTCTGGTCGATGCTGCCCGAGCGTCGGGTGTAGACCCGTACCGCTATCAGACCCTCCTCAAGCAGTACTGGCTCGCAGTGGGAACTGAATCCGCAGGTATCGATCTCGCGTCGTGGACGCCGTTCGACGGGGTACACGCGAATCTCGGAAACCTGACCAACACTTTCCAGTTCTACGAGCGACTCCAACTCGAGCATCGAGAACTGCAGTGGGCAGGTATGGGCGGAATGGTCGGGCCCGCTTTCGCCGGTGGCCTGCTCGACTTGGACTACGGGCGAGTGGTGTTGGAAGTCCAGGCGATCAGCGAAGCGATGGCACTGGTGTGGCGAGAGGTCGACCGCGTCGGATCGCCGATCACGACGTCGATGGGAGCGCCCGAGGACATCGCGGCGCTCCTCCAGGTCGGCCACGAGATTCGTCCCGAGGACGTGATGTGGTTCCAGGGCAAGGTGATCGCGATGAGCAAACACATCTTCTCGGATCTGATTCCGATGCACATGGCGTGGGTTCACGACGGCGTCGACGGCATTGCCGAACTCGATCGTGCGGGGCTGCTCGACGAGAACGCCCGTACCGCGTGGACCAACATCGCTTCGGGGACACCGGAGGCGGTGTTCGACGGCAACGTGCGTCTGCTGCGGCGGGAGCAGTACCAGTCGGTGGGTGATCAGTGGGACGAGGCAAAGGCCTACCGTGGCAGCGTCGGTCGCTCATTGACTTACCTGACCACCTTCGCCGCATCACCGTCCATGCCGGGTGTCGTGCCGCCGCGTGAGTCGAACCCACTCTCGTTCGCGGTGGGCAATGCCGTTGTGAAAACACCGCTTCCGGACTTCAACTGGGCTGACCGGGGCGGTCGTTGGACCTACATCAACGATCAGTTGCTCCCGGTCTACAACAACTTGATGAAGAATCAGCCGGAACTGTGGCGATCGACGCTGGCGGCGCCGGTGTCCGTTCGAATTACCGAGCAGCGAATGATCGCTCGCTTGCCGGACATGCTGCGGTCCGTGCTGTCGACTCTTGCGATCACGGTGAACTGACTTCGGTGGCGGGGCTTCGGGAGCCCCGCCACCGCCGTGAGCTAGTTGATCAGGCCTGGCTCAGTTCTGCTTGCATGCGCGCGGAGTCCTTGCCGACGGTGCGCGTGGCCAGGTAGATGAATACCGCGGTGAGTGCCAACATGATCGGCACGAGATACATTGCCGAGTTCAGCCCGTCGCCGGCGTACTGAGTCAATTTTCCGGTACCGGCGTCGGCAAGCGCACGCTTGGCGAACCAGTCCGAAATCGCGCCTACAGCAACAGGTCCCGAGAATCCGCCGAGAAGATACATGGCAGCGAAGAACAGCGCTGTCGCAGTGCCGCGAAGCCTGGGAACCACGACATCGTGAATTGCAGGGTAGACGCTGATGTAGAAGCCGTAGGCCAGAAGCCAACCGGCCGAGAACAAGAGCGTGAACATCACGACGCTCCCGCCGTGTTGCAGAAGTGCCAACGCCGTCAAAGGCGCTGCCAATGCCGAGGTTCCCACGCCGATCATCAAGCGTGCTCGCGGTGAGCGTGCGCTGGCCTTGTCTGCGTACTTGGCGCCGAGAACCAATCCGATCAGGCCGGTGATACCGACGATGATGCCGGTGACCGACGCTGCAGCAGTCAGTTTCAGGTGGTACTGGCGCATCAGAAGCGGGACGACGAACGAATTGACCGCGTAGGCAGCGAAGTTGAAGGTCAGTCCGGCAAGGATGAGCCAGCGGAGCGTGGGAATTGCAAGCAGGCGACGGATCGGTCGCGTGATCGGTGCCTGTGAAACAGCGGCTGCGCGGGCCTCCGGACTTTCGGAACCGCCACGAATCGGATCTGCCATGCGGTAGAGGACAACTGCCAGAAGGACACCGGGAATCGCGGCGAGGAAGAACGGTGCCCGCCAGCTGTCGAAGGCCTCGGCGATCTTGCCGACGGTGAAGTACGCGAGCATCAGACCGATCGGCAAGCCGAGCATGAAGACGCCGAGAGCACGCGAGCGTCGTTCCGCCGGGTACATATCGCCGATCATGGAGTTTGCCGCTGGTGTGAACGTCGCTTCGCCTACGCCGACACCCAGGCGCGCAAGGATGAACAGCACGTAGCTGCCGGCTGCACCGGTTGCTGCCGTCAGGCCGCTCCACACCAGGAGGCCGATGCCGATGATCTTGGGCCGGTTCTTCGTGTCGGCCAACCGGCCCAGCGGCAGCCCGGCGATCGCGTAGACCAGGGTGAAGGCAGAGGTGATCAATCCCAATTGCAGGTCGCTGAGCGAGAACTCGTTCTTGATCGGCTCGGCGACGACCGAGGGGATCGCCCGATCGAAGAAGTTGAGCATGTTTGCGAGAAACAGTGCGACGAGTGTGCCGCCGAGCAGTTTGTCACGGGTTCCGACGGGGGCGCCGTCGACGGACGGCAGCGGTGGAGCGTCTCGTTGAATTGACATGGTTGTTCCACCCTTTTCGCGAGTGCTGAATGAATTGTGCTGGGGAGGGCTCAGGACAGAGCGTCGGCGACGGCGTTGCCGATGGCTTGCATTCCGGCTGCGGTGGGATGCAGTGGAACCGCCGGCTGGGTCGGGACGATTCCGGTGTAGAACGCGGTTGCCGGATCCGTGCAGATGTCATGTCCGGCAGTGGCTTCGGTGATGTCGACGTACTCGACGTCGTGACGGGCAGCGGTCGCTGCCATGACAGTGTTGCCGTAGTCGATCACACTCTGGAGATAGTCGGCGTCGCGCGGCCAGAACGGTTGGGTGCCGGGGCATCCGCCGGTGGCGATGTATGTCCCGTATCCGATCACGACGATGCGTGCCGATGGCGCACGGTCGCGAACCGATTCGATCATGGAACCCCAACCCGCGGAGACATTTTCGATCATGTGTCGCTGCTGATCTACGCCACCCGCGGTGAACTTGTCACGGCAGGAAGTTCCGGTGGGTTCGGGAAGTGGATTGACACAGCTGAGAACTGTCGGGAACAACGAGATGTCGTTGGCGCCGATGGTGATGGTGACGAGGTCGGTGTCAGGACCCAATGCTGTTGCCTGCGGCGGTACTTGACCGGAGAACGTCGGTTGTGCGGTGTCCGTGACGTTGGCGGATCGCGCCGACGAGCAGGTCACGTCCGTGAGTTGAGCGCCGAGTCTTTGCGCCACTACGGAAGGGTAGTTGTCGAGTGATCGTAGGCAGCCCGGCGACGACGAGTCCTGTGCGTTTACCAGTGGGCCGGCCGCTGCGGAATCGCCGAGTGCGACGTACTGGACAACACTGTCCGACGTCTCGGCGCTCGACACACCGGTCCCGATGGCGGCGATCGAACCGGCAGCGACGACGCCTGCCAGAATGGCTGCGCTGCGCGTCTTCCACGTCACTCGAGGCTCCTATTGGTCGAAAGTGAGACTTCCAGTTACGCCACCGATTGTGAATTCGAGAGTGGCGTGGGTTACATAGTGATAGGAAAAAGGCAGGTCGGCCTTGTGATGGCAATTCAATTCTGTGGAGGGTTTTGTGTCTGTGAACAAAGAGCTGCCGTTCGAGCCGATATTGGTTGGCGGCAGATCTCTGGCCGATCGCTGGCGCAACGCACCCATCCGCTGGTCATGGCGACGGTCGACCTGGTTCACCGCGACGTCACCTTCTACCGGTTGCTCCCGGACGAGGCGTTGCGTAACGACGTCACCACTATCGTGAGGCGAAACCTGGAACTGTTCATCTCGATGCTCCGGACGGGCGCGGATCTGGCGCCCGAGTTGCTCGCCGACATCAGTGAATCGGCTCGTCAACGGGCGCAGGAATTGGTTCCGCTCGGTGAGGTGCTGCGCGCATATCACCTGGCCGCAGGGTTGTGGTGGGAGACGATCAGCGAATGGGCGGTTCCGGAAGACGGTGTTGCACTTGCGCGCACCGGACGACTCTTGAATGCATACACCGCGGCCTCCACGTCCGCGGTTCTGGCCGGCTACGGTTCCGACCACGCTACCCAGACGGACGAGGATTCGGCGCGAAGGTCGCTGTTCGTAGCACTTTCGACGGGTGTCGATGTGGATCGAGTCTCCGACGAGGTGGGGATCAGGTTGGCGCGCCTGTACTGGGTGGTGGCGCTGCACGTCGAGCGGAACGACGACGAGTCCTCGACCGAGGTGGATACTGCCGTCGCGGAGCGGAGAAAGGTGCGCCACCTGCAACGCGAACTGGATCAGGTGGGGCGGGACAAAGCCCTCGGAGTGCTCGGGAGCAGTGGCGGAGCCGTGCTGATCCCTATCGTGGAATCGGAACCTGCAGAGGGAAACTGGGCGTCGAGCCCGCAGTATCTGACGCTGTGTCGACGGTTGGGGGATCTCGAAAAGGTGATCGGTGCGTCCACAGTGGCCGCCGTACATATCGCCGCACCGGTCGCAGTTCCTGCAGCCGTGACTCAGGCGCGCGAGGTGCTGAACGTCGCCCGAAAGTACGGACGCACCAGTGGCGTAGTCCGTCTCGAAGATCTTGCAGTCGAGTACCAACTGACGCGGCCCAGCGCTGCTCTACCGATACTGGCAGATGTGTTGTTGCCGTTGGAGTCCGATAGTGCGGTACTCGAGACGCTCGAATCTTTCATCGACTCCGGATTCGATCGAGCCGCCACCGCCCGGCAGCTACACGTACATCCGAACACAGTGGTGTACCGCCTGCGGAAGGCGAGTTCCCTGACGGGACTTGACCTGTCGTCGCCGAAGGATCTCGTGCGCGTCACCATGGCGCTGGGAGCGCGCCGCGCAATCGGCATCGAGGCGGACGCTTCCCGAACATGACGCGTCTGTGGTTCTCGGTGAACGAGCCGGAGGGCTGGAGATCCGGCCGGGAGACATGGCCAGGGGGATCGGGCGACCAGGAACACCTGGATGCAACATCGTGATCTGGGACAACCAATTGTTGCCGTTCAGCGTTGTCGACCTTCTCGGTGACGCTGCTGCTCAGATAGGTAATGAGGCGGGCGCGTCGATTCGAGATGCTGGTAGATGACGGTTTCGAATCCGAATTGTTGCCCAATATTTATGTTTAGTCTGTGTGACGGTCAGTGAACAGTAAATTTGAGTCAAATGATGCAATCGCGGCCAAATATTCGTTACCGTGGGCTGGACAATCGACAATCTGGGGGTTCGGCTACATGGCAAATGTTCGCAGGTCTGTGACGAAGGGTTTGATCGCTGCTTCGGTAATCGCCGCAGCTGGGGTGGGTCTTTCGCCGGCGACGGCGAGCGCCGACATCACACCGACAACGGTCGTCAACGGAATCTTGTCGACGGTGGGTGGGTGCCAAACACCGGTGCGGTCCCTCATCCTTGCGTGCACGAGCGCTGAGACGCTGACACGCCAGTCGCCCGTCCTGCTCGACCTGAACCCGGTGGGCACCAACATCGTCGTCTTGGGCGCCGGCCTCTTCGATGACGGCACGATGCGTCCCATGCTGGTCGACCGACTTCAGGCGGCGTTACAGCTGGCTCGTCAGTACCCGCAATCTCCGATCATCACGAGCGGTGGGGCTCCGAAGGCCGGAGTGACGGAAGCCAGGGCGATGCGTGAGTGGCTGGTTGCCAACGGCGTCGACCCGGGCCGGATCACCGAAGAAGGAACGTCGTGGTCGACGGTGGAGAACGCGCTCAACTCTGCGCGGATTCTCGCCGATCGAGGCGCGACCGGCGTGGTTGTGGTCTCGAGCGCCAATCACGTGGAACGCGCGATGGTGGATTTCCGCGTTGCGGTTCTCGGCCGGATCCCGGTCGCCGGTGTAATCGCTGCGACCTGACGTCAGTGATTGTGGGAGTTGGATTTTCGCCAGTTCAACGGCGAGGCGTCGAATCGTCGACGGAAGGCGCGGCTGAACGCGGCATCGGATTCGTAGCCGACAGTTACCGCAATGGTTCCGACCGGCTCGGTAGTTTGCACGAGTAGTTCGGCCGCGCGGTCGAGTCGGCGTTCGGTGATGTAAGCGCCGGGCGTCTGACCGACCAGTCGCGAGAATCGCTCCGCGAAAGACGATCTCGACAGCGTGGACAGTGTCGCCAATTCGTCGATGCTCCAGTTGCGAGAGGGGTCGTTGTGGACGGCCTCGAGCGCCTGCCCGATTCGTGGGTCCATTGCGGCGGTCAGCCATCCGCCGTTCGAGCCGTCCGCCCGTGCCCACGCTCTGAGTATCTGGACGAAGAGAAGGTCGAGAATTCGGGAAACCATCACGGAGGAACCAGGTCTCGGATCGTTCACCTCCTCACTCAACAGGCGACTGCTCACCTCCAGCCACTCGACCGGGGGCGACTGCGTCGGACGCAGTTCGACGCAGTCCGGTAGAACCGAGAGCAGTCGCTGAGCCGCAACGTCGTCGAGTGTGAAAGTTCCGAAAAGCCACCGTGTTTCGGTTCTCGGGAGGACCGGAACCGCATTCTCGATCGTATGTGCGTGCCCATGGGGTAACAGTACGAGTTCCCCTGGACCGAGTTCGATCGGTTCCTTTCCGTGGGTTCTGATCACTATGTCACCGCGCTCGGCGATGTGAAGTGCTCGTACTCCCGCCGGCACCTCCACGGTGAAGTTCTCACTGTGGACGCAGCGATGAATCTGATCGCCGCGAAGGTGAACGACTTCGAGAACATGCGAGAGGGTGTCCCGGGTTCGGGTCTCGTCGGTGGTGGGTACGTACCGCTGTGGGGATGTCGTCGTCATGGGTCGGCCACTCCGGAGGTCTCGAACATTTCGGTGTTTCTGCATAAAAACTTGGCAATCTGGTCATGGTTATTGATCCAGGATCCCCTTAACGTGGGTAACAGGCAAGGCGAGTTTTCGGAGGCTTGCCGATTGTCGGAGTGCTCGTTCCCACTGCGTATCTGAAGGAGTTGGTCATGGCAGAGAAGGTAAACATCGTTCTGGTGCATGGAGCGTGGGGAGACGGTTCTCATTGGCGTCACGTCATACCGACTCTCCATAACGCCGGGCATCGGGTGATCGCGGTTCAGAATCCACTTACTTCGCTGGCCGCCGACGTGGACCGCACCAGGAAGTTGGCCGAATCGATGGACGGCCCGACGCTACTGGTCGGGCATTCGTACGGCGGTGCGGTGATCACAGGCGCGGGTCATGCGGAAAATGTTGTGGGACTGGTGTATATCGCTGCCTTCGCACCGGACGAGGGGGACAGTCTGGGGAGCATCTTCGCTCGCACTGATCAGCCTGCGGGAGCGGCGAACATTGCGCCGGACGCCGAGGGCTTCCTGTGGATCACCCCGGACAAGTTTCAGGAGAGTTTCAGTCAGGACCTCGACGATACCGAGGCATTGGTCATGGCGCTGACGCAGAAACCCATTGCGGGTCAGTGCTTCTCGGATCCATCAGGGCCGCCGGCGTGGCGTGGGAAGCCGAGTTGGTATCAGGTTTCCGGGCAGGACCGAATGATTCCTCCCGAGACCGAGCGTTGGATGGCAGAGCGCATCGGCGCGCGCGAGATCGAGGAACTCGACGCGGGTCATGCATCGTTGGCGTCACACCCGCACGAGGTAACCCAGTTGATTCTGCGTGCTGCGGCACAAGTGTCGTGACGGGGTAATGCGTCCGGCCATTCGAGTCGGCTGTTCTGCGCGGCTGCTCCGGTGTCAGTCTTTGGCCTGAGCGAGGCGACGCAGGAGAGCGGTCAGCGTGATGACGTCGTCGGTGTCCCATTTGGCCAAGCGAGCACGCCAACGGTCGATCTGCTGGTTGCGGTAAGTCGTGAGCTTCGTTCGTGCTTCGGGTGTCAGCGCGACCAACTTTGCGCGGGCATCGTCGGGATCGGGGATGCGTTCGACCAGACCAAGTCTGGCCGCCGCATCGATCTGCCTGGTCAGCGTCGACTTCTCTATGTTGAGTATCGAGATCAGGTCTGCCATCCGAACGGCGTCGGACCGGCTCAGGAGCACCAGAACGTGGTACAGAGCGGGGTCGAGTTTGGGATGAATCGCCCGCGCATCGTCTCGCGAGCGCGCACGTCCCTTCTGCCACATGTCGGTAAGTTCCATCTCCAGGCCGGTGATCGGATCTGAAACCACAGGTTTTCCTCCCCTTGGTGCAATTTGTTCCGATGTTCATCAAACCAGAACTGGAGGGTGTGTGAATTCGGTGGACTTGCGCTGAGCGAACGGTACGTTCGGCGCACTGACGGCGCTGAACGTACCTTTCGCTCGGGAAGTGAGTGGATCAGGCCACGGCATACGCCCGCACGCACGTGTTCAGGTCGCGGGTGAGATCGGCCGCCGTACTGGTCGGAGAACCGAACTTCACGACTGACCCGTCGCTTCCGTGGAACAACAGTGTCGGAAACGACGTGGCGCCGAGCGTGCGTGCACGGACGAAATCGGCGCGGGCGGCGTCCTTCGACGCGGTGGTGAACAGGGAGGACATTGCGGCAGACGGGTCGAGTCCGAGTGACTTCGCGATGGCTCGGTAGGTCTCGGGATCGGAGAGGCTGTGTCCGTCTCGGTAGAAAGCGATCTGCATGGCCTCCGCGACGTCGAGTGCGCGTGTCGGGTCCTGTGCGCGCAGCGCGGCGAGTCCGATCGCAGCATCCGTCGAATCCATGACGAACCGTCCGTCAGACACCAGTTGTGAATATCCGTCACCGAAGACGGCGCCGGTCTGGGCTGCGATGGCGGCGTTGGCTGCTTTCAGGTACGGAGCCGAAGACATGGGAGCGACGCGCTCACCGGTGAACAGTCCGCCGCTGACCACGGACACGTCGACGGAGTCGGCATTTCGACGGACGAACTCCGTCAACGCAGGGCCGAAGCCGAAACACCACCCGCAATAGGCGTCGAAGACGTAGGTGAGTTGCGTCTTGCCTGCTGTTCTCGAGCGTGATGTCTGCACTGGAGGATTCCTATCCGAGCGTGAACTGATTGATACTCTGACGGTATGTCGCATTCGGGTATTCGGTCACGGTGAAGATGAGTCCCGAACTAGTGAAAAACAGACAAGTGCCCGTCCGGGACGTCGGGTACGCATCTTCGGTGGCGGATGCGACCGAGATCGAAGTTCTCAGCCTGGACACCATTCGCGTCAATGGGGGAAGCGCAGAGTTCATCGGCCCCCAACGTCCGCAGTTTCACTTGCTCGCGCTGGTGACCGAGGGTTCGGCGCTACACACCATCGACTTCGTGAACTATGCGGTGAGTCCGGGGACTGTGTTCTGGGTCAGGCCGGGGCAGGTGCAACAGTGGGGTCGAATCCAGGATTTCGAGGCGACGGTCGTTCTGTTCACGCCCTCCTCGCTCGACGCCGCCAGTCAGCAACTGTTGGACGGAAACTTTCGTAGTAGGCAGGCAGCGTGGCAGTTGTCCGGCGAGAACCTCGAGACCATCAGCACGGGTATGAAACACCTGAACCTGAACTACGCGTGTCCGGATACTTCCGCGCCGGCCGTTCGCGCGGCGATTCTGCGGCACACGCTGACGGCAATTCTGTTGAAACTGACCCATCTCGGCGGGCAGGAGCAGAGTTCGGTGCTGGCACACAATGACGTGTTCGAAAGGTTTCATGCCGCTGTCGAACGTGACTTCGCCTCGGTACGTTCGGTTTCGGAGTACGCCAACACGATCGGGTACTCCGAGAAGACCGTATTGCGAGCTACCCGATCCGCTGCCGGGATGACCGCGAAGCAGTACATCGATCAGCGAGTGGTGCTCGAAGCGAAACGATTACTGTCTTTCGGTACGGACACGGTCACCCAGGTGGCGTCGAAGCTGGGGTTCGACGATTCTGCGAACTTCACCAAATTCTTCGCCACCCGGGTGGGTGTTTCTCCGCTGACCTTCCGTCAGGACGTCAGAGCGCGCTGAACGCCGCCCATCGCGCGTCGGCGCTGTCGAGCGTTCCGATTCCGCTCTGCCCCTTGCCATGTGCGATGCCGTCCAGATCCTGGATGATCCAGTAGATGGCGAAGGGATGGCTGCCGAACCAGAGATCACCGCTGACGTCCAGAGCGTGCGCAGGATCGGGTGTCAGGTTGTCGAACAGCGGAGTGTTTCGCACGACGGACGCGTCGTACTGCTGCCCGGAAAGTACGGCGACGGTCTGCGCCGCATGCTCGGGCAGGAGTTCCGGTGAGACGGGTGAAATCGTGCCGGTGTCTTGATTGTTGGTGGCGTTGACTTCCGATACGGGCCTGGTGAATCCTGCCTCGGTGACGAGGGTGGAGATGGGAGTGGTCGGTGGCACGGTGAACAGGTTCCCGCTGTAGCCGAGCAGTATCGCAAGGCTCTGGCCTCCCGCCGCGGTCTTGACGTCGTCGAGACCGGATTCCAGCTTTCCGATCATGGCGGTTGCTTCGCTGCCTCGATCGAGCTGTGCCCCAGCTTGTTCGAGCACGTCGCGCCACGGTGCCGAGTAGGGGAGGACGAGGGTTGGTGCCACGGCGTTGATCTGAGCGAACAGACTCGGCAGTGGACCGGCATTGCTCATCAAGATCTCGTCGGGCTCGACCGACGCGATCTCCTCGACGGCCGGGTTGGCGAAGAAGGTCGGTTTGTCGAGAACTTCGACGCCCTGCTCGCGCAGAATCGATTTGGCGACGTCCGATCGCAGGGTGCTGTAGACGACGGTGGGCTTCACGCCGAGTGCGAGTGCACTCAGGCCTGCATACTCGTCGAGAGCGAGAATGCGCTGCGGTGATGCGGGGACCTCGACGGTGCCGAGTTCGTGTGTGACGGAGCGAGTTGCGGAAGGGGCGTCGGACTCGGCGGAGCTGCTGCACGCGCTGGCGCCGGCAACGGTGAGGAGTAGCGCCGAGACGATGCCGAATGCGGTTCGGGTGGTGAACATCTGAGGTCAACGATCCATTCGTGGGAAGAAGAAGGACAGGAGGGTGCCGGCCAGCAGGAGGCCGGAGCAGACGAAAAGGGCTTGGGAGTATCCGGAAACCAGTGCTTCGGTTGGCGCACTGCCCGAGCGTGCCGTCGAGGAAGCAGCGACGCTCACGAGAACGGCCAGTCCGAGTGAACCGCCGATCTGACGCGACGTGCTCAGTAGCCCTGATGCCATGCCGACCTCTTCGGGAGGCGCGTCGGCGGTGGCGACGTTACTGAGCGGCATGAACGACAGGCCGATGCCGATACTTGCCAGAAGCGAAGGCACCAGGATGACGGCCCAGAAGGGACTGTCGAGGTTCATGGTCGAGAAGATGAACGTCCCGACTGCTGCGACTGCTGTTCCGACGACGAGCAGTGGCCGGACTCCGTAGCGCGGAAGGAGTTTGGTGGAGGCGAGGATGCCGATCACCAGGCCGAAGCAGAAGGGCAGGAAAGCCAGGCCGGTGGTGGTCGGTGAATAGCCCAGTCCACGTTGCAGGAAGAGCGAGACGAAGAAAAACGCGCTGAATTGTGCCGCACACACCAGGCACATGATGGCGTTGGCCAGACCGATTCGGGGGCGAAGCAGGGTGGACAGTCGTACCAGTGGTGTGGCGCAGCGGCTTTCGACCACAACGAAGGCCGTCAGCAGAGCGATCGTCAGCGCGAATCCGCCCAGCACGTAACTCGAAGTCCAGGAATGTGATTCAGTGGCGATGACGGTGCCGACAAGGGCGGTGATTCCGGCCGTCGCCAAGATGGCGCCGGGAAGATCGAGGGAGCCGCCTCTGGCGGCCTGGCCGGCCGGCAGGCCACGGGCACCGGCAACTGCGGCGATCAGTGCCACCGGTGCGCCGGCGAACATCACCCATCGCCAACTGAGTCCTTCGGTCAAAATGCCACTCAGAACGACGCCCAGTGCGCCGCCGAGTGCTGACGACATTGCGCCGATGCCGAATGCCTTGGCCCTGGCACGTCCGGTGGGAAAGGCCTGACTGAGGGCGGCGAGTCCGGCCGGTGCGATCATCGCGGCACCGACGCCTTGAAGCGCCCGAGCTCCGACAAGCATTTCGGCGGACGCCGAGAAGGTCCCGATGATGCTGACGAGAGCAAACAGCAGCAGCCCGGAAACCAGAACGCGACGAGTGCCCATCACGTCGCACAGACGGCCGCCGAGAAGCAGCAGCCCGCCGAAGGCCAGGGCGTACGCGTTGACGACCCAGGACAACCCGGCGTCGGAGAAGTTCAGCGATTCCTGGATGTCCGGCAATGCGACGTTGATGACCGACATGTCGAATGCCACCAGGAACTGCGCTGCCGCGGCGGCGGTGAGGACCAGAGCAGGCGCGGCTACCGCCCTCGTTGTTGTTGTCATTGCAGGTACCTAATTTGTATACGCGTTCTCATAAATAGTTAGGTTTACCTTGCTGACGATCGAGATGCAAGGGGTTCCCCCGGGGGAGAGCGTCGTAGCGGGAACGCGCACAATCGACGAATGGCCGAAAAGATGGAACCGAGATCCCCGCGGCTCGGACGTCCCCCTACTATCACGTCGGAGCAGATAGTCGAAGAGGCGAAACGGCAACTTCAGTCCGGCGGCGCCGACGCGCTGAGCATGCGAGCGCTGGCGAAGTCGCTCGGTACCACGCCGATGGCGCTGTACCGGCACGTGGGCGACAAGGAACAGCTGATCAGCGCGGTTCTCGACGCGTACTCACAAGACCTCGGCTCTCTGGTCCTGCCACAGGATCAGGTCGAGCGACTTCGCACGATCTTCACCGCGATCTTCGAAACACTCGCATCGGAGCGTTGGATCATCGAGCTGCTTCAGCGCGGTGGGCGTGGTGGGAGCGGTGCCGTGGTTTTGGTTGACCGGGCCATGGCCGCGTGTGTCGAACTCGGCATGTCGCCGCGTCGCGCTCTGCTGGTCTATCGAGCGCTGTGGAACTACACACTCGGCGCACTGCTCAACATCTACGACACCGCCGCGCGACCGGAAGGCAGGGTGTCACCTCTCGCGGTCAAGATCCGAGAAATCGGGCCCGAGAAGCTGCCGGTACTCAGTGAGGTGCTCGAGGACTGGCCGGGAGGGACGACGACCGAGAGTTACCTGGAAGGTCTCGAAGTCTTGATCAGCGGATACGTGAATTCCGACTGAGTGGGCTTACAGCAGTCCGTGCCTCGGTGGGACCGTGCCCGACAGCGTCCAGCGGCCGATATGTTGGACCTTCCACCTCGTCGGATCGTGCAGGGTGTGTGTGCGTGCGTCACGCCAGAATCGCGAGAGGTTCGCTGATTCACCCGCGCTTCTAGTGCCACCGATCTCGAACAGGGTGCTCGTAGCCGCCAACGACGCTCGCGCTCCGACCACCTTGGCAGTTGCAGCGTCGATGGATGCTCGGGCCGTGGAGTCCTCGGTGGGATCTCGCCTCGCCACGTCGATCGATCGCGCCGCTTCCGCCAAGAGGGATCGGGCAGCGCGAACCTCGATGGCTGCTTCGCCGGCGAGTTGAACGAGCAGCGGATCCTCCACTGCTGTATCGACTTTCGCCTCGAAGAACGGACGCGCTTTTGCGGCGAGTTCTACGGATTCACGCAGCGCAGCTGATGCAATGCCGGTGTCGATCGCGGCGTGCAGAATCTGGGCCTGTGCCCCGTAGGTGGTCGGGTGAGAGAACAGCGACGTGAAGGGGACGACATTGAACCGCGGCACCGACACGGATTCGAGGATCACGGTTCCGCTTGCAGTTGTCTTCTGCCCCATACCGTCCCAGTCGTCGACGATCGACAGTCCGGGAGTATTCCGGGGCAGGTAGACCGCGGACTTCACTTGAGCGCCGGTCTCCGTGAACTGATCGGCATTAGCCGCGCGCACGACGATCCAGTCCGCGAAAAGTGCTCCCGTGCAATAGAACTTGCGACCTTCGAGTACGAAGTCGTCCCCGTCGGGGGTCAGGGTGGTGCCGTCGATGTCGATGGTCTTGTTGCCGCGTTCGCTCTGCGCGTTGGCGAACTGCTTACCCGACAACGCCTCGGCGTAGAAGAACTGTTTCTGCTCGTTCGACCCCTGGTACCGGAGCGCTTCCAGGAAAGTGAAGTGGCTGTGCGGAATCTGCGCGATGCTGGGATCGCCTTCGGCGAGCAAACGGAAGACCTCGGCCAACGTCTCGGTGCTCGCGTCGATGCCGCCGAACTCCGTCGGCACGGATAGTCCGAGCAGGCCGGACTGCGCCAGGGTGCGGACCTCGTCTTCGGGAAGGAGGCGCTGCGCATCGCGGACACCAGCGCCTGCCGCGAACTCGGCGGACAGCTGCGACGCTACCGAGAGTGTCTCGTCTTCGCTGGTGATGCGGTGCGCGATCTCCTGAATGTCCACAGCAGTCATGCTGCCACCGTTTCACAGTCGCAGCACCCACCCAACACTTACAACCTGTGTGATCGCTACCCTGGAAACCCCTGGGAACTGCATGTTTGCTGGGTTTCATGTCTACTGAACGTATCGCCGACGAGATCAAGTTCGCCTACTGGGTGCCCAATGTCAGTGGTGGTCTGGTCACCTCCGACATCGAGCAGCGGACCAGCTGGGACTACGAGTACAACAAGAAGCTGGCGCAGACCGCGGAGAACAACGGCTTCGAGTACGCCCTGAGTCAGGTTCGCTACGAGGCGAGCTACGGGGCCGAGTTCCAGCACGAATCCACGAGCTTCAGTCTTGCGCTGCTCTTGGCCACCGAGAAGCTCAAGGTCATCGCCGCGGTGCACCCCGGACTCTGGCAGCCGGCCGTGTTGGCGAAACTGGGCGCTACCGCTGACCACCTGTCGAATGGACGATTTGCCGTCAACGTCGTCAGCGGTTGGTTCAAGGACGAGTTCACCCATCTCGGCGAGCCGTGGCTCGAGCACGACGAGCGCTATCGTCGCAGCGCCGAGTTCCTTCAGGTTCTTCGTAAGATCTGGACCGAGGACGACGTCGATTTCCGCGGCGACTTCTACCGCATTCACGACTTCACGTTGAAGCCGAAGCCGCTGAACACTCCGGAGCGCCCCAATCCCGAACTGTTCCAAGGTGGTAACTCGGCGGCTGCCCGTGAGAACGCCGGTCGCTACTCGGATTGGTACTTCAGTAACGGCAAGGACTACGACGGAGTCACCGAACAGTTGGTCGACGTCCGTCGTGTTGCTCGTGAGAACGATCGGGAGGTCAAGTTCGGGCTCAACGGGTTCATCATCGCCCGCGATACCGAGGCCGAGGCGAAAGACACGCTGCGCGAGATTATCGCCAAGGCGAACCGTCCTGCAGTCGAGGGATTCAAGAATGCAGTCCAACAGGCCGGCGCGTCGACCGCGTCCAAGGACGGGATGTGGGCGGATTCGACATTCGAGGACTTGGTCCAGTACAACGACGGCTTCCGCTCACAACTGATCGGCACGCCGGAACAGATCGCCCATCGGATCGTCGAATATCGCCGCCGCGGTGTCGATCTGATTCTCGGCGGATTCCTGCACTTCCAGGAAGAGATCGAGTACTTCGGGGCCAAGGTGCTCCCGCTGGTTCGCGAACTCGAAGCAGCCGGCAGCGACGAGCATGCGCTCGTCACCGCCGGCTGATCACCGCGGGCGCTGGTGATTCAGGACTTTGCGTGGCGCTTCGCCAGCATCCAACGAGAGATCTTCATGTCCCGAGCTTTTCGCTCGATGGTCAGCAGGTCCAGCGGAGCGCTGAACTTCTGAACGGCCAGTGATTTCACGCTGCTGAACTCACGCAGTCCGTCGGCTCCGTGGATTCGACCGAATCCGGAGTCGCCGACCCCGCCGAATGGCAGGGCGGCGATTCCGGCGAATCCGAGAACCGAATTGACCGTGACTACACCACATTCGAGCTTCTCGGCAATCGCTCGCCCCCTCGACGAACTCTTGGTGAACACCGAGGCGCCCAAGCCGTACTTCGACGCGTTGGCGCGCTCGATCCCCTCGTTCATGTCGGCCACCTTGTTCACCACGACGCTCGGGCCGAACGTTTCCTCGGTGATCGCGGTGGAATCCTCCGGAACATCCGTCAGGATGATCGGATCGATGAACGGGCCGTTGAACGAATCAAGTCCGCCGAGTACAGCTTTCGCGCCGCGACCGAGAGCGTCTTCGATCTGGCCCCGAACTATCGCGGTTTGCTTTCCCAGCGTCATCGGCCCGTAGGTCGAGCTGTCGGTGGCACCGGCGTGGGCGTCCCGTAACGCGGTTGTGAGTTTGGACAGGAAAGCGTCGTACACGGGCGCTGCGACGTAGATTCGCTCGACGCCGGCGCAGGTCTGTCCGCCGTTGCCCACTGCTCCGAACGCGGCGAAGCTCACGGCCGCATCGAGGTTGGCGTCGGCGTCCACCAGCATGGCGTCCTTGCCGCCACATTCGGCGACCAGGGGAGTGAGGGTGTCCGCGCAGGCTGCCATCACGCGCTTCGCGGTAGCGGTCGAACCGGTGAATGCGATCTTGTCGACACCGGACGAACACAGAAGTGCGCCGGTTTTGCCGTCACCGGTAATGGTCTGCAGGACAGCATGTCCGGGTGCGGCGATGTTCCACAACCGCGCCAATTCGACGCCGACACCGGGTGAGAGTTCGCTCGGTTTGAAGACGACGGCATTACCGGCGGCCAATGCGTAGCCGATCGACCCCATCGGTGTGTACAGCGGATAGTTCCAGGGGCCGATCACGCCGACGACACCCATCGGCCGGTAGCCGACCGATGCAGACTGGTTGGCGCTGATCAGTCCTGCGCCGACGCGTCTGCGGCGCAACACTTGCTGGGCGTTGCGTGCCGCCCAGTCGAGATGTTCGACGGCCAGCATGACTTCGAGTAGTGCGTCGTCGCTGGGCTTTCCCGTCTCGGTGGAGATGATCGCTGCCATCGATTCGGCGTGAGTGGCGATCGCGGCGCGGAAATTGCCGAGCACCTTCCGGCGCCCTTGGAATCCGAGTTGATCCCACCACTTCGACGCGGTTCGCGCCGCGGCGACCGCCTTCTCGATCGCCTGCTGATCGGCGATGGGGTGCTGCGCGACCACGGAGTCGTTGCGAGGGTCGAGGCTCGCGAAGGTGTGATCGTCCGATTTCAGATCTGTAGACGTGCTCTGGCGGCCGAGCTGTTCTGTCATGTTCTTCAGATCCTCCACATGTCGGTGCATCACATATATGTGATGTGATTTACTGTGCTGGTAGTCACAGTATGCGTCGGACGGAGCTCCGACAAGCCTCCAGCCTCATCTCACTCGGGAGTTTTCGATGTACATGGATTTCACGCAGGAGCAGTCTGATTTCGCCAAATCGGTAGCGGCGTTCTGTAAGAAGGAAAGTGGCACCCGTGAGCAGCGAGATCTGCTGACCGATCATGGCGCCCACAATCACAACCAGGCGTTCTACGAGAAGATGGCGGAATTGGGATGGCTCGGACTGACTGTCCCGGAGGAGTACGGCGGATCGGCCGGAAGCACGGTTGACCTGTGCATCTTCCTGGAGGAAGCAGCCAAGGGGATGGCGCCGATCGGTGGACTCGGCCCGACCGTCATCACGGGATCCGCGTACGAGAAGTTCGGTAGTCCGGTGCAAAAGGAAGCAGTGCTCGGCGGGATCGTCCGTGGCGCTTCGCAGTCGATCTCGATGTCCGAACCCGAAGCGGGCTCCGACGTGGGCAACCTGAGTTGCCGCGCCGAGAAGGTCGACGGTGGGTGGCTGATCAACGGACAGAAGACGTGGTGCTCCAACGCTCACTTCGCCGAGAACATCCTCCTCGTGGCTCGTACATCAAGGGGCGAGGGCAAGCACGAGGGCCTGACGATGTTCCACGTCCCGGCCGACATCTCCGGATTGAAGATCAGCGGAATCGACACCATGGGCGGCAAGGAGGTCAACGATCTCTACTTCACCGACACGTTCCTGCCCGAGGACGCGGTGGTCGGGGACGTCGGCAACGGCTGGCGTCAGCTCATGGCCGGGCTCAACATCGAACGCCTCATCCTTGCCGCGATGATGCTCGGGACCGCGCAGCGGGCCTTCGACGACACCCTCGAATTCGTCACTACGCGTAAGCAGTTCGGGCGTCCGGTCGGATCGTTTCAGGCACTTCGCCACCGGATCGCGGATCTCGCCACCGAGATCGAATGTGGCCGTCTACTGGTCTACAGCGTTGCCCGCATGGTCGACGCCGACCCGACCAAGATGTTCCCGAGGGAAGCATCGATGGCCAAGCTCAAGCTGACCGAGACCGCCAAGAAGGTCGCGCTCGAAGGCATGCAGATGATGGGTGGGTACGGTTACGCCACTGAGTTCGACATGGAGCATCATGTGCGAAAGACTCTTGTGTCCTCCATTTATGGTGGTACCAACGAGATTCAGCGAGACATCATCGGCAAAACGTACGGACTGTGAGGATCGGTTGTGGCAACGTCTGCACGCACTCGGAGGGCGACATCTGAGCTGAGGAGGCGGCCACAGTTGTCGGAGGACGTGGCCAACCACGTTCGCAACCTGATCATGTCCGGCTCGGTCCGTCCGGGCGAGTTCGTCAGGCTGGACGAAACCGCGGCCGACCTCGGGGTCAGCGTCACGCCGGTGCGAGAAGCCCTCGTCGCATTACGCGGCGAGGGGATGGTCGAGTTGGTTCCACATCGTGGCTATCTCGTTTCGCCGCTGAGTCGCCAGGACATCGAAGACATCTTCTGGTTGCAGGGGCAGATCGCGGTCAAGCTGGCTTTGCGGGCGATGGACAGCATCACTGCTGATCAACTGGTGGAACTCACGGAACTCAATGCCGATTTGCGAGCGGCGGTCGACGCCTCGGATGCTGCTGCGATCGAGCAGTGCGAATTCGAGTTCCATCGCCTGATCAATCGCGCTGCGGGTGGTGCGAAACTGGCGTGGTTCCTGTTCGGCGCGATTCGGTACACCCCTGCTCGTCTCTACGCGACGGATCCAGGCTGGGGTGAGCTTGCGGTGTCGAGCCACGACGCGTTGATCGAGGCGTTCGAGAAGCACGATCGAGAACAGGTGGACGCGCAGATGAGTCTGCAGTTCTCCGACGGCGCTGCTCGACTTCTCGCTCACCTCGACAACATCGGGATCTGGGACTGAATTCAGTCAGGCTCTCGAGACGGAGGTAGGGCGGGAGCGAGCAGGATCGCTGCGCATTCGGCGACCAGTTCTTCTTCCGTCACGTCGATGTAGCCGTCGAGCCATGCACTGAGGGTCTGCGCCAGACCGCCGACCAGGAAGGTTGCCGTCAGCGTCAGGTGGCCGCTGTCATCCAAACGGTAGAAGGTCTTGGCGTTGGCGGCCAGGAGACCGATGAAAATCGTCGTCGACGCTCGTCGTTTCTCGGCCAGGACAGGGCTCGTCAGGGCGCTGGAGAACAGTAGACGTCCGCGACGGGGATCGTTCGCGATAGTGCGGACGATGTTCGCGATTCCGGCGAGGGCCTTGCCGCGCTCGGTCTCGGCGGCGTCCACCGCGGCCTGGGTCGAGACGGCGATGTCCGTGATGACGGTGTCGTAGACGGCCGACATCAGAGCATCACGATCGGTGAAGCTCTCGTAGAAGTACCTCGCCGCGACACCGGCCTTCTTGCACACCCCGCGGACCGTCAGTTCGGGCTCGGTCGAACCCATGAGTTCCAGACCGGCCTCGATCAGCGTCTCTCGTCGTTGGGCTACGCGGAGCGCGCCGTCGACGCCACCGTACGAACGCGGTTGGTCATTCATGAAGACCATCTTTGCATCCCGAGATTGCTTGACATCTCGGCATTTCAGCGTTTCACTCATCTGAGAACGTGCGTTCGCAGATATGACTTCGAAGGGGTTCTGCCATGACGGTGAGTAGGGATTCGATGGACGGGCGCGGGGAGACGGTGGTGGATGGCAGTCGAGCGGTCGGCAATCGAGCGGTCGACATCGACGCCGAGGTCGAGAAGGCGATGTCCGGGCTCGGACTGTTGGCTGCCGGCGCGAACGTCATCATGCAGTTGGCGCGTCCGGCGGTGGGGTACGGCGTGTACGAGAGCAAGGTCGAGACCGGACGGCTGGATCGGCATCCGGTGAAGCGAACCCGGACGACGTTGACCTATCTCGCGGTCGCGAGCTTGGCGACTGACGAAGAGAAGAAGCTGTACCGACGTGCCGTCAACGGCTCGCACAAACACGTTCGCTCCGATGAGAACAGTGCGGTCGAGTACAACGCGTTCGATCCCGAACTGCAGTTGTGGGTAGCCGCCTGCCTGTACCGAGGCTTCGAGGATGTCTACACAATCTTGTACGGGGATCTCGATCCAGTTACTCAGGATGCGTTCTATCAGCGAAGCGCCACGTTCGGCACGACCCTCCAGATGCGACGCGACATGTGGCCGGCGGACCGGGATGCGTTCGAGGTCTACTGGAACGAGAACCTCGACAAGGTGGCGATCGACGAGACGATTCGTGAGCATCTGTACGGGATCGCGTCGGCGACCTTCACGCCGAAGTTGTTGCATCCGGTGGTCGGCCCACTCAATCGGTTTGTCACCACCGGGTTCCTGCCCCAGACCTTCCGTGACGAAATGCGGCTCCCGTGGTCAGCGCGTCGGCAGCGTAATTTCGACCGATCCATGCGTGTCGCCGCGCTGGTCAATCGGTTCAGCCCGAAGATTCTGCGGATGTTCCCCTACAACTTCTACCTCTGGGATCTACGTCGGCGCATTGCCAAGGGAATCCCGTTGGTCTGAGCCGACTCTCGAACTTGAAGTGATTGACACCACAGGTAAATCGGACACATACTCAACTTAGTTGAAGTTGACGTCAAGTTTCATCATTCCTGTGGAGGCTGTCAGTGGCGAACATCGAAGGCGTATGTGACCAGCGGTTCTCTGGCTTGAAGGAGGCGCTGGCACGCAATCTCGATTCCGGCGAGGATGTCGGGGCGGCGATCGCACTGACGATCGACGGCGAACCCGTCGTCGACATGTGGGGCGGGTGGATCGACGCCGAACACACTGCACCGTGGGCTCGCGACACCGTCACCAACGTCTGGTCCTGCAGCAAGACCGTGACCGCACTGGCCGCGCTCATGCTCGTCGACCGTGGGTTGCTCGATCTGGATGTCCCCGTCGCGCAGTACTGGCCCGAGTTCGCAGCAGCCGGGAAGGACCGCATCCAGGTCCGGCAACTGTTGTCGCATACGTCGGGTGTGTCGGGGTGGGATCAACCGTTCACCTTGGAGAACATCTGCGACGACGAATATGCCACCGCCCGGTTGGCCACTCAGGCTCCCTGGTGGGAACCGGGAACCGCGTCCGGATATCACGCTCTCAACTACGGCCACCTGATCGGCGAGGTCGTCAGGCGCATCGACGGGCGAACCCTCGGCCGCTTCATCGGCGAGGAGATCGCGGGTCCGCTCGATGCAGATTTCCGCCTGGGGCTGCCGAAGTCGGAGTACGGCCGAGTCTCGAATGTCATTGCGCCCCCGCCGTTGCCGATCGACGTCGCGGCACTCGGGATGGACAACATCATGGTGAAGACGTTCACTGCGCCGCCGGCCGATGCAACAGGTTCGTGGACCGACGGGTGGCGCGCTGCCGAGATCGGTGCGGCCAACGGACATTCGAATGCGAGGGCGCTCGCACGTATTCAATCGGTGATCGCGTGCGGCGGCAAGGTCGGTGACGTCCGTCTGTTGTCGGAGGAAACGATCGACAAGATCTTCGAGGAGCAGTCGTACGGGGTCGACCTCGTCCTGGGTGTGCCGGTCCGTTTCGGCGTCGGATTCGGCCTGCCGACGCCCGAGTCCGTGCCGTTCATTCCGGAGGGACGAATCTGTTTCTGGGGCGGTTGGGGTGGGTCGCAGATCATCATCGACACCGACAAGCGCATGACCTTCTCCTACGTGATGAACAAGATGGGGCCGGGCCTGCTCGGTTCGGAACGATCGGCGCAGTACGTATCGGCTGCCTACAGCGCTCTGAGCTGATCGGACGTGCAGTGTTGATCGACGGAACAGAGGCGTCGGCGTTACTCGAATCCTTGCCGAGTAATAGCTCACCGGTGTTCGGTTAAGCGTCCTCGGTAATCCGGCAGAACGGTTGGTTTGCCCGACCGGAGCTGACTATGCTGCCGGATATGCCAGTGTGCTCCGGGGGGAAATCAGCGTGTCCGCAACGTCGAAGTGTGCCGAAAGGTTGCACAAGCGCGTCGGCGGTTCGTCGATGAGTGGTTTGATCGAAGTCGTCGGACGCTGGTGGCAGACGCCCGACCAGTTTCACACGTTCAGTCGCTATCTCGAAGATCGCGGTTTCTTCACTGCCTGCCGGGTGTTGGTCGGCGGAACGGCGTTCTGGATGGGATTGGTGTTGCTGTCGGCCCGATTCAGTGACGTCGGTCCGCAAGGGACGCTCTGGCGGGCGGTCAATCTGACGGTCATCGTGTTGTGCCTCGGCGCGGCTCTTGTCTGGTGGGTGTTCCCGCCGACGCCGCTGTGGTCGTACACCTTCGTCGTGGGTTCCGACATCGCGATTGCGGCAGCAGCGGCAACCGATTCGGAACCGCTGGGCCGACTGATCGCGTGTGTCGTGTTTGCGTCGATCGGCGGCTATATCGCGTTCTTTCACAATCCGAAACTCCAAGTCGGTCACCTGGTCTTCGCCTCGATGGTCACGGTGCTTTCGGGGTGGACTTTGTTGTTCGGGCCAGCAGCGGACGTCGGCTTGGGGTTGGCGAAAATCGCGGTCGTGATGGCCACCATCATCGTGATTCCCGTTGTGTCACAAATCGTTCTGGCGGTCCTCGGTTCGGATGCCACCACCTCCGACATCGACCCGTTGACCGGACTGCTCAATCGTCGCGGACTGGCGCGTCGGGTGAACGACCTCATGGATGCTCCGATCACCGAGTCCGACGCGCTGCTCGTGGTGGTGATCGACCTCGACCGATTCAAGACGATCAACGACGTTCACGGCCACGACGTGGGAGACAGCACGATCATGCGAACTGCACTGCGTATTCGTCTGTGGACAACCACATCCGCGCTGACGGCCAGGATGGGAGGCGACGAGTTCGTCGTGGTGGAGCGCGTGCCCGTCAATGCGATCGCCAGGCTGGAAGGACAGATCCGCTCGGCCATGGACGGAGCAACCGACGATCCGCGGACGAGTGCCAGCGTCGGAATGGCGGTCCGGACCGCGCCACGGCATCCGGACGAGTCGGTGGACGATGCTTTCGCCGAACTCTTCCGTGTTGCGGATTCGGCGATGTACGAAGCAAAGCGGGAAGGCGGCAACCAGGTTCGCGCGAGCCTGGTCTGATGTGAGATCTCAGTCGGCGAAGCTCAGACCGCGTTCGGCGAGTGCTTCACGCAGAATCCTCAGTGCCTTCGGCCCCATCCCGTGCAAAGCGCCCAGTTCTTTCTCGGATACGGACGTCAGCTGTGCGAGTCGGGTGTAACCCGCCCCGATCAGCGCGCGCTGCGCGGGAGCCCCTGTTTTCGGGAAGTCGGTGTCCGGATCTGGTTCTGTCACTGGTCAACTCCTCGTGTGGGGTTTTCCACAGTCTAGCGAGTGTCGTGAACGATGTCGGGTCGGTCGAGTGCGCTTTCGGATCGGTCGATCTTGTCGAGCCGTCGCGGAAGTGCGCGGACTGCTACGGCAATGCCGACGATCGCTATCGCGGCGAATGTGACGAGAAGCAGCTGCGCAGAACGTAGCGTCGACGGTTCTCCGATGTTCACCAGAACTCCGGCCAGGGCTGCGCCGAAGGCATTGGCGATCAGCTGCACGGTGTTGATGGCAGCCGAGGCACGCGCCCCTTCGCCGGGATCGGTTACCGACGTCATCGCACCGACTGCAAGATGAGGCCAGGCGATGCCGATTCCGACGCCGGCGACCAACAGTCCGATCACCCACGCGACGATCGCACCGGCGCCGGCATGTTCGGTGAGGAATGCCGCCATGATGCCCAAACCGATCGCGACGAGGATCGGACCGCTGACAACGATTCGCCGCACCATTCGAGGGGCCGTCGCCGAGGCGCTCGGGATCTCGCCGAGAGTCCAGCCCAGAGCCAGTGCGGCGCCGAGGAATCCGGCTGCGAGCGGCGCCATCCCGGCAAGTCGTTGGCCGAAGAGGGGGATGAACGTCTCGACGGTCGACGCTACCGCGAGGACCACGATTGTCAGGTACACCCACATGAGGGATGACGCGTTGAACGTCGACGGTGGTAGTACGCCGTGGCGCGAGCGGCGGTCTGCTGCGACAAAAGCGACCAGTAGCAGCACGGCGGCGAGAACCATCGCTGCAGTCACCGCGATATTGGACAGGATCCCCGCCACGCTGACCAACAAAGCCGCCGCAGTCAGCAGTGCCAGTGAGAGGACCGGCACCGGACTGCTGGTGGTGCTGCCCGGTTCGTGCGCGGGCAGAGCACCGGGAACGAGAGCTGCGACTGCGATCGTCGCGATGACCAGAACGCCGAAAGCCCACCGCCAGGCGCCGAATTGAGCAAACACTCCGCCGATGGCGGGCCCGGCGAAGGTGCCGACTCCCCACATCGCCGAGACCAGCGCGGCCCCGCGGGTCCACAGATGTCTGGGGAGCGCGGCATTGATGACGGCGTAGCCGAGACCAGCCAGCAGGCCACCTCCCGAACCCTGGATCGTGCGGCCGACCAACAGCAATTCCATGGTCGGGCTGACCGCACAGACGACGGTGCCGAGTGCGAAGATCGCGAGGCCGATCAGGTAGGCCCCGCGCGGGCCTCTGGCGGCGAGGACGTTGGTGACCAGCATCGAAGAGATGACGGAAGCGATCAGGAAGACCGTCGCGGTCCAGGCGTAATACTGCTGACCGCCGATGTCGTCGATGGCAGTCGGAAGCAGGCTGGTCGTCAGGTAGACGTTGGTCGCGTACAGCGCGACTCCGCCTGCGAGGACGGTTGCGGTGCCGAGGTATCGACCGCTCAGGAGCTGCCGCCAGGTTCCGGCGGGAGCATCGGTGGGGGAGTGCATGTTGTCGAAGGTAGAATCTCAAGTGCGCTTCAGGTCAATGTCGCGCAGCCATTGGGAGGCAGAATGATCCGTAAGAGTGACGAACTTCTCTCGATCGGTGAGGTATCGGCGCGAACCGGCGTCGCCGTGTCGGCGGTGCGCTACTACGAAACACTCGGTTTGGTTCCTGCGGAGCGGACGGCGGGGAACATGAGGAAGTTCCCGCGGCACTCGATCCGGCGGGTGTCGCTCATCCAGTTGGCAGTCCGGTTCGGGATACCTCTGGCCGAAGTTGCCGAAGTGTTCGGGTCGTTGCCGCAGGGGCGGACCCCGACGAAGAAGGACTGGCGCAAGATTTCGACGGAGTGGAATCGGCGACTCGAGGATCGTAAGCAGGCCATCGCCCGGATGCAGGACGAACTGACGGGGTGCATCGGCTGCGGGTGTCTGTCACTCAAGACCTGCAACCTGCTCAACCCGGGAGACGAACTGGGCCGGGAGGGGCCCGGCGCCAGACGCCTCTGAAAATCCTGTCGGTCAGACTCTTTCGCGCGGTCTGGATTGTGCATTCCACCGACCACCGCGACGCTCGATCTCGATGGGATGCGAGAAGCACTCGCTGATGTTCTGGGTGGTGATCACATTCTCGGCGAGCCCGCTGGCGGTCACGACTCCATCCTTGATCAGCAGAGCGTGCGTGGTGGTGCTCGGAATCTCTTCGATGTGATGCGTCACCAGAATGCTGGCAAGTGACGGGTTCTGATTGCGGAGGTCGTCCAAAGCCGTCAAGAGTTGTTCGCGCGCAGCCAGATCCAGCCCGGTCGCCGGCTCGTCGAGCAGGAGCAGGCGTGGTTCGACCATGAGCGCGCGGGCGATCAGGGCTCGTCCTCGTTCGCCCTGGGACAGGTTGGGCCACAGCGCGTCCGAGCGCGGTCTCATCCCCAGGAGATCGATCAGTGCGTCGGCGTGAGCCTCTTGTTCCGGAGTCGGTGACCACCGGGGCATCACCTCGGTGGTGTTGGTGAGGCCGGTGATCACGACGTTGCGGACGGTGATCGGAATTCCGATCGTGTGACGCGGGTTCACGTGCCCGATGTCCATCCGCAGTTCCCTCATGTCGACGCGGCCCAGCTTGTGTCCGAGGACGTAGACGGAACCGCGAGTCGGGTGGGCGGTTGCTCCGAGCAGGCTCAGGAGGGTGCTCTTGCCTGCGCCGTTCGCGCCGAGGAGGACCCAGTGTTGTCCGGGTTCGATCGAAATGTTGATGTCTTTCAACAAGTATCGGCCGTCGCGGACGAGATCCACGTGTTCGGTCGACAGAACTGTGCCGGTGGGGTGTTGCACGAGAACTAACCTCTCTTAGGCGTCGAGCACACGCAGTCGTCGTAGGACGGTGTCGATGTTTGCTCGAGTTGCCGCTACCGCGGCTTCTGGGTCGGCGTCTTGAAGGGCCTCGACCAACTGATCATGGGCATGTGAGGTGTCGGGGACGCCGGCCTCGTGGGCCATCATCTCGACGAGGGATTCACGAAGGAGCGGACGCACCGACGTGAAAAGCGAGAGCAGAACTGCGTTTCCTGACAGTCGAACGACTTCGGTGTGGAAGTCGAGGTCGACGTCGACGAACTTCTCGACATCACCCTCGAAATGACTGTGTCGCATGGTCAGTCGACGCCGCAGGCCGTCGAGATCCTCGGGTTGTACCCGCTCCGCGGCCAGTCTGGCGGCCTCGATCTCGAGTGCGCGACGGACTTCGAAGACCTCGAGGATCCTCGAGCGTCGAAGAAGTTTGGTGAATTCGTCGACGTGCTCGAGTTCGGACGCGGCAGCCACGAAGGTTCCGACGCCGTGTCGGACTTCGAGTAGTCCGTCGCGAGCGAGGAGGCGGATTGCCTCGCGAATCGAGGAACGCCCGACGCCGAGTTCGACGGCGAGGGCCGCCTCGCTCGGTATGCGCTCGGACGGCGCCCACGTTCCATGCATGATTCGCCCGCGCAGCAACTGTTCGAGTTGCGGTACCAGCGGACCACTGCGAAGTGTGAATCCTGTGTGGTCGTCGGACACGGCTTGCCTCTCGGGTGGGTACCGAAAGAGTAACAACTCATCAGACGTCTGAGGACTCGGGTGGCCGGTGTGTCGCCGTAGTGTTCACGCGGTCGAAGCGTGTCAGTTGCGGGTGACGCCGAGGAGCAGTGCGATCAGGTCGAGGGCCGTCTCGATCTCGGCCTTTTCTCGGCCGAGCAGGGGGGCGTAGAGGTGTACGTCGCAGATGCGAACGAGGGCTTCGCCCAGCACTTGCGGCGAGAGCGTGATCGTCAGCTGGCCGGCGTCGACCTGGGATTGCAGGATTTCTGCGGTGATGGAGGCGGAGATCGATTCGATGGAGCCGGGCATCATCGCGAGTTTGATGAACACCATCGGTTCGCGTTTGGTCAGCGCGCGCAGTTCTGTCGACGATTCCACCGATCGCATGACGCGGCCGAAGACGTCGAGAATGTACTCCGGACCTTGCCCCGACGCCTGTGACATCGCCTTTCGGTATGTCCGTTCGGTGGCCTCGGCCAGCACTGTTCCGAGCAGCTCGTCGCGGTTGCCGACCCAGCGGTACAGCGTCGCGCGGCCTACGCCGAGACGTTCGGCGAGCAGTGACATGTCGAGTGGTTCCTCCGCGAGGTACATGCTCGCGGCGGTGTCGATCGCGCGTCGGCGTTCGAGGTCGGTAGGCATCGGGACATTCTCTCCGGTTGTCCGGTACTGCACAATTTCGGCCGTTGAAAAATGGTGAGCCTCGGGGGAACGAGCCTATTGACGAACCTGGCCACGTGAGACACACTAGCTCATTGTCTCATGTTAGTGATGGCGATCACAGTCAGGGGTTCGATCGATGAGTTCAGTACAAACCGTTCGTGGGCCGGTGGATACAGCCGATCTGGGAAAGGTGTTGATGCACGAGCATGTCTTCGTTCTGGGTGAGGAGTTGCGCCAGAACTACCCCGACTACCCCGAACCCTGGGACGAGGAAGTACGGGTAGCGGACGCGGTGGCAAAGCTGACCGAGGTGAAGTCCCGCGGAATCAGCACGATCGTCGATCCCACGGTGATCGGCCTCGGCCGGTACATTCCGCGAATCGTCCGGATCAACGAGCAGGTCGATCTCAACATCATCGTTGCTACCGGCATCTACACCTACAACGACATTCCCTTCCAATTCCATTACACCGGACCGGGATTGCTGTTCGACGGCCCCGAGCCGATGGTCGAACTGTTCGTCAAGGACATCAGGGAAGGAATCGCCGGAACCGGTGTCCGAGCCTCCTTCCTGAAGTGCGCCATCGAGGAGCCGGGCCTTACCCCCGGCGTCGAGCGGGTCATGCGCGCGGTCGGACAGTCGCAGGTGGAAACGGGAGTGCCGATCACCGTGCACACCAATCCGCACACTGAATCCGGGCTGGTCGCGCAGAAGGTTCTGGCCGAAGAGGGTGCGGATCTGACCAAGGTGGTCATCGGTCACTCCGGCGACACCACCGATCTCGACTACCTGTGTGCGCTGGCCGATGCCGGTTCGCTACTGGGGATGGACCGTTTCGGTCTCGAACCGTTCCTGTCGTTCGAGGATCGTGTCAACACGGTGGTGGAGATGGCCCGTCGCGGTTACGCGGAGAAGATGGTTCTGGCACATGACGCGTCGTGTTTCATCGACTACTTCCCCAGTGCTGCAAGAGAAGTGGCACTTCCGAACTGGAACTACACCCACATCAGTGATGATGTCATTCCTGCGCTGCTCGAACGTGGTGTCACCGAAGACCAGGTCAAGGCGATGCTGGTGGACAACCCACGTCGGTACTTCGAGAGCTGAGATATGACCTACGTGTACGAGAGCAAGCCCTGGCTCGCCAATTACGACGCCGACACTCCGCCGAACGTAGACATCGAGCACGTCGACGCCCTCGCGATGTTCCGTGCTTCGCTGGAGCGCGATCGCACTGCCCCGATCATCAGGTACTTCGACAGGACCGTCAGCTTTGCCGAGCTCGACGAGATGTCGGATGCGCTTGCCGTAGCCCTCGCCAAGGATGGAATCGGGTTCGCAGACAGAGTTTCCTTTGTCCTGCAGAATGTTCCGCAGTTCGTGATCGCGACAGTCGCGGTCTGGAAGCTCGGTGCCGTCGTCGTTCCGGTCAATCCGATGTACCGCGACCGTGAGCTGTCCACCGTACTGGCCGACAGCGGAGCGGCGGCAGTCATCTGTCTCGAGTCCTCGGCCGAGACCGTGGCGACTGCGTCCGAGGGCACCGCAGTGAGACGGGTGATCACCACGTCGGAACTGGATTTTCAGTCGCGCGACGATGAACGGATCTTCGGTTCGGCGTCCAGGATTCGGCACGATGGATTTCCGGATCTACTGGAATTGATCGAGGCTCATCGAGGGCAGAAGCCCGAGAAGGTCGATCTGTCCCCGGAAGACCTTGCCTACCTTCCCTATACGTCAGGGACAACCGGCCCGCCGAAGGGGTCGATGAACTCGCACGCAAATGTCGTGTTCGCAGCGCAGATCTATCGGGACTGGCTGGGGTTGCGCCCCGGCGGCGCGATGTTTGCGGTGGCGCCACTGTTCCATATCACCGGGTTGATCGGGCACGTCGCGGCTCCACTCCTGGCCGGCGCGCCCACGATTCTGACCTGCCGATTCCATCCCATCGTTGCAGCGGAGTCGATTTCGGAGCATCGGGCTACCGCGATCATCGGAGCGATCACCGTATTCATCGCGTGGACGGACAGCGCGGCAGTCTCGAAGGAATCGCTGAGCAGTCTCGAATCGGTGTATTCGGGTGGAGCGCCGATTCCGCATGCGGCGTTGGAAGCGTTCCGGGCGAAGTTCGGTCACTACATTCACAACGGCTACGGGCTGACCGAGACGAACAGTCCGGCAATCGTGGTGCCGAATTCTCGTGAAGCGCCGGTGGATCCGGCATCGGGAGCCGTTGCCGTCGGTGTTCCGGTGTCGAATACGTACGCCGAGGTGGTGGACGAGAACGACAGGCCGGTACAGATCGGGAAGTACGGCGAGATCGTGGTCTCCGGGCCTCAGGTTGCACTCGGTTACTGGAACAAGCCAGCCGAAACCGCGCATGCCATGCCGGACGGGCGTTTTCACACCGGCGACATCGGATTCATGGACGGCGACGGTTGGTTCTACATCGTCGACCGGATGAAGGATCAGATCAATGCGTCGGGCTTCAAAGTGTGGCCACGCGAAGTGGAAGATGTTCTCTACGAACACCCCGCCGTACGAGAAGCTGCCGTCGTCGGTGTCATGGATCCGTATCGGGGCGAAACCGTGAAGGCCTTCGTGTCTTTCAAGGATGGTTTCGAGGCGACCACCGAGGATCTGGTCGAGTTCTGCAAGGAAAGGCTTGCAGCATACAAGTATCCACGCATCGTCGAGGTAATGAACGACCTGCCGAAAACAGTGAGCGGCAAGATTCTTCGTCGTGAACTGCGGGTACCGAACTAGATCTACCTGACAAACGAATTGCCGGCCGCCGACAAGGTGAGCCGGCCATTCGTCGTGGTGGCTGACGAGCATCGGTAGGGGATTTAGTCCCCTATGCGGCAATGCATTTCAGTGATTGACATCACTCTTTTTGTATCGCAGACTGATCGCAACGCCACAGAGTTGAAGTTGGTGTCAGTTTCTACTTCTGGCCCGGTTCCGCTTCTCAACTCCCGGCGCGACGAGCGTCCGACCCATCGAGGAGTAACCCATGACGAGATCGGCAGTGGATTCGAACACGCAGGCAGGGGGTCTGTCCGATCAGGAACGGAAGAAGAAGAAAGCGCACCGCAAACTTCTCGGCGCGGGACTGCTCGGCAGTTCCATCGAGTGGTACGACTTCTTCTTGTACGGAACGGCTGCGGCACTGGTCTTTCCGCATGTGTTCTTCCCCGATTCATCCGCACTGATGGGCACATTGCTCTCGTTCAGTACGTTCTGGGCCGGCTTCGTTGCCCGCCCCATCGGCGGTTTGGTCGCCGGACACTTCGGCGACAAGTATGGGCGTAAGCCCGCTGTCGTCACCTGCCTGTTGCTGATGGCCGTCGCGACGTTCCTGATCGGCGCGATCCCGAGTGCGTCGGCAATCGGCGTCGTCGCTCCGATTCTTCTGGTGACACTGCGATTCATCCAAGGTCTCGCCTGCGGTGGCCAGTGGGGCGGAATCGTCCTTCTCCTCACCGAATCCGCGAGTCCCAAGAAGCGCGGATTCTCAGGCACTTTCGGTCAGATGGGTGTCTCGTTCGGTGTAGTGCTGGGCAACCTGGTCTTCCTCGTCGCAACCGCGACCATTTCCAATGATGCATTCCTGAGCTGGGGTTGGCGAGTTCCGTTCTTCGCCAGCGCGCTGCTCTTCCCCGTGGTTCTGTACATCCAGACGAAGGTCGAGGACACGCCGGAATTCCTCGAGTTGCAGGAAGACGCCAAGAAGAACCAAAAGGACGTCGTCGTTCAGGCTCCACTGGCGCAGGCGCTCAAGGATCACTGGCGCAAGATTCTGCTCGGTTGCGGACTTCTGGCCGCCACCAATGCGCTGTTCTACATCAGTATCGCCGGTGTGCTCAGCTACGGCACAACCGAACTGGGGTTGAAGCGGAACTCACTGCTCATCATTTCGCTCCTGAGTGCGTTGCTGACAGTCGGAGTGGTGCTGTGGTCCGGGAAGATGTCGGACAAGATCGGTCGTCGTCCGATGATCCTGATCGGCGCCGCGGCGATCGTGGTGTGGGCATTCCCGTATTTCTGGTTGATCAACACCAAGTCCTTGCCGCTGTTCTTCATCGCAGTCACGGTCGGCAGTGTGTTCCAGTCGATGACCTACGGGCCGATCGCGGCATACATGGGTGAGCTGTTCGCACCCAACGTGCGTTACTCGGCAGCATCGTTGGCCTACCAGTTGGCCGCGATCACGGTCAGTGGTGGAACCCCGTTCATCATGACCGCGCTTATCGCGAAGACCGGAACCACGACGTGGGTTGCCGTGTTCGTAGCACTCATGGGTTTGGTGACCTTCTTCAGCGCCTGGGTACTGAAAGAGACCAACCCGAAAGAAGTTCGGGACGATCCGAACGCCATTCCCGGCGCGCATCTCTACGCCAAGTAGTACCTTCGGTTTCGAACAGACGCCCGCTACCGGTCACCGGTGGCGGGCGTCTGACGTATAACTGGAGCATGGCTGCAGCACGCACAGGCTCCGAAGATGCTTCGTCGACAGTGTCACGGGAACTTCCCTCCACTCAGCGTGGTTTGCGCACGCGTCGATCGTTGATCGATGCGGCTCGCACCGTCTTCGAGCGGACCGGTTATCTGGACTCGCGTCTGATCGACATCACGGTGGAGGCCCAGTGCTCGGCCGGCACCTTCTACACCTACTTCGCGAGCAAGGAAGAGATCTTCGCAGCAGTGATGGAGCTGGCGCGAGAAGACATGATGCATCCGGGAATGCCGCACACTCCGAAAGGCGCCGATCCCGCTGACGTCATCGCGGCGAGTAACCGCGCATACCTCGAGGCGTACCGACGGAACGCGAAACTGATGGGACTGCTCGAGCAGGTCGCAAGCATCGATCCGGAGTTCCGGGTTCTGCGCCTCGAGCGCGCTGACGCGTTTGTTCGACGCAACGCGCGCAGCATCGAGAAGCTGCAGAAAGCCGGTCTGGCGGACGCGAATCTCGATCCGCTCCTGACGTCTCGGGCGCTCTCCGGGATGATCAGTCGACTTGCGTTCGGGTACTTCGTATCCCGCGGCGGCGAGGACGGCGCGGCTGGAGTGACCTTCGACGGTCTGCTCGATACGGTCAACCGGTTGTGGATCAACACTTTGCAATTCTCGCTGCAACAAAATTGATGTTGACGCCGGGTTCATGTCTGGTGTCTGATGGAGCAATGACACCCACGCGTACGGCAGTGCTCGTCGATTTCGGTGGAGTCCTCACCTCCAGTGTTCTGCAGGCCTTCGAAGACTTCGGGGCCTCGCTCGGCGGCGACCCACGACTTCCGTTGACCCTGCTTTCCCGCGACGACGTCTCGAAGAAGCTGCTCTCCGATCACGAATCCGGAAAGATCGACCAGGAGGCCTTCGAGGTCGGATTCGGGGAACGGCTACGAGCACACGGCGCCGTCGTCGACAGCGCCGGATTGGTGGACCGGATGCAGGCCGGGCTGATTCGAGACGAGGAGATGGTGCGTCTGCTCGCAGATGTTCGGGCAGCGGGACACCCTGTTGCGCTCGTGTCGAATGCTTTCGGGCGTGATTGTTATGCGGGATTTGTCCTCGAGGAGTTGGCCGATGAGGTGGTGATCTCGTCGGAAGTCGGGATTCGCAAGCCTTCTCGTCAGATCTACACCATTGCGTGTGAGCGACTGGGCGTCGCGCCCGACGACGCCGTGATGATCGACGATCTGCAACAGAACCTCGACGGTGCGGCGCGGTTGGGGATCGCCGGCATTCTTCACACTGATGCGGAAAGCACTCGCAGACAATTGGAATCGACGTTCGGACTACTGTCCACGCGGTGAAACTGTAGGTTTCTCGGTAACACGTGGACACTGCTGGAACACTCGGATATTGCCGGAACACTTTTGGAGGAATGAATGATTGCTGTCATCGCGGATATCACCGTCAAGGACGGAAGCGGCGAGCAGTTCGAAGCCGTAATCGCCGAACTCGCCGAGAAGGCGCGCACAGAAGAGCCCGGAACAATTCTGTATCAACTGATCCGCTCGAAGACGGATACGAATTCCTACAAGTTCATGGAGTTGTACCAGGACGGCGCTGCCATCAAGGCACACGGAACGTCCGAGCATTTCCAGGCTGCAGGAAAGGCGATGGCGCCGTTCCTCGCCGGCGCCCCGCAGATCGAGTACTTCGACGCTCTCTGAGCGAATGGACAGGGCTCTCTGAGCGCATGAACAGGTGAGCCCCGGCGAAATCTCGCCGGGGTTCACCTGTGTTTTCAGTTCTGCTTCTGGGCGAGGAGTTCAGTGCGGTCGATCGATCGCTTGAGGATCTTTCCCGTCGAACCCTTCGGGAGCGCGTCGATGAACTGGACCACCCGCGGAATCTTATAGGCGGACAGACGTTCCCGAGCCCACGAGGTGACGTCATCTGCTTCGAGGTCGGAGCCTGGGCGAACGGCCACCACCGCCGCAACCTCCTCGCCGTAGTAGTCGTCGGGTATACCGATCACCGCGGCCTCGATGATGTCGGGGTGCTGGTAGAGCACCTCTTCGACCTCGCCTGGATAGACGTTGTATCCACCGCGGATGATGAGGTCCTTGACGCGGTCGACGATGCGAAGGTCACCGTCGGCGTCGGTCTCGCCGAGGTCTCCGGTGCGGAACCATCCGTCGTCGGACAGGACGGCGGCCGTGTCGGCCGGGCGCTTCCAGTAGCCCTTCATGACCGTCGGTCCTTTGATGAATACCTCGCCCACTGTGCCTGCCTGGCAGACATTTCCGTCGTGATCACGGACCTCGACCTCGGTGCGCGGTACGGCGCGGCCGGTGTATCCGATCTTTGCGACGCGGTCGATGCTGTTGAAAGTTCCGAATGCGCTCGTCTCGGTCAGGCCGTAGCCCTCGAGGATTGTGCAGTTGAACCGTGCTTCGAAGGCGCGAGCGACTTCACCGGGAAGTGATGCGCCACCGGAGATTGCGATCCGCAGTTGTTCGAAGTCGGAGCTGTCCACGTCGGCTGCGGCGTGCAGCATGGCATTCCACATGGTGGGGACGCCCGCCATGATGGTGAGCTTGTCCCGGCGCACCAGATCGAGCATGGCGGCCGGGTCGAACCGGGCGAGCAGGGATAGTGATCCGCCGCCGGTGAAGGTTGCCATCATGACCGAACCCTGGCCGAAGATGTGAAAGAGCGGCAGTCCGGTACCGGTGCGGTCCGAGGGATTTCCGCGGCTGCTCTCGGCGCCGATCTCACCGGCAGACAACAGATTCCCGACCGTCAGCTGAGCGCCCTTCGGACGTCCGGTGGTACCGGAGGTGTAGAGAATCGCCGTGGTGTCCGCTGTGTCGCGGTCGACCACCGTTGCCGGTGGATGGTCGGCCTTCGCCGATTCTTCGGTGAGCGTCCACACCGGGACGCCGCGCGCACTCCCTGCATCCTGAACTGCGGGACCGAGCTGGTGCCAGGCGATCGCCAGCGAAATCTCGGCGTCGTCCAGTACGTACTCGACTTCGGGTTGCGCCGACATCGTGTTGATGGGCACCACGACACAACCTGCAGCCTGAATCCCCATGTACGCCACGATGAATTCAGGCACCGACGGCGCCGCGAGCAGAACGCGGTCGCCGACGCTCAACCCTTCGTCGCGAATGCGGCCGGCGAACGCCAGAGATGCATCGTGAAGCTGCCGGTATGTCCAATGATTATCCGTGCCGCGAATTGCAATATTGTCCGGAGTGGCTTCCGCGTGACGGGTCACCGGGTCGAGAACGCTAACCATGGTTCTGCCTTTCGGGAGGAATCGACCGATTGTGTGTCCTGGGTCTCACCAGAGCGTACACTTGAATCCGGCGTCAACATCGAGTCTGCTGGGATTGTCCCGAAAATGATGTTGACTCGGAAGGATGAGGAGCGCACCGTGCTCGACGACGAATCGCGAATTGCCGCCTTACCGGTGGCTCCGCCCGCGCTGCTCCGGGATCGACCGACCACCGAGCGGGGGACCCGCACGCGTGCGGCATTAGTTGCCGCTGCCCGTAAGGTTTTCGAGCGTAGTGGTTATCTCGATGCCCGTCTGATCGACATCGCCAAAGAAGCCGGCTGCGCTACGGGATCGTTCTATACGTACTTCGCGAACAAGGAAGAGGTGTTCGCCGCCGTCCTCGAGGTCGCGCGAGACGACATGATGCATCCGGGCATGGGACGCGTTGCGGGCGCGGACGATCCGTACGCCGTGCTGGAGGCGAGCAATCGAGCGTATCTGGCCGCGTACCAACGCAATGCGAAGTTGATGGGGCTCATGGAGCAGGTCGCTCACATCGACCCGGAGTTCCGGAAGTTCCGCAGCGAGCGTGCCAATGCGTTCATACGCCGTAATGCCCGCGGGATTGCAGATCTGCAGTCCCGCGGCATCGCGGACACGACGCTGGATCCGATGACGGCGTCGATTGCTCTGTCCGGCATGGTGAGTCGACTCGCCTACAGTCTGTTCACCCTCCGTGAGGGTGAGGTGGACGGGCGTTCGCCGGAGTTCGATCAGATTGTCGCCACGGTGACCGATCTGTGGGCGAACGCTCTCAAGTTCCCTGACCGTCTCTGACGAGGGGCCGCCCCGGGCCGGGAGGCTCGGAGCGGCCGGGACGCGCAGGTTCAGCCCTTCTCGATTCAGCTCTTCTCGACGACGCGAGCGACGGATTCGGCGACGACCACGGGCTTGTCGGAACCTTCACGCTCGACCACCTGGCTCATCTTCACTTGGATTCCGCCGGGCAACTGCTCTGCGGACACGACGGTTGCGCGCATGCGGACCCGGGATCCCACAGGAACGGGAGCGGGGAAGCGAACCTTGTCGTAGCCGTAATTGAGGCTGTGGGCGAAGCCGTCGAAGTGGATGAGTTGGTAGGAGAACTGGGGGCCCAGCGAGAGGCTGAAGAGTCCGTGCGCGATGGTGCTGCCGAGCGGGCTCGATGCGGCTCGTTCCGGGTCGACGTGAATCCACTGATGATCGTTTGTGGCTTCGGCGAACGCGTTGATGCGCTCCTGGGTGATGTCGTACCACTCCGTCGGGCCAAGTTCCTGGCCGATGAGCTTCTCGAGCTCGGCGAAGGTGGACGGGCGGACGGGCAATTGGTTTTCAGTCATCGTTGATCCCTTTACTCGCAGTTCAGGAGGACGGAACGGGCCGTTCGGGTGACCGTCACGATTCGACGGTTGAAACTGACGCCGGATTCAACTATACATGAGGGGAGACGTGGATCACTGTCAGCGCGTAGGTATGACGCAAGCGAGAGGAATCGCTCATGAAGGTTGCCCAGAAGGTAGCAATTGTCACCGGTGGCGGCGGGGGGATCGGCGGTGCGCTGGCCGAGCGACTGGCTGCCCAGGGCGCTCGCGTCGTAGTGGCCGACCTCGACGGAGCGGCGGCGTCAGCGGTAGCAGAGGCGATCAACGCGGAGCGTCCCGGAGCGGCCGTGTCTGCCGGTGGCGACGTCTCCGACGAGACGGTCATTGCAGGCCTGATCGCGCAGGCGGAGAAGGAATTCGGCCCGGTCGACCTCTACTTCGCCAATGCCGGCGTCACCGGAGGCATGGGCCTCGACATCAGCGAGGACGTCTGGGACGCGACGATCGACGTCAACGTTCGCGCTCACATTCGCGCTGCCAGGCTCCTCGTCCCCGGTTGGACCGAGCGCGGGGAGGGCTACTTCATCAGCACCGCCTCTGCGGCCGGCTTGCTCAGCCAGGTCGGCTCGGCCGCGTACTCGGTGACCAAACATGCCGCGGTCGCATTTGCCGAGTGGCTCTCGATCACCTACGGAGATCAGGGCGTTCGCGTCAGTTGCCTGTGTCCGATGGGCGTCAACACCAAGCTCCTCTACGAAGGCGAGAACTCCGGCGATCCGGTCGGCAAGGCCGCAACCGGAGCCGTGCTTGCCGCCGGCAACGTTCTCGAGCCGGCTGAATGCGCCGAAATCGTTCTTGCCGCAGTAGATGCCGAGGAATTCCTCATCCTTCCGCACAAGAACGTGCTGGACATGTACCGGCAGAAGGGCGCCGACTACGACCGTTGGCTGCGCGGGATGCGTCGGTACCAGGCGTCGCTGCTCGCGGGAACGCGATGACCGAGGAACTCGTCCTCTCCGAGCAGAGAGGCGCGGTGCTGGTTCTGACATTCAATCGGCCCCGCGTTCTCAACGCGTGGACCAACGAGCTCGAAGATCAGTACTACGACCTTTTGGCCGCAGCAGACGAAGATCCCGGTGTCCGAGCAATTGTAGTCACCGGCTCGGGCCGCGGATTCTGTTCGGGGGCTGACCTCGGCAATCTGAAGAACGTCGGCGGCGTTTCCGAAAGTGATCTGGTCCGACCGCGAGATCGTGATTTCCCGACCACCATCCGCAAGCCGCTGATCGCTGCCGTCAACGGCGTCGCCGCAGGCCTCGGAATGGTCGAGGCTCTGTACTGCGACGTTCGTTTCGGTTCGAGTGCAGCACGATTCACTACCGCGTTCGCGCGTCGAGGCCTCATTGCGGAGTACGGCATCTCCTGGATGTTGCCCCGATTGGTCGGTCACAGTCGAGCAGTCGATCTGCTGCTTTCCAGCCGGATGGTGGATGCCGACGAGGCGTACCGCATCGGTTTGATCGACCACCTGGTCACCGGCGGTGACGCTCTGGATGCGGCGATTGCTTACGCCGAGGACATCGCGGCCAACTGCTCGCCGACGTCCCTCTCCGTCATCAAGTCTCAGATGAGTGCCGACGCGCACTCGACCTTCACCGATTCCGCCAGGCGTGCGGAATCGCTGATGCTGAATGCATTTCACGGCCCGGATGTCGTCGAAGGCGTCAACAGCCATCTCGAACATCGAGCCCCCAATTTTCCTTCCCTCTCTGTCAGGAGTTCACATGTCAGTGTTTGAGTTCTCGGATCGCACCAAGAAGTACCAGGCCGAACTGCTCGATTTCATGGACAAGCACGTTTATCCGGCCGAAGCGGTCTACGAAGAGCAGATGCGTGAGTCCGGTAACCCGCACTTCCAGCCGCCGATCATCGACGACTTGAAGAAGGAAGCCAAGGCGCGCGGGCTGTGGAACCTCTTTCACCCGCATCCCGAGTGGGGCCCCGGCCTGACCAACCTGGAATACGCACCGCTCGCGGAGATCATGGGCCGCAGCCACCTGGCTTCCGAAGCCACCAACTGCGCCGCTCCGGACACGGGAAACATGGAGGTGCTCACGCTCTTCGGCACCGACGAGCACAAGGAGAAGTACCTCAAGCCGCTTCTCGAAGGCGAAATCCGCTCTGCTTTCGCGATGACCGAGCCCGAGGTTGCCAGTTCCGACGCCACCAACATCCAGCTTCGTATGGACCGTGACGGCGACGAGTACGTACTGAACGGCCGTAAGTGGTTCGCTTCCAACGCTTTGCATCAGAACTGCAAGGTTCTGATCGTCATGGGCAAGACCGACTTCAATGCCGCCACCCACCGTCAGCAGTCGATGATGGTCGTTCCGATCGATGCTCCCGGCGTCACGATCCTGCGCAACTTGCCGGTCTTCGGCTACCAGGACCGTGAAGGACACGGCGAGATCACCTTCGAGGACGTGCGCGTCCCGGCCAAGGACATTCTCGCCGGCGAGGGCGAAGGATTCGCGATCAGCCAGGCTCGCCTCGGACCCGGCCGCATCCACCACTGCATGCGTGCAATCGGAATGGCCGAGCGCGCACTGGAACTGATGTGCAAGCGCGCATCCACCCGCATCACCTTCGGAAAGCCCGTCAGTGACAACGCGAATATCCAGGACTGGATCGCCGAGGCTCGTATCGACATCGAGATGGTTCGACTCCTCACGCTCAAGGCCGCTCACATGATGGACACGGTGGGCAACAAGGAAGCGCGCACCGAGATCGCAGCCATCAAGGTTGCGGCGCCGAACATAGCGCTCAAGATCATCGACCGCGCCATCCAGGTTCACGGCGGCGGCGGCGTCACGGACGACTTCCCGCTCGCGATGGCTTACGCCCACATGCGCACCCTTCGCCTGGCCGACGGCCCGGACGAGGTGCACAAGCGCGCCATCGCCAAGCAGGAACTGCGCAAGTACCGCGAAGTCAAGGCGAACTGACATGGCAGGACTGGATCTCACAGGTAAGACGGCAATCGTCACCGGCGCATCGCGGGGCATCGGCCTCGCGACCGCGCAGGCGATTGCGGCGGCGGGCGGAAACGTCGTACTGACTTCGCGCTCACAGGAATCCGCAGATGCGGCTGCCGCACAGGTGAACGGCAACGCGATCGGCGTCGGCGCTCACGCGACGGACGAGGATGCTGCACGAACGTGCGTCGAGCAGACGATCGAGCGTTTCGGCAGTCTCGACATCTTGGTGAACAACGCGGGCACCAACCCGTCGTTCGGGCCGATCATCAACCAGGATCACTCGCGCTTCGCCAAGACCTTCGACGTCAACGTGTGGGCTCCAGTCCTGTGGACCGGCCTGGCAGCGCGGGCCTGGATGGGCGAGCACGGTGGTTCCGTGGTCAACACCGCCTCGATCGGCGGCATGGCGTTCGAGGCCGGGATCGGTACGTACAACGCGTCGAAGGCTGCTCTGATCCACATCACCAAGCAGTTGGCGCTCGAGTTGTCACCGAAGATTCGTGTCAACGCCGTTGCTCCGGGAGTAGTGAGAACCAAACTCGCCGAAGCTCTGTGGAAAGAACATGAAGAAGCGGTGTCCGCGTCGACCGCTCTCGGACGTATCGGTGAACCCGAGGACGTGGCCGCGGCCATTGCCTTCCTGGTTTCGGATGCAGCCCAGTGGATCACCGGCGAGATCATGACCATCGACGGCGGCCAGTTGTTGGGTGACGCACTCCCGTTCCGGCAGGGAGCGTCCGTCGGTGGCTAGCGTCGGAGTAGTGGGACTCGATACCGAGGCGGTTACCGGGTGGATTACAGGCCTGGGGATCGACTTCACCGGGCCGCTGTCCTTCGATCGAATCGGTTTGGGGCAGTCCAACCTCACGTACCTGGTTCGTGATCAGGACGGTAACCGTTGGGTTCTACGACGCCCACCGCTCGGTCACCTTCTCGCCTCGGCTCACGACGTGGCGCGTGAGGCTCGCATCCTGAGCGCTCTCGAATCCACCGACGTGCCTTCGCCGCGAGTATTCGGGTTGACCGAGGATCCGTCCGTCACCGAAGTTCCGCTGCTTCTAATGGAATTCGTGGACGGCGAAGTCGTAGACCGGATGCCTCTTGCCGAGGCGTTGTCGGAAGAGCGTCGCAGGGCAATCGGAATCTCGCTGGCTCAGACGCTCGCGAAGATTCACGCCGTGGATCTGAAGCAGGCAGGTCTCGACGACTTGGCAAGTCACAAGCCCTACGCCGCGCGGCAGCTGAAGCGGTGGGGTGGTCAGTGGGAACAGTCGAAGACGCGGGAATGCCCTGATCTGGACGATCTCACCCGACGACTCATTGCGGCTCAGCCGGATCACACTGAAACCACGTTGGTGCACGGCGACTTTCACCTACGCAATGTGATCACCTCGGCGAGCAACGGCGAAGTTGTCGCGGCCCTCGACTGGGAACTGTGCACACTCGGTGATCCGTTGGCGGACGTCGGAAGCTTGTTGGCGTACTGGCCGGCGGCTGGGGAGGACACCGGCGGCGATTTTCCGGCGTCGGCGCTCCCCGGATTCCCCTCGCGAGAGGAGATCTCCCGGATCTATCTCGAGGCCACCGGACGGGATCCGGCTGCGCTGAAGTTCTGGCACACCTTGGGGCTGTGGAAGATTGCCGTGATCGCCGAGGGCGTGATGCGTCGCGCTCGCGACGAACCGCAGAATGCCGCCGAGAGCGGAACTCCCACCGTGGAACGTATTGACGCCTTGGTCGCCAAAGCCAGGGAAGTTGCAGATCAGGCCGGGATCTGACGAGATCGTCCGGTGTCCGTCGAATCACGAAAGTATGGAGGGCCAGTGAGCCAGGAACGTAGAACCGCAATTGTCACGGGTGCAGCACGCGGAATCGGTGCGGCCGTAGCGAAGCGACTGTCGGAAGACGGTTTTGCCGTCGCCGTGCTCGACCTCGACGAAGCGGCGTGTGCCGGAACCGTCGACGCGATCAAGGCTGCAGGCGGCCAGGGCTTGGCCGTCGGCGCTGACGTCTCCGACGAGGCTTCGGTTGCTGCAGCGGTGGATCGTGTTGCCGCAGAACTGGGTGCACCTACCGTGCTGATCAACAATGCCGGCATCACTCGCGACAACCTTCTGTTCAAGATGAGCGTTGCCGAGTGGGATTCGGTGATGAACGTCCACCTGCGTGGAGCGTTCCTCATGTCGCGTGCGGTGCAGAAGTACATGGTGGAAGCGAAGTTCGGCCGCATCGTGAACCTCTCGAGCACGTCGGCTCTCGGCAACCGCGGACAGGTCAACTACTCCGCAGCCAAGGCCGGGATGCAGGGATTCACCAAGACGTTGGCCTTCGAGCTGGGCAAGTTCGGCGTCACCGCCAACGCCATTGCCCCCGGATTCATCGAAACCGAGATGACCGCCGCAACGGCCGAGCGCATGGGAGTCGGCTTCGAGGACTTCAAGACCGCTGCCGCTTCGCAGATTCCGGTCAACCGCGTCGGTCAGCCCGAGGACATCGCGCACACCGCGTCGTTCTTCGTCAGTGAAGGCGCGGGCTTCGTTTCCGGTCAGGTCGTCTACGTCGCCGGTGGACCCAAGGACTGACAGTCCGCTCACCGCTCGAACCGAAGGAATGGGCATGGCTTTCGACGAAGAGGCAGTATCGCGTGACATCACCGACAAGGTGAACGCGCTTCTCGCGGAAAACGATCCGAGCAGTGTGTCGGTATCGGATTTCCTCGGCGCACGATTCGACGCCGGACTGGCGTGGGTTCATTTCCCCGAAGGTCATGGGGGACTCGGTGTACCGCAGAGCTTTCAGCGGCAGGTGAACGCTCAGCTGGAGGCTGCCGGTGCACCCGGCCCGGCCACCGGCAAGAACGGGATCGGACTGGGCATGGCGGCACCGACCATCGCTGCCTTCGGTACCGAGGAGCAGAAGCAGAAGTTCCTGCGCCCGTTGTGGACTGCGGAGACGGTCTACTGCCAGCTGTTCAGTGAGCCGGGCGCAGGTTCGGACCTTGCGGCGGTCGCTACCCGTGCCGTCCGCGACGGCGACGACTGGATAGTCAACGGGCAGAAGGTATGGACGTCGGGCGCGCAGAACGCGCAGCTGGCGATTCTGGTGGCCAGGACCGATCCGTCACGCTCGAAGCACGCGGGTCTGAGCTACTTCATCTGCGACATGACCGACCCGGGCGTCGACGTCCGGCCGCTCCGTCAGATCACCGGCGAGGCCGAATTCAACGAGGTATTCCTCACGGACGTCAGGATTCCGGACGCCAATCGCCTCGGAGCCGAAGGGCAGGGATGGAAGGTTGCGACCACCACCCTGAACAACGAGCGTGTTGCCATCGGTTCGGGCGCACCGCGTGAGGGCGGCATGATCGGAAAAGTCGCACAGGCCTGGCGCGACGAGCCCGAGTTGCGTAACCCGGCAATGCACGACGAGTTGATGCGGCTCTGGACCGAATCCGAAGTTGCGCGTCTGACCGGGGAGCGACTGCGTCAGCAGCTCGCCGCCGGCCAGCCAGGCCCCGAAGGATCGGGAATGAAGCTCGCGTTTGCCGGTTTGGCCCAACAGATTTCGGGTTTCGACCTCGAGTTGCACGGCGAAGCCGGTCTGCGTTACGACGACTGGACACTGCGTCGACCGGATTCCGTCGACTTCACCGGGCGTGAACCCGGATACCGGTACCTGCGAGCCAAGGGCAATTCGATCGAGGGCGGAACGTCGGAGATTCTGCGCAACGTCATCGCAGAACGTGTACTCGGGTTGCCACCCGAGCATCGCGTCGACAAGGACATCGCCTGGAAGGACCTACCCCGATGAGCGCCGATCTGCTGTACTCCGAGACCGAACAAGATCTGCGAGCCAGCGTCAGACGACTGCTGAGCGAGCGGGCCGACGCCGACACCGTGGTCACGGCGTACGACGACGTGTCCGCCGACTTCACCGGGCTGTGGAAGTCGCTGGCGTCGGAACTCGGTTTGGCGGGACTGCTGGTACCCGAGGAACTGGGCGGGGCAGGTGCGTCGACGCGTGAGGCGGCGGTCGTGATGGAGGAGATCGGACGTGCGGTCGCGCCCGTTCCGTTCTTCACCAGCGCGGTGCTGGCGACCACGGCGTTGCTGAAGGCAGGTGAGACCGAGGTGCTCGGTCAATTGGCCGCTGGGGAGTCGACGGCTGCTCTGGTCGTCCCGTTGTCCACTGCACCAGGAACTTTCACACCCTCTGTCAAGGTGACGGCGAGTGGACTCGTCGGCAGCGTCACCACGGTTGCCGGCGTCGCCGAGTCCGATGTTCTTGTTGTTCCAGTTGCCGGTGAGAGCGGCCTGGAGCTGCACACCGTTCGGATCGCCGACGCTACCGTCACGCCGGTTCTGTCCCTGGACATGACGCGCCGTTTGGCGGACGTCGAGTTCTCGGGGTCGCCGTCGGTCCGGGTCGACGGCGGCAATGCGGCGCAAGCGGTTGAGGAAGCGTTGCTCTGCGGAAGTGCACTTCTGGCGTCCGAACAGTTCGCTGTGGCTCAGTGGTGCCTCGAAACGACTCTCGCGTATGTGAAGGAGCGCAAGCAGTTCGGCCGGGCGATCGGTTCGTACCAGGCGATCAAGCACCGCCTGGCCGATCTCTGGCTCGAAGTCAGTTCCTCGGGCGCGGCAGCACGCTATGCGGCGGACACCTATGCACGCGGCGACGACGATGCGGCGATCGCGGCGACGATAGCCCAGGCATTCTGCAGCGGCGTCGCGGTTCATGCCGCCGAGGAATGCGTCCAACTCCACGGTGGTATCGGAATGACGTGGGAGTATCCGGCGCACCTCTACCTCAAACGGGCGAAGAGCGATCAGTTGTCGCTGGGAACCGCATATCAGCATCGGGCACGCCTCGCCGAGTTGGTCGACCTCCCGATCTCGTCCTGAATCCCACCCACTATCTGTCTGGAGAATTGCTGTGAAGGCTTGGCGCGTCAACGAACTCGGCGAACCCCGCGATGTACTCGCGTTGGAGGAAACCGCGGATCCCACCCCCAGCGCGACGGAGATGTTGGTGAAGGTGCTGGCCGCTCCGGCCAACTTCCCCGACGTCCTCATGTGCCGGGGTGAATACCAGATCAAGCCGCCGCTGCCCTTCACCCCCGGCGTCGAACTGTGTGGTGAAGTGGTCTCGGTCGGTGAATCGGTGACCAAGTTCGCGGTGGGGGACCGGGTGATCGGTAATCCGAGTCTGCCGTCCGGCGGATTCGCCGAGTACTCGGTACTGGATCAGAACAACACGTTCCCGGCGCCGTCGGCTCTCGACGACGCGGAAGCCTCCGCACTGAGCATCGGCTACCAGACGGCGTGGTTCGCTCTGCACCGGCGCACTCAACTGCTCGAAGGTGAAACCTTGTTGGTGCACGCCGCTGCGGGTGGTGTGGGCAGTGCTGCAGTGCAACTCGGCAAGGCGGCAGGCGCCAAGGTGATCGGTGTCGTCGGTGGGCCGGACAAGGCGGAGTACGCGCGCAAGCTGGGCGCAGACCTCGTGGTCGACCGTCACAGTGAGGACTTCGTGGCAGCGGTCAAGGAGTTCACCGGCGGCAAGGGCGCCGATGTCGTCTTCGATCCGGTCGGCGGTGACGCATACGCGAAGTCCACCAAGTGCATCGCCTTCGAGGGACGGATCGTCATCATCGGTTTCGCGGGTGGCACGATTCCGCAGCCGGCACTCAATCATGCTCTCATCAAGAACTATTCGATCATCGGTCTGCACTGGGGGCTGTACAAGGCCTACAACCAGCAGGCCATCGACGATTGCCACATCGAGCTCACCAGGCTCGCCGATGCCGGTCTGGTCAAACCACTGATCAGTGAGCGGTTGTCGTTGACGGACGTGGCCGACGGTATCGGCCGCCTCGGCGACGGCACCACAGTCGGTCGCGTCGTGTTCCAGCCCTGATTCTCTGCTGTGCGCCTTTATTAACCCCCGGCGGTTAATAAAGGCGCACAGCACTCGTGTTCGACGAAAGGTTTCCCCGATGAGGCAAGCTGTCATCGTTTCCACTGCCCGTACCCCGATCGGTAAGGCGTACCGCGGCGCGTTCAACAACACTCAGGCTCAAGAGCTCGCTGCACATGCCATTTCGAATGCAGTTCAGCGCGCGGGACTCGAAGGCGGCGAGGTCGAGGACGTCATTCTCGGCGCTGCGTTGCAGCAGGGATCTTCCGGCGGCAACGTCGCGCGGCAAGCGGTACTGCGAGCCGGCCTTCCGGACTCGGTTTCCGGAATGACGATCGACCGTCAGTGCTCGTCCGGGCTCATGGCCATCGCAACCGCAGCCAAGCAGATCGTGGACGACGGAATGCAGATCGCGGTCGGCGGCGGCGTCGAATCGATCTCGTTGGTACAGAACGATCACATGAACAACTTCCGCGCAGCGGATCCGTGGCTGAAGGAAAACAAGCCGTCGATCTACATGCCGATGCTGCACACGGCCGAAATCGTCGCCGAGCGCTACGGAGTGACCCGCGAGCAGCAGGACGAATTCGCGCTCGTCTCGCAGCAGCGGACCGCAGCAGCTCAGAACGCAGGTCGGTTCGATCTCGAAACCGTCCCGCTGCCCTCGATCAAGCAGGTGCAGGACAAGGAGACGGGTGAGATCCGCAGCGAGTCCGTGACGCTGACCCGGGACGAAGGCAACCGCGCTTCCACCACGTTGGAAGGTCTGGCGAGTCTGCGACCGGTTCTGGCCGACGGTACTGTCAGCGTGCATTCCTCCATCACTGCGGGCAACTCGTCTCAGCTCTCGGACGGTGCCTCCGCTTCCGTGCTGATGGAGGCAGGCGAGGCGGAACGCCGCGGGTTGGCTCCTCTCGGTATCTACCGTGGCATGGCCGTCGCGGGTTGCGCTCCCGACGAGATGGGCATCGGGCCGGTGTTCGCGATTCCCCGCCTGCTCGATCTGCACGGGCTGAAGGTCGACGACATCGATCTCTGGGAACTCAACGAGGCCTTTGCCTCTCAGGCCCTGTACTGCCGTGACAAGCTCGGGATCGATCCCGAGAAGTACAACGTCGACGGTGGCGGTATCTCCGTCGGCCATCCGTACGGAATGACGGGTGCTCGTCTGGTCGGCCATGCACTTCTTGAAGGAAAACGGCGCGGAGCCAAGCTCGTGGTCGTGACCATGTGCATCGGCGGCGGCATGGGTGCTGCCGGGCTTTTCGAGGTCGCATGAGCTTGATCGAGGGACTGTTCGACGTCAGTGGCAAGACCGTTGTGGTCACCGGTGGATCACGTGGCATCGGATACATGATCGCTCGCGGATTTGTCGAAGGCGGTGCGACGGTCGTCATTTCGGCTCGAAAAGCCGAAGCCTGTGACGAAGCCGCGCGGGAGCTTTCGGAGTTCGGCACCTGCATCTCGCATCCGGCCGATCTGTCCACGGACGAGGGGATCGAGAGCCTCGCTGCGAAGGTCGCCGAGATTTCGCCGACGCTCGACGTACTGGTCAACAACGCCGGTGCGACGTGGGGAGCTCCGGTCGACGATTTTCCGGCCGCCGGCTTCGACAAGATTTTCGACATCAACGTCAAAGCCATCTTCCTCTTGACACAGAAGCTGTTGCCGCAGTTGCGTTCTGCGGCCAAGGCCGAAGATCCCGCGCGCGTAATCAATATCGGATCGATCGACGGACTTGTGGTGTCGGGCTCGGAAAACTTCTCGTACGGTGCCAGTAAGGCTGCGGTACACATGTTGACGCGCAAGTTGGCGGCGACGCTTGCGGGGGAACAGATCACGGTCAACGCCATTGCGCCGGGTCCGTTTCCGTCGAAGATGATGGCATTCCTCCTGGAGGACGAGCAGAGCGCAAAGGCTGTGGCGGACTCGGTCCCGTTGGGCCGGGTCGGAACTCCCCAGGACGCTGCAGGACTTGCTATCTTCCTGGCTTCGCGTGCCGGGGCTTATCTGACCGGTGCGGTGATCCCGCTCGACGGCGGTGCGAGCGGAGCGCGCTGACCGTCTGACTGATCTTCTCTGTCCGAAAAGGCCTGAAAGTCTGAACTACTATGACTTTCAGGCCTTTTCGTGGCTTTGTCCGATTGGGTTATCTGTGACTGAGGTTGCTAGATTGTCCGAGGTTCGGGGGGAACGACGACGACAACACCAACAATCCCGGCCTTGGGGGAGTCATGTTTCGCGCGGGGAGATCGTTGGGAGTGTTCGGAACAGTTGCTGCGATTGCGGCCGCTGCCGTCACGGCGGTGGCTTCGCCGGCGACGGCGGCGCCGGGATGCGTCGGAGTGAGTGGTGTCGGCAGTACCGGAGGGCCGGCCAATGCGGCGCCGTGGCTCAACGGCAACACCGGAGGGTTGCCGGGCCTGTCCGGGCGTACTACCGCGATCGAAAAAGTCACCGGGACATACAGTCCCAACAAGACGGTCGATCGCTTCAATGTTCTGGGCACGGATCTGGGCATCATGTGGGACAACGGTGCCGGTCAGATTCTGACCGCTTTCGGTGACACCACCGGGCTCAGTCGCAACCCCGCCTGCGACGGTTTGGTGGGCGAGTGGCGAAGCAATGTACTCTTCCGCAGCTCGGATCGGGTGCTGGCCGACGGTATGCGCATCGACAGCGCGCCGATGGACGGCGCCGGTCAGGCACGCGAGATCATTGCCGGTCTGAAGGTTCCGGGCGTCGAGGCGTCCAGTATCCCCACCAGCGGCATTGCGGTGAACGGTGTGCAGTATCTGAGCTACATGTCGGTGCGTAACTGGGGTGAGGCCGGGCAGTGGAGCACGAACTACTCACAGATTGCCACTTCCTCGGACAACGGCGAAACGTGGGCCACGCATCCGGAAACGCTGCGCCCCAACATCGGTGGTGTTCTTCCCACCGGTGTAGGTCCTGTTGCCGGTAGTGAGAACTTTCAGATGAGCTCGATGGTGAAGGATGGCGGGTTCGTCTACAACTACGGAACCCCCGCGGGACGATCCGGCGAGGTTCGGCTTTCTCGCGTCCCCGAGGATTCGATCCTTCAACTTTCCGCCTACGAGTACTGGAACGGAAACGGCTGGATTCGCGCCGATCCAGCTGCGGCCGTACCCGTCATGGACGGCCGCATCGGTGAGGTCTCCGTTCAGTACAACGAGTTCCTCGGCAAGTTCGTCGCGATGTACGCCGACGCGTTCAGTTCGATCGTGATGCGTACCGCGCCCAGTCCTGTCGGTCCGTGGACAGCGCCGGAAACACTGGTCAATCTGGTCGAGGTTCCCGGTATCTACGCTGCCTACATCCACCCGTGGTCCAGCGGTTCGGAACTGTATTTCCTTGCCACCACGTGGGCCGACTACAACGTCATGTTGATGCGTACGACGCTCGTTCGCTGATCCGACTCACGCTTGCGTTTGCTGGAGGTACACGATCTCCTCGGTGATCGGCGCGTCGTCCTCGGCGTCTGTCGGCGGTTCTTGTCGGCGGCGCCACCAGATGGTGAACAGGACGGCACCGATCACCAAGGCAGCCAGAGCGAATACTGCCACCCAGAATTTCGGGCCGTAGTAGCCGACGAGGACCATGCGCATGGCGTTGCGCGCCCAGGTCAGTGGCATCAGAGCGTGCAGCCACTGCAGAACGGTCGGCATCTGTTCGATGGGATACACCGCGCCGAAGGCGAAGATCTGAATCATCAAGGCGCCCAGAGCGATGAAGGTTCCGTTGACGGCTCCGAACACAACGGTGAAGAGCCTGCCCGAGCTGACCGCGGCGGCACCCACCAGGATCATCACGGCGATCATCGCCAGGACGCTCGGCGGTTCGACGTGTGCCACGGTCAGTGACACCACCGACAACACGAGCGCCGCGACCAAGGTGACCAGGGCGGGAATGCGGTAGCGGCGCAGCCCCTCGCGCACCACACTCGTGTGCGAGTTCAGCGAACGTCCGCGTCGTGGGCGGACGACGAACCAGGTGAGAATTCCGCACAGGAACAGTGCCACCGAGATCACGGCAGGGACGGCTCCCGGCCCGAAACCGGCTGCGGGATAGTTGTTCCGCGCGTCGACGGCAACCGGGGACGAGAGCAGATTGGCTGTGGTGGCGCGTTCGTCGTCCGAGAACTGCGGCACCTGGGCGGCGCCGTCGGACAAACCGGTGGCGAGTTCTGCGCTGCCCGCGTCGAGCTCGCCGACGCCGGCCGATAGCTGCCCGAGACCGTCACGGAGCGCAATACTTCCGGTGTCCAACTGCCCGAGGCCGGCGGAGAGTTCCTGTGCGCCGGTAGCGAGTTGGCCTGCGCCGTCGGACAGTTGGCCTAGACCGGTGTTGAGTTCACCTGCACCGGCCGCCGCGGCAAGAAGCCCGCCACGGTAGTCGCTGCTCGGGTCGGTGAGCTGCCGCGAGATCTCCTGCGCACCGTCGCGAAGCTGACCGAGCTGACCGATCACGTCGTCGTCCGAGGGTTGTGCGGTCAGGGAGGCCCGCAGTCCGCCGAGCGCTTCGACGAGCCCGGCGGAGACCGGATCGGTCGAGTTCCGAAGCATCGAGGTGAGGGCATCGATCTGACCGACGACGGCGGCGGAGGACCCCGCGAGGTCGAGTACCGGGGTGGTGACCATGTCGACCACTTCGCTGATCTGACGAGCTCCTGCACCGAGTTCGTCGGTGCCCCCGACCAACTGGTTGAGTCCGCTGCTCAACTCGCCCGAACCTGCAGCAGCTTCGCCAGCTCCAGTGGCCAGCTCGCCGGCTCCGGCGGCCAGCTCCTTGCCGCCCTGATTGGCTTCACCCATGCCGGTGGCGAGTTCCTTGCTCCCGGCGTAGAGCTCGTTGGTTCCGGCCAGTGCCTCGGAGGACCCGTCGGACAGTTGTTGCGCGCCCGCGGCTGCTTCACCGAATCCTGTTCCGAGTTCGCCCAACCCGACCAGCACTTGGTCGATGGACTGCTCGCCGATCGACTCGGAGACTGCCGAGCGCACCTGAGCGATGATGCTTTCACCGACCGGTCCGGCGACCAGACTGTTGTAGTCGTTGTACAGTACGTCGAGCTCGGCCTTGCGGCCCGAACCCGATGCGGCACTGGCCACGTCCGCGCTGAAAGTCTTCGGAATGACGACAGAGAAGTAATAGGTGCCGTCGTTGACGCCGTCGGCGGCTTCCTGCTCGGAAACTACCTTCCACGCGACGTCTCCGCTCTCGACGAGCGCGGCAACAACTTCGTCGCCGGCTTGCAGGCGTGTTCCGTCGAGTTCCGTGCCCGCATCCGCGTTGACGATGGCGACGGGCAAGCGGTTGACCGTGTCGCCCGGATCCCACAGTGCCCACATGTAGAACGCCGCAATCGACAGCGGTGCGATGACGAGGACAGCGAGAACTGTCCGGATGATGTGCGTGCGTCGCGTCGTTGCCGCGTTGTCGACTACGGGTTGTGGCGCCATGTGGAGCTCTCTTCTCGTGGACCGAAGCAGTTGTGGCACGAAAGAAAGCCACCAAACTGCTGGACATACGTCCAGCTCGGTCACGATACAAAGCAAACGGCCATCCTGTGACCGTTTTCGAAGAATTGGGCGTTACCGGCCGTCGTGCTCTGCCTCGATCTTTGCCCACTCCCGCCCTCGGAAGTTGGCGAGGCGAAGCTCCTCTGCTTCATCGAAGGTGTACCACTCGGTGCTCGGCGCATCGGGAAGAGTGCCGCGCAAGTATTCGCCCAGGTAGTGAAGAGGGCCTTCCCATCCGGTTCCGACGCCGTAGCAGCCAGTGTCCGGGTCGTTGCGGAAGACGTCGGCTACGGAGGCGTGCTCCAACTCGAGCCAGGTGGCGTCGGGGCCGTCTGCGGTCAGCCGGATCTCGACCTGATCGCTGTATCCGCGATCGCCGGGTGGGGTCCACTGCAGTCGCAGCAGGTGTGGAGCGTCGCAAGCCAGGATCTCGCCACTTGCCTGGCCTTCGAAAGCGTACGAGCCGCCCACCTGGAAGTCTCCGCTCACCGGCAGGAAGAAGCGGTTGATCCGGTCAGGGGTGGTGATGGCGTTCCAGACGTCGTCGACCGAGGCGTCGTAGCGGCGCTTGAGTACGGCTGTTCGAGCCGCACCTTCCGCGATGTCGCGGTTGCCCATGCTCCGCTCTACCGCGTTGAGGCTGGTGTCCTGGTTGGCGATCTCGGTCATTGTGAGTCTCCTTCGTCGGAAGAATTCGATGGTGAAGATCTGCTCCGCTTCGAGCCGCGTCGTTTCCCGCGTGCGAGTTCTGTGGCCAGTGCGTCGAGAGGGCCGCTCCAGAACTGCCGGAATCCGTCGAGCCATTGGTCCACTTCCTGCAATGGCGCGGGCTCGACGGCATAGAGACGCCTGGTGCCTTCGCTGCGGACCGTGGCGAATCCGTTTTCTCGGAGCACTCGCAAGTGCCCGGACGCGGTCGGTTGCGAGATCCCGAACTCCGCTGCCACGACTTCGGCGATCTGACCCGCCGAGCGCTCGCCGCCGGACAGGAGTTCCATGATTCGTCGCCGAACGGGGTCTCCGAGAACGTCGAACGCATGCACCAGTCATTTATATCGGCAATGGCCAATATAGGCAAGCGCCGAAACTTGCAGTCGGGGGACGCTCAATCCGAGAGTGCGAACTCGTCAGCGTCGAAGAGTTCACCGATCAGCCCACCGAGATGGCGTCGATGTTCGGCCGACAGCGTCGCTGCTGCCTCGGCATCGTGGTCGGCGCACAGGGCGATCAGCTTGTTGTGATGGTCGACGGAGTCCTGGCTGCCGAGCAGGCTCGAGAACTTGCGGTAGTAGATGCGGTGAATTTGCGGGTGAACCTGGTGGATCAGCTTCTTCAACAGTGGATTTGCAGCAGCGTCGATGATGACGCTGTGTAGGCGATCGTCCGCGGTCAGGGCTCGGCCTATGTCGTTTCGCTTGACGGCAGCGGCGAAGTCCTTGTTGGCGGAGCGCATCGCCCCGATCATCTCGTCGGTGAGGTTCGGTACGGCGGTGACGACGGCCAGTTGGTCGAGAGCTTCGATGACCGCGAGTGTTGCCTCGACGTCGCCGCGATCGAGGGTGGTGATGCGTGTGTAGGCTCCGGGTTTCGCTTCGACGAGTCCGGTGTCGACCAGCCTTGCGAGCGCTTCGCGGACCGGAGTTCTGCTCAATCCCAGATACTCGGCGAGTTCGCTGTCCTTGATCTTCGAGCCCGGCGCCAGTTCGCCGGTGACGATCGCTTCGCGAATGCGTTCGAGAGCGATGTCGCTCATTCGTGCTCGCTCAACCGGTTTACCGCCACGCAACATACTGGATATCGTACTCTGCACGTTGCTTGTCGCAGGTCAGCCCAGGTCGGCCAGTGACGCGTGTTTCCGGGCATCCGCAACCCGCCGGAGTAGGGCGCGGGCGAGAATTGTTGCCGGATCGATGATCTGACAGGTTGTGGCGTCGGCGGGCAGACCGAGCGGAATCTCGGTGCATCCGGCCACGACGACCTGCGCGCCCGATTCGGCGAGAAGATCAGCGGCCCTGACGAGTTTGTCGGCGGTCTCGTCCCCGAGGTTGCCGCTCTTGATTGCTCGGATCGCCGGCATCACCAATTCGTCCTGAATCGCCGGTTCGGGCACCAGGACGTCGATCGAGTATTGCGACAGCCATTGTTGATACAACCCGGTGTGGACCGTCCCCGTGGTGGCCAATAGCCCGACGGACGTGACGGCGGGCGCAAGCGTCCGAATGTGCCGCGCAACTTCGTCGATCATGTGGACGACGGGAAGCCCAAGTTGGGACGAGATGCCGGGCAGGAAGGCGTGGGCGGTATTGCACGGAATGGCGAGCGTCGTAGCGCCCGACTCTCGGAGGACGCGCGCACCTCGGATCAGCCAGGGGGTCGGGTCCGGGCCGTTCTCGGTGAGTGCCAAAGTCCGGTCGGGAACGGTGGGATCGGCCCAGATGACAACTTTGGGGTGCTCCTGATCCGTCGAACCTGGCGTCAGGGCAACGAGTTTGGAGTAGAAGTCCGCAGTAGCGGCGGGGCCCATCCCGCCGAGTATTCCGATGACGGGTTCGCTCGTGGCCATCCTCATGTGACAAGTACACCCTTCTGGCATCCAATATATTGGATGCTACATTTTGTTGATCAGGGTGCGGGAAATGGCAAGTAGTTGTCAAGCGTGACGCCGCCGCGACCGGCAGCGGAAAGGGTCATAGGCTTGCCGGCATCGGGAGCGAAAGGACCGCGGGCATGCATTTTCTGGAACTACGACACGCGCAGTGCGAACCCCCAGCGGCGTATGCGCCCGTCCTGGAGAGCTACGGAGACGTGCAGACTGTTCTTCTGGGAACCGACCCGCTTCCTGACCATCGACGGTTCGACGCCGTGATCGTGATGGGCGGGCCGATGGGCGTCGGCGATCAAGGCGAGGTCGAGTGGCTGACGTCAGAGATCGAGTACATTCGCGATCTGGTCGAGAGCGACGTCCCGGTGTGGGGAGTGTGCCTGGGTTCGCAGTTGCTCGCCGCAGCGCTGGGTGCTCGCGTCTACACGGGCGCGGTGCCCGAAGTCGGAGTCGAGGAGATCACCTTGACTGCCGAGGGGCGGCAAGATCCGGTGTGGGGAGGTCTGCCCTCCACTTTTCCTGCGATGCAATGGCATTCGGACACCTTCGAAATCCCGAACGGCGCGGTGCGGCTCGCAGGCTCTGCCAAGTATCCGAATCAACTTTTCCGGTACAAGCAGAGTTACGCCGTTCAGTTTCACCTCGAAGCGTCGTCCGAGGTGGCGCGCGAATGGATGGAACTGGCCGAGTACCGCGATTCGCTGCATGCTTCGTTGGGGGCGGACGGTCCGCGCATCTTCATGGAGCAGTTGGGTGCTGCCGAGTCGCAGGGGCTCGAGATTGCCGTAGCCGTGATGGAGAAATGGTTGAAATCCATCTCCGCCAAATAGGCCCGTTTTGTCTAGATTGACCGATTTACCTGTTACCTTGTGTTCTCGTGGGTGGATGAACCGATCCGGTCGAGCAAGACACCTCGTAGAGTCCGGATCTCCCCCGCGAAAGGGGAGCGATGCGCCGGATACGGAAGATATCGACAGCAGCAGTGACGTGTGTACTCGCGTCGACCGCGGTCTTGGGAGCGACCCAGGCGCATGCGTCCCCGTGGGATTGCAACGTCACAGGCAGCTTGGATCAATCAGGTGGGCCGACCAATCCGATTCCCTGGCTCAACGGCACGGACGGCAAACTGCCGGAACTGCAGGGGCGCACGTCCGCCGTCGAATACATCACGGGCGCACTCAGCCCCAACCAAACCGTCGAGCGGTTCAATGTTCTCGGCACGGATCTCGGCATCATGTGGGACAACGGCGCAGGTCAGGTCCTGACTGCTTTCGGTGACACCGTCGGAATCGGATCTGACCCCCTGTGCTCCGGGGTGGTCGGTGACTGGCGCAGCAACGTCCTGTTCCGTAGCTCGGACGGAAACCTGTCCGACGGCATGAACATCGACTCCTCGCCGACCGACCGGCCGAATCATTCTCGCGAGATCATCGGAAGTCTGAAAGTCACCGGCGTCGAAACCAGCAGCATTCCGACGACGGGTATCTCGGTGGGCGGCGTTCAATACGTCAACTACATGTCGATTCGTTCGTGGGGAGGGTCGGGCGAGTGGGTCACCAACTTCTCGCAGATCGCGTCCTCGCACGACAACGGTGAGACCTGGCAGATCGAACCGGCCTCGTCCCGGCCCAATCTGCCGTTGACGGGTAACGACAACTTCCAGATGGGTTCCTTCGTCAAAGACGGTGGTTACGTCTACAACTTCGGTACCCCTGCGGGACGCTTCGGCGAGGGGCGCCTCTCACGCGTGAAGGAAACCTCCATCGCGGACGTCGCGGCGTACGAATACTGGGACGGAAAAGCGTGGGTCCCCAACAATCCCGCTGCCGCTGCAGTAGTTCTCGACGGGGACGTCAGCGAACTGTCGGTGCAGTACAACAACTATCTCGGCAAGTTCGTCGCGATGTACTCCAACGAGTGGGGCGCCCTGGTGCTACGGACGGCGTCGGATCTGACCGGTCCGTGGAGTGCACCGGACGTCGTGATCGGCACCGATGCGGTTCCGGGGCTTTACGGCGCCTACATGCACCCCTGGTCGCAGGGGCAGGACCTCTACTTTCTCGCCACCACCTGGTCCGACTACAACGTCATGCTCATGAAGACCACGCTGCATCAGTGAACCGGATGGTTATCGTTGAACGGTGAGCACCACCGACAACGCGTTACTGATCACCGCCCTTCGCGACGTGTTGGTGGGGCCACTTCCCGAAATCGGCCGACGATTCTCGACGCTGATCGCGGACATGGCGCCGCACACCTCTCTGGTGATCTTCACCCGTGAGTGCACCGGTAGGCCGCGCAAGGTCGCCGGGGATCCAGCCGTCGTCGATCGTGTGACCATCGCCGAACTCGACCGCATCCGTACAGATCTCACTGTCGGACAAATCTTTCGGGGAAAGTGCGCTATCGCCGGCCGGGACCGTGAAGTGCTTGCGATGCTCGATCGAACCGATACGCTCCTCGTTCTGACGCCGCACCCCGGACCGGTGAAAACGGCATCTCTCGAATTGATCCAGGCGCTGTTCGCAGTGACTGCAACCGGAATCCAGCTCCAGGTCCGGAACGCGAGCCCCGCATATCTCGCCGAGTCGCGGGCGGCGTCGTCCGAGCGTGCGCGCACCGTGGCAGAGATGACGGAGGTGCACGCGGCCACCCTCGAAACGATGCTGGCGACGCTGCGCTCGGCCGATCTCGACGACACACGTGCGCGAACCTCGGCCAGGGAGACTGCGGCCTCGGCCCTGATCGGCCTTCGTTCAGCCGTCGACGTGCACCGCGAGTTGGCCGAAGAGTCCACCACCACGGCTTTTGCTCGGATGCGTGGGGAATTGCGTTCGCTGCTCAAGCATCGCGAAATCGCATTGGAATTGGTGGAGCCACCCGTCGACGGGCGCGGGCTACCCGGCGAAGTGGCGCACGGCGCCCGCGCGGTCGTCCGCGGCGCAGTCTTGGCGTTGTCGGATCAGCAGACGCTCTCGCGAATCCGGGTGGCCTGGACGCTCGACGCGGCTTCGCTCTCGATCGACATCCGCGACGACGGCGGCGGTGAAGCCGACGTGGTTGACGTGGAACGCCAATTGCGTTCGAGGGTAGAGACTTTGGGTGGAACCGTCGAATCCGAGTCGACGCCCGGGTGGGGGAACCGGATCAGTGCAACCATCCCTCTCGACGCCCCCGTCGCCCTACCGAACCGCGACGTCCTGACGGAACTGGCTCCGCGGGAGTTCGAGGTACTCGAGCATCTGGTGGCCGGACGACGAAACAAGGCGATCTCGGAGCGCCTCGGCGTCAGTGAGAGCACGATCAAGTTTCATGTTGCCGGGGTCCTGCGGAAATTGGGCGTCGAGAGTCGGGGTGCGGCGGCCGCCGCGGGCGCGGAGGCCGGCGTGAAGCCTGCACCCTAGTCCTTTCGGCCAGGTCGGTCAGTCAGTTCGACCAGGGTTGCGGGCACCTGCTTCGGGCTAACCTTTCAACGAGTGCACATATCGCAATGTGAAAACACTGCGCCATGTGACGACACGTCCTCAATCGCACGAAGCCAGGAGCAAAGCCATGCCACAGCAGGTACGCGGCGTCATCGCCCGATCCAAGGGTGCCCCCGTCGAAATCGTCCCCATCACGATTCCCGATCCCGGTGCCAACGAGGTAGTGGTCGCCATTGCAGCGTGCGGTGTGTGCCACACCGACCTGACCTACCGCGACGGCGGAATCAACGACGAGTACCCGTTCCTGCTCGGGCACGAGGCGTCGGGCATCGTCGAGAGCGTCGGCCCCGGTGTCACTCACGTCGAGGTGGGCGACTTCGTCGTCCTCAACTGGCGTGCCGTGTGCGGGCAGTGTCGTGCGTGTAAGCGTGGCCGCCCGCAGTACTGCTTCGACACGTTCAACGCCGAGCAGAAGATGACGCTCGAAGACGGCACCGAACTGACGCCGGCACTCGGCATCGGCGCATTCGCAGACAAGACGCTGGTTCACGAAGGCCAGTGCACCAAGGTCGACGCCTCGGCCGATCCGGCTGTCGTCGGACTGCTCGGTTGCGGTGTCATGGCCGGCATGGGTGCCGCGATGAACACCGGCAACGTCGGACGCGGTGATTCAGTGGCCGTGATCGGGTGTGGCGGCGTCGGCGACGCAGCGATCATGGGTTCACGCCTGGCCGGTGCCAATACCATCATCGCCATCGACCGGGATCCGCGAAAGCTGGAGTGGGCCACGGAACTTGGTGCCACGCACACGATCAATGCCACCGAGGTCGACGACGTCGTCGAGGCAGTCCAGGAGCTGACCGGAGGTTTCGGTGCCGACGTGGTTGTCGACGCAGTCGGTCGCCCGGAGACCTGGAAGCAGGCGTTCTACGCCCGCGACCTCGCGGGAACTGTAGTGCTGGTGGGTGTTCCGACGCCGGATATGAAGCTGGAAATGCCGCTGGTGGACTTCTTCTCGCGCGGCGGAGCCCTCAAGTCGTCGTGGTACGGCGATTGCCTGCCCGAGCGTGACTTCCCCGTTCTGGTCGACCTGTACCAGCAGGGGCGTCTGCCGCTCGAGAAGTTCGTCAGCGAGCGCATCAAGCTCGACGAGGTGGAGAAGGCCTTCGAGACGATGCACCGCGGCGAGGTCCTCCGTTCGGTGGTGGTCCTGTGACATTGCGAGTCGATCGCGTCGTCACCTCGGGCACGTTCAGCCTCGACGGCGGAACCTGGGACGTCGACAACAACATCTGGCTGATCGGTGACGACAACGAAGTGGTAATCGTCGACGCAGCTCACACCGCGCAGCCGATCATCGACGCTGTCGGCGGACGCAAGGTGATCGGAATCGTCTGCACCCACGGTCACAACGATCACGTCACGGTTGCGCCGGAGCTGGCCGAGAAGCTCGACGCTCCGATCTACCTGAACCCGGCCGACGATGTCCTCTGGGAGATGACTCACCCCGGGGTGAAGCATCTGAGCTTGGAAGATGATCAGCGTATTGCTGTGGCGGGCACGGACATTCTGGCCATCCATACACCCGGCCATTCCCCGGGGTCGACCTGCCTCTACCTGCCCGAGGCGGGGGAACTGTTCAGCGGTGACACCTTGTTCTCCGGTGGTCCCGGTGCTACCGGGCGGTCGTACTCCGACTTCCCGACCATCATCGGGTCCATTCGCGACAAGCTGTTCGCGCTCCCCGCCGAGACCAAGGTTCACACCGGTCACGGCGACGGCACGACGATCGGTACCGAGGCGCCGCATCTCGAAGAATGGATCCGCGCCGGATCCTGATGTGATCAGAAGCGAAGTGGGGACGACGGTACCGGCGTCCCCACTTTGTCACAACGCTGATGCCCAACCGGCGGTGTCGTTCTCACCCGGGATTGCCATCAGGCCGTGCCACAGTTCGAGGATCTCGAACCATTCTGTCTCGGATCGGCTGAGGGGACGTACAGATTCGTAGCCGGCGCGCAGGCTCTGCCGTACCGCGATCGGTGTCGGTCGCCAATCGGTGAACAGGGTGCCCAGATAGACGCTTGCCTTGGCCAGGTCGCTCACCCGGTGGTCGATCACCACGTCGTCGAAGTCGAGTACTCCGGTGGTCTGAGAGTTTCGAGTCAAGATGTTGGCTGCACGGAAGTCGTTGTGTACCAGTTGTGGTTGGTCATCGAGGTCGTGTGCCCGCGACAAGAAGTCCGCGAGCCTGCGCGTCGCCTCAGGTGCGAACCCGCGGTCGAAATTCTCGAGCCAACCACCGATGCGCTCCTCCAACCCGGTGCTGCGCGACGAGAATACCGATCCGTCGACGTGGGTGGCGCCGAGCGTTCGGTGTATCTCTGCCAGACATGCTCCTGCCGACCGGACCGCCGCGTGGTCCTGCACGTCCAACCAATCTCCCGCCAACTCCGGCAGTACGGTGAATGACACTGCGCACGAAGGCCCTTCCAGTGTTTCCCGATCCAGCAGTGTTTCCCGGACCAGCAGTGTTTCCCGGTCCAAACCGTTCAGAGACGTGACTGGCAACGGAACGGGCGCACCCTGCCCGGCGAGTGCGCTCAGCAGTCGCGTCGACGCCTCCAGCTTCGGGAAGCGATCGGTGGCGCGCGACCACTTCACCACCAGCCCGCCTCGGTCGCTCGCAACCCACACAATCGCGTTCTGGTCACTGATCGCCATTCGCGAGCACTCGAGGGCCGTCAATCCCCAAGTCTGCTCGAGTACCGCCGAGACCCAATGGGTGGCTGCGCGGAAGCTGTTGAATCCGAATCGCTCCTCCAGAGCGGCTTCCGGCTCCACCGACTCCCAGAGCATGGACAACCCGAGTGGCATTTCAATCGCCATGACGCAGTTCGCTGAAAATCAGGTTGGTCTGGGTATTGGCGATGGCCGGATCGTTGAGGTGCGCGCTGACGAAATCGCGAAGCCGAGTGGGGGATTCACACGAGACGTGCACCAGGAGATCACGGTCCCCACTCATCAGGAACACTCGCTGAACGGAATCCAATCCGCTCAGGTGCTCGGCAATTTCCGTCATCCGGCTCCTGGCGTGGGAGTGAATCAGAATCGACACCATCGCCGAGATCTCGAGGCCGAGTAGCTCGAGGTCTATGTCTGCATGAAACCCCTTGATGACGCCCGATTCGCGTAGCGCACGCATCCGCGCCAGAGCGGTCGACGGCGCTATCCCGACCTTCTCGGCGAGTGCGTTGTTGGGGATGCGTGCATCCCGGACGAGTTCGCGGAGAATCGCCGTATCGACGTCGTCGAGCCGAACATGATTCGGCCGAGCCGCGGCTGCCGCCCGTTCGATCGCATTAATCATCCGATTTCTCCCTGCCGTCGCGAAAATATTCAGCAACTATTGACCGCGCCCGTCGATGATTCTAGCTTTTGCCAAACACATCGAATTATCAAACGGTCGAGATCGACACAGTCGACTGTTGCGACGAAGGGGTCCGGATGGTTCCGAGGATCGGCCGACACACGGGCGATTCGGGGGCGCGGTTGATCGACATCAGCCCGCCGATCTCCGAATCGACGCCCGTATGGCCAGGTGATACCGCCTTCAACCGGGCTGTTACGTCAGATCTGGGCGGCAGTGACGCCGTCACCATCAACAGAATCACCACCACCCCACATATCGGTGCTCACGCCGACGCACCGGCGCACACCCGCATCGACGGTGCGCCCATCGGTTCTGTTCCCCTCGAGCCCTATCTCGGCGAAGCGCTGGTGGTCGACATGACGGGGGTCGACGGTGCCGCCTGCATCAAGCCCGTCGAAGAGACGGTGGAGCGACTCGGCGGCCATCTGCCGCAACGGCTGATTCTGAGGACGTACCCGAAGTACCCGAGCGAGTGGGACAACGACTTCGCCGGTGTTTCTCCGGACCTGACCCACTGGTTCGCCGACCGCGGGGGCGTTCTGATCGGAATCGACGGCGCGTCGTTCGATCCGATGGACAGCAAGACCATGGACGGGCACCACGCGGCAAGCGATCGTGGCGTCGCGATCCTCGAAGGACTTTGCCTCGACGACGTCGACGAAGGCTACTACGAGTTGATCGCACTGCCGCTGAAGTTCCTCGACCTCGATGCCAGCCCGGTACGGGCCGTGCTCCGGACTCTGCCTTCATCACCCTCAACGCCGACACATGCAGGAGAAGAATCGTCATGACATCGACAACCACCCTTTCGTTGGAAGACTGCGTCAAGGCCGACGCAGTGGATCCCCTGAGAGAGTTCCGCCGCGAGTTCGCGATTCCGGAGGGCGTTCTCTACTTCGACGGAAACTCGCTCGGCGCGCGTCCCGTTGCTGCACAGGAATGCGCCGCGAGAGTGATCGGCGACGAGTGGGGCAACGGCTTGGTTCGCAGTTGGAACGAGGCTGGATGGTTCGACCTCCCGGTCCGCCTCGGTGACAAACTTGCCCCGTTGCTGGGAGCAGGTGAAGGCGAAGTGGTAGTGACGGATTCGACGTCGATCAACCTGTTCAAGGCATTGGCCTCCGCACTGTCCATCGCGGCTGCACAGGACCCCAGCCGAAAGGTGATCGTCTCCGAGCGAGACAATTTCCCGACTGACCTCTACATTGCGGAGGGCATCATCTCGCTGCTCGATCAGGGATACGAACTACGCCTGATCGACCAACCGGGTGACCTCGCCGAGGCGGTAGGGCCGGACACCGCCGTGGTGATGTTGTCGCACGTCAACTACCGCACCGGAAACCTGTATGCGATGGCGGAAGTCACTGCAGCAGTGCAGGAATGTGGCGCGCTCATGATCTGGGACCTCGCACACTCTGCTGGCGCCGTGACAGTCGACCTGGGCGGCGCCGACGCCGACTTCGCGGTCGGGTGTACGTACAAGTACCTCAATGGTGGTCCGGGTTCACCTGCATTCATCTGGGTCAACCGTCGCCATCAGAACACCGGAATCCAGCCGCTGTCCGGGTGGTGGGGGCACGCGCGACCGTTCGCGATGGAGTCGGCCTACGAACCGGGCGCAGGAATACGACGGTTTCTGAGTGGTACTCAACCCATCACGTCGTTGTCACTCGTCGAGTGTGGTCTCGACGTCGCGCTCAAAGCTGACATGGCCGACATCCGCAGCAAGTCGCTCGCGCTGGCCGATCTCTTCATCGATCTCGTCGAGGATCGTTGCGCGGCATACGGTTTGGAGTTGATCACGCCCCGCGAGCATGAGCGTCGTGGCTCGCACGTGAGTTTTGTTCATCCCGAGGGCTATTCGATCATGAAGGCTCTCATCGCGAGGGGCGTGATCGGCGACTACCGCGAACCAGGAGTGCTGAGGTTCGGTATCACTCCGCTCTATCTCGGATATGCCGACGTGTGGAACGCCGTCGACGTGTTGCGAGACATCCTCGAGAACAAGTCCTGGGATCGCCCCGAATTCCGCGAGCGCGACGCAGTCACCTGATTCTTCCAAGTTTCCGCGGACCGGGAGGTACCGCCTTTCGCAAGGAGCTTTCATGAGTGATTTCAAAAACATTCAGCAGCGAGAATCAGGTCTCAAACGCGAACTCGGCCCCAAGCAGATGAGCATGATCGCGCTCGGTGGTGCAATCGGCACCGGACTCTTCCTCGGCAGTAAGTTCGCCATCGGATTTGCCGGCCCGAGCGTCATCATCAGTTACGCGATCGGCGGGTTGATCGCCCTGCTGCTGATGGGTGCCCTCGCCGAAATGACCGTCGCACATGCGACATCGGGTTCGTTCGGTGCGTACGCCGAGTTCTACGTCGGACCGTTGATCGGCTTCCTCGTTCGCTATCTCTACTGGTCATGCATCGTCCTCGCGGTCGGTACCGAGGTCACCGCGATCGGTGAATACATGCAGTTCTGGTTCGCCGACGTACCGTCGTGGCTGTGGATCGTGTTGTTCTCCGGAGTGTTGATCGGCGTGAACATGTTCAACGTCAAGGCCTTCGGAACGATGGAGTACTGGTTCTCGACGATCAAGGTCTTCGCGATCGTGGCGTTCATCGTGATGGCAGCGTACGTCGTGTTCGGTAGCGGAAACCCGGACTACGGATTTCACAATTACACAGCCGGTGGCGGATTCTTTCCGAATGGTCTGTCCGGCATGTGGTTTGCCGTGATCGTATCGATCTTCAGCTACTTGAGCATCGAGATGATCGCCATTGCGGCCGGTGAGGCGGAGAACCCGGCGGTAGCGGTGAAGAAGGCGTTCCGTGTGACGATCGTCCGACTGTTCGTCTTCTACATCGCAACCCTTGCTTTGATTCTGGCAATTGCTCCGATGGACAAGATCTTGAGCGGTGGAAGCCCTTTCGTCACGGTGATGCAGGTCGTGAAGATTCCGGGCGCAGACAGCGTGCTGAACTTCGTGGTGATCATCGCTGCACTGTCTGCGATGAACAGTCAGCTGTACGTATCTTCGCGAATGATGTTCTCGCTCTCGCGTGCTGGTGACGCGCCGGCCATTCTCGGCAAGGTCAGGGCCAACGGCTCGCCGGTCAACGCCTTGCTGCTGTCGACATCGGGCATCGCCGTCGCGACCATCGTCTACGTTCTCTTTCCCGAGCAGGCATTCACGTTGATGATCTCGTTGTCGATGTTCGGAGCGATGGCGACGTGGCTGCTGATCTTCGTGACGCACTGGTTCTTTCGCAAGCGGATGGCAAGCGAAGGACGAACACTCTCGTTCACGATTCCGTTCTTCCCGGTGGGGACGATACTGGGTGGTGTCCTCATGGTCGCGATCCTCGTCACGACATTGTGGGTCGAGGATTTCAAGATGACCTTGGTGTTCGGGGTGCCGTTTGTTCTTGCCGTGATCGGCATCTACTACTTCACCCGATCACGTCGGGCGCATAGTCGAGCGGTAACGGCTGAACAGGTTCAGGACGAGATCACCGGCACGGTGGTCAAGCGGGTTCCCTGACTTACGTTGGCAATCACAGGGTTTCGGCGAAAAACTCCATAGTGCGGGTCCAGGCGAGGGCAGCAGAATCCGGGGCGTAGTGGCTGGTCGAAGTGTCGTTGTTGAACGCGTGGCCGGCGTCGGCATAGCGGTACACCCGGGCGAGATCGGACGCGGTTGTGCGCAATTGCTCGACGCTCTCCGGTGGGATACTCGGATCGAGGTCGCCGTAGTGACCGAGCCACGGGACCTGCAGTTGCGCTGCAAGTTCGGTGCCTGCCGCGATTCCGTCCCATCGGGCCTCGGCGACACCGCCGCCGTAATACGTGACAGCGGAATCGACGAGGGGTACCGCGGCACACCACAGTGACGCGGTGCCGCCCATGCAGAATCCGAGGGAGCCGACTCTGTCTGCTCCCTCGGATCGGCTGTAGTCGACGGCGGCACGTACGTCGTGGCCGATGCTTGTGCTGTCGAGTGCCATGAGCGCATCCTTCGCGGACGGGAAGTCGGTGAAGGACGTTTGTGCGCCGCGGTGGTAGAGGTGCGGAGCCACGGCAAGATAGCCGGCGGCGGCGAGGCGCTCGAGGATGCTCTCGATGTGTTTGTTCACGCCCCACGCTTCTTGGAGAACGACTACTGCATGCAACGGTTCACTCGGCGAATCCGGTCGACTGACGGTCAGCGGTACGTCACGTGTGGTCGTCGTGAAAGTTCCCATGTCCCGACTGTATGCGAGTACGGACTGTATTCGAGCACAGCCTGTAGGTGCACGGTCGAACTAGACTCGTCGAATGTTCAGTTCCGACGTTCCGCCGATCAGCCTGGGCAGTTGGCCGACGCCCGTCGAACCTGTGGCGCGTTGCGCGCAGGCACTCGGATTGGGTCCGGAAGACCTGTGGATCAAACGTGACGACGTCATCGGCCTGGGCGGCGGCGGCAACAAGATCCGAAAGCTGCAGTACACCTGCGCTCAGGCTTTGGCGGTCGGCGCGACGACTCTGATCACTACCGGTGCACCGCAAAGCAATCACGCTCGGTTGACTGCCGCGGCAGCAGCTCGGTTGGGATTGCGTTGTGTGCTGGTGCTCGGTGGTGCCGAGCCGGAATCCGTGCAGGGAAATCTCGTTCTGGATGCACTCGCGGGCGCTGAGATCGTCTGGGCTGGTGGGGACACGGCATCCGCGGTCGACGCTGCGGTGCAGGCCGTCGCTGACTCGGGCGGTGTTCCTTTTGTCATTCCCTTCGGTGGCACCAGTGCGGTGGCCGCGCAGGGCTACGTCGACTGCGCACGCGAGATCGAGCAGCAACTCCCCGGAGTGGATCGCGTCGTGGTTGCGCTCGGATCGGGCGGAACGATGGCTGGCCTTGTCGCCCATCTGGGCGTCGACAGGGTTGTCGGCGTCGATGTCGGGGCTGTTGCCGATCCAGTGTCGACTGTCGCTGGGTTAGTGGACGAGATGCCCGGGTCAACTGTGCGAGCCGAGGATCTTCAGATCGTCCGAAACCAAGTTGGCCAAGGCTATTCGACGCTTACGGAAGCATCAGCCGGCGCGATCAGATGTTTGGCTCGTACGGAGGGCATCTTCCTCGACCCGACGTACACCGGCCGAGGCTTTGCGGGATTGATCCAACTCGTGAAGGACAAGGCCATCACGGCGGGATCAAAAACGGTCTTCCTGCACACCGGTGGGTTACCCGGCCTGTTCGGCCACCCCGAACTGTCGACTCTGCGGTGAGCGAGCAGATCGACTACCCGCTCAGCAGTCCACTCGACGAACTGTCCGAGTGGCAACGCGTGGTGCGACCGCTGCGTGTCAGCGCCGACGGTTACCTGCGGTTGGCGACCAATCGGCTGGCGGTCGATTCCGACTACACCTGGGACATGCACCGCCACAGCGATCACGAATTGCTGTGGGCGATCGATGGTGTTCTCGAGGTCCGTACTCCGGAGACCGTGTACACCGTGCCGAGCGGGGTCAGTCTGTGGATCCCCTCCTTTGTTCCCCACGAGGTGACGGCGCGCAGCGGCACCGAATTGTCGTGCACGTGGTTGGTGGCATCCGATGTGACCGGGTTGGATCGTGTGGTGGCCTTGTCCACCCCGCCGCTGCTCGAACTAGTACTCGATCACCTCACCAGAGACGACCTGACGGACGCGGAGCGTCGGCGAGCCGAGGCGTTTGCCATCGACCTCGTCGAACCCGTTCCGCGACTGATTTTCGATGTACCGCTGCCGACGACGCCGTGGCTTCGGCAGATCGCAGATCAGTTGGTTGCCAGCCCGGCCGACACCCGATTGGTGGAGGAGTGGGCCGCCGACGCGAAAGTCAGCACGAGGACCCTCACGCGAAGGTTTCCGGTTGAGACGGGACTGACCTTCTCGGAATGGCGTATGCGACTGCGGGCTCATCACGCGATGCAACTTCTGGCACTCGGTCGAAGCATCTCGTTTGTGGCGCGGAAGACGGGTTTTCGTTCCGAAAGCGCGTTCGGCGCGGCGTTCCGTCGAACGATGGGTGTGACTCCGGGCGAGTTCGCAAGCCTGATCGATCATCCGCGCACGCCGATGGCCGATTGGCTACAGGACTAGTCCGAACAGCGACTCAAAGGGCCTCGATCGGACTTGTGTAGCGCCCGAGCATCAACTTAGGGTTGGCTAAACAATCACCCTGTAGGAGTTCTGCGTGCGCGCAATTCGATCATCTTCTTTCGGTTCCAGAGTCATCGCAGCGGCGGCAGCAGCCGTTGTCGGTGCGATGCTGATGACCGGATGTTCCTCGTCGTCGGCCGATTCCGAGCAGACTGACGTCCGGACCGTCGCGTCGGCGTACGGGGACATCGAGGTTCCGGTTTCACCGCAGCGCGTCGTCGCCGCGTCGTACGACACTCCTTGGCAGCTGATGTCCCTCGGAGTGAAACCGGCTGCTGTGCAGGACTACGGCAAGTGGATCAGTGAATTCACGCAGGAGCAACAGGCCTTCGTCGACGGGCTCCCGACGATCGGGCCTTTCGGGGAAATGAACTTCGAAGCGATCGCTGCGGCGGATCCCGACATCATCGTCGGTGACGCCGACGAGGTGGACCAAGCGGCGTTCGACCGTCTGTCGGGCATTGCGCCCACTGTCATCGTCAAGGGCGAGAGCCGGGGCGACTGGAAGACGATCACCACCGAGATCGCGGAGGCGATCGGCAAGACCGACGTGCTCGAGTCGACGCGCACTGCTTACGAAACGAATCTCGAACGTGTTCGCGGCGAGTACGCGGACGTGATCGCGAACAACAAGTGGATTCACATTTCACTCGGAGACGCACCCGGCGCGTTCTCGGTTCAGCAGCCCACCGGTGCGATCGGCAATTTGGTCGTCAACGAACTCGGATTGGCGTACGGGCCCGGTGTTCCGACCAATTACACCGATGCCGGATACGAGTCCTACCCGATGGAGCAGTTGGCCGACATCATGAACGGTGTGACGGTCGTGCTGTACCCGCTGAATGCGGACGGGTCGACCAGTGCGGCGGTTCAGGCGGTCCTCGACGACAACCTCTTCACAAGGCTGCCGGCGGCGCAGGCTGGGCACGTCTTCGGATTGCAGTCGAGCGTCACAGATTTCGTGACCGCGAACGGTTGGCTGAACGAAGTGAAAACGAAGGTGTTTGCAACGCTCTGACGCTTGCTCACCTTTGGACTGCGCGCCCGCAACCGACCAGTTGAGGGCGCGCAGTCTTTTAGTTGCTATCTGGGACGAGGATCCTGTCCCCTGCTTATGATTTCTGTCACTGATGGTTACCGTTACTCGTTGAGGGGGATCTGGGCTGATCTTGCCAAACCCTTGACGTTTCGACGCGCAGCGAAAGGCTGTGTCGGTGTCGATTGCCGCAGATCGATGGGGTATTTTGTCCGGATCAGCTGTCGGGGTGAACAGTCGCTTCTCGGGGGAGAGCGCGTGCCGGACATGCGTCCCGGTCGGTTTCCAGTAGAGCGCCGTGCGTTCGCGGCCACATCCGTCAGCGCGTGAGTCGTGGTTTGCTGAGCGTGAACGGTGCGTGGGGCGAATCGTTCGAGGGGATGAAAGGCGAGATCGGCGAATGACAGCTACTTCCGACGCACGGCAGACCGGATCGAAGGCTGTCCAGAACACCGACTCGCCGTCCGGCGAAAATCCGCGCTGGCGCGACCGCAAGAGGTACCTGTGGCCGCTCGGATTGCTGATTCCACTCAGCCCGTTCATCTCCTGGTTTCTCGTCGACAACTTTCGTCTCGGATTGTTCTGGGCGACCGGTGCGTGGTTGCTGGTCATCGTCATCCCGATCATCGACATGCTGGCCGGTGAAGACGGCGAAAGTCCGCCGGACGATGCGATCCCAGGGCTGCAGAAGGACCGCTACTACCGCTGGTGCACTTATGCGTTCCTCCCCTTGCAATACGCCGGTCTGGTCTTCGCCTGCTGGTGCTGGATCAACGCTCCGATGGGAATCGCGGAGAAGATCGCGATGTCGTTCACGGTGGGCGTAGTCGCCGGCGTCGGTATCAACGCGGCCCACGAACTCGGGCACAAGAGCGAGAAGGTCGAGCAGTGGCTCGCGAAGGTGGCGCTTGCACAGTCTCTGTACGGGCACTTCTACGTCGAACACAATTTCGGCCACCATGTGCGTGTAGCTACTCCGCAGGACCCGGCCAGCTCGCGGTTCGGCGAGAGCTTCTGGAGGTTCTTGCCACGAAGTGTGTTCGGCGGCCTGCGTTCTGCCTGGCGTATCGAGAGCGCTCGACTCCAGCGGAAAGGCAAGCGAACCTGGAGCCTCGAGAACAACGTCCTCAATGCGTGGGCGATGAGCGTTGTCCTCTTCGCGACGCTGATCGGCATCTTCGGTTGGGAGGTTGCACCCTGGCTCCTGCTGCAGGCAGTTGCCGGATTCACCTTCCTCGAAGCGGCGAACTACCTCGAGCATTACGGTCTGCTGCGCGGCAAGCGTGCCGACGGCTCGTACGTTCGCTGCAGCCCCGCTGACAGTTGGAACAGCGATCACGTCGTGAGCAATCTGTTTCTCTACCAACTGCAGCGGCACAGCGACCATCACGCCAACCCGAAGTTGCGGTACCAAAGCCTGCGCAGCGCAGCCGAAGCCCCGCAACTCCCGGCCGGCTACGCAGTGATGATCGTGATCGCGTGGATACCACCGCTGTGGCGCCGGGTGATGGATCAGCGCTTGTTGGACTACTACGACGGCGATCTGGAACGAATCAACGTCGGCTGATCGCGCAGCCCTCTCTGAACTGTGCGGAGTTGTCGTCTCAGCGACCGTCGTCCCACACGGTGTTGCCGCTTGCAGTCGTCGACGGGTAGTCCTGGACGGCGTCCCAGTGTTCGACGATCTTGCCGTTCTCGTCGAATCGGAAGATGTCCATCGAGCCGCTGCCGGCCGTTCCCTCACCGGACGAAGCGAAGGTCTGAACGAAGACGAAGTCGCCCTCGGCTACCGTTCGCGGAAACGTGGTGGCCTTGTCTCCGGTAGCAGGTTCGATCCCGGCCAGAGCCGTGACAAACGCATCCCTACCGTCCGCGAACGAGGGGTTGTGCTGCGTGTAGGTCGGGCCGATCAACTGGTCGGCAGCCTCGGCGGCATTGCCTTCGTTGAAGGCGAGCTGCAGGAACGTCAACGCGTTGGCCGTGTTGCGCTCCAGAACTTCTGACGTCCTGGACGGCGACGAGGTGGGTCCGTCGAACATCGTGTTCGGATTCGCGGACGTTTCCGGCACGTCTTGAATGGCATCCCAGTGTTCGACGATCTTGCCGTTGTCGACGCGGAAGATGTCGAATACGGCCTGGCCGCGGTCGCCGGGAGCAGACGTGGTGTGAGACTGGAGGGCAACCAGATCGCCCTCGGCGAAAACGCGAGTGATCTCGGCATGCAATCCGGGTGTGGCCGCGACGTAACCGCCTATGCCGCTCACGAATCCGGCTGCCCCATCGGCGGCGGTGGGGTTGTGTTGGATGTAGACATCGCCAAGGTACCGGTCTGCGGCTTGCTGAACCTGACGGCCGTTGAACGCCAGTTCGTAGAAATCCGTGACGATGGTTTTGTTTGATTCGAGTTGATCGCCCTGTTCGGCGACAACGCTCGTGGACGTCGTAGAACTGCTGGGCGTTGCGGATTCCGCGTCGTTGGAGCACGCGGTGAGCAGGAGGGCGGCGGCAGCGGGAACGGTCATCCAGGCTGCGCGCCTACGAAGGTTGCTCATGTTCAGTGTGCGACGGTGAAACGCTGGCGACGGTGTGCCGGAGTCTCGATCTCGTCGACGAAAGCGTGTGCGTAATCTTCGCCCGCGATGGCGGAGTTCCCCTCGGCGTCCGTCAGCAGAATGTCGCCACCCACCTGGAAGGATCCCTTCGGAGCGACGCCGGCATGGGCGCCGAATGCTGCGGCCGGGCTCACGTAGAACCAGTCGACATTGCTGTCAGTTGCGCGGAGCGCGTCGAGGACGTCGGCGTGAGCGAGCGCCTCACCCTTGTACGCGTCCGGGAAATCGGGAGTATCGACGACGCGCGGACCGCCCTCGGCGACCAACAGGCTGCCGGCTCCACCGACCACTGCAATGCGAGCGCCGTTGCGTGCGGCGGCATCTGCGAGGGGAGTGACGGCGTCGAGCAGGCGCTTGCCGTCGATCTCGCGAGCGGGGATGGCAACGACGACGACGTCGTTGTCTGCCGTGATCTGCTCCACGATCGTGTTGTCGTGAACAGAACCCTGCACGACATTCGTCTCGGTTCCGGACTGCGCGCTGCGAGCGACGACGGTTACCTCGTGGCCGCGTGAAGCGGCTTCCTTCGCGATTGCGCTTCCTGCAAAACCGTTTCCACCGAATACTGCGATCTTCGACATGGGGTGTGCCTTTCCTTGATGACGCTGTTGTTCTTGTAGTAGTAAATTTATTCACCCCGATGGTCATTGTCTCGGTCAGATGCGGGCACTCTTTGGTGAAAAACAGACATTCCAACGATGGCAGGCCGACTGCTTCGGGTCGAAGTTGCGAACCGTAGGGTTGGTGTATGACTCTCACCGCCGACAACAATGCAGGTCCACTGGCAATTGAGCGCTCGGATGTCGAAGCCGCGCGAACTCGTATCGCAGGGCTGGCGCGGCGAACCCCGATCTTCCGAACTGCGGTGCCGACGCCACACGGTGAGGTATCGGTTCTGTTCAAGCTCGAGTACCTCCAACACGGCGGTTCCTTCAAGGTGCGCGGCAGTCTCAATGCAGTGGAACGAGCTGTAGCCAACGGCACCATGCCCGATGCCGGTGTGGTGATCGCGTCCGGCGGCAATGCTGCGATCGGCGCTGCGTGGGCAGCACGACGGCGGGGACTCACCTGCACAGTGGTGGTGCCGGAGACGGCGCCCGAAGCAAAGGTGAAGGCACTCGGGGAGTTGGGTGCAACCGTTCACAAGGTCGGCGACCGGTATGCACTCGCTGCTGCCGCTGCTGCGGACATCGCACGCACCAGTGGTGCGCTCGAACTACACGCCTACGACCTGCCCGACATCGTCAGTGGGGCCGGCACCATCGCTCTCGAGATCGAAGACGAGGTGTCCGGGCCGATCACGTATTGCATCGCGGTCGGTGGTGGTGGATTGGTCTCTGGAATCGTGGCGGCGGCTCGCCCCGAAGATCACGTGGTAGCCGTCGAGCCGACCGGAGCTGCCACCCTGCACACCTCGCTCGATGCGGGGCGTCCGGTAGACATCGAAGTGAACAGCATTGCCGGCGACTCATTGGGGGCCACACGAATTGGCGCCATCGCCTGGGAGACGCTGCAGGAGAGTTCGGTAGACAGTGTTGTGGTCGACGATGATTCGATCCGACAGGCTCGGGCATTCTTGTGGCGGGAGTTCCGGATTCTGGTGGAGTTGGGCACCGCGGCAGCGTTGGTTCCGGTTCTGAACGGAACGGTGACGCCGCCGTCCGACGGTGAGCTGTGCGTCGTTTTGTGCGGTGCCAACACGCATCCGACCGACCTGTAATTTTGGCGTCTTTGTTTGCCTGCGTGTGAGAAAGCCGCAGGTGGGTACCTCTCGCAGTATGAGTACCAGCAGCATTATCTGGATAATTGTTGCCGTGGTCGTGGTGATAGCGATCGTGGCCGCACTCCTGTGGGTGGCGCGAAACAGGCGTGACGAGCGTCGTCACATCGAGGCAGAACAGATCCGCGAAGACGTCGCAGACAAGTCGCTGCAAGTAGGCGAGCGCGAGGCGCGGGCAGAAGAGACAGCAGCCAAAGCGCGCATGGTGCAGGCAGAGGCCGATGCCAAAGCGGCGGAAGCGTCTGCGCTGCAACATCATGCAGCGCAACATCGGAAAGAGGCGACGAGCTCTCGCGAGGAACTGAACCAGCAACGAGATCATGCAGACACGATCGACCCCAAGGTTCCCAACCCCGAAGAACCGCGGTCGACGCCGGATCAGAACCCTCGAAACCCTTGATCTCGAAACACTTGGTGCAGGCGTTCGAGGGAAGCGTCTGCCCGTATATGGTTCGACGATCATGATGAACAAAGAATCGTCACCGCAGGACCAGAAAAGTGTCACGTCCACGGCGGCTGACGTCGCACAGAACAATGTCTTCGAGCGCTTTGCCCGCGCAGGATTTGTCGTCAGCGGCGTGGTTCATCTGCTGATCGGATATATCGCGATCCGCCTTGCTCTCGGTGGATCCGGGTCTGCGGACCAATCGGGTGCGATGGCCGAGTTGGCAGGAAAACCAGGGGGTGTCTTCGCTCTGTGGGTCGGCGTCGTGGCCTTCCTTGCCATGGCGTTGTGGAGATTGGCCGAAGCTGCGTTGGGGAGCTCGTCGTCGCCGTCCTCGGACGACAAGAAGAAGGAGTTCTTCAACCGTGCAAAGGCTCTGGGCATTTCGCTCGTCTATTTCGGTTTTGCTTTCACTGCATTCGGATTCGCCCGCGGAAGCGGGAAGTCCAGCAGCGGTCAGAGTGCGGGAATCACGGCGCGTTTGATGGAGAACACGCTGGGGACTATCGCATTGGTGATCGGTGGGATCGCGATCATCGCTGTTGGTGTTTACCACGTGTACAAGGGCGCGAGCCAGAACTTCCTGGATGATTTGAAAGGCACACCCAGCAACTTCGTGCGCCGACTCGGAACCGTCGGGTATGTCGCCAAGGGCTTGGCCATCGCTGCTGTCGGCGTTCTGGTTCTTCTCGCGGTCAACAGTTCCGAACCCGGCAAGTCCTCCGGACTCGACGGAGCGTTCAAGACGCTGGGTGCGCAGCCGTACGGAGTGGCCCTGCTGATCCTTGCCGGATTGGGCATCATCACCTACGGGCTCTACTGCTTCGTGATGGCACGCTCGACGAAGATGTAGCGCCCCTGGGTAAGTGGGTCTATCCGAATGACCCGGTCTGGAAACCGGCGTCGCTGCCCGACGAACTTCCCGTCGAGCTACCGAATATCGGTCGTCTTGGAACCAGATCATGCATCAGGTTCACTGCTGCAGGGTCGATCATCGCCGCATTTCCACCGTTCGCCAGAATCGTGATCGACCAGCCGCTGTCGGGAACCAACAGGGTGATGCAGTTGGATCCCGAGCTGTCTCCGTTCTTCTTGGCGAACGATTGTGGGAAGTTCGGCGTCGGGGGTTGGAGCTGCCACGCCATTCCCATTCCGAATGCAGGATTCTCCGGAGCTTGCGTGTCGATCTGCTCGAGCATCGAGGTCAGGACCGGTTTGAGCGGGTTGTTGCCATAGCCGAGAGTTGTTGCGGCCCAGATCGACATGTCCTCGGCGGTGCTGACGAGGCCACCCCCGCCTGCGATCGCACCCGTGTTGTTCCACAGAGGGGCTCTTGTGCCGTCGAGGTAGTACGGAACGGCCAGGTCGGTTGCTTTGGTCTCGATCACGGTACCCATCATCCCGAGCGGGTCGGTGATTTCGCGGGCGACTGCTGCCGCGAAAGGCGGCTTCTCCTGTCCCGGAATGATCTTGTCTGCCATGAGTGTGCCGAGCAGTCCGAACCCGAAGTCCGAGTACAGCCAGTGGCTACCGGGGGCGAACTCCAAGGCCCCGGGAGCCCGGAGTCCTTCCCAGAGCATGTCTCTCGTGTACTTCGCTTTCTCGTCCGTGCACGATTGTGTGGGATCGGCACACCCTGCCGAAAGATTGGGTGGGTCGTCGCTCAGACCGGAACGGTGGGTGACCAGTTGGCGAAGCGTGATCTCCTCGCCACCGCTGCCTTTTGGCAGCGGGTTGCCGTCCGAATACTTGCTCGCCAGGTCGTCCAATCCGACTTCTCCCCGAGCGATCAGTTTCGCCAGTAGTGCAGCGGTGAAGGTCTTGGTCTCCGAGGCGATCTCGAATTGCGTTCGTGGAGTGACTCTCACGCCGTTTTCGACGTCGGCCTGGCCGTAGTGGTACGTAGTGGTGACACTCGCTTTGCGGTTCTTCTCATCCGGTTTGACGATGGCGAAGGCAAGGCCGGGGACTCCGCTGTTCAGCAGTGTCTCTGCGACGCGCTGTACCGCTTGGGCTTCTGCAGGATCGCCGACCCGCGAACCTGGATTGGGTGCCGTGGGGCCGGCGGCGCTGGCGGTCGAGGAGGTCGCGAGGGTTATGACGGCGGTTGCCGCCAGTCCTGCAACGCTGATGAACTGTCGTCGTGACGTCCGGGCGGACCCTCGATCCTGGTTTTCCATTGTTTGCACATTACAACCAAAGTCGACTGGTTTGACTGTTTTGTCGGAATTGCCAAGGTGTGGTCCTTAGACGATGGATTTGCTAAATCACGCCGCCGTTGACGTAAATGACCTGGCCGTTGACCCAACGAGCTGGGCCGGCGAGGAACGCGACTGCCTCCGCGATGTCCACCGGTGTGCCGAGCCGCTCCAAGGGGGCCAGTTTGGACAGGTTCTCCACTGTTGCTTCGTCTTTCCCGTCCAGGAACAAATCGGTCGCTGTGGGTCCCGGGGCTACGGCGTTGACCGTGATGTCGCGTCCGCGTAGCTCTTTCGCGAGAACCAGGGTGATCGCGTCGACGGCACCTTTGGTGGCGGCGTACGCGGCGTAAGTCGGAAACGCCAACTTCTTCACGGAGGTGGAGAAATTGATGATCGCACCGCCGCGCCGGACACGTCTGGCTGCCTGCTGGTCGACCACGAAGGTCCCTCGGACGTTGGTCCGATGCATCCGATCGAAATCGTCGAAGTTCAGTTCGGCGACGGTGGAGAGGATCATGATTCCGGCTGCGTGTACGACGACGTCGATGCCCCCGAACTCCTCCTCGACCGTATCGAACAGGGCCGCGACTTCACCTTCGTCGGCGACGTCGGCGTGTACCGCGATGGCGCGTCCGCCCGCTGTGACAATGGAGTCAACTGTTTGCTGCGCGCGCTGAAGATTTCCCGAATAGTGAACGGCGACAGCCATTCCGTCGGCGGCGAGCTTTTCTGCAGTCGCTCGCCCGATGCCGCCGGAAGCTCCGGTGACGATGGCTACGCGGGTGGTGGTGTCAGTCATGATGTAACTCCTGATCTGGTTTCGGGTGCATCGGACAGCCTGCGGAGCCACTCGCGCAGCAGGCCAACTTCGTTGGTGGAGAGGGAAGTTGAATCCACGCCGGCCAGTTGGGCGTCGAGAGTCGATGCAACTCTGTTGAGTGAGGCGTCCGGGTGGGCGTCGGACTCGTCGATGATGGACGCGATGATTCCGTCGCGAACTCGCTGTGACAGCGTCGGATCGGGGTACTGTTCCGGCCTGACGACGAGCATCAGAGCAACCCCGACATTCGCCGACATCACCATCTGGGTGGCAACATCGACGGACACGGTCAGAACGCCTGCCGCAGCGCATCGTTCGAGAACTGATCGAAGTAGCGCCTGGGCCTGCAGGGCGGTGTCGGCGCTCTGGGCGGAAGGTGAGTGCATCAGCCGGTAGTGAGCGGGATGTGCGAGTGCGAAGGCTGTATGTGCATCCCAGCCGGCCCGTAGGTCGGCGACAGGGTCGTCGGACGGCGTCGCAGCGCGTTTGCCTGCGAGGTATTCCGCGAATCCTGCGTCGACGACGGCTGCGAGCAGTCCGTCCTTGTCGCCGAACTGGCGGTAGAGCGCGGGGGCGCCGACGCCGGCCATCTCGCATACGGCGCGGGTGGAGATGTCGCCGTTGGGAGACGTGTTGAGCAGCTCGGTCGCTGCGGCCAGAATTTTTGCTCTCGAACTCATGTAAACAACGTTAACAGAAATGTGTAATCGTTGCTATCGCGGGTTTGGTCGTGCGAACGAACTACAGACACAGGCACCAGAACTTGATCAGATGAGTGAGCCGGTCCGGCCACGGTTCTGTGTGGAGTGACGGCTAGAGCCGTTCTGTTGTCACACTCTGAACGAAGGAATTCTGGTGATCGACTCGGAAACTACTGTTGCGCCGAATAATTCGCATTCCGGCTATCTGGGGTGGATTCTGCGGGTCATCAGTGTCGTGGCGTGTGTTGCGGTTGCAACGGTCGTTGCCTCGCTGACGCTCGGGCCGCCATTCGCACGGGCCTGGGCACAGTGGGTTGCTCGTCATGTCGGTGGGGACTTCGAGACGGGAGTCGTTGTCGGATTTGTGACTGGGCTTTTAGGCATTGCTGTGACTTTGTTCGCAGCGCTGATGAGTTCGTTGGCGTGGCGGCGCCGAGGTGGCCCGGCATTGTCGCTTGGTATCGGTGCTATTGCCTTGCTTGCCGTTCTTCCTGGCGCAGTGAATTTGAGTATCGCGGTCGGTGCAGCAGGATCCGGGGTAAGGGCGGCGGGGAGGATCCTCGACGTCGACGGGCCGGCGTTTCGTGGAGCCTGGGTAGCCGGATCAGTGGCGGGACTGTCGCTGTATATGGTCGGGGCGCTGCTGTTAGGGAGGAGCCTTCGTTCGGCATTCGGGCCTGTCAGGCAGGCGGCGGCGCCGCCAGGGGTGATCGGCTACACCGCCGATGGCCGACCTGTTTTTGCGCAAGTGGGCTTCACATCGGACGGGATTCCGGTACTCGCAGATGAACTTGATGTGCGCTATCCAGCGCGATCAGCGGTCGGTACGAATGCCTTGGCCATCGTCGCACTGGTACTTGGAATCTTCGGTGGGGTTCTTGCTATTCCGGTGGGCCATGTGTCGCTGAACCAGATTCGCCGTTCCGGCGAAAGTGGGCGCGGATTGGCAGTGGCCGGCCTCGTTCTCGGCTATCTGTCGCTGGTCGTCGTCGTCGGTGTCGTATTGGTGGCTGTGCCCGCGGCTTATCGATAATTTGGGTCGCGCGTCAGAGTTGGGTGGGCTGGAGTGGCTCGATGTCGAAGGTGTGGGGTCCGAACAGGCTCGCCGTCCGGGTGCGAATGGACGGAAGTGCTTCGTAGAGGCTCCCGCCGAGGCGGTGGAGGGAGTTGAACGATCGCGATTCCCAAACCGGAAACTCTCCGTCGGTGTCGCGTGATGCTGTGTCCCACAGGAGGGCGTCACCGTTTTCGCTCCATCCGAAAACCTGCAGCGAGTCGGGGAGTGACCAATCGCCGTCGGGTTCGATCATCCAATCGAACTCGTCATCCTGTCCTTCTGTGTAGACCGAATGAAGATGAGCGGTGAGGTTGCGGGCGCGCCCTTGCCAGCCGTCGGCAAATCCGGGAAGGACGGGCGGATAGATGAGCCAGAGTCCGAAGGTCCGCGCCCACCCTGCGTGCCGGATGAATGCGCGATATGAATCGGGGAAGCCCTGCCGGTCGGGAAATCGAAAAGAATCCAAAAAGGTGAAATCTATGTGTTGAAGCGTCGGTTGGCCTTTTGCCGTCAGCGCGTTGGGTCCCGTGGCAAACACGTCATCAACACTAGCAATGCGAGTCCGTGGGGGATCTCGGGCGGGAGGTCTTGGCTGGTTGTTCCCCGAGTTCGTCGGATCAAATACCTTCAATGACCCGCAAGATTCACCACCAATCGAATCACCAACTCGCCGTCTACCTCTCGGGTCCGTTTCTCGCAGATCACGTTCATCAATGCGGTGCCCTCATCCATGCCGAGTTGGTGTGTGAGTAGCGTGTCGATCGTGTCGTCGGCGCTCGTCAATGCAGCTGCAGCGGAGGCGAGTTGGTGGTTCGTGGCTCCTCTGTTGCCCGTCAAGGCAACGCGCAGAGAGCCCCTGGTGAACGTCGTGATCGCGGGTGGTGTCGGTCCACCCGTGTTGGCTTGTCGCACCCCGGCGATGTCCACCCCGGGTAACAAATCGGACGTGGCCTTGGCCGGCACTCCACCAATCGGATGCACGGAGACAACTCGATCGCCGAGGCGTTCCAGAGCGGTGTCGATCGACGCTACTGTGCCGGCGCGGTGAGTCGCGACCAGCACGGCGACCGAGCCTGTGGTTTCGCGTACCCAGTTCTCGGTAGCGAGCGAGTTGACCACGGATGGAAAGTGATTTGTCGTCCACTCCATGCCGAGTTCGGTGCGGTGGACCATTACTACTCGGACGGTTGGGAAGAGAACGGAGGGTGCGAGGGCCGCAGCCAGATTTCCGATGAGACCGTCGCCGAAAATGAGCAGCGTCCCCGGTGACTCACGGGAGAGGCAGGAGAGCGCATACCTGACGACGGCGTACGGTTCGACGAGAGTAGCGCGTGCGCTGGAAAGTTCCAGTGGCAACGGCGTGACCAACCCTCCACTCACCGCGGGCACGCCGATGATGACGCGTTGTTGAAACAACCCCTCGACGTTGTGGCCGAGAAGAAACGATGAATCATGCGGATGCGTCGGGTTGACCACGACTCGATCACCTACCTCGAAGCCGGTGACGCCGTCGCCCACTTCGACGACGCGGGTAGCGCCTTCGTGGCCGACGATGGGCGAGGGGTCGTCCCTGTCTCCGCGCACAATCTGAATGTCAGTCCCGCACAGGCTGACTTTCTCGGGGGCGACGAGAAGTTCGCCGGGTCCGGGAGTTGGAGTCGGCCGCTTTTCGACGCTCGACCGACTGCCCCTTCTCACGATTGCGCGATGGGTGAGTTGCGTTGTCATGTATCCTCTTTCACAGCTTGCTTACGCGGAGGCGACCGGCGGCAATATCGTCGGCACCGGACAGGGTGTCGATGTCGTGAGGACGGCACAGGTATATCGTCTTACGGATTCTCTCGGGAGTCAGTGACGTGTCCGCGTACGATCGCACCGAGGCGAGTTGGGAACAAAGTTCCCTCTCGTACATCTCGGACAGACCTTCGGCGAGCCCGCCACCGATCCCGATGCGATCCAGTCGTGGATCGAGGGCGATCATCGTTCTGACCAGCTCGGCGATCGGCTCGACGACCACGCTCAACAGAAGTGATGCACCAGGGGCGCCTGACTCGAGTGCTGGACCGAACGAATCTCTGTCATAGGGCAATTCGAGAGCCGAGGCGACAGCAGCCAACGCCGAGCCGGACGAGATCGCCGCGACATGTCCGATGCCTCCACATGCGCAGGGCAACTGTCGCACTGTATCCGGCCCCGACGTCACTGCACGAAGGTGGCCGACCTCACCTTGCAACCCCAATGCGTCCACTGGAATCACTCCCTCTCTTGCATCAGCTATCCGCAGTGCGATCCCGCTGCTGATGGTGAGGTAGGCGATGCGCCGATCGGTGGGACGTGTAAACCCACGAGCGAATGACGCCAACCCTGCCGTCACGTCGTTCACGAGTGTCCATCGAACGTCCGGGCGGTGGGATTCGAGGAGGCGCAGCAACGGAATCTCACCGGCAGGAGTGCCGCCCCACAATGGGCCGGATCCATGGGCGACGCCCTTCTGTTCGTCGAGCGCGGCCCCGCACGCCATGTTCACTGCGGCACCCGGCGGTAGATATCGATCCAGTGTCTCGATCAGCTCGCGCAGGAGTTGATCGGGAGTGGCAGACGGTTGTCGGAGCACGCTGGGCGATGGCAGCCGTTCGGTTCGCTCACCGCTGCGGATGCGTAGCCACGTACCTCCCAGATCGACCGATACGGTATCCGTCATAGTTCCGGTACCACGTCGATTACGAGCTCCGATCTCTCTCGGGAGAGTCGTAGTGAAGTAAAATTATTCACTCTCAAAAGGTTTCGTCCGGGCTCGGCTCCGATTGCAACGCATGATGCGCCGGAATCGGCCGCAGCAGCCATGCCGGCCGAGGAGTCTTCGAATACGGTGCAGGAGTCGGCGGAAACCTTCAAGCGCGCCGCCGCTGCAAGAAAGCCCTCGGGATCTGGCTTGCCAGCGCGCACGTCCTCAGCGCATACCGACGCGTGTGGAAGCGGGAGGCCCGCTTCAGTGAGCCTTCGCACCATCATCGATCGAGGGGCCGACGTGACAATCGCCCATTGCTCCCGGGGCACAGACGCCAGAAAGTCCTTGGCGCCGGCGATGGCGCGAACTGGATGCGAGTTCTGCTCTTCGCTTTGCCTGATCCAGTTCAGTTCGGATTCGACGTTTGCTCGATTACCGAGAACCCGAAGGATGATGTCGGAAGCGATGCGGCCTGGAAGTGCCTGCGCTACCACCGCCCGATCAACGCCGTGCCGGTCCGCGAATTCGAACCAGACAGCCTCGATCGACGCCTGCGAATCGACGAGGGTTCCGTCCATGTCGAACAGCAGTGCCGAGGTCGAAATGGATTGTCGAATCAAGCTGGGCCGCAGAGTCATAAGACGGCCACCCGACTCATTCCCAAACTTTCGCCGGCAATGCGAATCAGATCGAGATCGTGGTCGGTTGAGCGACGCAGTCGCTGGTCGCCAGGATCGGTATCGAGCACAATCGTCTGTGCACCGATCTCAGACAGAAAATCGATGTCGGCACGTATCTGGTTGATGGTTCCGTACCCGAGTGGACGGTCTGGTGATTCGACAGATCTTTCGGTGGGGAGAAAGTAGATGCGGGGGACGAACTCACGCCCGGGGGCGAGTGAAGCGACTCCAGCGATGCATAGGCCCCGGGTAGGGTGCAATGGGTGCCATGCAGTGCCTAATCTGTTGGTTCGGTCGATCGCAGCGGGTCCGTTGCCGCCGATCCACAACGGAGGGTGTGGTTGCTGCAGCGGTAGAGGTCCGTTGTGCACGCGATGTGTTCCGGCCGAGCCCGGTGCGTCGTATGTCTCCGACGTCCACGCTGCGATCAGGGTTTCGAGAGTGGTATCCGTCAGTCGGCCTCGACGTGTGAACGGAACGCCGAGGACGTCGAAAGCCTGTGCAGTCCAGCCGACCCCGATGCCCACGATCAACCGTCCGCCGCTGAGTCGATCAATCGTCGCGGTCGCGTGGGCGAGGTGGGCCGGGTGTCGATGACTGCCGATCAGCACGCCGCTGCCCAGGCGAATCGACTCGGTACCCGCTGCGAGCCAGGACAGCGTGGCCAGGCACTCGTAAAACGGAGCGGGAGAGCGGCGATTCGCGTCGTCGGTCAACACCACGTGATCCGAGAGTAGGACATTGTCGAATCCGGCAGCTTCCGCTGTCCGGGCCCACGCGAGAATCCCCTCGGGGGCGATCTGCGGCCCGAAGTTGGGGAGATTGATTCCGTACTTCACAGCGAACTCGGAATCAGTCGCGCGGCGCCCCCGTGGCGGAACGTCAGGAAGTTTCCCCCGTTGGCGGTCAAAGGGCGAGGGGCCTCCTGCCGGCCGATGTGGTGCTCGAACAACTCGATGTTCAAGTCGCCGACGGATACCATCGCCATCCGGGACGTTCCTTCGACGTCGAGATCGAACTGTGCCGTCATGAACCCGCGATCCGCTGCGATGTCGGTGCGGAGCACCTCGGTTCCCGAATGGGCGGTCACCAGACGCGCTATCGCGGCGTCGAGGTCCGGGACGCTGTAGCCCGTGTGATCCAAACCGCGGCAGGTCGGGAGAAGGGCTGACGCGATGTCCTCTCGTCTGTGGTGGAGTCGGGCCTGGGTCTCGTGGAAGTATCCCGGCTCCTCGGGCCACTGCTGAAGTTCGAAGAGATCGCCCCACGGCGACCGGAAGTACACCCACTTGTTGCCCGCAATCGGACCCTCGGGTACCTCGATCACGTCGCCGAGGACTGTCACGTCGCTTCGCGAATCAAGGTAGCTCACAGCGAGTTCGATATCGCCGACAGTGAAGCAGAGATGGTTGGTACCGATGTCGACCAACCGCGGTGGGGGTTGATGGGGCCAATCCGCTGATACGAAATCCACGACCCCCGACAATCCGATCGGTACGGAGACACGTCCGGGGTATCTTACGACGCGGTTCGCACCCAGGAGTGAAGCGAAGAAGTTGGCGGCGGCGTCCGCATCGGGAACGGTGACACCGACTGTGGACAAGGCATCTTCGACATTCGCGGTCACGGTCATGGGATCAGCAGTACCTTTCCTCGGGTTCCGCCCGCGGCCAGCAGAGCGTGGGCTTGGGGTGCTTCGTCGAACCGGAATGTTCGGGCGACAGGGACGGTGACCGAACCGGTCGATACCAGTTCGGCGAATGATTCGAGGCCCGAGCCGTCCTCGTCGACATAGCTTTTCGCCGGTGTGATTCCACGTTGCGGTGCGGGTTGCTCGTTGTCGTCGATGGAGATGAAGGCGCCGTCGTCTCGCACACTGTCGACGGATTCGGCAATACCCGCCGTGTCGACGATGGCGTCGTACTCCTTCTGCGGCAGGTCGACGGGACTCGCTATGACCCGGCTGAGGCTGAGGGCCAAGAGTTCGTCAGTGTCGCTCTCGCGAGCGAGGGCTTCGACGCGGTGTCCCCGCGAGATCAGCAGCGCCGACGCTATTCGGCCCACCGCGCCGGCAGCACCGGTCACCAACACCGTGGATTCTGGTGCAAGGTCGAGTTTCTCGAGGCATTGCACAGCGGTGAGCGCTGCGAGTGGGATCGCAGCAGCGTGCTCGAGGGTGACGTTCGACGGAGCGGGTGCGAACAAGGACTGGTCGGCGGTGACGCGTTCGGCATAGGTTCCGTAGCGGTGTGCCGGTTGCGCGATCATTCCGATGACGCGGTCTCCTGGCGTGAAGCGTGTTACCGCGGATCCGACTGCGATAACAGTTCCGGAGACGTCCCATCCCAATACGGCTGGGAAGTGCAACTCGATGGGCAAGAACCCCGAACGGGTCTTCAGATCGACAGGGTTGACGGCAGCGGCTGCAACGGAAACAGTGACGTCTCCGGGGCCGGATGTCGGCTCGTCAACCTCGGTGAGAGTGAGAACGCTTGGGTCGCCGGTGGCTTCGATTGCGATGGCTTTCATGCGATTCCTTTCATGAGACCTTGCGTTGGAGAATGATCGACGGCGTAGCGGGCATTCGCTTCGGCTGCAGTCAGAACCAGTCCGCCGTCGACGGTAACGGTGGTCCCCGTGAGATAGCTCGAACCGGACCCGGCGAGGAACGCCGCGGCTGCTGCGACCTCGTGCACACCGGCCGGACGCCCCAACGGGATAGCGGGGCGATCGATGTCCGCATACGAGGATTCGTCATCGATGCCGTTCATCGCGGTGGCGGTTTCTCCCGGTGCGACGGAATTGACGCGCACTCCGTGGGGCGCGAATTCGAGGGCGAGGACACGACTCGACGCCGCCAATGCGGCCTTGCTGGCGCAGTAGATTGCACCGCCGGTGATGGGGACCGTGTCATGGATCGATGTGATGTTGACGATCGATCCTGCGATACCTCGCGCGATCATCCGGCGCCCCACCGACGAGGCCAACGCAAGTGGGGTGATCGAATTGACGGCCATGACCTCGCGCATTCGATCGATGGCGAGTGCATCTGCGGGTGATCGATCGTTGATTCCGGCATTGTTTACCAGGCAGTGGATCTCACCCAGTTCATCTGTGCATCTCAGAACGGCGTCGACTGTCGATTCGGCATTGCGCAGGTCCAGTTGCAGGGGAACGACGTCGATGCGGAACTGCGCATTTAGTTCGCTCACCAACCGTGCGATGCGATCGAGACCATTGCCGTATCCGAGGACGAGGTTGTGACCCTCTTTCGCAAGCGCGAGCGCGATTGCCCGGCCGATACCACTACTCGCTCCGGTTATCACTGTGTATTCGAGCTCACTCAACAGAGATCACCACCTTCGGCCGTGTCCTGTGGCCTTCGAGACGATCGAATGCGGACTGTGCTTCGGTCAGAGGAACCACACTGTCGATCAATGCGGTCAATGCCGGGCGAATCAGCGGGAACAGTTCCGCGGCTCGGCGGTAGTGATCTACCCCGTGACGTACTCCGATGATCGAAATGCCGGCCAGCGCAACCGCTCCGGGATCGATCGATTCCGTGTGCGCCGCGACGCCTACGAGGATGCACTTGCCTCCCGGACGGAGAACGCCTACGGCGGTACCCAGCGCACCGGCGCCGCCAGACGCCTCCACGACCACGTCGTACTGCCCGGTCAGGTGTGTGGCATCGGTGAAACTGTGTGTGACGGTGCCGGAGTCGAGGTGTTCGATCGACCGGGGTTCGAGAACGTCGACGGTGATCGGGTATCGACTCAGCATGGCGATGGACAAGCTGCCGATCGTGCCCGCGCCGACGACGAGAACCCGATCACCCGGCGACACCGAAGCAGCGTCGAGCGCCTCGAGCACCGTCACGAGCGGCTCGATGAGAACGTGCTCCGGTTCGACTGTGACGCGACCGAGTGAAACGACCGTGCGCCGCGGCATGCGGAGGAATTCGGCTGCGGCACCAGGATGTTCGTATAGCCCGACCTCACGCAGATCGGAGCATTGGTTGCGTCGTCCGGCCCCGCAGGCCGAACACGCCTGGCAGAAAATCATCGTGCTCCCGGTGACTACGTCACCCGCCGACAGATCGTGAATATTCGGGCCGGTCTGCTCTACGGTGCCCACCCATTCGTGCCCGAAGTGATGCGGAAACGACGTAAGGCCGTCAGTGAGGTATGACGACGTGCCGTGCAACAACTCCAGATCCGTACCGCACAGACCGACATAGGCAACCTTGACGACGACATCGTCAGGCCCGCAGTTGGGACGGTCGATCGTCACGATCGACACGGAACGGGGAGCGTCGATCATCGCAGCTCTCATGGCTTTCACGTCACGCTCCGAGCAGTGCGCCGACTGACGAACAGCAGCAGTACTGCGCCCGCCGCGAGGACTGCCCCGATAGCAGGCAGGACTGCAACGCTGTTGCCGCCGGACAGAGCGATCGAGCCGATCCACGCGCCGGCAGCATTCGCAAGTTGGAATCCTGCAATGTTGACCGTGGCAGCAAGGTGCGGGGCTTCGCTTGCAGCACCGATGAGTTTCGAGGCGAGCGGCGGAATAATGGAAAAACCGGTAGCACCGAGTACGAACATCCAGGCGAAGGCAAACCAAGACGTTCCGCCGAAGACGAAGAGAGCGAGAAGTGCCAACGCGAGCGCGGTCAACGCGATGTACAGCGTTTTGTCCAGGTCCTTGTCTGCGTAGTAACCACCGAGTTGATTGCCGACAACAGACCCGACGCCGAATACGAACAACACCACCGTCACCGTCGACACCGAGATGCCGGCATGCTCGGTGAGATACGGCGAGATGTAGGTGAACACCACGAAAAGCGCTGCCTGACTGAGAGCGGTCAGCCCGATCGCCCACAGAACTGGGCCCCGGGTGAACACCCGTAGCTCTGAGCTGACGTTGCCGGTCTGGTGCGAGGGAGCGGCGTTGCGCGTCGAGGCGATCAGCGCAGCGGTGACCAGCAGTTGGAAAACGGCGATGATCGCAAAAGACCAGCGCCAACCCAGTTGTGTACCGATGAGAGTTCCCAAGGGGACGCCGAGGACCGTCGCCAGGTTCAGTCCGAGGGTGACGCGGGCGATCACACGCCCTTGGAATTCAGGCGCCACCAACGACGTCGCCAGCACCAGGCACAGAGCGAAGAACGTCGCGTGTGGCAGAGCAGTGATGATCCGAAATATCACCATGGTTGCGAAGTTCGGTGCCAGCGCAGTTCCGATGTTGCCGATGACGAAGAGAGCCATCAGAGCCGCGATGAGAGGTGTTCGCGGCACCCTGGTGGTAGCGATCGTCAGTAGAGGGCCACCGATGACCACTGTGACGGCATAGATGGTGACGAGCAGTCCGGCTGTGGAGGTGCTGACCCCGAGGTCGGTGGAGATGTCCGGAAGTACGCCGGCCACAAGGTATTCGACAGTGCCGACGCCGAACACTGCCAGGAGCATCCAGATTATTGCGGCATTCGCGTTGGTAGAGCGAGCCGTTGTCGTCAATTCGTGCGGAGTTTCGACCACCATGGCCTATCCCTTCTCGTATCCGGTGTATTCGACGACTGCGCATCCCCATGTGAACCCGACGCCGATGCCGGTGAGCATGATCCGGTCTCCAGGGTGCAGGGCCTTGCTGCGGCGGAGCAGGTCGAGGCCCAGTAGTGGGTCGGCAGCACCGGTGTGGCCGATGGTTCTGCCGAGTTCGACCAAGGTCTGCTCGGCGCGGATCTTCAGCGGCTCGAAACATTGTTTGCGGAGTAGGACGTTGCCGAAATTCGGTACGATCCAGGTGGCGATGTCACCGTGATGAGTGGCGGCATCACCCAAAGCTGTTTCAGCGCATCGAGACAGAGCGGCCGCGTTGCGTGACCAGAACTCGTCGATGGAGTGAGTCTCGGTGAAGCCCCCCACCCGTGCTCGGAGATCGATCGGGTCGGCGGTGCCGTAGACAGGCATGCTTGTGCGCTCGTGCCCGCGGTGCATCTGCTCGAGGTGTGCATCAGTGACTACGGAAGTCGAAAGAACACGAAAGGGACCCGGATCCGGGCCGATGACAGCAGCGGCCGCGCCGTCTCCGTAGGCGAGACCGCTGTCGGAATTCCACCGGTCGAACAGGGGGAGACGCCAAGCGTCGGATGCAGTTACCAGGCCTTTGCCATGTCCGTCGAACCAGCGGCCGATCAGTTCGATTCCGACGATTGCTCCGGCGCAGGCTGTTCGGATCTCGATCGGCAGGCAGTCGTCGATGCCAAGTTCGTTCTGAATGTAGGCGCCGCAGTTCCACGCCTCCAGGCCGTTGTGCAGAACCACTGCATGCACGAGTAGGTCGATTTCGTTGCTGCTGATTCCGCTGTCGGCCAACGCAGCTCTGCCTGCGAAGACTGCCATCTCCGGCGCGGATTCGCCGATATCAGGGTCCGACACTGCAACCGAAGTCTGTCCGGTCTTCTGCTGTTCGACGGGATCGAACCGTCCTTCGGTCACCATGTCGGAGGCTTGTTCCCGCCTGTCCGGTAGGTATGAGCCGAAGCCTTCGATGTAGAGGCCGCCCCACCTCATGACGCGACCTTCGTCACCGACGTCTCACGGACGCGTAGCTCGTCGCTCTTCCTGTTCAAAAGGGCGGAGGCAGAGTTGATTCCGTCGATCGTGACATCATTGACGAAGTGGTGTCCACCGATCCCGACCGGCAAAGGCAGCCGTTGCCGCCCGTCCCGATGACGCACTGTGTCGGCCAATGCGGCGCCGAGGACGCCCGGTGTGGACAAGACGTCGTTCCAGGTGGGAAGGCCGAGGCGCCTCATTACAGTCAGGACGCGATCAAGTTCAGCTTCACTGATACTTCCCCGCAAATAACCCAGTGCAGACGTCAATGCCATGTCGACAGCTACGGCTTCACCGTGCAGAAGTTCCGGTAGTGCTTCCATCTCGAGCGTGGGCGAGAATGTGTGGCCGTAGTCGACGCAGCGTTCGAGGCAGGATTCCCACAGATTGGGCTGCAGTTCCTCGAGCATCAGGTGGATCGACTCGGCGATGACTTGTGTTGCTGCTGTGTCGAGTTCGTCGGAAGAGCCCTGAAACCTGTCATCGATCAATCGTTCCCCGAAGATTTCCAGCAGTTCGAAGAGGTCGAGGGATTTGATCAAGGCCATCTTGAGTATCTCGGCAAGGCCGTTGGACAAGTGTCGGTTGTCGAGGGTACGCAGGAATGCTCGGTCGACAAAAGTTGCCAGGGCCGGTGCATACGTCCCCAGTCGATTCTTGCCCATGCCGTAGTTGACTCCGGTCTTGACACCGACCCCGGCGTCGACGAGGCCGATCAGTGTGGTGGGGACCCGGATGTACGGCGTTCCGCGGCGGTAGACGCTCGCGGCGAAACCGACAATGTCGAGTAGAACACCCCCGCCGATCGCGATTACCGGCTCCCTGCGTCGGTCGATGCCGAATCCGTTCATCGCGTCGACCACCCGCACCGCAGAACCCCACTCTTTGACCGTCTCGTCGGCTCGCATCGGTACGAAGGATGCTCGTATTCCGTGGTGTTCGAAGTAGCCTCGAATTCTATCCCCGTGAATTCGGTCGACGTTCGCGTCGATGATGATCAAGCGTCGGTCTCCGCGGTGTAGCGACGCTGCGCTGCACCCGTCGAGTAGTCGAGTGCTGTCCTTGGCGAACAGATTTCGTGCGGCAATCACGTGATACTCGACCTGTTTGACCGCTTCGACCTTCCATGTCGAATCGGTGGCCGCGCTGTGGCTGAGACCCAGTTTGAATGAAGCGGCACTACGCATGTCGATCCCCCTAGACGGTGTGAAAGAGCGTTCGCGAGCTGTGTCAGCAGTACGGCGGTACTTCAGTGAACGAAATGAACTTTCGAGGAGAACAGTAGGACATTCGCATAGTGATCGCTACAAGAGTAGAATAGATCACATTTGGATCGGTAGATGCTGCGGAATTGGGAGGTTGCATGGCCGGGGTGCCGGGACAAGGGCGGAAGTTCGACGTAGACGCGGCCTTGGACAAGGCGATGTATGCCTTCTGGGAGCACGGCTACGAGGGGACATCCGTTGCCATGTTGACTGCTGCGATGCAGATAAATCCACCGAGTCTCTACAGTGCTTTCGGCGGCAAGGAAGGAGTGTTCTTTGCCGCCGTCGATCACTACAACGCGACTCGCGGCGACTTCATGGACCGGGCGTTCGCCGAAGAGCGCGAGGCATCCGAATTGATTCGCCGCCTCTTGAACGACGCGGCGTCCCATTACACCGACGAGTCTTGTCCGGGTGGTTGTCTGATCATCAGCGCGGCGGTCAGCGTGACCGACGCCAACAGTCACATAGCAAACCGATTGCGCGACATGCGAAATGCCAACGTGGTGTTGCTGTCGCAGAGGATCGCAGCCGATATCGCCAACGGACTCATGCCCGCTGACTCCGATCCCGAGGACCTTGCCGAGTTCATCGGTGTAGTCATCCAAGGCATGTCTCAGCGCGCCCGAGACGGTGCAACACAGAGGCAATTGGAACTCGTAGCGAACAGGTCTTTCGACTCGCTGAACTTCTCGAAAGACCTCATCGGCTGAACAGATTTCAGTTGACGGTCGGGGGTCGAGCTGGATTGGGCGATGGAGAGCATCGAGGTCGGTCCTAGTGACCTTCTATCCCAATGTAATTCGTCACTGACCGTGATGGCTGTCGGTTCGTTGGAGGAAGGGGCGGGGCCAGGCGCCGAGTGCGAGAACGGCGAGGATCGTCTGGGCCAATCCAGTGGTGAAGAAGATGCCTTGCAGCGGCGACCAGACGAGTAGCATGACGATCTCGACGAAGATCCAGATCATCATCGTGAGGCCGGCGGCGGCGTGCAGGCCCCATGCCAGGCGGAACCTGTTGTGCTGAGCGAAGAGCGCGGCGGCTTGGATGCCTCCGACGACGACGCCGAGAATGATGCCGGGCCAGAAGTAGGAAGGGAAGACGCTTCCTTCGATCCACTCCGGAGGTAGACCCATTCCGCCGCCGATCGTCAGGCCGGCCATCCCGATAAGTGCGGAGAGCAGGTTGAGCCACGCGATTGCGGACAGACCGATCCGGAGACCCCGTGGAGGGAGCGATGTGGACGTCATGCCTGGCAACGATAGAGGGTCAGTCGAGCCCGTCCATGTTCCTGCGCGTTGCCGCGCTGGCAGCGTCGGCATCGCCCGCGACGATGGCTTCCACCAGATCTCGGTGGGCAGCGGCTTCGTCGTCGATGGATTCGGGGTTTCGTGCCGTGACGTCGGTGATCACGTCCAGGGCCGAGTTGCGGAGCGTTTCGATGAATGAATCGAACACCATCGACAACACGCTGTTGTGCGCAGCATTCACCACGGCGCGATGTAGTTTTATGTCGGCGTCGACAAATTCTGTTGGTGTCGAAGCATTTTCACGGGCTTCGAGTGCTGCCTGTAACAGGTCGACGTCGGCGGAAGTTCGACGCATGGCAGCCAGGCGGCCCGCTTCCACCTCCAGAAGTCTACGTACTTCGTAGACTTCGCGGCGGTCCGAGCGTTTGAGTTCTCGCTCGAGTTCTGTGACCGGAGTCGAGGACATGACGTAGGTGCCGGATCCCTGATGAGAGTAGAGTTGGCCCGACGCAATCAGTGCACGAACTGCCTCTCTGCCGGTCGAACGCCCGACTCCGAGGAGTGTGCTCAGATCCTGCTCGTTCGGGATTTTGGTCCCGACCGGCCACTCGCCGTCGCCGATGAGGCGCGCAAGTTCGTCCGCGGCTTTCTGTACCAGCGACTGCTGCTTGATCTGGCGCACTGCCATGTGACTGCTCCTGACTGACTCGGTGAACCGCAATGGAGCGGCTCACCGAGTAATACTTCATGTCCTCCGATGAATCTTCAGACTACGGGGCCGTCTTATGGTTTATCGAAGGGCGATGACGTCCAGTTCGCGCTCCGTCTCGTCCTCCGGGTCGAGGCGTCGATCGCGCAAGGTGAACGCGATGACGGCTCCGACGAACAGCACTGCAGTTGTCGCCCCGATCGCCATGCGCGGTCCGAAGTGATCTGCCAGGTAACCGAACAGCGGAGAGGCGATGCCTCCCACTGACATTGCGAGTCCGAGGGTCACCCCACTTGCCGTGCCTGGGCGGTTCGGTAGGTAGTCCTGCGCCAGCGTCACCTGTGGCGCGAAGGGCAAGAACATCGCGAATCCGAGACACACGATTCCTAGTTCGGCAGTTGCCACGTTCGGAGCCGCGGCGAGCAATGCCAGTGAAGGTACCGCAAGCAGGTAACCGAGTCGGATGGATGCACGTCGACCACGACGGTCCGCGAGGGCTCCGCCCAGTAGCGTGCCGGCCGCTCCCGCCAAGGTGAAGGAGGACAACACGATTGCTGCACTCGAGGACGATCCGTTCAGTCCGTTGAGTACGTACGGTGAGACCAACGACAGCGTGGTCACATATGGAATTGACCAACACACCGTTACCAGCACGAGTCGGGTGAACGAGCGCCAATCATCTGGCACGGGACCGTTCGCGGCTAGCTGCGAACTCAACGACTGGGCTGATTCGGCGTCCGTGCCCGTGCCGGCCGATCGTGATTGGGCGACGATCCACCAAATAGCCGCTACCACTGCAGGAACTGCGAGCAGGTAGCCGCCGGACAATCCGAGCGAACCGACCACGAGCGTGACGAACGGTGGCGCCAGTGAGGCTCCCAACGTGCCGCCCACGGAGAACACGCTCATGGCCTTTTGCGAGTGACCTCCAGCTGCGCGAGCCAAATTTGTGGCGGGCGGATGGTATGCGGCAATGCCGATGCCGGCCAAAGCAATTGCCAGCCAAGTGACGATGTAGGTGGTGCTCATCGCGGCCACGACAATTCCCGTTGCGGCCGTCACAAAACCTGTGGGTACCAGCCAATTCCGGCTCTTTCGATCGACCAGCATGCCGAATGCGGGTTGCACGACACTGGATAGTCCGGTCGCGGCGAGCGTGATTCCGGCAACCGCGGAGTAGGAATATCCGCGTTCCAGCATCATGAACGGCAACAGTGCAGGCACAGCCCCCTGGTACAGATCGTTCACGACGTGTGTGCCGGTGAGAAACGCAACTTGCCCCTTCTTCATCTCCTTGGGCATCCCTTCGTTCAGGTCTTCAAGTCCTCAGGTCCTCTGAGGACTGAAACCTACATGAACTCACGAGCGCACGGTTGTGTTGGAGACCTGGATCTCATTCGAGACGACTGACTAACTCGCAGCAGTCGCGGCATTGCGGGCGGCGAGTTGCGCGAAAGCGTGGGTCAGTTCTGCCGGGCCGACGACATCGATGTCGGTGTCGAATCGGTTGAAGGAGGCTGCCAGCGCCGTCCAGGACCATGATCCGGCTTCGAGGCTGCACTGGTCGGGGCCAAGATCTTCGACGGCGCCGTCCTCGACAAAGGGAAGAACATAACTGGCTGGTCGATGGAGAACGACCTTGCCGTGGCACGGCCATTTGTTGATATGTTCCGATCCCTTGAAGCACGCGGCCACGTATTCGCTCACGTCACCGCCGGGGATCTCCTTCGGTGTGAACTGCGGGCCGTTCGGGATGCGTGGGGTGATGCGATCGGCGCGGAAGATTCGCCAGTCGTCTCGCTCGAGATCCCACGCGACGAGGTACCAGCGACGCTTGGAGGTCACCAGATGATGTGGCTCCACGCGGCGTGGGGGTGTTATTTCGATGTTGTCAGTTGAGCGGCCGTTCGAGTAGTCGAAGCGGAGCACCTCGCGAGCGCGCACCGCTGCGGAAATCGCTACGAGCACCTCAGGGGACACCGAGTCTGCGTCGCTGGAATCGGTCGAAATCGTGGTGAACGTGAGTGCGTCGAGGCGATGACGCAGGCGCGACGGCATCACTTGTCGCACGGTGGTCAGCGCACGCACTGCGTCCTCTTCGATGCCGACGCCGGTCAGCGTCGCCGCCTGCAGAGCGACTGCCAAGGCGATGACCTGATCGTCGTCGAACAGCAGGGGTGGTAGCTCGCTGCCGGCGTCGAGTCGGTATCCGCCGTCCGGGCCCATGGTCGCCGCAATGCTGTAACCCATCTCCCGGAGCCGGTCGATGTCGCGGCGGACCGTGCGGTGGCTGATGTCGAGCCGCTCGGCGAGTAGAGCGCCCGGCCAGTCGCGCCTCGTTTGCAAGAGGGACAGCAGATTCAAGAGTCGAGTGGTGGTCGCCATGCCGTGAGACTACGACGAGTCTAGGACGAAAACAGTCCTATACAGCTGTGAGAGTTGAGGCTGCCAGGGAAAACCCGGGCGAAGTTCGTACCAGGAGCAGACATGAGCATCAGAACAACGACCCACCTCAACTTCCGCGGAGACGCCCGCGCGGCGCTGGAGTTCTACCAGTCCGTCTTCGGTGGACAGGTCACGATCGCAACCTACGGCGACTTCGGGATGCCCAAGGAGGTGCCCGGCGCTGAGAACGTCGTGTTCGGCCAGGTGGAGACAACGGACGGCTTTTGCGTAATGGCGTACGACATCCCAGGACAATCGGGAGGCTCGCCCGGCAACGCCGGCACGACGCACCGCGAGAACGGCACCACGATCACCGACCAACCGTTCTTCGTCTCGGTTCGCGGTGACACCCTCGAAGAGGTGCAGAGTTACTGGGCCAAACTCTCTGCTGGTGCATCGATCATCGAGGGTCTTGCCGCCGCGGCGTGGAGCCCCGGTTTCGGCATGCTCACCGATGCCTTCGGGGTGACGTGGATCCTCGACGTTGCTTCCGGCGAAAACCCGGCCTGATCATTCCCATGGCGAAGCCGCCGGCACCTAAAGGTGTCCGGCGGCTCCAGCGCGTCGGTGCCCGTCTTGCGCCTCTCGGCAAGTGGCCGCTCGAAGCGGCATTTCTGGGGTGGTACCCGGGGCAAAGAACCGAACACCGACACCCTCTACAACGAACCTCTACACAGAGTTATTCCACTCTGACTTGGGCCGCCCTCAGTCGTGGTCCTGCTCGTCGCCCAGCTCCGGCAGAGTTGGGCGACAACGGCTTCGATTGGCCGACGTGAGCGCCGGGATCAGCCGGTGACACCGGTCAATTCGTTCGGGGCGTGATCGAGGGTGGTCTCGGTCAGGACGCTGCCGTCCTCGAGGTCGACGGCGATCAGCTTCTTCGACGTGGGATCGGTGACGTACGCGGTGTGGTCTTCCACGAATAGTGCCGGCCTGGGCTCTTGCCACTTGGTGGGCTCGGTCCATGCGTCGATGACGGCGATCTTCTTGGTGACGACGCCGGTGTTCGGGTCGATGACGTGGATGGCGCCGTCGGTGCCGAGCACCAGTGCCTCTCCGTGCGGTCCGCGGCCGAGTGAGCGGAAGGTGTAGCTGGTGCCGAGGTCCACGAGCTTGAGTTCCGACGTCGACGTGTTGGTCAGGGAGACCCGTTGCGGGCGTTCGAGTTCGGCATCCGGGTCGGTTTTGTAGTCGCCCAGAACGATGTCCGACTCCTCGGAGCCGGCTTGGTTGCCGATGCGGCCGTAGGCATCGGGGCTCTGGACTTTGGTGATTGCTCCGTTCTTGTACACGAGCAGGCCGTCCTGGCAGCCCAGCACGATGGCTTCACCTGCGGCCACTGCTTCGCCGTGGACGCCCGGGCACTGTTCGTTGCGCAGGATTTCCTTGCGGTCGGCATCGAGGACGGCAATGCCGTTGCGGGACTCCGAATTTCCGATTGTCGTCAACAAGCTTCCGTCGGCAAGTGCGACGGCAACGCCGTGATGGGGTTCCGGGGTGGTGTACGTCTCGACGCGGGGTTGGCGCTTTGCAAGTTGCGCCGGATCGAATATCTCGACGAGTCCCGAGCCGTCGTTGAAGAGGACTGTCTTTCCGGCATGGCGTACAACGTGTCCGGGTTCGTTGGCTGCGAACTCGACCTCGGACATCGCGGGATCGGCTGTGTAGTAATGAGAATGGTCGCCGTGGGCCGAGGACCACGTGCCGGTGTCGAGTACTTTGAATGCCTCACCCGACGAGATCATGACGTGGCGACCGTCGCCGGCCGGGTTGAGTCGGGTGAAGCCGTCGATCTCGGTCTCGCCGACCACGTCGAGGGAAGTAGCATCCAGCACCAGGACGCCACCGTCGTACGACACCGCGAGACGCGGTGTTGCCGAGGCCTGTTCGGTGGGTGCGGCCGACGTCGTGGTCGTGGTTTCGGACTGGGCTGAGTCGTTGCTGTCGGACGAGCAACCCGTAACGAGGGCGAGTGAGAGGCCTACTGATGTGGCAAGGGTGAGGCGCCGCGACATGCGGGTGTTGAGGTGCATGGGTATAGATCTACTGCTTAATGTAAATGATTGTCAAAGTCGAGTATGCGAATGTTCGCATGTCAGGACGGCCGCCAAGAGGGCGAGAAAGCGCTGGCGATCGCCTGGTGTGTGGTCGCTGAATATTCGGTGCAGGTGTGTTCGATTTGGGTATGGCGCTGGTTCAACTAGGTATTAGTGCACGGATGTCGGCAGGGACATGCTGTAGATCACATCGGTCGATCGAAAGCTGGGGAGCAATGACGCAGTTCATGTTGATTCATGGCGCAGGACACGGAGCCTGGTGCTGGGACCATGTGGTCGAGGCGCGGGAGAGACGTGGGCACACAGCTCTGGCCACCGATCAACCAGGCTTGGGTCGAGACATGACGAAAGATGGAGAAATAACTTGGGAATCAACGCTTTCCAAGCTATCGGCCGATCTGCTTCAACTGCCTGGAGAAGTGATACTTGTCGGCCACTCGATGGGCGGAACACTGACGGCACAACTGACTGAAATTCACCCGAAGAGAGTTGCTGCGGCCGTCTATCTGGCCGCGACGCTACCCGGAGACGGGGAATCCTGCCTGAGTAGTTCGCGAGAGGACAGGAGCACTGCGAGATTGTTCTTCGCGTGCGATGAACTCGGGATCGACCCAGCGTGACGATGAATGCGATCGGAGTTCCCAACATCATCGCGACGAACGTCGGGGCGAACAGGCCGAAGGCGGCGGCGAGGAGGCCGCAGAAGATTCCGGCGGTGTATTGGCGTGCCCGCTCTCCTGACGCCGTGAGCAATGCGTTCGTCGGCCCGGTCAGACACGTCGATATACACCCCACCGCCGCGTTCACCAGGGAGAACACTCCGCAGGCAATAGTCGCGGTGCCGATCGGCGGCTGATGACCGGCGGCTCGCAGGACTGCGATTCCCTGGCCGTTCTGCACCACGACGACTGTGATCGCGAGCGGTACAACCAGTTCGATCATCGCCTGCCAGGACCAGGTCGGCGTGGTCGGCATCGGATGCGCCATCCACTCGTGAGCGTTGCCGGCGGAGGTGAATCTTCCAGTCACGAGTATCACGACCACACCGACGATCAACGCGCCGAGAACGGGTGGAACGAATCTTCCCAACTTTGCGAACACGCTCAGAGTGACAAAGGTGGCGATCATCGGCAGTGCGATCATCGCGTCGTGGGCGGGTGCCTCGACCAAATCGGTTCCGAAATGAAGGAAAACGCCTGCCACCATCGCCATTACGATGGGCATGGGTAAGGCGGCCATGATCGGTGTGACCCACCCGGTCAATCCCAACAACAAGATCAGGACACCCGTCGCGAAGAAGGCGCCGAGCACTTGCTCCCACGGCAGATGCTCCAATGACGCTCCGACGACAACGGTTCCAGGGATCGTCCAGAAGAAGGCCAGTGGCTGTCGGTACAGCCAGGAAGCCGTGATGGTCAAAATGCCGTTGACGAAGAAGGCGCCGAAAAGCCAAGAGGCCAACTGAGCTTGACTGAGACCGCCCGTCAATCCCGCGGCGAGAATGACCGCTACCGGCCCGGTGGCCGAGAAGACGATGCCGATGACTCCGTTGGCAATGGACGTCGCACCGAAGTCGCGCAAGACCCGCCTCGGGCCGTAGAGCGGTTGGGGGAGTGGCTCGGCAACGACGCGAACGGTCGCGGTCGTCGAAATATCCGACATGTTCTCAGTTCTCCTGGTGCGGATCCGAAAGCCCCCGATCGCGGAACAATGCCGCGAGTTCGCTCCGTGATCGCAGTCCGAGCTTGGCGTACGCGCGCGTGAGATGATACTGAATAGTCTTGACGGAGAGGAACAATTCCCCGGCAGCTTCCTTGTTGGACTTGCCCGCTGCGACAAGGTCGGCTACGGCTCGCTCCTGCGGGGTCAGGTCGGTGATTCCCTTCTCCGTTCGCGAGAGGTTCAACCCGCCTGCCCGGAGTTCGCGCTCGCAGCGCTCGACGTAAGTAGCGGCGCCCAACGAGTGATAAAGCTCGCGGGCGGCCCGGAGAACGACGTCGGCCTCGGCGCGTTTGCCCGCCCGGCGGAGAGTCTGGCCGTAGGCAAAATTGATTCGGGCTCGGTCGTAGGGCAGGGGCAGCGTCTCGATGCTGAACAAGGCAGCGTCGAAAACCTCTCTCGCCGAGTCGAGTTCACCCCGTGCGCCGTGGATCCGGCCGCGAACGTAGCCGAGACGTGCCGCGGCGGAGCGGTGCTCGCGACCTCGCGCGGTCTGCTCGTGTGTTTGTAGGAAGGTGTCGGCATCATCGACTCGCCCGACCATGACCAATGCATTGGCGTAGAGATCGACCCACGGCCAGAAGCCCGGCTCGTCGAGCCATTGTTGTGCTTTGCTCGAGGTGAGCGGAGTCAGTGCCACCAGGACTTCGGCGTAGTCGGCGGCTGCCTCAGCCACCTGTGCTCTGGCGAGAAGCGCAGGAACGTACATGATCTCGTAGGCGTGAATGCCTGCGTATGCGCGTCGCACATGGTCACGGGCCAGTTCCCAGTTGCCGCGCAGAGCGTGAATCTGCGCTCCCGACCAGTGGACCAACGGTCGGATGATCTCTATCTCGAACCGATCCACCTCGGCCGCGGCGCCCTCGACCGTCGAGAGCGCTTCGTCCCAGGCGCCGAGTGCGAATTGAGTGCGGGCGAGCCAGGCTTGTGCCCACAGTGAGATTCGCGCCGAACCACTGGAAAACTCCGTTGACACCGCGCTTTCGAGGTCGCGTCTGGCGGACTCCGGGTGATCCAACGCAAGCTCGAGCCATCCGCGTCCCATCTGGAAGCGTTGTGCCTGGGCTCCGGGGCGAACGCGATCGGACAGTTCGTCGTATGCCGCGAGTGCGTCGACGGTCCTTCCGGTGGCGCCGAGTCCGAGACCCTTGATCGCCTCGGACTCCACTGCTGCGGGATCCGAAGGGCCCACCAATTCGACTGCGCGGTCCACCCACTCGACGAGAGCTGTGCCATCGAGTCGAGCCAGGGAATGCAGGACCATTCGTTGAGCGATCATCGCAGCGGTGCCTGGTTCACGATCCGCGCTGCAGTTGTCCCACGCTCTGGTCAGTAGATCTGCAGTCTCGGTCGGACGCCCTCGATGAATGGCGAGGTAGCCGAGGACGGCGTCGCGCAGAGGCCCGCGCGAAATGCTTTCTATCTCCGGCGCGAAGACCATGGCCCGGGGGATGTCGCCTGATCCGGTAAGTGCGTCGACTCCGCGGAGCAGTCGGTCTTCGTGTTCGGGTCGGGCCGTGGTGAGACGGCTGGCCGTGACCATGGCGTCGGCGACCTCCGACCACGCGCCCTCGGATGCTCGTAGTGCCGCGTAAGTAACCAGTTCGGCGGCGAGGCCCTCGTCGTGGGTGGTACTGGCAGCAGCAAGGTGGAAAAGTCGTTCGCCTTCTCCCCACGCGATGTCGGCTGCGCGGATGTGCAGTCGATGCAAGTGCGCTGGTCCCAAGGCCGCGAGTACTGCCGCCGTGACCATCGGGCCGCTCAGTGACACCTCGGTGCTGCCCCGTTGCTCGTGGACGGTGAGGAGACCGGTGGCGAAGGCGCTGTCCAAGGCGCCGACCACGTCGTCGATTTCGGCCAACTGGGCAAGATGTGACAACGTCGTGCTGCGTCCGAGAACTGCTGCTGCTTCGATCAACGTTCGTGCTCCAGTTGGACATGCCGAGAGAGCGGCGGCGATCGACACTGATCGATGGCGAGGGACCGGCAAGGTTCGGTGCCATCGGGTCCAATAGGTCGGTGGCAGCTCGTCGAGAAGCGAGACGACGTCGAGTGTGTTGCCGGCGGTGAAACCCTGAAGTTGAAGCGCGACGCCGGAACTGAGGTCGATTCCGTTTCGCATCCGTGCGATGTCGATGATGACGGAAGCGTCGAGCGGGCTGATGTGCAAGCGCGCCGACCGGTGCAGGTCGAGAATCTTCCTGACCTCCTCGCCCAGGAACGGCGTTTCCTCGGTGACGAGGACGAACAACAGTGGGGCCGTTCGGCCTCGATGAAGGGCTGAGGTGATTGCCTGAAGCGAGCTGACATCACTGTGATGGGCGTCGTCGACGACGACGACGGTCAGTTGTGCGGCCGCGTCGATGATCTCGTGCGCTACGGCTACCGGGTCCGAATTCGAAACCGGACGTTCGAGTAGTTGTCCGATCACCCCGAAGTCGGTGTTCGACTCCCACTCCAACCCACGGGCGCGGCGGAGCGTGTGGGCGGAAGAGATTTCGGCGAACCGGTCGACGAGAGTGGACTTACCACTGCCGGCGTCGCCCTCGACCAGCACGAGAGTCGGCACTCCTGCCTCCGCCGCGGCCAAGCCTCGGCCGAGAACGGCAAGCTCGCGTTCTCGGCCGAGCAGCAGGTCGCGAAGTGTCACCCGACTACCGTAACGCCGGGCTCACCACGGGTTTCCTTTTCGGCACGGTCGTCATCGGTTCGAAGTGCAGCGGCGCCAGGGTCGGGAGTCTGCTTCGGCACGAAGAAGGTGACGATGGCGCCCAGCACCGCGATGCCGGCGAAGACGTAGAACGCCGATTCCGAGCTGATCCCCGCGCTGATCAGACTTCCTCCGATCAGTGGCCCGAATATTCCGCCCAGACGCCCGAAGCCGGCGCACCACGCGACACCTGCGGCCCGAGCGGCCGTCGAGTAGTAGTTGGACACGAATCCGTAGATCAGGACCTGAGTACCGATGGTGCCGACGCCGGCGATGGCAACAGAGGCAAGGAGCACGGGAAGTGGGAATCCGAAAGTGAACAGGAGCAGGGCAAGTGCAGCCAGGCCGAAGGTGGTGGCGACAACGCGCTGCGGACCGGTGACGTCCGCGATCTTGGAGGCGAGAAGTCCGCCGATGATGGCGCCGCCGTTGAGTACCAGCAGGAACGAGAGGGAACCCTTCGCGTTGTAACCTGCATTTTCCATGATCTTGGGCAGCCAGGTGTTGAGTCCGTAGGTCAGGAGGAGGCCGGCGAAGCTCATGAGGCCGAGAAGCGCGGTGCCCCAGACATATTGTCTGCTCGCCAACGCTCGGAACCCGACCTTCTCGGCTACGGCGTCGTTGGGTCGATCTGCACTGACAGGCAACGGAATTCCTGTTCGCGAGGAAATGGCGCGAGCTTCCTCGACACGTCCGCGAGCAAGAAGCCAAGCGGGAGACTCGGGCAGTTTGAACCAGGCAAGGGGAAACAGGAAGATCAATGGCAGAGCGCCGATGAGGAACAGTCCGCGCCATCCGATGGAATCGCGGAGAACGATCGCCAGGACGGAAGCCATGACGCCACCGGCCGGGACACCGCTGTAGACGATGGCGTTGAACAGATTGCGGCGTCCCGGCGGTGCGAACTCGGCAATCATGGCTCCGGCGGTGGCGACAAGTCCACCCACCCCGATGCCGGTGAAGAACCGCAGCAGACCGAAGGTGGTGATGCTGGTGGCGAACGCTGCCAGTGCCATTCCGACAGAGAACCAGATGATGTTGATCAGCATCATCTTTCGGCGACCGAAGTGATCACCGATCGCTCCACACGTCAGCGCGCCCACCATCACTCCGACGAGGGCGTACGAACCCAATGCGCCCGCCTGAGATGCGGTCAAGGTGCCGATATGGCCGGGGTCGTCCATGAGGACCGGCAGGATCGTGCCGTACACGACCAGGTCGTATCCGTCGAACAGAATGGCAATGGCGGCGATGGTGACCACCCACAACACTGACGAGCGATGGCGGGCACTGGCCCAGGAACCACGATCGATCGAGGACATGGCGAATCTCCGTTCGAGAGATCAGGAATCGGGGGAGGCTGGATTCAGCCGAGGTCGCCACCGGCAACGGGAAGGACCGTTCCGGTGACATACGAAGCCTCTTCGGAGGCAAGGAAAGTGATGGCGGCAGCCTGTTCGTCCAGGGTGCCGTAACGCTTGAGCAGCGACGAGTCGACGGTCTGGTCGACGATCTGCTGGTACCAGGCTTTCTCCTCGTCGGTCTCGGCGCCCGGTCCGCGTGCCACGACGCGTGGTGGCGCCTCGGTTCCGCCGGGAGCGGTTGCCACCACCCGTATTCCGTGTTGCGCGACCTCCATTGCCAAGGCCGCGGTGATCGCGCTGACTCCGCCCTTGGCCGCCGCGTAGGGAACACGGTTGACGCCGCGGGTGGCGACCGAGGAGACGTTGACGATGGTGCCGCTCGCCTGCTCGATCAGATGGGGCAGCACCGCTCGACACGTCCACAGAGTGGGGAACAGCGATCGTGTGACCTCTGATTGAATCTGCTCCGGCGTGTAGTACTCGTAGGGTTTGGCCCAGATGGTCCCGCCGACATTGTTGACCAGGACGTCGATGCGCCCGAAGTGCTCCAACGCGGAATCTATTGCGTGTTGGGCTCCTTCGAACGTCTCGAGGTCCGCCGTCACCGAATGGGATCGTTTCAACGGTATCGCGATGTTGTGGACCAGTTCTGCCCGGTCCACCAGTGCGACGGAACCTCCTTCGGCGGAAATTCTTTCGGCTACGCTGCGCCCGATCCCCTGAGCTGCTCCGGTGACGACCACCACGCGGTCGTCGAACCGTCCGGCGAAGAATCGGGTGCTCACGACGCCACACGTTCCCGAGCGTCGGTGATGGCTCGGCGCATCGTCGACTTTGCGTGTTCGCTGTGCTGGACGATCAGCTCGCGTGCCGCAGCGCGATCATTCTGCTCGAATGCGCGCACGATCCTCGAGTGATCCTCCGCGACATGCTCGTCCACCCAATCGGCGGTGCGGAGCACACGGTTCATCAACTGCGTGACCTCGAGGCGGTGGTATGCCTGCAGCAGTACTTCGTTGCCGGTGCAGCGGAAGAGGAAGTCGTGGAACAGAGCATTGGTTTCGGTGAATGCCGTTGCATCCGTGAAACGATCACGGTCGATCGAAGCAGCCGAGTTCTCCGCCAGAATGCGGTACTCCGTCAACTGTGCCGAAGTGAGGCGACCGATCGTGAGTTCCATTGCTCCGAGTTCAAGTGCCATCCGGGCGTCGAACTGGGCGTCCGACTTCGCGACCGGTAGGTGTTCTTCGCCGATCTCGTACGTGCCGGCTGCAGATTCTTCGGTCGAGGCTGCCGGTGAATCAGCCGGTGCTGCCGCGTTGTTGAACTTCTCGAAGTAGAAGTTCGTCGGTGTGATCGAGACTTCCTTGAAGTGCCGGCGTACTGCTTCGACCATGGGCGGCGGGCCGCACAGGTAGACGTCGACATTGCCGTCGTCGAGGTGAGAGGCCTCGATCAAGCCGGTGACATAGCCTTTGTTGGGTGCTGTGCTGTCGGGATCGGATACGCAGTAGTCGAAGGTGAATTGGGGTAGGGACTGCGCGTAGTCATGCAGTTTGTCGAGCTCGACGAGATCGGTGTCGGAGCTGACGCCGTAGACCAGATGAACGGGCCGAGTGGAGCTTTCGGTACGCATCTTCTCCAGTATGGAGAGCAGCGGGGCCAAGCCGGTTCCGCCGGCAAGCAGTAGGGCTCGCCGTTGACCTGCCCGGAGGAAGAAGCTACCCATCGGTCCGGTCAGTTCGAGAGTGTCACCTACCTGCGCCCGCTGACTGAGATAGTCGGACATCAGCCCACCGGGGGTGATCTTGACCAGGAACGACGCCGACTCGACCTCGGGACCGGTGCTGAACGAGTACGACCGCGTCGCTTCGGTTCCGGGAACGAGGATGTTCACGTACTGGCCGGGGAGGAAGACCAGATCTGCGCGGTTGTCGACCGAGACGGTGAAACCCACCGTCGAATCCGAATGACGGATGATCTCGGTGATCGTGGACGTGTACGAACCGGCAGCGGTCTTGGCAACCGCAGATGTGGTGGGAATCTGCAGCACGAGATCCGATTCCGGCACCATCTGGCACGGCAGACAGAATCCCTGCTTGGCCTCGTCCTCGGTGAGTGCTTCGTCGATGTAGTCGCCGGCGTCGAAAGTTCCTGACTCGCACAGCGATTTGCAGGTACCGCAGGCTCCGTCGCGGCAGTCGAGCGGAATGTTGATTCGTGCACGGTACGACGCGTCCGCGACGGTCTCGTCGGTGTTGCATTCGACGAAGCGGGTGATGCCGTCTTCGAAACTCAGGGCTACCTGAAATGTCGGCGCAGCTTGAATAGTCATGGGAAACAGCTCGATTCGAAGGGAAGTCGTGTCAGAAGTGGTAGATGTCGACCACGTGATGGATGTAGTCGTTCTTGAGGACTACCTTCTTCTTCATGATCAACGGCTGCTCGCCCGAGAAATCGATCGTGTAATGCGAGGTGCCGAAGTAGGTGTCGACGGTGTTGTAACGGAAGTACAGCGTGAACCAGTTGAAGCGGACGTCGACCACGGAGCCGCGCTCTTCGACCACTTCCACGTTGGTGATGTTGTGGCCGGTGCGGGGCTCGGGAAGACTTGTCGCGCTGGAACGGTCCGTTCTGATGCGGAACACGCGGTCTTCGATACCGCCACGATTAGGGTAGTAGATGAGGGAGATCTCCGCGTGCGGGTCCGTGGTCAGTTCGCCGTCGTCAGCCCACGCGGGCATCCAGTACTCGGAATCGGGGTGGTAGCACTCGATCCACTTCTCGAACTCACGATCGTCCAGATAGCGAGCCTCACGGTAGAGAAACTGCTGCACTGTTTCGAGGGCAACGGCATTGGTGATGGTGACAGTCATGGTGGTCGTCCTCAGATCGTCCGGGTAGAAGCTGCTTGCTCGGCGTCGACTGCTGCGAGCATTGCGTCGCGCCAGTATCCGTGCTGAATGGGATACAAGCCCTCATCCTCGGTCTTGGCTCCGCTCGAGAGCACGCGATTCATGCCGAGATCCTTCGCGACCTCGTTCGGACCGGAAATCTGGTGTGCGACACCACGGCTGAGATCGTTCCACGGCGCGCCGGCCGCCTGGTACGTCTTCTGGCAGGAACGGAACTCTTCGAGATCGTCCGGGGTGGCCATACCGCTGGCATTGAAGAAGTCCTCGTACTGGCGGATGCGGTTGCTGCGAGCGTCGGCGCTCTCTCCCTTAGGGGCGATGCAGTAAATAGTGACCTCCGTCTGGTCGACGGAGATCGGACGGAAGTGCCGGATCTGGCTGCTGAACTGATCCATGAGGTAGACGTTCGGGTACAGGCAGAGGTTCCTCGACGCACCGACCATGAATTCGGCTTTCTTGGAACCGAACTGGGCTTCCAGCTCTGCTTTGCGCTCGAAAAGGGGACGGTCCTCGGGATTGCCCCACCACATCCAGAGCAGGAGATGGCCGTAGTCGTAGGAGAAGTAACCGCCGCCCTGCTTGCCCCAGGTGCCGGCATCCATGGCTTTGGTCTCGTTGGACGACTCACCGGCGGTGCGGCGAGCGGTTGTCGCGGCGTAGTTCCAGTGCGTCGACGACACGTGATAGCCGTCGGCACCGTTCTCGGTCTGCAGCTTCCAGTTGCCGTCGTAGGTGTAGGTGGAAGCGCCGCGCAGAACTTCGAGACCGTCAGGTGACTGATCGACGATCATGTCGATGACCTTGGTGGTGTCACCGAGGTGCTCTTCGAGCGGCAGCACGTCGGGGTTGAGGCTGCCGAAGAGGAAGCCGCGATAGTTCTCGAACCGCGCCACCTTGGTCAGGTCGTGTGAGCCGTCCTTGTTGAACTGATCCGGGTAGCCGCCGGTGCGAGCGTCCTTGGCCTTGAGGAGCTTTCCGCTGTTGTTGAAGGTCCAGCCGTGGAACGGGCACGTGAAGGTGGTTCGGTTGTCGGTCTTGCGGCGGCAGAGCATCGCGCCGCGGTGGCTGCACGCGTTGATCAGCGCACCCAACTCGCCGTCCTTGTTGCGGGTGATGACGATGGGCTGGCGGCCCATGTAGGTGGTGAAGTAGTCGCCGACGTTCGGGATCTGACTCTCGTGCGCGAGGTAGATCCAATTGCCCTCGAAGATGTGGGTCATCTCGAGGTCGAACAGTTGCTCGTCCGTGAATACGCTGCGCCGCACCTGGTAGCGGCCGGTCTCGGGGTCCTCGACGAGTGCGTCGTCGAGGGCAGCGCGGATGTTCGCGAACTGATCGGCGGCGCGGGCAGCGTCCAACATATCCGTCATGGGTGTCCTCCAGATGAGAGTGGGCGCCTGCCGAAGAAATCCGAGGGCTGTCGGACAAGTCGGTGGGACCCGCTTTCCGGACGGGGCTGCGTCCGGTACTGAATTCACCTTGACATCGTGTGGCTCGGGTCACACCAGGCATTTGCCTAGTCCTGACCAAGGGTGCAGTGTTCGTCGAATTCTTCGGATGGGCCATGGCTGCTGGGGACGACGACCAGGGCGGACTCGACAGCGCGAGTCCGCCCTACCCGACGAGTGGGTTACCGGTTCTTGAAGAACGAGACGTCGTCGTTGCCGATGAGGTCCGGAACGGTCCAGCCGTCGAGGTCGTATTCACTCAGGCACTGTTCGGCCAGGCCCTTCATGGAACTGGCGTGTCCACGATTCTGGGCTGCGAACAGCAGTTCCGCCTTGACGTTCTCGTGATTGCCGGAGTAGTTGCGCTCGTAGAGTTCGTGTCGCCCGCCGAACTCGGTACCGATCGAATCCCACAGTGCTTTCATGACTTTCACCCGGTCGACGGCGGTGATGCCGTCCGAACCACGAACGTACTTGTCGAGGTACGGACGCACGTCCGGGCTCTTGAAGTCGAGTGAACTCGAAGGCAGGTAGATCAGGCCTGACGCCACGTCCTGTTCGATGATCTCCTTGATCCGCGGGTACCCCTGGATCATGAACATTCGATAGGTGAGGCCGTACTCGAGCTTCGGGATCACCGAATCGCCGACCCACTGTTCGGGATCGCGTGCCATCGATTCGGTCAACGACCAGAAGAGGTTTCGCCACCCGATCACCTCGCCGACACGGGTCTGAACTCCGCGGAAGCCGCCCGCGCCGGTGGCTTCGAGTGCTTTCATCAACAGGCCGGCGATGAAGTCGAGCTTGACGGCCAGGCGAGTGCAGCCCTGAAAGGTGAAGCGCGGCAGGAAACCCGATTGAGGGAAGAATGCGTTGATCCGGTCGACGTCGCCGTACATGAAGACGTTCTCCCACGGCACCAGCACCTTGTCGAAGACGAAGATGGTGTCGTTCTCGTCCATGCGGCTCGACAGCGGATAATCGAACGGACTGCCCATCACCGCAGCATGTTCGGTGTACGAGGTGCGGCAGATCAGTTTCACGCCCGGCGCGTCCATCGGCACCGTGCAGATCAGGGCGAACTGCTTCTTCTTGATCGGCAGACCGTAGTGAGCGATGAAGTTGTAGTTGGTGATCGCCGATCCGGTGGCGACCACCTTGGCACCGCTGACGATCAATCCGGCGTCGGTTTCCTTCTCCACCTTCATGAAGACGTCGCCGACCTCGTCCGGCGGAAGTTGGCGATCCACCGGGGGATTGATGATCGCGTGGTTCCAGTACAGAACCTTCTCCTGCGACTCGCGGTACCAGCGCTCGGCGTTGTCCTGGAACGGTGCGTACAACTCCTTGTTGGCGTGGAGGGTTCCCAGGAAACTTGCCTTGTAGTCGGGGGAGCGGCCCATCCAGCCGTAGGTCATACGTGCCCACGTCGCGATGGCGTCGCGTTCCTTGAGCAGATCGGCCGACGACGTCGGTGTGCGGAAGAACGGCATGGTGACACCGCCGTTGCCCGTGTCCGTCGGAACGGTCAAGGCGTCCACGTGCTCGCCCGTGTGCAGAGCGTCGTACAGCCTTGCGGTCATGCGGATCGGATTCCGGAACGCGGGGTGCGTCGTGACGTCCTTGACGCGATCACCATGGAGCCAGATCTCGCGACCGTCCTGCAGGCTCGAGATGTACTCGTCACCGGTCATCGGCCGGGTAGCGAAGTTCTTCGTACGGTTGGCTTCGCAGTCGGCGGCCGGATTGACCTGTGGCGCTCCGGAATCTGCGGGGTCGACGCCGGTGGGAGGGATTTCGGTGGTCGTCATGGCAAAGCCTTTCAGATCGTTTGAGGTGCGGGCTGAAGATGAATCGGGGTGAACGAAGTGGTGGCGTCGAACCACCCACTGTGGGGGTCGTCCTGACTGCCGTTCCAGACTGTGGTCGACGAGGTAGCGCCCAGATCGTGAAAAGTGCTTCTGTAGAACAGAAGCGGATCTTTGCCGCTCGACTGCGCGTCGACGATCTCGCCGATGAAGATGATGTGGTCACCACCGTCGTACTCCTTCCACGGGACGCACGAGATGGTTGCTGCGGCGCCGTCGAGCAGGGGAGCGGTCGGTCCGTCGATCCACCTCGGTTCGGTGCGCTGCGGGCGGCCGGCGAAATGCATGGCCGTGTCCACTTGGTCGGAGGCAAGGATGTTGACGGCAAACGGTGCGTTGCCGAGGTAGCCGCACGCTTTGGACTTGCGAGTCATCGTGATCTGGCACAGCCGTGGTGCGAGGGAAATGGCCGTGAATGCGGTGACGGTGGCTCCGTGCGGCTGGCCGTCGGCATTGGTGCAGGTGATGACGGTGACGCCGCTCGCGAATTGACCGAAGATTCCTCGAAGTTGATTTTGTTCCATGACCGGACCTCCTTGTCGGATGGCGGGTGAGTGGGGAGCCGCGAAGTGCGGGAGGCGGAGGTGGTGGACGACTCGCGCCGGGAGTGAAGACGAACGTACGGCGAGCGCAGGCTTCGGTCGATCCGTACAGCGCGGCCTCTATCCGGATTGCGCACCCGATCGAAGCCTGTATCCGTTTCCCCTTGGAAGTGACCGGGGACACAGTGTTCAATGAGGTTCAGCGCCCATGCTCGGCAATGTGGCTGGTCACGGGTTTGGAAGGTGAAGAAGGACGATGGTCGACTCCATGATCAGTACAGTTCCGCGCGACTGGGACGAGGCATGTCATGCGGTTTCGGACGCCTATTTTCCGCACACGCTGACGCCGTTGTCACGGCACGCGGCCAGTGGAGTCGGGGTGTGCACCACCGAGTTGGGGCCGCTGCGGATCGCGCATATCCGGTGGGGCGCAGATGTCGCAGTCGAATCCGATCATCCCGGTGCGTATGGGGTGAACATTCCGCTCTCGGGAGAGCTCGAGTCGGTGTTCGCAGGCTCGCACGTGCTCTCGACACGGGGCGTCGCGACGGTGTGTCCGCCCGACATCACCACGAGGATCACCCGGTGGAGTGCGGACTGCGAGATCGTCGGCGTCCGGATGGACCGTCAGTACCTCGACCGCGAGATGGAGAAAGTGCTCGGCCGACCCGGAATGCACTTGCCCGATCAGGTGGACCTTCGAGGAGACGACGGAGCCAGATGGTTGAGATTTGTTCGCTCACTGTCGGATCAGATTCTCGGCCCGGTCGGAGTTCTGCACAACGAACTGGTGGCAGGCCAGCTCTCCGGCGCCGTGGTCACGGCATTCGTCCTTGCTGCAATGCCCGACAGTGAGGACGCGGTGCGACACGCCAGGCCACGCATCGTCAAGCGGGTGCTCGACGAGATGCACGACGACCCGGCCCGCGTGTGGACCGCAGCCGAGATGGCGGAGGTTGCGGGCGTCAGCGTACGGAGATTGCAGGAAGGATTTCGGCAGTACGTGGGCCGGAGTCCGTCGGAATGCCTGCTCGACATCCGTCTCGAGCGGGTCCACGCAGATCTGGTGGACGCCGACGACTCCACGACGGTCACCGATGTCGCTGTGAGATGGGGTTTTACGCACACCGGACGGTTCGCATCGTCTTTTCGGCGCAAGTACGGCTTGTTGCCCTCGGAAGTGTTGAGGCGTTAGCTCCGGTACCCCATGTCCGCGCTGAGTTGATTCGCCTTCTCGACGAGGAAAGGTGCGACGTCGGTGCGGAAGGCTTCCGGGGTAGTGCGTCCGGCCGACGTCGAACACGCGGCCACGCCGACGACGCTTCCGCCGGCGTCGCGGACGGGGGCGGCGAGGGAAATCAGGCCGTCTTCGAGTTCCTCGGACGTGAGCGCGTATCCCTGCTCGCGCACCACACGAAGAGCGGTATGGAATGCGCCTTCATCGGTGATCGTGGTGGGTGTGAGGGCGTCGAACGTGGAGTTCGCGATGACGTTGTCGACGATTTCGGTTGGCGCCCAAGCGAGCAGGGCCCGTCCCATGGAGGTGGCGTATGCAGGCACTCTGGTGCCGACGCTGACGTTGATGCTCATGATCCGACGAACGGGTACACGCGCGGCGTAGACCACGTCGACGCCGTCGAGGACTCCGAGTGACGCGGACTCGTGGGTGTGCTCTGCGATCTCCAGCAGACGCGGGAGAGCCGCCTCGGTCAGAGCGTGTGATGCGGAGAAGTGTTGCCCGATGCTCAGAACGCGCGGGGTCAGCGACCACCGACTGTTGTTGCCGGTGACGTACCCCAGCTTCTGCAGGGTGAGGAGGATGCGTCGGACAGCAGGGCGAGAGAGTCCCGTTTCGGCGGCAAGATCGGCGAGCGACGGGTTGGGGTTCTTCTCGTCGAAGGCCATCAGCACAGCGAATCCACGCTCGATGCTCTGGATGTAATCGCGATCGTTCTCGCTCACGGAAGGGCCTTTCATCTGCGGGTATGCCTGATCGGTGCCCTCGAAGGTTGACAAACCTTGTGACTGGGCGCACAGTACAAGCGTACGCAGAGCGTAACAGATGTACGCAGAGCGTACAACCTTTGAGTGCAACCAGACTTGGGAAGCCGACTCAGCCCAGCAGTACGGCACCCACCCGGTAACAGCCACACACGGCCCCGAGGAGGACCACATGACCACTTCCGAGAGCCCCACCGCAGTAGGTTCGGGCACTGCCGCCACTGACAAGTTCCTCCAGGAACGAGTCAGCGCGGACACCCCGCCCGAGCGCGTCTCGGCCATTGCCAAGGACGTACTCGAGGCACTCGCCGGCGTCATCGACAAGCACGGCGTCACCTACTCCGAGTACCGCGTCCTCAAGCAGTGGCTCATCGACATCGGCCAGTTCGGCGAGTGGCCCCTGTGGCTGGACGTCTTCCTCGAGCACAACGTCGAAGAGGTTGCGTACCGCGGCCAGCACGGAACCAAGGGAAGCATCGAGGGCCCGTACTACGTCGCCGATGCCAAGACGCTGCCATCCAAGTGTGAACTTCCGATGCGTGACAACGAGGTTGGATCGAAGCTGGTCTTCGAGGGTCAGGTTCGCGATCTCGACGGCAAGGGGCTCGGCGGCGCAACCGTCGAACTCTGGCACGCGGACGACGAAGGTTACTACTCACACTTCGCGCCGCACATCCCCGACGGCAACCTCCGCGGAACGATCGTTGCCGATGGCGAGGGACGTTTCGAGATCACCACGATTCAGCCTGCGCCGTACCAGATCCCGACCGACGGCCCCACCGGCTGGTTCATCGAGAAGGCCGGCTGGCACCCGTGGCGTCCAGCTCACCTGCATCTCATGGTGAAGGCTCCCGGCAAGCGCACGATCACCACCCAGCTCTATTTCAAGGACGGTGAGTGGATCGAGAACGACGTGGCAACGGCCACGAAGCCTGAACTCATTCTCGATCCGAAGCCGGGTGTCGACGGAATCAACCGGGTCACGTACGACTTCGTGCTCGACCCGGCCTGATCCACAACTGCTCGAAAGAAAGTGATGTGATGACAGACCTGTCGATCGTCTCCATCGAGACGACCATCCTCGACGTTCCTCTGGTTCGCCCCCACAAATTCGCCACCACGTCGATGACGGCGCAACCGTTGTTGCTCGTTGCGATTCGCACATCCGACGGTGTGGTCGGATACGGCGAAGGTGTCGTTCCGGGCGGGCCGTGGTGGGGCGGCGAATCGGTGGAGACGATGCAGGTCATCATCGAGAAGTACATCGCGCCGGTGGTGGTCGGCAGACGTGTGGATCAGATCACCGCGATCATGGCAGACATCGAAAAGATTGTTGCCAATGCACGATTCGCGAAGGCAGCCGTCGACGTGGCGTTGCACGACGCCTGGGCTCGTAGCCTGGGAGTTCCCGTGCATACGCTGCTCGGCGGGGCTTTCCGCGAGAGCGTCGACGTCACGTGGGCGCTGGGTGCAGCGCCGGCGGACGAGATCATCGAAGAAGCTCACGAAAAGCTGGAATCCAGGCTCAATTTCAGCTTCAAACTCAAGATGGGTGCACTCGATCCAGCGGTCGACGTCGCGCGCATCGTCAGCATCGCGCAGGCGCTCGACGGCCACGCCGGCGTCCGCGTCGACGTCAACGCGCGGTGGGATCGCTTCACCGCGCTTCGGTACCTGCCACAACTCGCCGACGGCGGAGTGGAACTGATCGAACAGCCCACGCCGGCAGACCAAATCGAGGTCCTCGCCGAACTCAGTAGGCTACTGCCGATTCCGATCATGGCGGACGAGAGCGTGCAGACCCCGCACGACGCTCTGGAAATCGCTCGCCGGAGTGCTGCCGATGTCATCGCCCTCAAGACCACCAAGTGCGGTGGCCTCCAGCGCAGCCGCGACATCGTTGCGATCGCCAAGGCGGCGGGTATCGCGTGCCACGGCGCGACGTCCATCGAAGGACCGATCGGCACAGCAGCATCGTTGCACTTCGCCTGCGCCGAGCCCGGAATCAACTTCGGAACAGAGCTTTTCGGTCCACTGCTCTTCAGTGAAGAACTACTTCAGGAGCCGTTGAAGTATTCCGAGGGGCAGTTGCACCTCCCCTCCGGGCCTGGGCTGGGAGTCGAACTGAACATGGACGCCGTCAAGACCTGGACCAGGAACTAGAGGACAAGAAGAACATGGCACTGTTTCACGTACGGATGGACGTCGATATTCCACGCGATCTGGATCCGGCAGTTCGCGCCGAGACCGTCGCAACGGAAAAGGAGTACTCACAAGACCTTCAGCGCCAGGGCAAGTGGGTGCATCTGTGGCGAATAGTGGGACAGTTCAGCAACATCAGCATCTTCGACGTCGACTCGCCTGACGAACTGCACGAGATTCTCTGGAATCTCCCCTTGTTCCCGTACATGACCATCGAGGTCATGCCGTTGACGCAGCACGGATCTTCGATCAAGTAGCCGGCCGTGTCTGCCGTGTCTGCCACGCCTGCGAGCCTGCTGGAATCTGTGCAGCAGTGGCACTGCGAGATGTCGGAGACCTTCGGTGGCCTGTGCCCCGAGAGCTCTGTCGATACCGTGCCCGTGGGCACGGTCAGTGGCGTAAGTCTCGGGGACGTGGGCGCTTTCGACATTTCCGGTTCGCCTCAGATACTGCGACGGAGCACACGGGCAGCAAAGCGACACGGTAGTGATCTGCTCAAGATCTGCGCGGTCCGAACCGGGAGCGCGATACTGCGCCAATCCGACCGCGAGTTGACGGCTCGGCCCGGCACGATGATTCTCTACGACGTGGAGCGTTCGTACGCGTTGCGTTTCGACGGCCACTGGTCGTGCACCGTCATGACCGTGCCGCGCACGGCAATGAGTCTGACCGAGCGAGAGTTGAACTGCGCGCTCGAACGCATCCACGACGGTCGACGCGGATCCGGGGCATTGCTGCAGAACTTCATCTCGGGCGCCGTGGCATCCCAGGTCGACGGCAGCGCGGCAGGGCTTCTCGGAGATGCGGGCGTCAATCTCGCTTCAGCAGTTCTGGTCCAAGACACTGCGCCCGCGGCACCCGGACGGTCGGCGCGAGAGGAGATCTTGCGATATGCGCTTCGGAATCTCGACTCTCCGGATCTCTCGGTCACATCGATCGCCGGTGCGCTGCACATGTCGCCGCGAACCGTTCAGCGTCACTTCGGGGACGGAGGTCTTACCCTCAATGCGCTGATTCGCCGAGAACGGTTGATTCGCGTACGCCGAGATCTCACCGACGCCTCGCTGCGAGATCACTCGATCTCCGTACTGGCCGCACGATGGTGTTTCCATGACGCTCCGGCCTTTTCGCGGGCGTTCAAGACGGAATTCGGTACGGCACCGTCGGAAGTACGTGGCTCGACTGATCCGAACGTGCGCGAACTTCACTGAACTGTCGCATCCGAACAACAAACGTGTCCGATCACGACAACTCGGAGCCCGAATACCGGGGCAGAGTGTGTTCCAGATCGCTTTTCAAGCTCGTGAAGAGCTCAGGCCCGCGACCGGCGAGGACTGCAGCGAAAGCTACGAATCGAGGAACTCATGACGAATCTGCTCGCGAATCGGCAATGGTACGGAAAGATTTTCGGCGGCCAATGGATCGACGGGAGCGGTGAGACCGTCGAGTCGGTCGAACCGGCAACCGGTGAGGTGCTCGGTGTGATCGGGACGGCCACTGCTGCTGATATAGATCGAGCGGCACACATCGCGTCGGTGGCGCAGCCGGAGTGGGCGGCCACGATCGGACAGGACCGCGCTTCGGTGATCCGTAAGGCCGCGCAGATTTTGGAAGCGGAGCGAGCCGAAGTGGAACGCTGGTTGATCCGCGAAGGTGGTTCGGTACCAGGGAAAGCCGCGTTCGAAGTTGATCTCGTCATCTCCGAACTGTGGGAGGCGTCGGCGCTGCCGACGCAGCCGTGCGGTCACCTCCTGCCCGCCAGCCAGCGCGGGCGATCGAGCATCGGCCGGCGGGTACCCCTCGGCGTGATCGGCGTGATCAGCCCGTGGAACTTCCCGCTGCTCCTTGCCATGCGTGCTGTCGCACCGGCCTTGGCTCTCGGAAACGCCGTCGTTCTGAAGCCGGATGTTCAAACCGCGATCAGCGGCGGCGCCGTCATCGCGGAGTTGTTCACGGCTGCAGGCCTTCCCGAAGGTCTACTTCATGTGCTCGCCGGTGATGCGGAGCCAGGTCAGGCGTTGTGCGAGAGCCCGCTGATCGCGATGGTGTCCTTCACCGGTTCGACCGCCGTCGGCCGGCAGGTGGGAGAGACGGCCGGCCGCACACTCAAGCGTGTCTCGCTGGAATTGGGTGGGAACAATGCCCTGATCGTTCTCGACGACGCAGACTTGGATGCCGCGAGTTCGGCGGGTGCGTGGGGATCGTTCCTGCATCAGGGGCAGGTCTGCATGACCGCGGGCCGACACATCGTGCTGGAGTCGGTTGTCGATCGGTACCTGGACTTGCTGGCCAAGCGTGCCTCGGTCCTGCCGGTCGGAGATCCCAATACGGGCAACGTCGCTCTCGGGCCGCTCATCAACGCGAGGCAGATCGCGAACGTCGATCGAATCGTCCAGGACACCAAGGAAGCCGGTGCCGAAATTCGCGCAGGCGGAACCTACAAAGGGCTGTTCTATCAGCCGACCGTGCTGGCCGGCGTCACTTCGGACATGCCCGCGTTCCGCGAAGAGATTTTCGGGCCGGTGGCGCCCGTCGTGGTCGTCAAGGACGAAGACGAGGCCGTCAGGCTGGCCAATGACAGCGAATACGGTCTGGTGGCGGCCATACAAACAGGATCGGTGGAACGCGGCGAGCGGATCGCTGACCGCCTTCGGACCGGCATCGTGCACATCAACGATCAGACTCTGAACAACGATGCCTATGCACCGTTCGGCGGCGCGGGTGCCTCGGGAAACGGCGCGAGATTCGGAACTCAAAGCAGTTGGGACGAATTCACCACCTGGCAGTGGCGAACCAGCCGGCCTGCCGCTCAGACCTTCCCGTTCTGAAGTCGAAAGGAACTCCGATGCACACCATCTCGGCTCACGAGCTTCCCATCGTGTTGCAGGACGGCGAATTCGAACTACGGATGCGAGAAGAAGGCGACATGATCGTCAACTTCGTCAAAATGCCTGCCGGTGCCAACTTCGCCGAACCGTTCTCGCATCTGGAAGGGGGACGCTGTCAATGTCCTCACTACGGATACGTCTTGAAGGGCAGGATCTACACAGATTCCGAAGCGGGGCGGCAGACCTACAATGCAGGCGACGTGTTCTATTGGGCGCCCGGTCACGTTCCGGGAGCGATCGACGACTCGGAGTACGTCGACTTCGCTCCCAAGACCGAATTCCTCGAACTGATCGACGGAATGCGTAAGGCAATGGGCGGCTGAGCTGTTCGGCCGCTGTCGAGGTCAGCGTATTCCGTCGCGACGTAGTGCGACGGAGACTGCGGCAGAGCGGGTATCGACACCGAGCTTGGCGTAGATGTGCCCGAGGTGGGTTTTCACCGTCGCCTCGCTGATGAAGAGTGCTTTACCCAGCTCGCGGTTGGTCATCCCCTCGGCGAGCAGGCTCAGTAGTTCGGACTCACGGGCGGTGAGCGCTTCCTGTGGGCGCTGCATCTGCTGAACGAGACGGGAGGCGACGGTAGGGGAGAGGACGCTGCGCCCGGCAACCGCCCCGCGCACCGCGCCGAAGATCTCGTCGGGCGTCGAGTCCTTGAGTAGGTAACCGATGGCGCCGGCGTCGACAGCCCGTACGACGTCGGCGTCGGTGTCATACGTCGTGAAAACCAGGACGGGAACATCGAGACCGTCGTTTCGAAGCCGTTTGATCGCTTCTGCACCGTGCATGCCGGTGCCCATGTCCAGATCCATCATCACCAGATCCGGCGAGGCCGACTGTATCGCCGTGGCCGCTTCCTCGCCGGACGATGCTTCGCCGACTACTTCGACGTCCGGCTGAGTGTCCAGCAGCGCTCTCAGCCCGGCGCGCACCACCAGGTGATCATCGACGAGGAAGACGCGAATGGTGGTCACCGGATCCTCCGTTCGAGCGGGAACTGGGCCGCGACGACGGTGCCGTCTCCCGGTGCGCTTTCCACGGTGAACGATCCGCCGAGCTGCGCGACGCGACTCCGCATCGCACGTAGGCCGTATCCACCGTACCGAGAATGGTCGGCGAGTTTTCCCGGATCGAAGCCGACGCCGTCGTCGAAGATGTCTACCGAGATGGAGTCGTCGAGATACGTGATCGTCACGCCCGCTGTGTCGGCGCGGGCGTGGTGGGCGATGTTGGAGGACGCGCTCGAGACCACTCGCACGATGGCATGAGCTACGTCCGAGGGCAGGATGACGGCTTCACCGACGGTGCGGATCCGAACGGCCGGGACGAACTGCCGGGCCGCGGACACGACCAAGGCGTCGAAGTTGCCCGTACCGCCCTTGGTCGGCGCCAGATCGTGGACGAGGTCTCGACTCTGCATCAGGCTCGTGCGGATGTTCTCTGCCGCGGCATCGACATCGGCGCGAGACGGCGAACCCGTTGTGTTCCACGTTTGTTCGGCTGCCTCGAGTCGAAGAAGGGCGCTCGCCAGTCCCTGCGTGACGGTGTCGTGGATTTCGCGCGCGAGGCGCTCTCGCTCAGCGGCAACGCCGGCAGCACGTTCGGTATCTGCCAATGCAGATTGCGCTTCTGCTACCTGACGTAGAAGCCGAAGGCGTTCTCGGGCATCTCGTTCCATCTGCCCGTAGGCTGCCGCGACCAGTGCCGCGGTGCACAGAGGTCCGAGCAGTGTCACCAATTCGGCACGACCGGTGACCCTGTAGAACGCGATACCGGCGAGGACGCCCAGGATCCCGACGAGTGGGTAGGCGATCTTGCTCGGGTACAGGCGAATACAGAGGAAGAGAACGGGGAACGCGCACCACGCGAAACTCGGTGCAAGCCAGACCAGTGCTGCCCAGGTGCTCAGTACCGGCCACATCCACAGCCGTTGGCGAACCACGTCTCGCGAAGACACCGTAGCCATGACGGCGTAGAGCACGGCGAGAACCCCGGCCAGAACGAGCACCACCCCGAACCGACCGCTTGTCCCGTGGACTGTGACGTACCGAACTCCCGATGTCGACAACAGTACGAAGAACGACGCGTGGATCGCACACGCCAACGGGCCGCGTAGGCCGAGTTCGGCGTCGGCGTTCATCGCTCCGTTACTCATCCCTCGAATATTACGGAGGGCGCCAGGCCGTCGTATCAACCATTCGGATGATATCCGGACAACCAGATGGGGCACGGTTCGTCACCCGAGCGCCCGATGTGCGCACCCGCGCCGGGACGCGACGCTGTAGTGGACGGTTTCGAACCATTCGACTGAAAGTGTGCCCGCCATGAACCACCGCATCTACACCCGACTTCCCCGTACGCTCGCTGTCGCCGTTCCGGTTGTCGCGATCCTTGCAAGCGCCGCCTGCTCGACCACCGACACGCCGGTGGCGAACGCATCGAGCACGACGTCGATTTCTGCCACGCAGCAGCCTGCTGCGACTGGCGATTCGGCGGTGGTCAGTCAGAATCGACTCAGCGCCGACGCAGCAGTGAAGGCCGCCGGTGCGGCCATGGCCAAATGCCGTGCCGACGGGCTCGGATTTGTCACCGTCTCTGTCGTCGACCGGGCAGGAAACGTCATCGCCATGGTGCGAGGCGACAACGCGGCGCAGCACACGGTGGAGGCCTCACGCGAGAAGGCATACACCTCTGCAGCTTTCGGAGCCGACACCAGTGACCTCTCGCAGCGTACCAAAGGTGAGGGATCGACCATCGCCGACCTTCCCGGCACCCTCTTCCTTGCAGGTGGAGTCACATTGAAGTCCGGATCCGCCTCGATCGCCGGTATCGGTGTCGGTGGTGCTCCAGACGGAATGCAGGACCAAGCTTGCGCTGCTGCGGGGCGGGAGGCGATCGCTTCGTCCCTCGGCTGAGTGAGCGCGGACAGCGCGCATCGTGAATTGTGCTTTTCGCCACCTGGATTCGTTCGGCACGACAGTTGTCCGTTTGCCGCGATGACCTCGACTTTGTAACACCGGAGCCCCCGGAAAGGGACAAACACGTCGACAGTGGAACCGACGATGCACTTACCGAAGCGAGTTTCTTGATGCGCAGTTTCGGGGAAAGACACAACCTTGCAGAGAATCAGATTCACGTTGCCCGAGCGCAATACACGGCGGGTACGGGTGCTCGTAGCGGCGTTGTTGTCGATGCTTCTTCTCGGCGGTATGTTCGGTCCGACCGCCGCGAGTGCCACTCCGGCCCATGGCGTGACTCCGGCGCACTCGGCGCCATGGGGTGGTTACGACGAGTTGTGGGTCCCGTCTTCGATGGGAAACATCAAGGTTCAGGTGCAGTGGGCCGCGCGCGGTGGCAACGCCGCGCTGTACTTGCTCGACGGTCTTCGAGCGCAAAACGACAGGAATGCCTGGAGTTTCGAAACGAACGCACTCGATCAGTACCGCAACGACAACATCACGTTGGTGATGCCGGTCGGCGGTGAGTCGAGTTTCTACACGGATTGGTACGCGCCGTCCAATTTCAACGCTCAGCCGATAACGTACCGGTGGGAAACATTTCTCACCCGTGAGCTTCCGGACTTCCTTGCAGGGTACGGTGTTTCACCAACAAATAATGCGATCATCGGGTTGTCGATGGGCGGTAGTGCCGCATTGAACCTGGCGGGGCATCATCGGGATCAGTTCAAGTTCGCCGGCTCGCTGTCCGGCTACATCAATATCTCGGGCCCGGGTATGCGCGAAGCGATCCGCGTAGCCATGTTCGACGCCGGCCGGTACAACGTCGATTCGATGTGGGGCCCGCCGTGGTCATCCGGGTGGCTTCGGAACGACCCGTTCGTCAACGCGGAATCGCTTCGCGGACTGTCGATGTACATTTCGTCGTCCAACGGCATCCCGGGACCGTACGATCATCCGTCTGCGCCGATCGACTATTTCCACACCGCGACGGGTATGGGACTGGAGGCGCTCTCGTGGGTGCACGCGCGGGCATTCGAAATTCGCCTGAAGTCCTTGGGAATCCCAGCGACGTACAGCTTTCCGCCCGCCGGTATTCACTCGTGGCCGTACTGGTCCGCTGAATTGTGGATGGCCAGAGGACAAATCCTCGACACCATGAATGCCTGGTGACGCTGATGTGAAGGATCTCTCCGGACTTGCTGACGAGTCAAGCCCGGAGAGACATCGCTCAGAAGGTGATGATTCCGCGCAGATTGCGACCGGCATGCATGTCGGCGAATCCGTTGTTGATCTGGTCGAGGCTGTACCGGTTGGTGATGAGGCCGTCGAGTTCGAGTTTGCCGCTGGTGTAGAGATCGATCATCCACGGAATGTCGGCGGTGGGATTGGACGCCCCGAACAAGGATCCTTGAATTCTCTTCTGGTACAAGGTGAGCTCCATCAGGCTCACGGGAATGCCGACGTCCGTCATCTTCCCGAGACCGGTGACGACGCACGTTCCTGCCTTGCGGATCGACGAGAACGCCTGCGCGACATGTTCGCCGGTGGTGACGCCGACGGTGACGATGGCGGAATCCGCGCCCTGGCCGTTGGTGAACGAGCGCGCGATGTCGGTGGCTTCCTCCATGGTGGCCACGGCATGGGTCGCGCCCAACTTCAATGCACTGTCACGCTTGAAGGCGACCGGGTCCACCGCGATCACGTGGGCGGCACCGGCATGCGAGGCGCCCTGTACCGCATTGATTCCGATTCCGCCGACTCCCATGACGATGACGGTCTGCCCGGGATAGACCTGAGCGGAGTTGACCGCGGCGCCCCACCCGGTTCCGACGCCGCAGCCGAGCAGGCACAGAGCGTCGAGAGGCAGGTGCTTGTCGACTTTCACGGCCGAGAGAGTGCTGACCGTGGTGTATTCACTGAAGGTGGACAGGCCGCAGGTCTGGGCCACGGGCTGACCGTCGAGAGACATTCTGTAACTCGAGGTTTCGCCGGGCCTGCTGCCGGTCATGATGGCGGCGCCGTTGTCGCACAGGTTCTGGATTCCGCTTGCGCACCACCGGCAACGGCCGCAGGCGGCGAGGAACGAGAACACGACATGATCACCCTCGGACCACCCTTCGGTATTCGGCCCGACCTCGACGACGATTCCGGCGCCTTCGTGTCCACCGCAGATGGGATAGCGGCCGACTCCGTGGTCGCCACTGGCGATGTGATCGTCCGAGTGGCACAAGCCGGAGGCGACCATCTTGACGGTGAGTTCGCCGCTGCGGGGTGAATCGAGTTCGAGATCGACCACCTCGTATGTGCCTGGTGCTTGGCGAATGACGGCTCCACGAGTGCGCAAGGTATCTCCTGAGGTGAGAGTTGTTCTTCGGATTCCTCAGTTGTCTACTCGAGAGTTCAGGGTGGGCTCGAGGCCCATCTCACTGATCGGACGTTTCGTATCTTTCAGACTCGTCCGGGGCACGTCCCAGGATGGCGAGTTGTAGTTCGGTGAGCAGGCGCGTATCCGGCTCGTCCAACGAAATGCCCATGATCTGTTCAGCACGCCGAATGCGATAGCGCAGCGTGTTCGGATGAACTTTCAGTGAGGAAGCGGCCTTCTTCACGTCCCCGAAAGCTGTCAGATAGGCCGTGAGCGTGAACTGCATGTCAGAAGTGTTCTTGTCGTCGTAGGAGATGAGTCTGTCGATACGAGGGTCACGTAGTCGCTCGTGATCGGCGACGAGATCGAGGATTTCGCCCAGCAACACCGCGGTGCGTGACGCCGCGAGTGTGGTGACCTTCGCGGTGTCGTGATCATCAGTGGTATCGAGCACGCGGTCTACCTCTCGACGCGCCTCGGGCACACCGTGCAACCGCGCGATCGGTACCGCCACGGCGGCACGGACGCTGATGCCCGCACGATTCTCGAGTACTCGCACGGTGTCGTAAGCCCAGTCGCTGATCGCGACCTCGTTTTCGGCCCGAGGAAACAGCACGTAGATCCGGTGGTCGATGATCGTCGTGACCGCGTCGCTGCGGAATGCGCTGGCGCGCAAGCGCAAGGCGTTGGTGATTCGATCGAGATCCGATCCGGGCTCGAGGGAGGTCGCGAATCCGACGACCGCAGCGGGGCCGTCGGTGCTGATGCCGAAGGAGCCGGCGAGGGAGTGCACGTCGATTCCGCCGGAGCGAACACCGAACAACCTTTGCACTTGATCATTTTCGCGGCTGGACGCGTCCAGCGTCCGCATGAGAATGCGTGCGGCGACGGCCGCTGCACCACGCAATACCGCGCCCGCGTCGTCCGACAGTGGTCCTGACGCCTGCTGCACCCAGATGCTGCCGAGATTGTGTTGGTGTGCAACGGAACCCGTCGGCGCCGACAGGTCCGGGCGGGTGATACTCACTGCCAGCCGGTGCGCGGCTCCGATGCCCGGCTCGGAGGGCAGACTGATGACCTCGTCCGAGCGCCTGAGATGCTCGAACACGCCTCTGCTCTCTATCCATTCGGTGTATTCGATCGGCCACTCCCGGCCGAGTATGGAGAGTTGACGGAGCTCGTCTTCACCCTCGTGAGCAGCCGAATACGCGATGACGTGGAGTGCAGTGTCGTCGATCGTCACGAGGCCGCCGGTCAGTTCAGCGATCGTTTCGGAGAGCGCGAACAGATCGGAGTCGCCTCCCGGTACCGCACCCGCCGCGGCCCGTGAACGATACGAACTCTGCGTCAGAAGTCGTTGTACCAGCGAGTAAACGTGGCCGGAACTGGCCTGCGGATGGACCGCGGCCACGGCGATTCCGATGCCTCGTGCGGCGTTGAGTACCGTCGTCGCCTCGCGCGCATTCTTGACGAGCAAGAGCTTCGGCCGACGCCGTGACGGCCTGCCTTCGAACTTTCGCAGCCACTGCGTCAGCGTCGACTCCGGAACTCCGACGGAAAGGTAGATGTCGGAGATCGCACCTCGGCTGTCGGTGCCGTCGATGTCGGAGGACTCGACGAGGGCGATCGAACGGATGTCGATGTCAAGCCCGTCCGGGCTTTCCAGAAGCTCGATCACGGACTTGTCCGTGGAATGCATGAGGGCGCCGAGGGTGGTGCCGACACGCGGCCCGTTACTCCTCGGACTTGTCGACGCGTGCGGGAGGGCTACAGAAAGTGGCTGCACATTTGCTCCTCGGCCGGTTGGTCATTACAGGCTAACCCCGACAGGCGAAATGCAGAATAAGGAAATAGGGGACAAATTTATTCGTCAGGCATCGTGATGCCGAGTTCTTGTGCTTTTTCGGCGACTGCCTCGGGAAATACGTTCTTGAACAGATAAAGGTCTTGGCCGATCACCCAACCGGGTGCCAACGCCGTCGCATATCGCTCGAAGTATCCGAGTTGCTTACCGAAAAGAACCAATTCCTCGGGACTCGCGACACCCCACTGTTTGCCCAATTGAATCAGTGCCATGATCAATTCACTGAGCTTGAGTTCACCCAGGTCACGGCCGAGAATCGGGGCGAGGGCTGTCGCCACCTGCATTCCGAGTTGAGCGTCGTCGACTTCGTAGTCGGTTGCATAACCCAAGGATCGAATTCCGCGAGCGACGCGGGCGAAATCCCCGTCGATGAGAGTCGCGCGGAACATATCGGACAGGATCGAGCGCCACGTTTCCGGAAGAACTCCGACAATGCCGAAGTCGAGCATCGCTATCCGGCCGTCGTCGAGGACCCACAGATTCCCGGCATGTACGTCTCCGTGGAACGGACCGTGAACGATGACAGATTCGAGCCAGACCTTCACACCGCGCCGGATCAGCATTCGGGCTTCGTCGATTCCGTCCGGACCGGCGACGAACCGATCGAGCGGAACGCCCCGCATGCGTTCCATACAGATGACTCGGGGACCGCAGTAGTCCCAGTAGACCTCTGGCGTCGTGACTCCTTTGTTGTCGCCGAACGCACTGATGTTGTTCCGGAAGGTGGTCTGCCGGTCGGCCTCGACTGCGCTGTTCAATTCCGTCATCGTGGCGTTGTGCAGATCGCGAATGATGGCGGTGGCATTGGCAATTCGAAGGAACTCGACAAACTTCTCGAGGATGTTCGCGCCCCAGTACGCCGCCCGCAGGTCGATCAGCATCCGCGCATAGATGTCCGGACGCTGGATCTTGATGACGGCCTCTCGACCGTCGTGCAGAACGCACGCGTGCACCTGTGCAACCGACGCGGCCGCGAGAGGTACATCGTCGAACTTCGCGAACAGGTCGTCCACGGAGTACCCGAGGTCCTTCAGCACGACGCTCCGAGCCTGCTCGGCAGGAAAGGACGGAACGTCGTCGAGACAACGTAGGCACGCATTGGCGACCGGGGCCGGGAACAGGCCGGACGACGACGCGACCAGTTGGCCGAGCTTGACGAAGGTGGGACCCAGTGCGATGAATCCGTCGACCATCCCGTCGGAGGCAGCGTCTGCCCACGTGCGTCCGCGCTTGCGGAAAGGCCACACGATCAGCGCCAACATGATCGACGTGGACAATACGACGGCGATGATCGCGGAACGCCACAGCTGGGCGAGGCCGAAGCGTTCGAGGTCCGGCATGCGGACCTCGAGGGCAGAGGCGGGCACTCCTGACGAGTACGGTCCGACAGGTCGCGTTGGATCCAGCACAGCTCTCCCTCGTTCAACGAGCGCATCCAGCATTTTGCCGTGAGATCACTTACGCGACCCCTTCCGTTAGTCAGTATGCCAAGTCACACATAACTGCCGGAACCGCCTACGGATTCAGCCTACGATCGGTGAATGCGTGAGCACTTGATCCCGATCGGCGAGGTTGCACAATCGTTCGGAATCGCGGCGTCGACCTTGCGCTATTACGAGGACGAAGGACTGCTGTCCGCGCGGTCGCGAACTGGCGGCAAACGCTGGTACGGCCAGCGTGAGCTGCGCCGCCTGGCATTGATCCGGATGTACACCGAGACGGGAATGACCTTGGAACAGGTGCGGTCCTTCATCGAAACCGACACTACGTCCGAGCAGTTCTCCACGGTTCTCGCAGATCAAGTGTCGACCCTCGAGGCGCAGATCGCCGCAGCTACGCGAGCGAAACTTATTCTCGAGCATCACCTGACGTGTCGGCAAGAGCGTCCGATGCAGTGCCCGTGGTTGCTCGAGCAGCTCGACAAACGCGTCGAAGCGGCGCTTGACTTCAAGTTGACTTGAACCTCCATAGTTAGGGCGCACTTACCGCCCTATCCGGAGGTTGACCATGTCGGCACGACGATGGCTGCCGCTCATCGCCGCATGCATCGGAACTTTCTTGTTACTGACGTACGCCACGATCACGACGATCGCGGTGCCGGCCATCGCGGTCGGTTTGGACGGCAGTACGGGCGCGATGTCCTGGGTCGTCGACGCCTACACGCTGGCTTTGGCTGCTCTTCTGGTGGGCATGGGCGCACTCGGTGATGCGTGGGGACGCAAACGCCTCTACATCTGCGGACTGGTCGTGTTCCTGGTGGCAACGGCTGTGTGCGCGATTGCTCCCGACGTCACGGTTCTGGTCGCAGCCCGTGGCGCTCAAGGAATTGCCGGTGCGGCGATGTTCGCGACGCTCCTGCCGCTGCTCGGCGACGCATATTCGGGCCGCGATCGTCACGTCGCCTTTGCTGCGTGGGGAGCCGTCGCCGGATTGGCAGCGGGAATCGGAAATGTTGCAGGAGGGCTGCTGACGCAGTTCTTCGACTGGCGTGCGGTCTTCTATTTCGGAATCCCCGTGGCCGCAGTGGCGCTCGTGATGGCTGTGTTCTGCTTCGAAGACAGTGAGCGAGGCGGCGACAACATCGACTGGGCCGGGATGCTTCTGTTCACCGTCGCTGCCGTTGCCGCGGTTCTCGGCGTGACGTGGGGCGGCGACGTCGGGTGGACTTCGTCATCGACAGTTCCGGCATTCCTGATCGCAATCGGTGCGCTGACGGCCTTTGTGTCCTGGCAGCGTCGAAGCGGCAGCCCGATGCTCGATCCGGCATTGTTCCGATCCTTGAAATTCGACGGCGTTCTCGTCGCGGCGTTCGGGTACTACCTCGCAGCCTACGGCCCGCTCGTGGTTCTTTCACTGTGGCTGCAGAACGGGCTGGGACTGTCGGCATCGACGGCCGCACTTGTGCTCTCGATTCAACCGCTCGCTTTTGTCACAGTGTCGGCGCTGTGTGGATCACGGCTTCAGCGAGTCGACCTTCGACTGTCGCTCGGATTCGGGACGGTCCTGTGCGGAATCGGTTGCGTGGCCATGCTGTACGTTCTCGTCGAGCCGCTCTGGCCCGCGCTGATCGCCGGGCTGATTCTGACCGGTGTCGGTTCGGCGATGGTATCGCCGGTGCTGCCGGGCGCGGCGATGTCGGATGCCCCGACAGAGCGCGCCGGGACGGCTTCAGCGACAGCCAACTCGTCGCGTCAATTCGGGCTTGCCGTCGGAATTGCGTTGTGCGGCTCGCTCTTCGCTGGTTCGGACGAGTTCGCCCTGCTGTGGCCGTTGGTCTTCTGCGCGGGCGTCGGAATGCTCACAGGTTTTACATCGATCCTTCTCTTTTCTCGTTCGTCAACTCCTGCAACAGTTCAACCCATCGCCGAAAGGGCACACACATGACCACGCTGCTCACTCCACGACCGCACAGGTGTCTCGTGATGGACTGGAATCGCCGCAGGTTCCTCGGCGCCGCAGCGGGATTGGCTGCCTCACTGGCAGTGGCCGGTTGCTCGCGCTCGGGTGCAGACGACGGGGGTGTAGGCGATGCAGGCTGGTCCTTCACCGATGATCGCGGAAACCTGATCGAATTGGATTCACCGCCAAGGACATTTGTCGCCTACACCGGTATCGCCGGTGCTCTGTGGGATTACGGACTGGTGCCGGTCGGTGTTTTCGGGGCACTGACACGATCTCTGGGATCGACGGACACCAGCATCTCCGGCAACTTGGATTTCTCGAAGACCGACATGGTCGGGCAACTCTGGGGACAAGTGGAACTCGAGAAGATCGCTGCGCTCGAGCCGGACGTCGTCATCGTCCCTCAGTTGCGCGGGTCGGCATTACTCGACGAGGCGAACTTGGATGCAGTGAAAGGCTTGTCGTCAGTACTTTTCGTGGAAACAGCAACAGGAAACATCGATTCCATCGTGCAGGACATTGTGCAACTGGCCGTGGAACTCGGAGCGGACCAGGATCTGGAGGCGCAGAGAGAGGACTACCGCGCTGCGCGTGAGCGAATCTCCGAAGTTGCTTCCTCCCTGAAGAAATCACCGGTTTTGTTCGTGTCCGCAGATCCGGACACGATTCGTGTCAGTCGTTCGGGATTCCCGATCCTCGCTGATCTGACGGGTCTGGGCCTTGCCGTCGTCGATCCGGCCGAGGGCTCGTCGGTCTACGTCGAGAAACTGGCCTGGGAGATGGCGGACCACTATCCGGTCGACATGATCTTCCTCGACGACCGCCCGTCCAGTTTGCAACTGGATTCGCTCGGCACCAATCCTGCGTGGTCCAACTTGCCCGCGGTGAAGGCAGGGAAGGTCGGCACCTGGAATCCGGAACCCGTGCTCAGTTATGCCGGGATCGCCCGTACGTACAACTCTCTGGCTGACCAACTGCTGGCATTCTCACATTCCTGACCGCCGCGTCGTCTACGACGTATGGACCTCTTCACCGATCTGCCTGCTCGAGTTGATTCCCTCGATTGGCCTGCGCTGATCGAGGGAATCAACGCCAGTGGGTGTGCACAGGCGGCGCCGATACTCGACGAGTCGGAGTGTCGCGAAATCGCTTCCTGGTACTCGGAGGTCGACCGCTTTCGGAGCACCGTCGACATGGCTCGATACCGCTTCGGCCAGGGGGAGTACCGGTACTTCGGTGATCCCGTACCGGAGCCGATCACGGCTATGCGAGCGGCCTTCTACCGGCACCTGCTGCCCGTGGCGCGGGAGTGGGCGTTCGAACTGGGGGACAGTGCGCCGTGGCCGGACACTTTCGAAGAATGGATCGATCAGTGCCACGACGCCGGCCAGAATCGGCCGACCCCGATTCTTCTGTCCTACGGACCCGGCGACTGGAATGCTCTGCATCGGGACCTGTACGGAGAGTTGGTATTTCCCTTGCAAATCGTGATCGGACTCGACAGACCTCGCATCGACCACTCCGGCGGCGAGTTCTTGCTCGTGGAACAGCGGCCGCGCGCCCAGTCGAAAGCGACGGTGACGGTGCTCGAACAGGGGCACGCGTTGATCTTCACCACGCGGGATCGGCCGGTTCAGAGTTCGCGTGGGTGGTCGAGAGCACCTGTGCGGCATGGTGTCAGCGTGGTGCACTCCGGCACGCGTCGAACATTGGGATTGGTGCTTCATGATGCCGAGTAAGACGTACATTCTTCGCGACGCTCGCAACAAACCCTACGAGAGTTCGACGCCCGGTGCGCTTGGTGGGCATCGGAAAACGAAGATCTACGGGCGGCTCGACTGTCGAGGGGCTGCGCAGGCAATCGCACGCGGTGGGTACCTCGCCAGTCGGGTGTTCTTCGCAGACGAGCCGACCGCGATTGCGGCCGGCTATCGCCCCTGCGCCGTCTGCATGCCCGAAGGTTACGCAGCATGGAAGGCAGCCACTACGCACCGAAGCGGTCGCGGTACTCCTTCGGAATGAGCGGCTTGTCGCCGCGGACCTTCAGCTGCTGGACAGCCCGGGTATTGCCGTCCGGGTCGGCGAATCCGAAGAAGGTGCCCCCGTCACGCTCGTCGAAGACGGTGACCTCACTGGCATCGACGCCGCGGTCGATGAGCTCTTGGCGAGCCGTTGCAGCGTCGGCCACGACCAACTGCAATCCCTTCAACGAACCAGGGGCCATCTCGGTTTGCGACGGCAGGTTGCCGATGACGATCGAGCAGCCCGAACCACGCGGAGTGAGCTGGGCGACCGTCATGTGTTCGTTGACGGTGTGGTGGTCGAGATCGAAACCGACCTTGTCACGATAGAACTCGATGGAGCGGTCGAGGTCACTGACGGGGACGATGACTACTTCGAGGGTCCAGTCCATGAAACTGCCTTTCGCTGGGGAGGTTCGGGCAAACAGGTGGTCAGAGTTGCGCGACGATCTTGTCCAGGCGTTCGTAACCTTCGGTGACACCGAGCTCCATATTGCTCTCGATCATTCCGTCTCGCGCTTCGAGGCTCGGATATACGGAATGACCGGAGAGGCGGGTGCGTCCGTTACCCAGATCCTCGAACGTGATCGATTCGATGCTGACGATGTCGGGGAATCCCTCGTATTCGAAGGTCTGGATGGCAAAGTCGTTTTCGCGAACAACGTGAAACACACCGTTGAACCGGAACTCTTCGCCCTCGGGGTTGCGATGGACGTACTTGTATCGACCGCCGCTGACGAACTCGTATTCGTCGATCTCCATCTCGTATCCGTTGGGGCCGAGCCACTGCTTGACCAGTTCGGGATTCGAATGAGCTGCGAAGACGGCACTGACGGGTGCGTCGAACTCACGGGTGATGTCGATGTACGGCACGCCCTCAGGAGCCGTGATGGTGACGGGATTGGTGGTAGCCATGGCTAAGTCTCCTTCTGTGTGGTGCTGAGTAGGTGATCGAGCTTGCGGAACTGTTGTTCGTGGATCAGTCGATAGCGGTCGATCCAGGCGGTCAAAGCCTCGAGAGTTGCGGCGTTGAGATGTACCGGCCGCCGCTGGGCTTCGCGGCTGCGAGTGACCAGACCCGCGGCTTCGAGTACCTGAATATGTTTGGAGACTGCCTGTTTGGTGATCTCGAATGGCTCGGCCAACTCGTTGACCGTGTGGGGGCCGGTGCTCAGACGGGCGATGATCCGCCGTCGTACCGGGTCGGCGAGTGCCATGAACGCCTTGTCGAGACGCTCGTCTGCCCCTGGATCCACGATCACTTGTCAACCATCTCCTTTATCAACCAATCTATTGATTACGATACGAGCCCATGCGGAGGGTGTCAATGCTTCGAAACCGATTAGCGTGGAATTCATGAACGCTCTGATTCCTCGGCCACGCATGGAGGTGGCACCGGGGGCGATTCTCGTTCCGGATTGGCTCAGCATCGAACAACAGCGCAGATTGGTGGCTGAGTGCCGACGGTGGGCGACCGCCCCTGTTCCGATGCGTTCGGCTGTTGTCCCTGGTGGGCACAAGATGTCGGTGCAGACGGTCTGTCTCGGTTGGCATTGGCAGCCGTACAAATACACCCGCACCGCCGACGACGTGAACGGCGCGCCCGTTGCAGCGGTACCTGACTGGCTCGTCGACCTCGGCCGCACCGCAGTCGCCTCTGCCTACGGTGACCCGACTGCGGGGGAGAGGTACACGCCGGACACTGCCCTGATCAATTTCTACGAGGAGGGCGCTCGGATGGGTATGCACCAGGACAAGGACGAGCGTTGCGACGCTCCCGTCGTCTCACTGAGCGTCGGCCAGAGTTGTGTCTTTCGGTTCGGTAATTCCGAGAATCGAAACAAGCCGTACAGCGACGTCGAACTCCATTCGGGTGATCTGTTCGTGTTCGGTGGAGAGTCTCGGTTCGCGTATCACGGAGTGCCGAAAGTTATCGCCGGAAGTGCAAGCCCCGACATCGGTTTGCCGTCCGGGCGGCTGAACATCACCCTGCGGGATACCGGAATGTCCTGAGTTTCAGGTTGATTTCGGCCTCGCGAATGGGAGGATCGGTGGGCAGTTCTCGAAGAAGAAACGGGTATTCAATTTGTCGACATTCCAGGTCATTCTGAGATTGCCATCAACTGTGGTCGTTAGGTTAGACATCAATCTTCGTTTAATCCGTCCAATTGGTCTCGTTTCATGTCAAGATCAACTGACGACCTTTCATGCTGAACGAGAAGGAGATTCGATGCATTCGATCACGCGAGCGGCCCTCGTCGGTGCTGCAGCTCTTCCGTTGGCAATGGCTGCTCCCTCACTGGCCTCAGCTTCCACAGCTGCCGACGTCACCTTCGCTTACAGTGCTTCCGGCTCGACCGTGAGCAACACCATCACCAATAATTCGGGTGGAGCTCTGCAATGCAGCACCTCGCTCGGGAACGCGCCCGGCGGAGTGCTGCCACCGATCGAAGTGACGATCGGTCCAGGACAGACGATCTACGAGAGCGGCGTGATTCCCACCGGCACAACAGTTCAGACGATCAACGATATCCCGGAAGGCTCCTACGTCGTCCTGGCGTCTTGCGGCAGCGTCGATGAACCGACGAGCATGTGGGTATCGGACTACCCAGGACTCGAGCCCTACCTGGCGATGTTCCCGTACACCACGTACGCGGTGCAACAAGCATCCTGGGTGGTCTCACTGCCCAGCGCTGGTGCGCCCACATCAACCCCTGACATGAACTTCGGGAGCTGACACCGTTAGTGGAACTGTGGATCGCCATCTGCCCGAGAGAATCGGTGTCGGGCGCGACCACTGCCGTCATTGTGCAGTCATTGTTTTCATCCATCAGAGCTCGCACCGTTCGTCTGTAGTGACAGCGCAATAGGTCCTGCTCATTGCGCAGGATGATCCCGAATGAGAACTGAAAAGTCTGGGAGGCAGTTGTTTTGGCGAGAGCAACCTTTGTGTCATCAGTACAGTCTCGACCGAAACCAGTGATCGAGACTGATCATGTCTATCTTGTGCATGTCGAGACCCAGCTGGGCAGCAGCTTTCACTGCGTCGGCGCGGGGGATAGAGCTTTGGGGCAGAGTCCAATTGGTCTCCCGCGCATGATGCTCGAGAAGGTCGATGACTGTCCGTGGGGCAGGCTCGTTGACGTGAAGTGTTGAGCCGTAGCGAAATTGGTGTTCTATCGACAGCTCGTGGATAGATCGGGCGAGTAGGTCTACGTCGACTACTGACAGTACCGCGTTGCCGTCGTCGATGATCGAGTCGAGTCGAGAGACAATTCGCGTCAGTGTCGGCAGAAACCATCTGTCGCCGGGTCCGTACACGAGATGGGGCCGGACGACGAGGCCGCCGGCGTCGCGCACGAACTTCTCGGCGAGAGCGCGTGTGCGACTGGCAGGTGAGAGGGGTTTGAGAGGTGCGCCGTTGACCGGCAGGTCTCGAAACGGGCCTGGCCCGTACACCGCGGCGGTGCTGACGTAGAGCAGCCGTTCGACGCCGACGGCGGTGGCGATCGACGCAACGTTACGTATGCCGTGTTCGTTGACGTGAACACACTGTTGTTCGTCGTCGCCCACGTACGACACGCAGCAGATGACGGTCGACGCCTGGCTCATTGCAACTCGTAGAGAGGCGCTTTCGTTGATGTCGCCGATAGTGGCGGCAATTCCGTTGCGGCTGAGTTGTTTGGCCGCGCCGTCCGTGCGAACGAAACCGATCGCAGCGTTTCCGTCCCGGGAAACCAGCTGGTTCATCACCGCCGAGCCGATGAAACCCGTGGCCCCGAGGACCAGAGTCGTCACGGTGTGTCCGTGTCGGGAGCGTTGCTGCCGGGTCTTTCGACGTATCGTTGAGATTCATTCCGTCGGCAACGAGAGCTGGGTAGATCATGCAGGAGCGTGCGGTCCTCACGCGCCAGGCTGTCATTTTGGGTGCTGCGAAGAGTTTTGAGAAGTTCGGGTACTCCGCCAGTCTGGGCACGATCTTGCAACACGGGGGTGTGTCCAAGGGCGCGATGTATTTTCATTTCGCGTCGAAGGAGGAGCTTGCGCACGCGGTCATCGCAGCGCAGCACGGTATGGCGATGGAGGGGACCCGACGGGTTGCTGCGCATTCCGACATTGCGGTCGAAACCCTTGTGCTCGTTTCGCAGGAGATGGCTCGGCAGCTTGTGACGGAGCCCATCGCGCGAGGTGGCATGCGGTTGACGATGGAGATCGGCAGTATTCAAGGTCCCATCGAACAGCCGTACCTCGATTGGATCGAGGCCATCAAGCAGGTGGCAACCCAAGCGGCGGAAGCCGGCGATATCGTCCCGGGCACCGACATCGACGCGTTGGCTCGATTCGTCGTGGGGTCGTTCACCGGAGTGCAGATTCTCTCGGAAATGCTGACGGGCAGAACCGATCTGTACGAGCGGTTGAGTCAGATGTGGAACTTGGTGTTGCCCACGATTGTCCGCGAGGACAAGTTGGCGCATGTCATGCAACTGGCCGCGCTTGCACCGAGAGAGTGGGAACCTCCGAGCGTTTGACGTAAACGACGCTACGAGAAGGGCGTGTCCGTGTCCTGTCATGGTTGGTCCGCAACTGTAAGTTCAAGTTCCGCAGTCGTTTCCAGTTCTTGAGTGAACCGAACTCGGTGCACACGGCCTGACGCGTCGAGTGGAGTCGTTGACACCTCGCACGCCGTTTCCCATTCGGTGAACCTCGGAAAGGTCGCCGAGAGTGAGGCGATACGTGTTGCTGGGGCGCCGGTGCGGTACCGCACCGCCTGTCGAGCGGCCTCGAAAAGAATCATTCCCGGGATGTGGTCGACGGGGTGGTCGAAAAGGGAGTGGTTGCGCGGATCGGGAGTGCAGAACATCGTGTGCCCAGCAGCATCAGTGCTGATGAGCACATCTCCATCGGTTAAACGTCCGACCCGCTCCGAACCGACCACCGCGGTTCCGGTGGGAAGGATGCGCCGACTCGGGCGGTAGTCTTCTCGTCCTTGCCGAATTCGACGGTATCCCTCGGGGCTGACTCCTCGCGCAACAGCTTTGCATCCGGCGACGTGCCGGGCGCCCCCTCGGAGGACCCCCGTCATTTCGACGCCCGAGACCGCTCCGTCGCGATGGGTGAGGTTGTCCACTGTCATCGAGAAACTCAACGGCTCCGCGACTGGTTGCACGTCGAGCGCATCCAACATCTCGAAGCTGAATGTTTCCATGAGGAACTTGTAGTGCAGTGGAATGTCGTATCGGGTGTGGCACAGAAGCACCACTGCCTGCCGGAATGCTTCTGCCACCCCGAGCGGATCGTGTTGCTCGCTCGATGCGTCGAATATTCGGTGCGAGAGCGGGAGTTGCACAGCAACCTGGTACGCCGAGTTCGATTCGATCCGGTAGTCCGTCAGGAAAACCTCGGCAACCGCATGTCTGTGGACGAGATGTCGCGGCACTGTGCGTGTGTATTCCATTGATTGAATGCACCTTTCGATGTTCACTCGTGTCTTCGGCGTCGTGTAGGACCTAATATTCGACGTCCGGGCACGTCGTCGAATCGTCAAAATTGACGATCTTTGCGAAGGTCGAGTTCGATCAGAGTGAGCACCCATCTCAACGAGTGTGTCTATGGGTGCTTCCTGCTAGAAGCGTCCGATCCGAAGCTCCAACGGGTATCTGCGTGTGTCGTGACCAGAGCGGCGGAGCATCCCGCAGGCCTCCAGCTGGGAGTGCACCCCCAGCTTCTGCAAGATGCTTCGGATGTGGGCGCGAACCGTGGTCGGTGCAATGTGGGCGGTTCGAGCAATCGAGTCGACATTGGAACCGCCGTAGAGAAGTCCCATGATTTCGAATTCGCGATCGGTGAGACTGCTGATTCGTGCGAATTCTTCGGCGCGCAACCGGATGCGTTGTACGAGAGAGGAAGTGTCGTGCGCAGGCTGAGCAGAGGTGGGGTTGAGCGCGGCCTGCAGCTCATCGAGCAGCGATGCGAACGGTAGTTGCGAGTTGAGCGCCGTGCGGGCGCCCGCCGCGAGCCCCCGAATCAGGGAGTGGCCGCCACTGAGATCGCCGATCAGGACCGATCCTTCGAGCGCGGAGAGCTCCTTCACCTGCCAATCGACGCCCCCGAGTGGTAGAAGAACAAGCGCTCTACCGTGCTCGCTGGTGTGGTTCTCCAACAGACTCATGTCTGCGGTGTGTGGCCCGGAATCAGCCCTGTCGCTGATTCCGGCAGCGATTGCATGGGCGAATCCTCGATCGCGACGAGTGGTGTACACGGTGACTGTGCTGGAGTGTGTCATAGGGACTACACCGCCGGTGGAGGCCCAATACGCTCTGTTCTCGTTGCCGCGAAACCAACACCGTTGGTTTCAGAGTGGTCTCGTCAGTGCGCCAGCGGTCGCAGTGACCTCTCCATCTGATGCGCACGAGGGTAACGGCAATATCTCAGTTGCCCGTCCGCCTGGAGAAGCTCGCACGTTTGGTTATCGAATTATGTTGGAGCGATGAATGTTTGGGGATGGCTATCTCGAGTAGGCGAGCCGTCGGGCATTTCGTCGGCGGTGTGAACGACACCTCGGTGGCGTGAGGCGTTCAGCCGTCTCGATCGAATTGCCATGCGGCAGGCGCGCCGCCATTCGTGACGTTCTGTCTCGAGCCTGGTCGAGATATTGACTGTTACCGTCGGTTGCACATACCCTGTTGATTGGCGCTGACCTTAGGGAATCCGGCCTGGACCGGTTGATGATTCTCGGCCACTGCCGACGCCAGATGTAGCTTCGCGACGACCTACGAAACGAGTTTCCTCATGACACAGCATGTCGACGTACTGATCATCGGCGCTGGCTTGTCCGGAATCGGCGCGGCTTGCCACCTCATTCGTGAGCAGACCGGAAGCACTTACGCGATCCTCGAGCGCCGCGAGAACATCGGTGGCACCTGGGACCTGTTCAAGTACCCCGGCATCCGTTCGGACTCCGACATGCTCACCTTCGGATTCGGTTTCCGCCCGTGGATCGGCACCAAGGTGCTCGCGGACGGCGCCAGTATTCGTGACTACGTCGAGGAAACCGCGAAGGAATACGGCGTCACCGACCACATCAACTTCGGCCGCAAGGTCGTGGCCATGGACTTCGATCGCGCGAGGGCTCAGTGGACCGTGACCGTCTTGATCGAGGCGACGGGTGCGACCGAGACGTGGACCGCGAACGTCCTCGTCGGCGCCTGTGGTTACTACAACTACGACAAGGGTTACCGCCCCGCCTTCCCCGGTGAGGACGATTTCCGCGGTCAGATCGTGCACCCGCAGCACTGGCCGGAAGATCTCGATTACAGCGGCAAGAAGGTAGTGGTGATCGGGTCCGGTGCCACCGCGATCACACTGATCCCGTCGATGGCTCCCACGGCCGGCCACGTCACCATGCTGCAGCGATCGCCCACGTGGATCCAGGCGCTACCGTCCGAGGACCCTGTTGCCAAGGGTCTCAAGCTCGCACGCGTTCCCGACCAGATTGCTTACAAGATCGGTCGTGCCCGCAATATCGCACTGCAACGCGCCAGCTTTCAGCTCTCACGTACCAATCCGAAGCTGGCGAAGAAGCTGTTCCTCACCCAGATCCGCTTGCAACTCGGCAAGAACGTGGACCTGCGTCACTTCACCCCCAACTACAACCCGTGGGATCAGCGCCTGTGCGTGGTTCCCAACGGGGACCTGTTCAAGGTGCTCAAGAGCGGCAAGGCCGACATCGTCACGGACCGTATCGCCACGTTCACCGAGAAGGGCATCGTGACCGAGTCGGGCCGCGAACTCGAGGCCGACATCATCGTCTCGGCGACGGGCTTGAACGTACAGATCCTGGGCGGTGCGACCATGAGCATCGACGGCGAGCCGGTCAAGCTCAACGAGACAGTCGCCTACAAGAGTGTTCTCTACTCCGACATCCCGAACTTCCTGATGATCCTCGGATACACCAACGCATCCTGGACGCTCAAGGCCGATCTGGCCGCGTCCTATCTGTGTCGCGTGCTCAAGATCATGCGTAAGCGCGACTACACGACTTTCGAGGTTCACGCCGAACCCGAGGACTTCGCCGAAGAATCTCTCATGGGCGGAGCTCTGACCTCGGGCTACATCCAGCGCGGCGACGGAGAAATGCCGCGTCAGGGTGCCCGCGGTGCGTGGAAAGTGGTCAACAATTACTACCGCGACCGCAAGCTGATGCACGACGCCGAGATCGAAGACGGTGTGCTGCAGTTCAGCAAGGTCGACATTCCGGTCGAACCTGTCAGCAAGGTTGTCAGTGCCTAGCCGACTTCACTGAGGCGAGCCGGTCGCACCACTCGAACGTCGGCGAATGGGCTGGCGATGTTGCGTCGGCGCACCCGATCGCGTCACGGGGTTCGTGATCGGTGAGTTCGCTTCCGCAATCGTCGGTTGTGCATCACGACGGGCAGAACATAGGCAGCGACCATGATCACGGCCAGCAGTCCGAGGTAGAGGTAGGGCCAGGTCCATCCCGCTGCTCGTATGGCCAGCAACGATCCGCCCATGATCAAGGGCATCCCGGCCCCGGCGAGCAGGTCGACGTCACGGGGCGAGACGGGTGGGGTTCCGAGCAGGGGTACGCGGCTGTCCGAGTTTTCTCTGATCGTGCGCATTACTGAAATGAAGTAGAGGGCGGCGCCGGCGATCGCGATCACCGCGCCAAGTGCAACTTCGACGACGCCGGTTCTCGTGGACATCAAGGCGTAGGCAAATACGCCCACCGTTCCCAGAGTGACCGGCGCCGACTTCCAGATCGGCGTCGAGGTATGAGTGTCCTCGGTGACGCTCACCGGGCGCATCGGTTCGAGGGGCTCCATCAACCCAGCGTGCCATGTGCTGCACGATAAACAAACTGCTTGTGCCGTTTCTGGCAGACTCCGGCCGCCAGGCCTGGATGTCGGGACCCATCACTACGATTCTCGTCGTGACCGATTACGACGATCTCGACATGTTCGGTGGCCTCGACGCCTCCTCCCTGCCGCTCCGCCAGCAGCAGATTCTGATGACCATCCGGGATCTCGTGGCTGCCAACGGGTGCACGCCGAGCACGCGGCAGATCGGAGACGCGGTTGGTCTGCGCTCGACGTCGACGGTGTCCAAGCACCTCAAGAGTCTCGAAGAGAAGGGCTTCCTCCGTAGGGGAGCAGCCATGGCTCGGCAGTTGGACGTGCGGCCGTTCCTCGCAGGCGCGAAGGAACCGTCGTCGTCGAACACCGTGACGGTTCCGGTGGTCGGTGACATTGCCGCCGGCGCGCCGATCCTCGCGGAGGAGCACACCGACGAGGTGCTGGCGCTTCCTCGCGAGCTCGTCGGTTCCGGCACGGTATTCGGGCTTCGGGTGCGTGGTGAATCGATGGTCGACGCAGCTATCTGCGACGGAGACGTCGTCGTGGTGCGCCGTCAGGACGAGGCCCACTCCGGCGAGATCGTCGCCGCGATGATCGACGGCGAGGCCACCGTGAAGGTGCTCCGGCGCCGCGACGGTCACGTGTACCTCGAACCCCGCAATCCCGCATACAGCGTCATCGACGGCGATCGCGCGGCCATCCTGGGCAAGGTCGTTTCCGTGATGCGACGTATCTGAGGGGTGTCCGGTCTCAGCGGCGATTGGCGCGGGGACCGTTGTATTCCTCATCGGTGACTTTGTCGCCCCATGTCGTTTCGGTGCTTCCGTCGCCGGGTCCTTCCCACAGTGCAAGGTGGCTCATGAAACGGTCGGGTGCTGCGCCGTGCCAGTGTTCCTCTCCCGCCGGGGTATAGACGGTCTCACCCGGGTGTAGTTCGACGATCTCGCCGCCGCGAGCTTGAACCAGCGCGGTCCCGGAGACGATGTGAAGGGTCTGTCCGAGGGAGTGGGAATGCCAGTCGGTTCGCGCACACGGTGCAAAGCGAACCATGTTGGCGCGCATCCTCGACGGCTCCTGGCCGGCATAGATGACGTCCCACCAGACGTCGCCGGTGAACCAGTCGCCGGGTGCCTTGCTGGTGGGCTGGGGCTTCAAGATTTCCATGAGGTCTCCTCGGAATCGAAAGGGCCGGTTCAGTTCTGCGTCAGCGGAATCCGTAGGCCGAGCGCACGTACAGTTGGTTGTCGGCACGGACGACCCAAATCGCGACGTACGGCCTTGCGGTGCCGTCGCGGCGGTTAGAGGAGATCTGCAATTCCTCGGCACCGCCGATCTTGGTCAGTTCAGCCTCGGTCCACGAGTGCGCCATCTCGAATTCCATTCCTCGGTTCGAATTGCTTTGTGGGACTTCGCGTTCTCGTGGACGGGACGATCAGTGCGAGGGCGATGACGAGACAAGCGGCGAGCAGGGCGGTTCCTGCAGTGAGAGCCGTGGACACGTGATCGGTGAGTGCCGTTGCAGCGTCGTCGGCAGAGGATCCGGCTCCTGACGAGACCGCGACGAGTACGCCGAGTCCGAGAGCGCTGCCCAGTTGGTGTGCAGTGTTGACCAATCCTGATGCGGCACCGGCATCCTCGGCCTTTACCCCGGAGATCCCGGCAGAAGTCAGTGGGGCGAAAGCCAACCCCTGACCGGCGCCGATCAAGATCATCGGAAGTGCTATCGCCGTGAGGTACGTGCTGCCGGGATGGACCAGACTGAGCCACGCCATCCCGGTTAGGGTGACGGCAATGCCAACCGACAGAATTGTGGAATTTCCGAATCGCGGTGTCAGTCGCGGAATAAGCATCGCCACAGCAAAATTGACGATCGTCATCGGGAAGAACGCGATGCCTGCTTGGAACGCGCTGAAGCCCATGACGCCTTGGAGTAGCTGAGTCGTGAAGTAGAAGAATCCGATCATGGCACCCAGATAGAGTATTCGGGCGGCATAAGCGCCGGATCGCTCCCGGCTACGGAACAACCGCAGTGGCATGATCGGCTGCTCCGCTCTCGCTTCGTTGAGGAAGAGCAGGATCAGTAGTATCGCCCCAGCCGCCAGTGTCGAAACAGTGATCGGTGAGGTCCACCCCGCGTCGGCCGAGTTGACGATGCCGAAGACGAGCATGGTCATGCCGAGTGTCGCGAGAACAGCACCGGCCACATCGAAACGTCCGGTGCTCGGCTGGGTTTCCGGAATGAACCGGGGAGCGAGCACGATCATCGCGATTCCGATCGGAACGTTGATGAAAAAGCCCGCGCGCCAGGACACCCAGTCGGCAAGGGCGCCGCCGATCACGAGTCCGAGGCTGGCGCCTATTCCCGCCGCAGCGCCGTACCAGGCAACAGCACGCGTTCGCCCCGGGCCGGGCGGAAAGCTGGCCGTCAGCAGTGACAGCGACGCCGGGGCCACCACTGCGGCTCCGACGCCTTGGAGAGCGCGCGCTGCGATGAGCCACCAACCGTTCGACGCGACCCCGACGAGAAACGACGCAATCGCGAAAATTGCGAGACCGGCCACGAATACGCGACGACGGCCGAAGATGTCCCCGAGACGAGCACCCAGCAGGAGAAGCCCGCCGAAGACCAGGGTGTAGGCGTCCTGGACCCAGGACAGCCCGGTTGCCGAGTAACCCATGCTGCTTTGGATGCTGGGCAGCCCGGTGAAGATGATCGAATTGTCGAGCAGGATCATGAAATAGCTGATCAGAATGATCGCCAAGATCGCGGTGGAATTGATGCGACCGGCAACGGGACGGGTGGCAGTGTGGGTCACGCGCTTCTTCTTCGCAAGTGGTGGACCTTCGCAAATGGTGGATTACGGGCGGACGAGGACCTTCAACGATTCACGGGAATCCATGGCGCGGTAGCCTTCCGCAACGTCGTCGAGCCCGACGGTGCGGTCGAAGACCTTGCCCGGCTCGATCTTTCCGTCGAGTACATCCGGCATCAGCTCCTCGATGTACGCGCGCACCGGGGCCGGTCCACCGGTGAGCGTGATGTTCGGTCCGAAGAGCGACCCGAAACCGATTGGAGCTTCTTCGTATTGGGGTACTCCGACTCGGCTGATGACGCCGCCCGGTCGGACAACTCCGAGCGACTGCTCGTAGGCAGGCATGTGGCCTACCGCTTCGAGGACGACGTGAGTGCCGTCGCCGCCGGTCAGTTCGCGGACCTTCTCGACGCCCTCGTCACCACGTTCGGTAACTACATCGGTGGCTCCGAAATCGACACCGAGGTCCGTACGGGCCTTGTGGCGCCCCATCAGGATGATGCGCTCGGCACCGAGGCGTTTGGCGGAGAGTACGGCCATCAGCCCCACTGCTCCATCGCCGATAACTGTGACCGTCGTGCGTTCGTTGACGCCACCCTTGACCGCCGCGTGATAGCCGGTGCCGAAGACGTCGGAGAGCGTCAGCAGTGATGGCAGGAGTTCGGAATCCTCACCGACCGGCGCCTTGACCAGGGTGCCGTCTGCCAACGGCACTCGGATGGCCTCCGCCTGACCGCCTCCGATCCCGTTTCCGGCCCAGAATCCGCCGTGTCGGCAGGAGGTCTGCAAGCCTTCGCGGCAGAAGTCGCATGTTCCGTCCGACCAGGCGAAGGGGGCGATGACGAAGTCGCCGTTCTTCAACGTGGACACCTCGCGACCGGTCTCTTCCACTACTCCGACGAATTCGTGGCCCATCGGGGAACCACCGGGCGTCGCCGGCATGTTGTGGTAAGGGTGCAGGTCAGAGCCGCAAACGCAGGCCCTGACGACCCGCACGATCGCGTCCGTCGGCTGCTGCAGTACCGGATCGGGCACGGTCTCGACTCGAACGTCTCCGGCGCCGTACATGATGGTTGCTCGCATGGTGTCCCCTCTTGCTTCTGGTGTCGCGTGCGTAGAAGTCGACGTTTCTGCGTGAACCGGTCGACTGCAATCAGTCAACGCCGCGCCTCGCGGGCGCGGGAGTGTCTGTTGTTCCAGGTAACGGCAGTACCTCCCTCGGCCATCGCCGCTCGAGTAACGTGAACTGCATGGACAACCGAGCCGAGATTCGCGAATTCCTCAGCTCCCGTCGTGCTCGCATCACACCCGAGCAGGCAGGGCTGCCGGCCTACGGCGGAAACCGCCGCGTCAAGGGGTTGCGCCGTGAGGAAGTCGCTCTGCTCGCCGGTGTGAGCATCGACTACTACGTGCGCATGGAACGCGGAAATCTGGCGGGAGCATCGGACTCGGTGCTCGAAAGCCTTTCCCGAGCATTGCAACTCGACGAAGCCGAAACTGCCCATTTGTACGACCTCGCGAAAGCCGCCAGTGCAGGCGCGCCGAGTAGAAAGCGGCCCGCCCCCAAGGGCGTGAGCCCGGCGATTCAGCAGATACTCGACGCCATCACGGACGCGCCGGCGTGGGTACGCAATGCCAGGCACGACATGCTGGCGGCCAATCGCATGGCGCGCGCGTTGTATTCGCCAGTCTTGGCTGATCCGCGTAGGCCGGCGAACAACGCCCGCTTCGTGTACCTGGACCCGGCGTCGCAGGACTTCTTCGTAGATTGGGAGCGCGCGGCAGACGACATCGCCGCGATGCTCCGCTCGGAAGCGGGGCGCAACCCCCACGACAAGGCGCTGACCGAGCTCATCGGTGAACTTGCCACTCGGAGTGAGGTATTCCGTACCCGGTGGGCGAAACACAATGTGCGCTTTCATCGGACGGGTTTCAAGAAGGTTCGTCACCCCGTCGTCGGCGACCTGGAGCTGAACTTCGAGGCGATGGAACTGCCGTCCAATCCCGGTCTGACACTGCTGGTCTACACCGCCGCGCCCGGGACGCCCACGGCTGATGCACTCAAACTCCTGGCGAGTTGGGCGGCAACCCAGGATCAGTTGGATCCGGCGAACGACAGCGAAGCGGCGCTCTGATTTCGATCGGCAGTAAACGTGCCGATTCAGCTCAGATGCGTTACCGCCCAGGCTACTTGGTCTCCACCTCGTCGCTTGGCTCGATACATCGCGTTGTCGGCGTCGGCAAGTATTCGATCGATGGTTCCGGACGCGTCCGGGATTGTCGAGGACAGCCACACGCTGGCTCCGACACTCACCGAGATCGTCTGTCTGCCGGCAGGCTTCGAGATCGAGTTGTGGATGTCGACCACGGTTTGTTCGATGCGACGTGGCTCGACAGGCATGAGAATCACGAACTCGTCACCGCCGGTCCGCGCGACCAGTCCGGTCTCTCCGACGGCCGAGTTCAGTCGTCGGCCCACTGTCACCAGTATTCGATCACCTTCTGCGTGACCGAGTTTGTCGTTGACGCTCTTGAACGAATCGACGTCGATCACCACCGCGAGAACAACGTGTCCCTGGAGTTCGCCGACACCGAACAGCTGTTGCCAGACGTTGTGCAGCCCACGTCGGTTCAGAGCAGCGGTGAGTGGATCGCGCCAAGAGTGTCGTGCATCGTCGGTCAAGTACAAGACGAGGAAATGCACGGTCATCGCGGCTGAGGCGATGACACACCCGATGACGAATCCGGTGGACACCGACAGCGAAGAGTCGGTATCCGGATCGGTTACAGCTCGAATTGTCAGTAGGGCAACGACGAACAGCGCGCCGATGATCTGTGCAGTGACTATCCGGGGGCTGTGGAATACCGACGAATAGTTCGCGACGACCACGAACAGAACGGCGCCGGTCAATGCCAGGAAACTCGCATGGATTCCGGCGAGCAGTATCAAGGACAAACAGATGTTGGTGAGCGCAATGAATCGAACGGATTGGCGGTGGCTCGGCCAGGACCGTCCGAGTGACCAACGAACCATGCAGTACAGCGCGATCATGCATGCCGTGCCCGCCGCGAGCCGTTCAGGGAGTTCGGTTGCGCCGCCCTTCACGAATTGAGCCAGTACGGCGAGTGCCACGAACACAGCACACCAAAAGGTGACGACCACCCTGGCTGTCCCCAACATCGATCGAGCAGCCAGGAACCTCGGGAACCATTCGCCGTCGTAGGCAAGAGACCACCAGCGACTCAACAGTCCAGTTGTTTGACGAATGTTCTGCCCCAACCCCGCAGTGCCACTGACTCCCATGAAACCCCCTCCGAGATCTTGCGAAAATTCCCGGAAGATTCTTCGTCAAGATTTGATCCCCGAACAAGGTACCCGATAGTTGAACGATGGATTGATGTCTCGTGAGGTGAGGACTGCTAGGGCGTGATCGGCGCGGTCAGGATCTTTCTGAGGGCCGGAAGATCCAGGGTTGCAGCAAGATCTGCAATAGTGACCCCTGACAGCGATGCGCGCCAGGCTTTTTCGGCGTCGGCCATCACTTTGGCAATTCCGCAGGCGGAACGGCACTGTTCCGGTGGGGCGGCGAGGATTCCTTGCTGTCGAATCTCCGTGCACCGGAAAGCAGGTTCGGTGCCGTCGACGGCCTGCACGACGTCGAGAACGGTGATCTTCTCGGGAGTTCGGGTGAGGACGTACCCGCCGTCACGGCCCTCGGTCGGATTGACCAGACCGGCGTGCGCGAGCGCTCGCAGATGCTTCGCCAGGTATGTCTTCGACACCCCGTGAAGTTCGGCGAGTCTGGCTGTGGGTACCGGCCCCTCGGCCTGGCTGAGAACCACACAGCAGTGGAGTGACCACTCCACGCCTCCGGAAAGCTTCATGATTGGACTCTATCGACGCCGCGGAAAGTGGTGCGGGTCGGACATCGGTTCAGCAGTCGATGTCAGGCCTTCTCGGCAAGCCACGCGTCGTACGTTGTCGGCGCAATCCATGCATCGGCGCCGGGTGTCGGGGTGAGTGCCGAGTTGTCGAGTTTCGCGCCGAAGTAGCCGGCCTCGGGATCGGAGATCACCGAACGCTTGTCGCCGGTGACGAGGAACAGGCGCCGGACCAGTTCGTCGATACCCAGCGGTTCGGGCCCGGCGATCTCGACCGTGCCGTTACGCGGCGCACCGGTCACTACCTCGGCGACGTGAGAAACGACGTCCCGCGACGCAATGGGTTGCAGATGTGCCGGCGTCGCATGGACCGTGCCGTCAGTGGTTCCGGCGTCGGCGATTCCGGCGACGAACTCGAAGAATTGGGTGGAGCGGACGATCGTGTAGGGGGTCGGGCCGGCCTTGACCAGGTCTTCCTGGGCGACCTTGGCTCGCATGTACCCGGAATCGGGAAGTCGATCGGCGCCGACGATGGACAGGATGACGTGGTGACCGACTCCCGCCTTCTCTTCCGCAGCGAGGATATGGCTGGTTCCGTCACGGAAGAAGGCCAAGACGTCTTCGTCCGACCACGAAGGGGAATTGGTCAGATCCACGACGACGTCGGCCCCCTCGACTGCCTCGGCGATACCTGCGCCGGTGGTGATGTCGATCCCGTCGCCGCGACCGAGTGCCTTCACGTCGTGCCCGGCATCAGCGAGCCTGGCGGCGACCTGGCTTCCGATGAGTCCGCTTCCGAAAATGACGATTTTCATGATTTTCTCCTTTACTTGGATAAGTCGTGTCCAAGTATACTCGGACATGACTTATCCAAGTCAAGGGTTGCCCGTCAGCCGAAAAGTTCGGCGGCCAGTGCCTCGTAGGTCGCGAGTGGATCACCCTCGGCGGGAAGTGCTTGGATCGCAACGTGATCGGCGCCCGCCGCGACATGCTCGCGTAGCCGATCCGCGATGGACTTCGCGGTACCGCGCGCAACCAGAGCGTCGATGACGCGATCGTTTCCCTCGTTCGCCAACTCTTCGGGTGCAAAACCGAGGCGCTCGAGATTGCTCGTGTAGTTGCGTAGGTACAGATACGGATTGGCGACGGCGGGGCGACCGATTGCTCTGGCCTTCTCCGGATCGGTTTCCAGAACAACCTTGTGCTCAGGGGCCAGGATCTTCGAGGGTCCGAGGATTTCGCGAGCTTCGGCCGTGTGTTCGGGGGTGGTCAGGTACGGATGCGCGCCGGCGGCGCGATCTGCGGACAGTTTCAACACCTTCGGTCCCAGTGCGGCGAGGACGCGCCGTGATTCCGGGACCTGGGCCGCGTCGAGTTCGTCGAGGTACGACACCAGCGAGGCGTACGGCTTGGTGTAGTCGCCGGTCGCCTCCGGATGTCCGACACCAACACCGAGGAGGAATCGCCCCGGATGTGCGGCTTCGAGTCGGTGATAGGACTCCGCCACCTCAGCCGCAGGCGAGGACCAGATGTTGACGATTCCTGTCGCCACGGTGATGTGCTCGGTCGCGTCGAGAAGTTTCTCGGCGATTCGTAGATCGGCCCGCGGTGAGCCGCCGATCCAGATGGTGCCGAAACCGAGTTTCTCGATCGCTGTTCCCAGCTCGGGCGGCAAACCAGCCGCTCCGCGCCAGATTCCGTAGGTGCCCAGGTCAGGTGTTTGCGTAGTCTCCGTCACAGCGGGTGCAACTCGGCCGCTGCCGGGATCTATTCCTTCCGCCGTCATTTGCCCGGCGCTCGGTAGTCGGTCGGTCGCTTGACTGCCTCGTCGATCTGCTCCGGCGTGAGTAGTGTGATCGACTCCGAGCGTGCTGCACCTGCTGCAGCTGTGCGGATGCTCAATGCGGCGGCTGCGACATCGTCCGGCAGGTTGCCGATCACGAACATGTCGTGACCGCCCAGTGCGAAGTGGCAGGATTCGACTGTGCCGCCGATGCTTTCGACCATTCGGGCTATCGCGTCGCGCCGTGCAGTGCCTCCCTCCTGCTGTAGGCCGGCGGCGCCGGAGGGTGAGTACGTCACTTGCCAGAGGTATTTCGGCATTTCCACTCCTAGCTCGGGATGGGTACTTCGATCGTGTACCCGTAGGGCGCTCGGTGGCAATGGGTAGGGGACAATCACGGCATGGTTGGAACTCCGGTGATCGTGACTATCGTGTCCGTGTGTGTAGGTTTTGTGATCTTCATGCTGGCTGCCAGTGGTGCACGCGGAAAGTGGGACCGTCGCCTCGTGATCGCGTTGTTCGTCGCCGCGGTGGTGTGCCTGACCGTCGTACCGGTATCCGTGGCGCTCAGCGCGGGAGTGTAAAAACTCTCGACTGCCGCTTAGTCTGAGGCGATGGCAGATATTCGGGTAGGTATCTCCGGGTGGACGTATCCCGCGTGGCGCGGAGATTTCTATCCGAAAGGTCTTGCTCACCGCAAAGAATTGTCTTATGCCGCAGAGAGATTGACGTCGATCGAGATCAACGGCTCGTTCTACGCGCTGCAGAAGCCGGAAAGCTACACCAAATGGCGCAGTGAAACTCCCGAAAATTTCGTGTTCGCGATCAAGGGCGGCCGGTACATCACGCATATGAAACGGCTGCTCGACGCCCGTGACGGACTCGCCAACTTCTTCGCCGCCGGGACACTCGCCCTCGGACCCAAGCTCGGGCCGATTCTGTGGCAACTACCTCCGACGCTGCAGTTCGAACCGCAGCGGATGGTCGACTTCTTCGACGGTCTTCCCCGCACCACGCAGGCTGCAGCCGATCTGGCAGCTCAGCACGACGACAAGCTCACCGACGACAGAGTGTTCGCCCAGACGGAGAGGGACGCGCCGATTCGTTACGCCGTGGAGGCGCGGCACGCCAGTTTCGAAACCGACGAAGCCGTCGACCTGATGCGCGAGCACTCCATCGGTTTCGTCGTCGCTGACACCGCCGGCAGGTACCCCCGCATCACCACTCCGACTACCGACTTCGTCTACGTGCGGATGCACGGGGACAAAGAGTTGTATGCGAGTGGGTACACCGACGAAGCTCTGGGCAAGTGGTCCAAGCGCTTTCAGGCCTGGGCGGACGAGGGCCTCGACGTGTACGTCTACTTCGACAACGACATGAAAGGCTTTGCGCCGCATAACGCAATGTCTCTGTTGGATCGGTTGCGCTGAAGGATCGTCTCGCCTGTCGGTGGGCTGTGGCAGGCTTCCGCGTGAACGCGAAGACCGAGGAGACATCACGATGACGTCAGAACAGCGGACGCCCGAGCAGAGCTGGCCGACGCATTGGCCGAAGGTGGCCCGTGACATCGCCGACGCCACAGCCGACGCACTCGCCGCGGTGCGGGCGGCAAATCGTGACGGACTGCGCGATGCCGTCGAAGAACTGCGCGGGCTCTCTTTCGAGCAGGTCAGTTCGGTTCACGCGGCGATTGTGCGCGAATTGCTCGAGGACACGCATCCCGACGGCTTGTCCAGTGAGGACGTGCAGGATGCGCTGACTGCCTGCGCCAAGTCCACGATCGTGTGGCTGCCGGATCTGGACGTGCAGGCGCTCGCTGCGGTCTACACCGGGGCGCTCGGGATTTCGGATCTGGAGGACGATTCGTTCCGCATCGGGCACGGCGCGTACCTGCGTTCGGCGGTTCTGGTCATCGGGAGCTTGTCGACCGGAGTGAAGAAGGCTCAGAGCGCGTACATCATTCGTGCAATCGACGAAATCGCGCGTGCTCAGACCATCGAGATGCCCTGAGCGTCAGCTCGTAAATCGAATTAGGCTGAGGTCATGTCCAAGATCGCCAGCGCAGATCGTGTGTCGTTTGCAGAACTCCTCGAATTCGTCAGGCCGCGCCATCGGGCCACATTCGTGACGGTGAAGAAATCGGGCGAGCTGCAGATCTCTCCGGTGACGTGTGGAGTCGACGACGAGGGGCGGATCGTCATCTCGACGTACCCGGAACGGGCCAAGGCGGCGAATGTCCGCCGCACGCCGGCGGTGTCTCTGTGTATCCACTCCGACGAGTGGAACGGGCCGTACGTCCAGGTGAACGGAACTGCGGAGTTGATCGACCTTCCGGACTCGGTGGAACCGCTGGTCGACTACTACCGATCCATCGCCGGTGATCATCCCGACTGGGACGAGTACCGCGAAGCCATGCGCAAGCAGGGCAAGAGCCTGATCCGCGTCACCGTCGACTCGTGGGGTCCGATCGCAACAGGCGGGTTTCCGCCCGGACGCTGACGCTATCGAGCAGGCGGCGAGAGTTCGACTACGTGCGCGTCTCTGGCGGCCAGCGGTTCTTGGCAGTGTGCACACACAACTTGGGCGTGCAGGATCTCACCGCAACGATGTTCGACGACGGTTGGCGGCGGACCCGTCGTCGCAAAGGTGTCTCCCCATTCCATGAGTGCCATCAGGATCGGGTAAAGCGCCTTCCCTGATTCGGTGGCGACGTATTCGTAGCGCGGTGGATGGTCTTCGTAGCGACGCTTCGTGAGGACGTCGGCGTCGACAAGGGTCCGCAGACGCGCGGCGAGGATGTCACGGCTGACGCCCGTGCCCGCGGCGATCTCGTCGAACCGTCGTCGCCCGAGGACGATTTCTCTGAGCACCAGAAGTGACCATTTCTCGCCGACGACCTCCAAGGCGTTGGCGATGGAGCAGTTGCGTCCTCTTGTCGCCATCGTCTCTGGGTCCCCTGTTTGTCGAAAATGTTGGTTGGGAATTCCAACTTAGCACTTGACGGCATGTATTCGAGGGCGGAAGGTGGGTCGAGAAATCCAACGGAGCAGATGAGGGGTCGTCATGACGGAATTGAATCTCGAGGCAGCAAGCGGATTTGTCAGCGCTGCCGGATTGCAACTGGACGAGGTCTCCGGCACGAAGGTCGTCGGGCACATCGATCTGTCCGAGGCGCATCACACGCCGTGGGGTGTAGTCCACGGCGGCGTTTACACGACTGCTGTCGAGTCGGCCGCGAGCATCGGAGCCAGCACTGCAGTGGCAGATCGCGGCGAATTCGCCGTCGGAGTGCACAACGGAACGGATTTCCTGCGGGCCCGTACGGGTGGGCGCGTGGACGTCGTGGCTGTGCCGATACAGCAGGGCCGCGTTCAGCAGTTGTGGTCGGTGGTCATCACCGATCCGGAATCGGGCAAAGAGGTCGCGCGCGGTCAGGTGCGCTTGCAGAACGTACCGCTGCCGAAGTAGGTCAGTCCCAGATTCCCGAGTCGATGTTGAGCGAGATTCTTTTGAGCAGTGCCGTCAACTGGGCACGTTCGTCCTCGTCGAGTCCGGTCAGTACTTGACGGTCTCGCTCGACGCGTCGGGGAAACTCTGCCTCGACCAAGGCTCGGCCGGCATCGGTGAGTTGAAGCAGAACCACTCGCCCGTCGTGTTCGAAACGCTGACGCTCGACGTAGCCCAGTTTGGCCAGGCGATCCGCATGTTTTGTGGTGGCGGCGCCGCTGACCATCGTGACGGCGGTGACTTCGCTCGCCCGCAGGGGACGGTCGCTGCGAGCGAGCGCGCTCATCACGTCGAATTCGGCGCGAGAGACCCCGCTGGACGCCAGTGCGCGGTCGAGTTGGTGAAGAGACTGCGCGTTGATGCGGGCGATCCGGCCCATCACCTCGACGGGGGCGGTGTCGAAGTCGGGGTAGGCGCGCTTCCATTCGCGACGGACTCTGTCGATGAAGTCGTCTTCGGATCTGTTTGCCACGCCCATGGACCCATCTTAGCGACAGAATTCACATTACTTCACAAGTAATTTACTAGTGAAATAAATGTATGCTGGTTCGGTGACCCGAACCGAAACCGCAGCCAGGATGCCCAGCCGTCTCACTCATTCGAGTGAGGCCATTGCACACACCGTCTCCGGGGCGACGTGGCGAGCGGCTTTTCGCATCGGGTCCGCGGACGCGACCATCGCGCCCGCGATCAGGGTCGGACTCGCCACCGCCGTAGTGCTCGTGGTCGGCGGACTGCTCGGGCATCGGGAGTTGGCCGGCTTCGCGGCCTTGGGTGCGCTGTGTGCCGCCTTCGGTAGGTACGAGCCGTATCCCCGGTTGGCCGGCAAGCTGGCGATGGTCGGTGCCGCATTGGTGGTTTCCATCGCTTTCGGCGGCGCCATGGGTGTTGTGGGCGTTCCGACCTGGTTGCAGATCGGCATCCTCTCGCTGCTGGCCGGTGCGTCGTACTGCTTCATGTCGGGCTTCCGGATCACCGGACCAGGGCCGGTCATCCTCGTCTTCGCGGCGACCGGTGCAGCCGGATATGCCTCCAGTGTCGATGATCTGGCGAGACTGGTGACTGCCGGTGCGCTCGGAGTTCTGGTCGGTTGGGTGGCCGCGATGCTCCCAGCGCTCGTCTTGCCGATGGGCCCTGCGCGCCTGGCCGTGGCTCGTGCAGTCTCTGCGGTGGGGCGTCTCGAACAGTCCGGCACCGGCGGAGTGGAACCGGCGCTCGGATCGATTGCCAACGCCCGCTTGGTCATAGCGTCGAGTGGCCGGATCAAGTCGACCGTCGATCACGGCCGCGAATTGGTCGCGGTGCTCGACGAGGCAGAAGCGGCAGTACAGCAGTGGCAGTTGCACGGCGACGCCACCCTGATTCGCAGCATCGCTCGGCACGAGAAGGAGCTGCGGAAGCTCAAGCGCTCCAGCATGATCGAACACGACCTTGCGCCGGCACGAACCCTGGCCGCGCCCGAAGGCTATTTCCTCGAGGGACTGAATCGGCTCTATTCGCGCCCGGTCCGAATGAATGCTCTCCGCATCGTGGCAGCGTCGGCCCTGGCTGGTTGGCTCGCAGCGGGAGCCGGGCTGGAGCATCCGCTGTGGGCGTCGATGGGTGCCATCGCCGCGATGCAGGGACTGAACTACAAGCAGACCGTCCAGCGCGGGATTCAGCGGTTGGTGGGAAATGTCGGTGGCGCCGTCGTCGCTGCCGGGCTCATTGCGCTGACGCTCGGTTACTGGCAAGCCGTTGCCGTGGTCGTGATTCTGCAGACTGCTGCGGAGCTGCTCGTGATCAAGAACTATGCGCTGACGTCGCTGGCCGTCACCCCGATGGCACTCCTCCTCATCGGTTTCAGCGCTCCGATCGGGACCGAAGCGGCAGTGGCTCGCGTCGCGGACACGTTGATCGGCGTGGTGATCGGTGTTGTCGTCGCCGCTGTCACGATCAGTCGATCGGATCGCCACCACGTCACCGTGTGACCCAGTGCTGCTGTGTTTCCCATCCTCCGTAGGCTCCTGCAGGTGGAGGACAGCACGCCGATCGACGGCCGGAAACTGCGTTACCAGCATCGCCGTGCCGAATTGCTCGAGCAGGTAACCGCGTACGTCACGGCGAACGGCGTCGGTGAACTGTCCATGCGGCCGTTGGCCAAGGACCTGGGGATCAGCCATGCGACACTCATCCATCATTTCGGTTCGAAGGAACAACTGCTCACTGAAGTAGTCGCCACCCTGCGAGACAGCTCTTCTCTCGACATCTCTTCCGGGACCGACATCGTCGAGATGATGACGAGTTACTGGAATCGGCGTACGTCAGCGGAATCGTTGCCGAACTTTCGGTTGATGTTCGAGATCTACGGACAGGCGTTGCTGCATCCGGAGCGGTATCGCGAGTTTCTCGATCATGTGGTGGGGGACTGGTTGGGTGGTTTGACGGAAGCTGCGCTCGCACATGGATGTCCGCCCGATCGCGCTGATCGTTACGCGACGATCGTGTTGGCGCAGATTCGGGGGTTGACGCTCGATCTCGTGACCACCGGTGACCGCGTCAGAATTGACGCGGCATTTGCCGAATTCGCGGCTGCGATGGGCGCTCTGGTCAGCTCCTGGAAGGCGATTTGACGGTCCGGTAGTCGTGACGCCTCAGCCGATCTGCTCGAACAGAGACACGATGATCCCTTCCGGTCCTCGGACGTAGGCCATGCGCACACTGTTCTCGTACTCGCCGATCCCGCCGATGAGCCCGTAACCGTCCGCAGCCACCGCGTCGACCGCCGCCTGCAGGTCGCCCACCTCGAAGGAAACATTGCGCAGCCCGATCTCGTTGGCCATCGGAGCAGGTGATCCGGGCACGTGGTCGGGCGTGACGAAGGACGAGAGCTCCAGCCGTGACCCTTCGCCAGGAGGGCGCAGCATCGCGATTTCACACTTGGCCCCAGGGATACCGCAGACGGTTTCCACGAACTCACCCTCCACGGATCCGGTGCCCTCCAGTTCGAGCCCCAGTCCGACGAAGAACGCCGTTGCCGATTCGAGGTTCGCGACGGTGATGCCGATGTGGTCGAAACGCTGTACGTGTGCCATGGATCCATCCTCCTGCGGTTGTTTCGTGCCGGTTCGATGCTAGGTCGGAGTCGGGGCCGGGATCTCGACATGTTCGTGTCGTCGAGCCGCAAAATTTTGCTTGACCGATCGGTTAAACAAAATCTACGATAACGTCCAACGAGGTCGCCCACCGCAAGAACCGGAGTCGTCAGACGTGAAATTCCAGTCGAAATCGTTTGCCCGCATATCCATCGCTGCGCTCTGCGCTGCAACCATCGGCTCCGCAGTGGCCGCGCCCGTCGCGTCCGCGCAGGCGCCGAGTGCGTCGCAGGCCACGGGCACTGTGGTGTCCAGTGAGCCGCTGCCGAAAGATCTGTGGATTCCGGGTACCGCCGACGCCAAGCGGTTCACGTACTGGACCATCGGTTCCAATGGCGGACCTGCGCTCAGCAGTGGCGCGTACTACGTCCCGGCCGGTCCCGCTCCGGAAGGCGGTTGGCCGGTCATCGCGTGGGCGCACGGCACCACCGGACTCGACGATTCCTGTGCCCCTTCGCTGGTGGGTCCCGGCCTGCCCGAACGTGACTACCCGTACCTGGGACGCTGGCTCTCGGAGGGCTACGCCGTTGTCGCCACCGACTACGTCGGACTGGGAACACCAGGGCTGATGCCGTACCTCGACGGAAAGGTGGAGGCGCACAGCGTAGTCGACTCGGTCAAGGCAGCCCGGGTTATCGACTCCTCCATCTCGAATCGTTGGGCGGTGGTCGGGCAGTCGCAGGGCGGCGGTGCGGCCATCACGACGGCCCGCTATGCCACCGAGTACGGAGGGGATTCGCTCGACTACCGCGGCGGCGTGGGCACCGGAGTGCCGGCCAACATCGAGTTGACCCTCCTGCCTGCAGGTCCGGGCTTCCCGCCCATCGCACTCGGTGGCGGATTGACCTCGTACGCGCTCTACATCCTCGCGGGCCTGCGGGAAGCGCACCCCGAGATCGACCTGAACTCGTATCTCAACGAACTGGGACGGGAAAAGGTCGACTCGGCCGAAAAGCTCTGCGCCGCAGACCTGGACGAGGCATCCAAGGATCTGGTCCTCGGTGACATCTTCTCCCGCCCGCTCAGTCAGATCCCGAACTTCCAGGGTCTGTTGAACGATTACATGGGTGTGCCGACGAGCGGATACGATCGCCCCATCTTCATCGGGCAGGGACTGCTCGACGTGGATGTCCCTGCGCCGTCGGCGCTTTCGCTGGTTGCAGCCTTGGTCGCCAATGGTGAGCCGGTCACGTTCAAGACCTACAACACCGATCACAGCGGCGCCTTGGTCGAATCGCAGGCTGACACGATTCCGTTCGTCGCGAACCTGTTCCGTTAGTCGTACCCAGAATCCAGATCATTCGAGGGGCCGCTGTCGCACACGTGCGACAGCGGCCCCTCGGGTCATTTCCGCGACTCTTTGATTGCGTCCAGCCGCGCCTCGAGGCCGTCGAGGACACGGTCGAGTGTGTAGCGATAGTGTTCTGCCCGTGTCGCTTCCGCAGTATCCGGTGGGCCGGCGAATTTCCCGATGAGTGCCTCCATCGATGAACGCGGATCGGTGGGCCCGTCCTTGCTCAGCTGATCCAGCATTGCGCCGTGATCGGGTGAAGGCTCCCCGCTGGGAATGCGCCGGGCGTCGTGCATGGCTATCAGTGTGGTTGTCGAGGTGAAGGCGACGGTGTAAGCCTGGGCGGCTTCCGCTCCGAACCCGGCGTCGGTCAGCGATGCCAATCCGGCCTCCATGAGTTCCCGGCTGCGCTCGGTGGCAACGCCGTTCATCAACAGCCACTGCGCTGCACCCGGACACTCGACCAGCGCTTCTCGCATTTGCACGAGCAGATGTGTCAGCCATTGGCGCCAATCTCTCTCTGCGGACGGCACGCTCACGGCCGAAATCGCCCTGTCGACCACCGCCGCCGAGAGCGCATCGCGATCTCCGACGAGTCGATAGACGACGGAGAACGACGTATCGAGTTCGCCGAGCAACTGCCGCAGCGACCACCCCTCGACTCCGTGCTCGCGACTGAGCCCGAGTGCCACGGTCAGCACGGCGTCCGCAGTGATGCCGGTGTTGTAGCTCCGGCGGCGCTGTGATGTCGCGGTGGGCTTCTTGTCAGGTGATGGCGCAGTCATGGTCCGACCGAGCTTAGCGGCGTCGGATCGGGGCATGCACTGGGCGCAACCGATTGACGGATGAACTTAGGTGAGGTTTACTTGCCAAATCCGAGCAGTGCTCCGATTTGTAGCGAACCCCCGATTTTTCGAAGCTGAAGGACACCATGAAGTTGAAAACGCGACCCGGTTATCTATCGAAGCTGGGTGCTTCGCTGCTGGTCAGTGTCGTTGCCCTGGCTGCGGCCGCCTGTAGCTCGAGTGAGGCGGGACAGACGACGGAACTTGCCGAGGGAACGCATGCCGTGACCCACGAATTCGGTGAGACGTCGGTTCCGGACGACCTCGGGCGAATCGTTTCCCTGGACGAATACGCCGCACTCGGTCTCCTTGCCGTCGGCATCACGCCTGACGTGGTCTTCACGTCGTGGGGATCGGAGATCGGCCAGGACATCCTGGCCTCGGCAGGTACCGAGGTGGTCACGGTGCCGCCGCTCGGTGCGCCGCCGATCGAGCAGGTCCTCGCCCAGGATCCGGGACTGGTCATCTTCACGTCGATGGGCGATCGGAGCTACTACGACTCCATCGAGTCGACGGTTCCCACAGTGCCGGTCCCTGCCGTGACCACTCCGTGGCGTGAGAATCTTGCCTTCTTCGGTCGGGCCTTCGATCGTCAGTCGGTTGCCGACAAGTTGACAGGCGCTTTGGAGGGCAAGATCGCTGACGTCTCTGCTCGCTCCCGTGGCGAAGCGAACACCGTGTCGGTGCTGATGAGCAGCTCTGGCATTCTTGCCACCACCACCGAGCAAGCACCGCCCTCGTTGCTGTTGGCGGAGAGCGGATTCGGGCGTCCCGAATCGCAGCGAGCGAATGCCGCGGGAGGCCTACCGTATGCACCCCTGTCCGATGAGGCGATTCCGGCGCAGGACGCTCGGATCGTTGCCGTCTTCGACGAGGGCGTATACGAATTCGGCAAGGTTGCCAGCGTCCCCGGGTTCTCGAGTCTTTCGGCGGCGCAGGAGAACCGGGTGGCCAAGGTCAACGGGGACATGTGGCTCGCTACTCACCCCTTTGCCACCTTCTGGATGATCGAGGACATGGACGCCATGGCTGGCGGCAATCTGGCCGGCACCGGTACCGAATCTGTTGCTGCGAACCGCTATCAGGAATTCACGGCGCTGACGGCATGAGTTCAAGTGCGTTGAGTCGGCGCCTGGCGCTGAGATGGGGAACTGTGACGTTCGGGTCTGCGGCACTGGGCTCTGTGGCGCTGAGTGCGTGCAGCCGTGGTGCGGCGAATGAAGTCAGTTCCGAAATTTCGCCGTTCGACGATGAAGTTCGTGCTGCCGAGCGATCGCGGTTTCGTAGCGGACGTACAGTTGAGCGGAATCTGACAGCCGCACCGGCTCGGGTGAATCTGGGCGGCAGACACGTCGACACGTGGTCGTACGGAGCAGAAGCAGTTGGCCCGGAGATCCGAATCTCCAAGGGAGACCGGCTGAACCTGCGGTTGCAGAACGACCTTTCGTCGGAGACGTCAGTGCACTGGCACGGCATTGCGATCCGCAACGACATGGACGGTGTCCCGCCGATCACCCAGGAACGAATACAACCAGGTGCCGAGTTCACCTACGACTTCGTGGCTCCCGACCACGGAACCTACTGGTATCACTCTCATTCGGGGTTGCAGGCTGATCGAGGGCTCTTCGGTGCACTCGTGGTCGAGGACCCGAACGACCGGACCGGAGCCGACGAAGATGTCGTCATCGTGATCGACGACTGGCTGGACGGGCTGGGAACAACCCCGGATGCAGTTCTACGTGCACTGTCTCCGGAAGTTCAGGGAGGACACCACGGACACGAAGGGCCGCCGCCGGAAATCGACGAAGCAGAGATCGATTCTGCTGCAAAACTTCTCGAGGACGGCCACGGGAGTTCGACAGCGCTCGGCGGCATGGCAACGCACATCACCTATCCATTGCACCTGATCAACGGACGGCCGGCAGAAGATCCGTTCGTCGTCAGTGCGCCGGCCGGGACGCGACTCCGCCTGCGGGTGATCAATGCCGGGGCCGAGACTCCGTACCGATTCTCCGTAGCCGGGCACGAGTTGACCGTTGTCAGTGCTGACGGGCAGGACGTCTCCTACGCGGTCGGAGACGAGATTCTGATCGCGCCCGCGCAGCGATACGACGTGCTGGTGACGGTGCAGTCTGGTTCGTGGCCCATAGCCGCGAAGGTGGAAGGCAAGACAGGTGGCGCTGCGTGCCTGCTTCGGACACCGGATTCGGTCGCGAGCGTCGACCTGACTTCTCCTGCAGTGCTGTCAGTTTCCAGCGGCCGACTCCTTCTGGAATCGGTGCTTCGCCCGTTCGGCGCGCTGGAGCATCAGGTGCCGGATCGTGAGTATTCGGTGGATCTCATTCAAGCCGGCGATCGATACGTCTGGGGAATGGCGGGCGCCGACGCAGGTCGGTTGATCATGAAGCAGGGCGAGCGAATACGAATCGTTATGAACAACAACACCGACATGTGGCACCCGATGCACACCCATGGGCACACCTTCTCGGTTCCCTCGTACGGCGGGCTTCGCCGAGACACCGTGATCTCGCTTCCGCGTACACAATTGGCGATCGACTTCGACGCCGACAATCCAGGACGGTGGATGTTCCATTGTCACAACGCGTACCACTTCGAGGCCGGGATGACTGCCGACCTCCACTACGTTCGATGAGGAGAGCAGAATGTCAGTTCGCACCGGGTTGACCACTTTGATCGCTGTTGCAGCCGTGTTTACCCTGACGTCGTGCGGTAGCGATTCGACGGGATCCACCGAGCAGACGCCGGTCGAGATCTCGGTGAAGAACCTTGCGTACACGCCGAACTCCGTCACCGTGCACACGGGACAGACCGTCACGTGGATTTTCGAGGATCAAGGTATGCCACACGATGTCGTGTTCGCGGAACTCGGGACCAAGAGTGACCTGCAAGGAAGTGGAACCTACAGCCAGACCTTCGACAAAGCCGGAACCTTCACGTACACATGCACACCACATCCGAACATGACCGGCACGATCATCGTCGAAGAGTGAGTGACGACATGAAAGTGAACGAGGCTGCAGCCTCGGATGATTCGCGCGGACTCGTCGACCGCGACGCTTTGGGCAGGATGATCGCGCCGGTGAGAGATCGACTCCTCCTGGGGGCGGGTCTGTCTGCGCTGTCGGTGCCGCTGCGCTTTCTGCCCTACGTTGCGGTGGTCGAGATCGCACGAGTGCTCTTGACCGGCACGTCGTTGAACGTGATCTGGTGGTGGGCCGCGATCGGCGCAGCGGGCACAGTTCTCGGTTTCGTGGTCTACAACGCGGCCCTGACGGTGTGTCACACCGCCGACGCACACTTCAAGTACTCGATCCGCTCGCGTATCGCTCGGCACCTGTCCCGAGTTCCTCTGGGGTGGTTCGCAAACGGCGGAACCGGTGAAGTGAAACAAGCGATGACCGACGACGTCAAACGGATGCATCTCCTCGTCGCTCATCTTCCTGCCGACGTGGTGCCTGCCATCCTGTCGCCGGTAGTGGCTCTGGTCTATCTGGTGGCGATCGACTGGAAGTTCAGTCTTGTCCTGGTCGGCTACATCGGAGTGTGTCTCGCCCTTGCCGCACCATCGATGCGCAATGCGTATCGAACGAACGTCGACTCGTGGAACCGCGCCATGGCGACATTGACCTCTGCAACAGTCGAACTGGGTGACGGCATCGAGGTTGTCAAGACGTACGGGAGTGGGAGTCGCGCGTTCGCGCGTTACTCGAGTGCTGTGGATTCGATGGTCGCGGTGTGCGTGCGATGGATGTCGGGGATGGGAAGGCCGGTGGTCGCGATGTCGATCCTCCTCTCACCGGCGGTGCTCATCGTGGTCATCACGGCGACGGGGATTGCGTTGCTCTCCGGGGGCTGGATCACCCCGGTAGCTCTTGTTGCTTTTCTGGTCGTCGGGATAGGTGTGCCGTCGTCGGTTCTCCATCTGGGAACGATGGCCAACCTCTACCGCGAAGGCCAACTGGGAGCCACTCACGTCGAGGGCATTCTCGGCGAACCCGCGTTGGCCGAACCCCAGGATCCGGTCTCGGTTCGGGGCACCTTGGTCGAGTTTGATTGCGTAGGATTCGAATACACCGCCGGGCAGCGCGTCCTCGAGAATATTTCCTTCGAGATGCAACCGGGCACCGTTACCGCGATCGTCGGACCGTCCGGCTCCGGAAAGACCACGTTGGCACGTCTACTTCCGCGGTTCTGGGACGTGACGGACGGGTCTGTTCGCCTCGGTGGAAGCGATGTACGAGATCAGTCCAGTCGTGAAGTCTTGAAATCGATGGCGATCGTCTTCCAGGATGTTGTCCTCCTACGGGATACCGTGCGCGAGAACATCCGGCTCGGTCGGCCGGATGCAACCGATCTGGAGGTGGAGACAGCAGCGAAGCGGGCGCAGATTCACGACGTGATCATGCGACTGCCCGACGGGTACGACACCGAGATCGGTGGTAGTTCGGGTGGTGAGTTGTCGGGTGGGGAGAAGCAACGCCTGACCATCGCTCGCGCGATCCTTCAGAATCCGCCGATCGTCATCCTGGACGAGGCGACCTCGCAGGCCGATCCGCACAGCGAAGCGGCCGTTCAACGGGCGCTGGGCGAGATCAGTGCAGACGGCGGCACCATGATGGTGATCGCTCATCGACTGCACACCATCCGCTACGCGGACCAGATACTCGTACTCGACGACGGAAGAATTGTGGAGAAGGGTACACACGAACAGCTGTCGGAGTTCGGGGGAACCTACGCGCGGATGTGGGCGCTCCAGAATCCCCTCGGCGAGGACATGACTCCGCGGAAGGTACTTCAATGATTCGGGACCTGGACGAGATCCTCGGACGAGACAACGGGATGCGAGGCCAGATAGTAGGTTTCACGCTCGCCGGGATACTCGAGGGTGTCGTTTTCGCCTTGACGATCCCGATACTGAAAGCGGTTGTCCGCGGCGACTACGGCGCTGCAATTCCATGGGTTGTCTCGGCTGCTCTCGTGGCGGCGGCCTGCGGCGCCGTACGGTGGATAGCTGAGAATCGTGCGTACCGCATCGGAATCGAGCGTTTTGCCGGTGGAATCATGCACCGACTGGGCGAGCATCTGGTGCAGATTCCGCTCGGGTGGTTCAGTAAGGCAAACCGTGGAGCGTTCACTCGTCTGGTCACCGAGGGCACAGCGATCTTGATGAGCATCCCGGGAATGATCGTCGCGCAACTCGTCACCGTGACCGTCACTCCCGCGACCGTGGCGATCGCTGTCCTGTTCGTCGACTGGAGATTGTCCTTCGCGATGGTCGTCTTCGTTCCACTGGGGATTCGCGCTTACCGCAACGTGCAGCGGGCGGTTGTGCCCGAATACGAGGCGATTGGAAAGAGTGAATCCGAATTGGCATCGCGCGTCGTCGAATATGCACAGGCGCAACAGGTTCTGCGCTCAGCCGGTAAGAGTGACGAAGGATGGAATCGGCTGGACGAAGCTCTTGTGTCCAACCGGGACGCACACCTCCAGGAAATCGGCTCGGTCGACAAGTATCTGCTGCGCTTCATGATCGTCGTTCAGGTTGCCTTCCTTGCTGTACTGGCTCTGGCGGCACTGCTGGTCACCACCGGGTCCATCGACACCGCAAGCGTGATCGTTGTGCTCGTGTTGGCCGTGAGGTTCGTGGAGCCGATGCAAATGCTCGCAGGATTCGGTGAAGGTATCTCACTGGCCCGGGTGTCGCTCGGATCTGTCCGAGAGATGATCGATGTACCGGTGCTGGCGGAGCCTGAGGTGCCGAAAGAGCCGACGTCGTACGGTATTCGGTTCGATTCGGTCTCCTTCGGCTACGGCCCGGATCGCGTGATTCGTAGCGTGAGCCTCGAATTCCCGGAAAGTTCGGTCACCGCGTTGGTCGGCCCTTCCGGTTCCGGAAAGACAACGCTGGTTCGGCTGATCTCCAGATTCTGGGACGTTGACGAAGGAACGGTGTCGATCGGGGGAGTAGATGTTCGCGACATCGGAACGAGAGCATTGATGTCTCGGATATCGACTGTCTCGCAGCAGGTTTACCTGTTCGACGGAACCATTGTGGAGAACGTTCGGTTGGCGAGACCGGATGCCACCGAGTCGGAGGTCCGCCGAGCGGTGGTCGATTCCAGACTAGGCGAAGTGATCGATCGTCTGCCGAGCGGCGAAGAGACGAGAGTAGGTGAAGGCGGATCGCTGCTGTCCGGCGGTGAACGTCAGCGGGTGTCGATTGCGCGCGCCTTCCTCAAGGACACTCCGATAGTTCTACTCGACGAAGCGACTTCCGCCCTCGACGGCGAGAACGAAGTAGCGATCACCGAGGCAATTCACCGATTGGCCCGTGGTCGAACGGTGGTGGTCATCGCCCACCGCCTGTCGACTATTCAGGGAGCAGATCACATCGTGTTTCTCGAAGGCGGCACAGTTGAAGAGGTGGGTTCTCACCAAGACCTGATCGCGCACGGCGGAAAGTACTCGGATCTGTGGGCCGAGCGCAGTGGCGCGGAGGGATGGAGGATCGACCGAGCGCGAGAGCCATGAGCAAACCGTGTGGTTTGATCGAAGAATGGACGAAGCCGCTGCAGATCCGGTGAAACCGCCGCGGAAGCGCCGATGGCCTCGATGGGTCGCAGGCATTGCGGTGCTCGGAGCAGTTGTCTACGCGGGCTCGATCGTGTGGATTTCCGTGGCGTCGGCCGGACATACGTCAGACGCCGCCGATGCTCCCGACGCTCCGGTGGTGATCGTGCTGGGCGCGCAGATCAAGGACGGTAAGCCGATGGCTTTCCTGAAAGGGCGACTGGACGCAGCAGTCGAACTGGTGGAAGCGGGAAAGGCTAAAGCGGTCCTGGTCTCCGGCGACGCGAACGGCGGCTCGGGTGACGAGATCGCGGCGATGACGAACTACCTGGTGGAGCAGGGAATAGATGAGCGTCGCATCGTCGGGGATCCGTACGGCCTCGACACCTATGACACCTGCTTCCGGGCCATACATACGTATGGGGTGACCAAGGCGTTGATCGTCACTCAGGGGTATCACGTGCCACGCGCTGTGGCGTTGTGCCGAGACGTCGGCATCGACGCAGACGGGGTGAACAGCGATTGCGGGTGCGCAACTCCGACGCTGATCAAGAACGCCGCGCGGGAGTGGGTTCTTGCCAAGCCCAAGGCAGCGCTGGACATGCTGTGGAGTCGGGACGCAAAGGTGACGTCGCCGTCGGAGGACTCGGTCCAGGTGGCGCTGTCGATTCCCTGACGAGGGGTGAGTGCGCACGGTTTCTGTCGAGTGAACACACGCTCCCGAGAGTCGGAGCGTGTGTTCACTCGAGATGAAGGGTGCTAGCTCGACAGTCAGATCAGTGCTGCGGCGGCGAATGCTCCCAGTGCGATCAATGCCGCGCCGGTGACGCTCTGCACGCGACGGTCCACGACGCACATGATCGAGAGGAATCCCGGCATCGAGCCACCACGCTTGGTGTGCACGATTGCCGCGAGGCTGGGCATGCAGCGGCCAAGGGATACGACCGTGAACAGCGCCGCGCCGAGAGCCGGTGAACCCGAGGCGATGACGCCGAGCGCCAGGAGGTAGTACGCACTGGAGCGGATGAAGATCAGAAATCCCGGGCCGATGATCGCGCCGAAGATCAGCGAGACCTTCCAGGGCGCCATGGTGCGGCGCAGATGACGAGGAAGCTGTTGGCGCCGCATCGGAGTCGGCATCTTCACTGCACCCAGCTCGTGCAGCCCGTACGCCACCGCGACGACGGCCCAGACGCCCAGCGCCCAGCTGATCGGGACGTAGCCGGACATCGTCGCACCGAGGGCGCCGATCAATGCCCCGGTGACGGCCCCCGTCGTGACCGAACCCAGTGCGTGCCAGCCGAGTCGGCGGACGGGAGTCGAGGATCCCTTCCGATCTACCTGCTTCGGCGCGGCAACAACTCCGGCGACGGACATTCCGCAGGTCGACCAGTTCGCGGCCAGCGACGTAACCAGTCCGGCGCCGATAACAGCTGTGGTCAAAGCTGTTGTCGCGGACGGCGTGGCCACGAGTGCGAGGCCGGCACCCGCAGCAGCGCCCGCCGCGACGAGGCTGACACGGGTCGCGGTGCCGACGGAGCCTTGAAGGGTCGGCCGGATGTCAGGGACATCGGTCTGCAGTGGGCCGTGTGAGAGAACAGTAGTCATCAGATCCTCCGAAGTGTTTGTGGTTCAGGAAAAGTATTGAGTCGAAGTCGCAGCGAAAAGTGATGAGCCAGAGTTCACAGCACTGTGATGACTCCGATCATGTACGGGTGTACGGAGCACGAATACTCGTAGACGCCGACGCTCTCGAACGTGTGCCGGAACGTTCCGTCTCCGGTGATACCGCTGTCGAACAGGCCGGGTGATTCCACGTGATGCAGGAGTCCACCGTCGTCGAAGCGCCACTCGACGGTGCCGCCGTGTTCCACGGTGACGTCCATCGGGCTGAACTGAACATTGCTGATCTCGACCACCACGTCGGGGACGGGATCTTCTGTGCCGCAAGACGAAACATACGTTGCTGTGACGGCGAGGACGAAGCCGGCGATCCACCTCCTCACTATTGAACGATCACGGTGCCCACCATCATCGGGTGGGGCGTGCAGTGGTAGGTGAAGGTGCCGGTGTCGTCGAACGTGTACGAGAAGGTTCCCTCGGTGAGCAACTCGCTCTTCAGTTTCCCGTCGAGATCACCGTTGCCGACCACGTCGTGGGGGAGTCCGCTGTCGTCGAACTTCCATTCGACGGTCTGCCCCTTCTCGATGGTGACCGATGTTGGTGTGTACGCCATGTTCTTCACCTCGATCACGACGGCAGGTTCGTCAGACGACGCACCGGCGTCACTACTGCAGGCGGTGAGGCTCAATGCCGCGCAGGCTGCGAGGAAAGCGGGAACGAGTTTCTTCATGAGGGGTTTTCTCCATTCTTCGACTTGTCAGCGGACGTAACGCAGATTTGCCGTCATGCCTGCTTCGAAGTGGTAGGCGTTGTGGCAGTGGAACATCCACTCGCCGGGGTTGTCGGCGTCGAACTCGATGGCAAGCTCGGTGCCGGGTAGGACGTTCACGGTGTCGCGGCGAAGCCCGCCGTAATCCGGTACCGCAAAGGTGTGGCCGTGGGTATGCATGGGATGCCACATCGTGGACGTGTTCTTCATCGTGATGCGGACCCGTTCACCCTGTTTCATGACGAGCTTGCCCGCATCGGCTCCCGCCATTCCCCACACGTATCGATCGCCGGCCTGGATCAACTCGATGTGGTAGTCGCGATCAGGCGTCTTCGTCTCGAGCCGTGCGGATTCCGTTGGCCGGAGTTCGCTTTCGGTTACCAGCCGCCCGGCCAGTTCCGAGAGGTTTCCGCCCACATCCGGATTCGCCAGCGCCAACGCGTCGGTGCTGCGTAGGACGGTCGACGCATAACCATCTCGGCCCTCGACCTTCGCTACCACCGGCCATGTTCCCGACTTCACCGTCACCAATACGTCGTAGCGTTGGGCCATGCCGACGATGATGGTGTCGGCAGGAGTTGGCTCCACGTCGTAGCCGTCGGTAGCGACGATTGTCATCTCGTGACCGGCCACAGCGAACCGGTACGGAGTTTCGGCCGCTGCGTTGATGATTCGTAGTCGCAGGGTCGAACCGGGCGCTGCAGTGACGACAGCAGGATCATCGGGTGGCCGCCCGTTGATCAAGTGCAGCGGATACGCGATGTGTTGAGTCATCCCGCCGAGTGGTTCGGAAGAACCGTGTCCGCCGCTCACCAACTGCTGCGCGACGGACATGTCGGCTTCCGAGTGTTCCGCCGGAGTTGTTGCCCCACCGCCGTGTCCGCCGTGCCCGCCCGAAATTGCCGGGTTCAGGGCCATCAGGACGGAATCCGGGTTGGTTCCCAATCCGTCGAGCCAGTCGTCGAGCACCAGGACGGCATCGACGTCGGCCCCGGTGGTGTCGTTCGGATCCTCGACGATCATGGCGCCGAAGAGCCCCCGATCGGCCTGTAATCCGCTGTGCGAGTGGTACCAGTACGTTCCCGGATCCGGGGCGATGAAGTTGTACTCGAAACTCGAACCGGCGCCGATGGGAGCCTGCGTGGTGGGTGCCGCGCCGTCCATGTCGTTGCGGATTCGAATTCCGTGCCAGTGCAGTGTTGTTTCGGCGTCGAGGCCGTTCTGGACGCTGACGTTCACCCGGTCACCGGACTTCAATCGAAGTTCCGGAGCCACCGCAGCGCCTCCGTACGTCCACGTGTCCACGAGGCGTCCGCCAAGATCTACCGTCGAGAATCCGGCGGCAAGGGCAAACGCAGCGGTGGTCCCGTTCCAGGCTCGCGCCGATTCTGCGGCGGCAACTTCGGGGTCGGCGGGCAGGATGTAGTCGAGATCGGTCGTGGGCGTCGGAGATGCTGCAGTGGAACTGCATCCGGCAATCGTCCCCATGGCGCCGAGCCCGAGTGCTCCGGCGCCGAGTGCTCCCAAACTCAGGAAGCGGCGTCGGCCCATCACCACACCGGATCCGGGACGGCTCATCGGAGTACTTCTGGTGTGATCAACCCGCTGACATCCCCGACGTTGCCCGAGACATCGACGGAACTGACCTGCTCACCGGTGCTCGCGTTGTAACCCACGATCTTCTGCGGAGCGGAGCCTTCGACTTCTGGTCCCGTACCGAGCACGTAGAACGTGGCGCCGTCGACGGAGAAGGTCATGCTCTTGATGTCTGTCAGGCCGAGGTCTGCAAGCGTCAAGCTCTTCACGGGGGCGAAGGTCGTCGCGTCGGACAGGTCGATCTTGACCAGTGAGCCTCCCCGAGCAGAGTCCGGATGAATAGCCGTGTCCGTGTACGCGATTGCGAGCCGGGTTGCGTCGGCGTTGATGACGTTCTCCGAGAATCGACCGGAGTCCTGCCCGGCGTTTCCGATCGGCTTGACACCTTCCTGAGGCAGGCCGTTGGAGAAGTCGAAGACGTACACATCGCCGTTCTCACTGACCAGCAAGGCTTTTTGTGCTTCCGATGCCCACGTGACCTTTCGGGTGGAGACAAAATCTTCGGGTAGGACCTTGCTTCGGGCGGTTTCCTTGGGAACACCGTCGTCACCGATCGTGACGTGTAGCAGTTCCCGGGTGTCCTCGCAGACGCTGTACAGCTCGTGATCGACCATCCACGTGAACGGACCGCAGCCGACTATCTGGAGTGCGCCGGTTGCTTCCTTCTTCTCGAGGTCGACCACTCTGATGCCGTACAAACCGTCATCCCAAGTGACAAAGAACTTGCCGTCGGAGGTCACCGCATTGGAGCCGGGGCGGGAATGTACGCGTGCGACGTCCGGAAGCATGACCTCGGCTGGTTCCAGCAGGTTGCCGGAGTAGGTGCTGACCGTGAAATCGGCTGCGCCACGGGAACCTCGGGGGCGCCACACCTCCGCAGCGAGCACCGCAGGATCTTCGGCGGAATCCCCGACGAATCCGTGAATGACCGGATCCCAGATGCCCGGGCCGACGGTGATCCGGCTCTCGGCCACACCGGTCTTCGGATCGATGACGTTGACGCTGAGCTCGAGCTGGCCGAATCCACCTTCGACGCCGAGGAGGCGGTCAGCTGCGATCGGGGTGATCGAACCGACGTGCAATGGCTCGGGAATGGTATCGCCGATTTCCTGGTCGTCGTGTCCGAGGGAGATTCCCTCGCCCGGAGCAGTGAACGGAACTGTCGGATAGGTGACATCACCTGCGCTGGACGGTTCGTCGTTGTCGGACGAACTGCAACCGGCCAGCGCGAGTACGACGGTGAGTGGGATGACGGCAACGGCGGGGCGCGCCAGTTTTCGGGTTCGCGGACTGCTCATGATCCGGCACCGACCTTGGGGCGCTCGGCCGGTCGAGTCTGGCAGTCCTCACCGATGATGGGCGCCATCGTGCAGGTGTATGCCTGAGACTCGTCGGAGACACACCAGATGATTTCCTGGTCGTAGCTTCCGGAGACCGGGTTGTACATCACGGCCTGCATGTCCGGTTCGCCGCAGAATGCGTTGGAACACGAAGGCGCACCACAGCAGTCGTAGTAGGCGATCAGATAGGTCTTACCGGTATCAGGGTTGGTGCAGCATCCGACCCAGAACTCTGCGCCGGGTTTACTGCCGGGGGCGCAGGTGGTGACACCGCCGCCGTTGCATGCGGCACACGACGTTCCGTCCATGTTGCACCAGCGCCAGTACTCGCACTCGGCCGGATCTTTACCGTCGTAGACAGGGACAAGGGGTTCGGGGCCAGGTGCCGGTGCAGGAACCTCGGGCTCTTGGGCGAAGGCACTACGCGTCACAGGAAGTGTGCTGATCAGTGCCACTCCTGACACACCCATGGTCCACTTGCCGATCCGACTGATCATGGACCGCCGCGAAACTCGTTCGGAAAGTTTGCGTCCGGTTCGACTGGTGAGCGAACCGCCCTGGCCGGCCATCCATTCGGCCTGGGCCTGAACTGTCGCCTCGTCGACAGGATATCGGTTCTCCGTCATGTTGTGCTGCGGGAATTCATTGTCGTCCAACGATTTTCTCCTGATTCGTGAAGAGGATCGAACTGTGCAGGAAGATCAGGCCGCGCTGCCGGATTTCGCCTGGGCATGAAGGTGCTGGAGTGAGGGGGTGCCGGATTCGAGCGCATTGAGCAGGCTTTCCACCTGAGCCATGTGATTGCACAGGCCCTTCCCTCGGATCTTGCCGTGCTCGTCGAGAATCACGCCGTACGGAGTGGTGCCCACCTGGTACGCGATACCGACGTCGCGAGCGTCGATGTAACTGAGCTCGGAACCGATCCCGCTGCCGGCCAGGAACTCGCGATGCTCCTCGGGTGTTCCGTCGGAGATGATGATGACGTCGAGATCCGATTCGGCTCGGGCCATTGCCCTTACGCCGGGAAGAAGGCTCTTGCACGTCGAGCAACTCGGTGCTGTGAACAGCAGGAGTTGGGGCTTGTCGCGGTGACCACCGACTCCGACGGTTCGTCCTTCCTGGTCGATCAGACCGGCAAACGACGGGCCGACCTGTTCGACCTTGGGGCCGGTATCCATCATCCGGGCGCCAAGAGGTCCGAGACGTACTTGGACGCGGCCGATTTCACGAGCCAGAGCAAGAACCATCAGGAAGAGAACGGCTACGGCGATCACCAGGATCACGGTCGCGACGAGAAGGAAAGTGGTCATCGTGGAAGTCCTGCCTTCGAGTTTTCGGTGCGGTGGGTGTGGTTCACGAGCCGTACCGGGATGTGGTTTCGGCGGTGCGGAGTCGGATGGAGGCGCTCGACAGGTAATCGTCGACAGGGCGTCGCCCCAGATGGACCACCGAACGAATCTGTGCGAGAGCAACTCCAGCCAGAACGAGGAGGAATCCGAAGGTCGCCGCCACGACCTGGACGCCGATCTCAGCCTGTCCGGCGGTGGCCGCCACTGCCACAGCGATCACCGCGAGTGTTCCGGCACGAACGGCGTGGAACCATCCGATTCGCGGAATCTCGCCGACTCCGAATGCAAAACAACCGCAGTCCAGATCGCGTCGCCCACGCAGGAGGTTGATCGTGAGGCCCGTGAAGAACGACGCGAACATGACGGCAGCAGCCAAGGCAGCGAGGCGATGGGCAACGCCGAGAACCAGAAGGATGCCTACGACGGTTTCCGCGACGGGAAGGATGCGAGCGATCGGCGCTTCGAGTCGTACCGGCAACACTTTGTATCCGCGCACTGAACGAAGGACCCCGTCGTGCTCGTTCAGCTTGGGAATGCCGGCGAGCAGGAGAACAAATCCGATGATCGCCGAAGTGGTGGCGCTGACCAAGCCCATGCTTCCTCCGTTCCTCTCAGGTAGTGCCGGTGGTGTGTGGGACACATCCTGTACGGGCGATGCTGCGAATCCGCGTCGACCGCGCTACGCCTGGACGAGGTGCAACTGAGAGAGCAGTTGTCGTGTGAGAATCGGAGAACTCGCAGGTGAAGCCGCTGCCGGCGGGGCAGGGTATCGTCGGCCGCCGTTGATCCGGCATGACGCGGGGTGGGAAACAGAGTCGGATTCCCACTTGAAAGTTCTGTGCGCGCCATCGTCGAAACTGCGCGGAAACATAAGCGGACTAACTTGACCGAATTCTGACAATTCGCTCGTAGGTTCGGGCCTGGACGCGACGGACGGTGAGACATGGCCGTGAGTGCGGCACTGCGTGCAGCGATCACGCGAGCGCAGAATGCGGATCAACACAGTGAGCCCGTGTTCTCCCCGCTCCGTGGTCTCGGACGGGGACGTCTGACCCCGATCGATCTGTTGGGGCAGTCACTCTCCACGATCGCACCCGCAACGGGAATGGTGTTCATCGCCTTGTGGATGATCACTTACAGTCCCGGTTACGTCGGGTTGGCTGCGATTGCTGCGACAACTTCGGCTGTTTTTCTCGTTGCGTTCTGCATCACTCAGTTCACACGGAGACTGGCCGCAGCAGGATCGTTGTACAGCTTCGTCTTCCAAGGCTCCGGTATCCGGGCGACACTGACAGCGGGCGCTGCACTGGTGCTCGGGTATCTCGGAATCTCGGTTTCGGTTTTCTCCCAGGCAGTTCCGAGTCTGCTCGATACCATCGCCATTGTCGGACCTGACGTGCGGGGGACTGCGGCGACGGTGATCACGACGGTGGCGATTGCCCTGGCCGTCGCGTGGATTGCAGTGCGAGGCGTTCGGTTCGCCACTCGAGCGATCCTCGTTGTCGAGGCGTGCTCGCTGATTCTGATCGTCGTGGTCATGCTGGCGACGCACAGTGACACGACAACTGCTGTTGCCCTGCCGAATCCGTCGCTGAGTGCAGTTCCGTTTCTCGCGATGCTGACGGTACTCAGCATGGCGGGCTTCGAAAGTTCGGCCTTCTTCGGCCCGGAAGCGAAGCGACCACTCATCAGCGTCACACGCACGGTCCTCATTTCGCCGATCATCTGCGGGGTCCTCTTCGTTTTTGCGGCCTGGGCGGCGATGACCGGCCACGGCGCAACGATCGTCGGAGCGTACTTCGAGGGAACGGCATCCGGGGCCAGCGCGGAGGTGGTTCTGGCAGTCAAGATCGGAATGACGTGTTCCTGGTTCGCATCCACTCTCGGTTGTGCGCAGGCGGGTTCGCGGTTGTTGTACTCGATGGGGATCGAACGGGTGCTGCCTGCGCCGCTCGCTCGCGTGCACAGACGGTTCCGCACCCCGTACGTTGCGGTACTGACGTTCGTCGCGGCAAGCGCGATTGGAGTATTCATCTATTCGGATACGGTTCGCGACGATTCGGGATCCTTCGACGGCGTGGTGGAGACCGCGTTGGTCTGCGCTTACACGCTGGTGGCCTTTGCTTCGTGGAAGTTCTTGCGCCGAATCGGGGAACATACTTCGCTGACCCGGATATGCACGGTGTCGGTGAGCGTCGCCGGTGCCGGTCTACTGGTCTACATCGTTCTCGACGGTGCGGTTCACGGGATGTGGGCACTGCCGATCGCTGCTCTTGCTGTTGCTGTGTCGGGGACAGTGTGGAGTTCGTTGCTTCGACGAGCCAGACCTGAAAGCCTTCTGATGCTCGGCGCTTTCGACAGCGTCGAGACGGCGGACCTGTTGCCCGGTGCTGGCACTCTGCTGATAGACGGTGACGGGCGAAGGCGACTCGTGCCGGATCGTGGGACCGCCGAGGGTAACTCGCCGGAGCATGGGCGGTGACCGCGGACCGTGCAACCGCTGGTCCACGATCAGACAAGCGGATCGGCGAAGAGACCCACTTCAGTGGGCAACAACCGCGTGCAGTTCAGAAGGCGCTGGGGATGCTCGAGGCGGTGGCTCATCTGGGACCGGGAACAACCGCGAAGGAGATCGCCACTTTTGCAGGCGTCCCTTCGGCCACGGCGTATCGCATGCTCAATCTGTTGGTGGCGGAGGGCTTCCTCGTGCGAGTGCCAGACCTGTCGGGGTTCGCGTTGGGGCGTCGAACTGCCGAGCTCTCGCATGCGGCGTCGTCGAGTGGTCCGGCGCCGACGCTGCACGAGCGCGTCGAGGACATGCGGACACACACGAGGTTCGGATTGCACGTTGCGTCATTCGCCGGTGGGCGCTTGCGGTTCGTCGACAAGGATCCGGACCACGAGATCATCGGAATAGCCGCACTGCCGAAGAACCTTCACGCGAATGCGCTGGGGAAGGTTCTGTTGGCGCACGACGAGCAGTTGCTGTCGGGTTTGGAACTTCGTCGGGTCACGGAGTTCACCATCGGTGATTTCGATGCTTTGTCTGAACAGCTGAGATCGGTTCGTCTGCAGGGTTATGCATTCGAGAACCAGGAATGTCGCCTGGGTCGATCCGCGGTGGCAGTGCCGGTTCGCGATCACGCAGACCAGGTGGCCGGCGGATTGTGTGTTCAGGGAGCGAGCGGGCGAGTGACGGAGGGGGATCGAGAGTTGGTCGGGTTCCTACTTGATTGTGCGCGTCAGCTCACCGGATTGCTCTGACGTCACCCGCGCAGGTGCTGGGGGAGTCCGGCGGTCATCAGAACCACGGACTCCGACGCACCGGCGATGCGGCTGTTCAGCAGACCGAGTAGATCACGGAACAGCCTCCCGGACTTCGTGTCCGGGACGACGCCGCTACCCACTTCGTTGGTCACGGCGACAATCGGTACCGGAGAGGCGACCCAGGCATCGACCAAGTGGTCGATGTCCGCGTGGACGGCGCTGAGATCTCCCGTCGCCCACGCCTGATGTCGGTCCAGACGTGCGGTCAACCACGTGCCGAGGCAGTCGATCAGGATCGGTGTTGTCGCGCCTAGAAGAATCTCGGACACCTCGGAGGTCTCCACCGTCGTCCACGTCGACGGCCGCCGCGCGCGATGCGACGCAATTCGTTCGATCCAGTCGGGATCGTCGTCCTGCGGATCCCCGGTGGCGATGTACGTGACGTGCCGGTAGCCGGCAAGCAAGGCCTCTGCGTAAGTGGACTTGCCCGAACGGGCGCCACCGGTGACCAGAGTTCGCCGGCTCTGTCCTACCCCGATCTCGAGTGCAGTTCCATCCGGAACCGCTCGCGCCCCGGACACGCGAAGTGCCTCCGCGAGTTCGTTTTCGGCTGGGTTGTGGTGCCCGAGGTGTACGGCAACCACATCGGTTCTGTCGGTGATCGCGGTGCAATTGCGTAGCTGTGACACGGTTCTCGCGAAAGTCGGCAGATCGTGGTGCCCGGTGCCGTGGTCAGTTTTGTAGCCGAAGGTCTCTTCGAGAAAGACGGCGTCGAAACAGGCGTCGGCGAGGGCGTCGACAGTGGATTCGGGCAGAGGTCCGGTGTCGGTGGCCCAGAAGACTCGGGTCCCGGATGCGTCGGTGATGTCGTAGAGAAGGGTGGGTACTTCGTGCGCGGCTTCGAGTGTGCGAACACGATAGGTGCCCAACATGATCGACTGACCGGGCTCGAGCGGCGTGAAGGTCACCGGATCGGCGGGGCCTACCCAGTCTCGGCAGAGATCGAGCGCGTCCGGTGGCCCGAGAACCTGTAGTGGTTCGGTGCGAGAGGCCCAGGACCGGAACAGCAATGCCATCGGGCCCAGATGGTCGGGATGAGAGTGCGTCAGCAGAATGTGTTCCACGCCTGCCAATGTGCGTCCGTAGCGTGACGCCGCTCTAGGTACTTCCGGACCACAGTCCAACAGGATTCGGTTGTCCACCAGAGCGGCAGTGTGCCCGCGAATGGTTCCACTCGACAAGGCCGCCAGACAGGAAGGGCAGGTACAGAACGGGTTCGGCCAACCGTCAGCAGCACCGGTGCCGAGCAACACCAGTTCCATCAGCGCGTGCCTTCCTGCCGAATCGGAACAACTATGGGACCGCTGGGCCGGTCCAGGATTTCGACCCGAGCTCCGTACACACGGCCGAGAAGGTCGGCTTGCAATACCGCTGAGGGCGCGCCGTCGGCGACGACGCGGCCTTTGTCCAGCAACACGATTCGTCGCCCGTATTGACCTGCGAGGGTGAGGTCGTGCATCGCGGCGATGACAGTGATGTCGTCGGCTTCTCGCAGCTCCTCCACCAAGTCGAGAACCTGCTGCTGGTGGCCGATGTCGAGGGCGCTGGTGGGTTCGTCCAGGAGCAGTACCTGCGGTTCTTGAGCCAGTGCCCGAGCCAGGACCACGCGTTGCAATTCGCCGCCGGAAAGTTCGGTGGCTCGTCGATCGGCGAACTCGGTGAGGTCGAGCCTTTCGATCACCGAGGAGATCACCGAACGATCTGTGGCGGTTTCGGTTCCGAAGCGTCGGAGATACGGTGTACGGCCGAGCGCAACCAGTTCGGCAACCGTGGCGCCCTCGGGTACCACCGGACGCTGAGGCATCAGCGCGACGACGGCGGACATGGCCTTGCGGCTCGAACTGCGTGGGTTGAGTCCCCCGACGGTGAGTTCACCGGTGGACGGAATCAATCCAGCGAGGGCATGCATCAAGGTCGTCTTGCCGGCGCCGTTCGGCCCGACCACGGCAACCCAATCGCCGGGTGTCACATCGAGATCGATGCCGTCGACGACGTCTTTGCCGCCGAGGTTGATTCGGAGGTCGCGGCATCGCACTGCGGTGTCGGTCATGCGGAAACTCGACTGCGGCGCAGAACCAGAAGGAAGAACGGGGCGCCGATCATCGCGGTCACAACGCCGATCGGGAGTTCGGCCGGCGCCATGACCGTGCGGGCGGCGACGTCGGTGAGGACGAGAAACGCCGCACCCAGCATGAGTGACAGGGGGAGAAGCAGCCGATGCGACGGGCCGACGACCAGTCGAACCGCATGGGGAACAACGATTCCGACAAAGCCGATGAGCCCACTGGCGCTCACTACTGCAGCTGTTCCCAGTGTTGCAGCGAGCACCAGTACCAGGCGCGATCTGGCCGGATCGACGCCGAGGCTGGAGGCTTCGACGTCACCTACCGCCATCACGTCGAGTACGCGCCGGTGTACGAGGATGACGACAGATGCGAGCACGACGTACGGCAGGACGACCAGAACTTCCGACCAACCGTCGGTGGACAATCCGCCGAGCAGCCAGGAATAGACCTCACGGAGTGAATCGTCGAACCGCTGCTGAACAAAAGTCTGCGCTGCATTCGTGAACGCCGCGACAGCGACACCGGCGAGGATGATGACTACCGCGTTCTGCGGCCCGCCAATGCTTCGGCCGAGCGAATATGTTGCGAACACGGCCAGCACACCACCGACGAAGGCGGCCATGGGAATTCCGAACATGCCCAGGGCGCCACCCGAAACGATGGCGAGGGTCGCACCCAGTCCGGCTCCGCTCGAAACGCCGAGGAGATACGGATCCGCCAAGGGATTTCGGAACACACCTTGGTATGCGGCGCCGGCCACGGCCAACATGGCTCCGACCAAGGCGCCCAGGATTACTCGCGGAAGCCGGATCTGCCAGAGAATCGCCTGCTGTGTCGCGGTGAGACCGGAATCGATGTTGATGCCGGGTATTCCGTCCAGAAGTTCGAGAATTGTCCGATCAGGCGTCAAACCGGCCGGCCCCACCAGAACACCGATCAGCAAGGCAGCGCACAGAATCAGCGCGGCGCCGAGCAGAACGGCCGTCCGATGATGGGAGATACCGGCTTTGATCATCGAATGCTCAGGCCGCGGGAACTTGGGCAACGATGGCCGCGACGGCCTTCACCTGATCGGCGACACGAGGTCCCCACCGGCTGGAGAGGTCTTCGTCGAGCACATGGATCTGGTTGCCGGTAACCGCTTTCATGCCGCTCCACCCGGGTCGGGCGGCGACGGATTCTGCTGTCACTCCGCAGCATTGGGAGTCTGCGAGAAAGATGAGATCGGGATTGGCCTGCACCACGAATTCGGCGGACAGCTGCGGATAGTCGCCCTGCCCCGCGGCGTCGGCGATGCTCTTCATTCCGAACAGCGAGTAGATCTGCCCGACGAAGCTCGAACTCGTGACGGTGTAGAGCGAGGAGTCGAGTTCGTGGAAGTACGTCAGCGGCTGTTGGCGCGCAGGAACACTGGCGACAGCGGCGTCGATGTCCGAGCGCATGGCGTCGACGACTTCGGTGCCCTTGTCCTCGTGGCCGGTGGCCGTCGCGACGCGCTCGATTTGGGCGTAGACGTCGTCGATGCTGGTCGCTGCCGGTAACAGGAGCGTCGGCACCTTCGCCTTCTGCAGTCCGGACACAAGATCGTTCATGTCATCGGACGCGATCACCAGATCCGGTGCGTAACCGAGGATGGCTTCGACATTGGGTTGAAAGCCCGAGAGATCGGTGACCGGGATACCGGCCGGGTAGTCGGACTGATTGTCGACGGCCTTCACCTGGTCGCCCGCGCCGACGGCCCACAAGGTTTCCGTGGCGCTGGGACTGAGCGACACGATCGACTGCGGACGTGACTCGATGGTGATGTCCGTGCCGGAATCCGTGGGACCGGAAACAACAGTCACCGGGAACGAACCGTCCGAGGCGGCTGTCGTCGTGGGTGCGTCGGACGTCGAGCTACTGCAGGCACCGGCAAGCAGTGCGGTGCTCACCGTCAGCGCTGCAAGTACGGATCTGAATCTACGTGTCGGCCGAGTACTCACAGCCACCCCTCCGCTAGTGGACGAGGGCCGCCAGCAGCGCGGCCGCGAGGGGAAGCGCCACGAGCGGTCCTTCGTCCGAGAACCATCGTGTCGCCACGAGGCCGGTGACCTGACTCGTTCGCCTCGAGTAGTGACGGGCGAATTCACAGTTGCGTCGACAGTGCCGGGGTTTCACCGAACTTCACACGAGCAGCGTGGCACCCCGGTGAACCGGGGCATCTGCACTTTACAGGGGTCGTCGGGCTTGACCCGAGAGGTCAAGGCAGGGTAAATATCTATTCCACTAATGAACTAGTGAAAGGGTTCGGATGATCGACTTCCGTATCGACCGCCGATCCGGCATTCCCACATACGTGCAATTGGTCCTTCAGGTGAAGCAGGCGCTCAGGCTCGGTGATCTCCAAGTCGGGGATCGGCTGCCCACAGCCAAGGACGTCGTGGGAGCGCTCGCGATCAACCCGAACACAGTCCTGAAGGCCTACAAGGAACTCGAGCGCGACGGACTTGTTGCTCCGCGGCCTGGATTGGGCACGTTCGTCGTCAAGTCCCTGGCCAAGCCCGGTATGGCGGAAAGCTCTGCGCTACGGCGCGAGTTGGCTCGCTGGGTGGCAGATGCCGTCGCCGCCGGACTCGAGCGCACGGACATCGAAGCGTTGGTGAGCTTGGAGCTCGAGAAGACGTTCATCGAATCGGATCCGTCCGGAAAGCAGGGGGAGACATCATGACTGCGCAAGAATCGGCACTGACGATGCAGGACGTGGACAAGCGCTTCGGCAAGAAGAAGGTGCTCGACGCCTGCACTTTCGAGGTGGCCACCGGAAGTATCACTGCCCTGGTGGGGGTGAACGGAGCGGGCAAGTCGACACTGATGTCCTTGGCGGTCGGATTGACGATGCCTGACCACGGTTCGATCTCGGTCCTGGGTAGCACGCCGGATCAGGACGGCATCTGCCCAGGCCTGTCCTATCTCGCTCAGCACAAGCCGCTGTACCCCAAATTCACTGTTGCAGAACTTCTTCGATTCGGCGCGTACACCAACGACGAGTGGGATGCGAAGTACGCTCTGGATCTGGTGGAGCGCGCTGGGATTTCTCTCGATGCAAAGGCGAAGACGCTGTCACCAGGTCAGCGAACCAGGGTTGCACTGGCTTTGGCACTCGGACGCAGGCCGCAACTGCTGCTTCTCGACGAGCCCTTGGCGGATCTTGATCCCGTGGCGCGGCGATCCGTGGCGACCACCCTGCTCGAAGACGTTGCCGAGTACGGCACCACGGTTCTGTTGTCGTCACACATCGTTTCCGAACTGGCAGACGTCTCGGATCGACTCCTTCTTCTGGGCGGCGGAAACGCGAGATTGTCCGGTCCGTTGGATGAATTGATCGCTGCCCATTACGTATTGATCGGGGACGGCGACCCTGCCGATGTCGTCGGCGCCGGCGCGGTCATTCATACCGACAAGGGGATGCGGTCGAATTCTCATGTGGTGGAGGGAGTCCGTCCGAGCCCTCGGGCCGGCTGGGTGATCGACGACGCAACTCTCGACGACGTGGTGCTCGGGCACCTGAGCGCAGAAACGATGGTGGCGGCATGATCTGGGTTACGTGGCGGCATCACCGCACATCGCTCGTTGTGTCGTTGGGATTCATCGCGGCACTAGCAGTCATTGTCTTGTCGAGTGGTGCGATCATCAAGAGCAGCGGACAAACCCAACGCTTCGGATCGCCACTCAGTTGCTTCGACGACATCACCGCGATCTGCACGGCAGAGACTGCTCTCACCCTGTTGACAGTGGTTGCGACGGCTCTGCCGGTGTTCCTCGGCGTGTTGATCGGTGTCACCGTGTTTTCGCGGGATGTCGAACAGGGAACACACGTATTGGGGCTTACTCAATCGGTCAGTCGGACTCGTTGGTTCTGGACCCGGGTGTTGATTGTCTTCCTGCCGATTTCTGTGGCTTCGGCATTGCTTGGATTTGCATTGCAATGGGCTCGATCGCTCCCGGACAACTCCCGGTATGCATTTGTTTCCGGGCGCTCGACTTTCGTCGAGATATCGAACCTGTCGTATCCGCTCTTTCAATCCAGCGGACTGGTCTTGGGCGCATACACATTCATGGCACTCATGCTCGGAGCAGCACTGGCTTTGCTGTTGCGTAGTTCGATCGGCGCAATGGCGATCACGATGGTCGGTGTTGTTGCGATCCTGGCAGGATTTCAGTTGGTTGCACGACTCGATTACGCCGAGCCGAGTGTCCGAACATCACCCGTCGCCGGATTCAGTTCCTACTATTCGAGCGATACCAGTATCCCCGCGGTCAATTGGGAACTCGCGCAGGGATATGTCGATCTCCGAGGTAACTGGGTCGACATCGGATACGACGAGTGCATGTGGGGTGGATCAGGCGATGAGAACCCGTACTACCAGCGCCCGGAGGAGACCGGCGCCGAGTACAGCCTCCGCATGGATGTGCTGTCAGCGCAGCAGAACAGGGAGATGGAGATCTGTTTGCGGGAACACGGCGTCGACCACTACGAAGTTCGCTACCACTCGGATGATCAGTTCTGGCGTTTCCAGTTCACGGAAGCTGCACTCGTGCTGATCCTTTCGGGCTTGTTCCTCTTGCCGGCGCTCTGGGGTCTACGACGCCTCAAGCCGTGAGTCAGCGGGCGACCGGTGCGACCGTCAGTTGGTTGATGTTCGCGCCGGTCATCGAGCAACCCTTGGTGGGGTAGGCGAGGAAGACCGAGTCGTAGCTGTTGGGCGGGTAAACCTTCAGTCCCGCAACGTCGGTCACGCCGCACTGATCTGCCGGGTAGTTCTCGACGTTCGTAGCTCGCACCAAAGACGTTGCGGCGGAGCCAGGGGCAAGGGAGACGAGTGAACCGGATCCGGAACGGCCGGCGGCGGCACCCACTTCGCTTCCGGACGCTCCCGTGACATACGAGACGCCAGGGAAACCGTCGAGCGTGCACGTGCGGCCGCCCGTGTTGGTGAAGACAACCGGAAGCTCCACGGAACCGGCGGCGCCGTTCGGCTGGCCAAGGGTGACGTTCAGTTCCCCCATGGCGCAGCCTTCGGGATTGGGTGCCGTCGAGGTTGTGGTTTGGGCGTGATCGGTATGGGTCGTCGAGGGTGAAGCGGTACCGGTCGGGGTCGTCGGCGCAGAGGTAGCCGTCGTGGTGGCAGGAGCAGGTGAACTCTCGGCTGTTCCCGTTTCATCCGAGCCGCAACCGCTGAGAAGGGCGAGAGCAGCAAGTGGAGCCGCCAACAAGCCGATGTTGCGCACGCGGTTGGGATTCATCGCTCTGTACTCCTCAAGCTGGTCGACAACTGTCTCCGGAACATCCGTGTCCGGTATATCCGAGTTTGAAGCCGGATGTGCAGAAACGAATCAGGCTCGCCGGTGATCAGGACCTACTTCCCGGATGGATTGCCGCTGCGGATCTAGCATGAGAAATGACCTGTCCGGATCGCGACCACCGGGAGTAGCGCATGTTCACCTTCACCAGCGACGACGGAGTGGTCATTCATGTCCACGAATGGCCCCCCGAGCAGGAACCTCGAGGGGTTGTTCAACTCGCGCACGGTATGGGTGAGCATGCAAAACGCTACGCACACGTTGCCGAAGCTCTGAATGCTCGCGGCTTCCTCGTCTACGCGGCGGACCACCGCGGCCACGGTGAGAGCATGCACGCCGGCCCCGGCAACATCGGCGACGACGGCTGGAACCGCTTGGTGGCAGACATGGTGACCCTCACGGGGATCATCCGCGACAAACACCCCGGCCTGCCGGTCGTGCTGCTCAGCCACAGTCTTGGTTCGTTCGCTTCGCAGCAGTACATCCTCGATCATTCGCACCTGATCGACGCCGTCGCACTGTCGGGGACTACCGCCGTCGATCAACTGATCGAGAGCCTCGTCAACGACGGCCCGGACGTCCTCGCCCAGTTCAACGCGGAATTCGAACCGGCCCGAACTCCGCACGACTGGCTCAGCCGTGACGAAGCTCAGGTGGATTTGTACATCAACGATCCGCTGTGTGGTTTCAGCCTGGACGACGCCGGTATGGGCGGACTTATCGCGGCGGGGCCGAGGTTCGTCGACGTCGAGGGTGTGCGACAAGACCTTCCGATCCTGGTCTTCGTCGGCACCTCGGATCCTCTCAACGCCGCGCTGAGCCGTACCGACGTCGCAGTCGAACGGTACAACTCGGCGGGGATCGAAGACGTCACCTACTACACCTATCCGGGCGCCAGGCACGAGATCTTCAACGAGACCAACCGCGACGACGTCATCAACGATCTGACGACGTGGATGGACCGCGTACTCGAAGCGTGACCGCCTCACCGGAAGGGGAACACGATGTCCACAGTTCCGGCCGCACGACCCGATCCAGACCCGCGAGATGTCAAGCGCTGGAGACGATACCTCGCCGACGAACAAGCCGAGGCCGCCGTCTACCGCGACCTCGCGGGTAGGCGCAGCGGCGAGGAGCGCGAAATCCTTCTCGCACTGGCCGACGCGGAGGGCCGACACGAGGCGCACTGGCGAGCGCTACTCGGCGATCACGTCGGCAAACCACTGCGCGGCGATATCCGCACCCGGATACTGGGCTTTCTGGCCAGGCGCTTCGGCTCCGTGTTCGTGCTCGCTCTTGCCCAGCGCGCGGAGACGCGATCCCCGTATCCGAACGACGCCGACGCGACCGCATCGATGGGCGCGGACGAGAAGATCCACGAAGAAGTGGTGCGGGCCTTGGCCACTCGGGGTCGGAACAGACTTTCGGGGACGTTTCGTGCCGCCGTTTTCGGGGCCAACGACGGCCTGGTCAGCAACCTCGCTCTCGTACTCGGCATCAGTGGTAGCGGTGTCTCCAACCAGATCGTTCTGATTACCGGCATGGCCGGGCTTCTGGCCGGCGCCCTGTCGATGGGTGCCGGCGAGTACGTTTCCGTCCGCTCTCAGCGAGAGTTGTTGGAAGCGTCCAATCCTGGTCCCGCCGCCAGCGAAGCTGTCGGTCTGCTCGACGTCGACGCCAACGAGTTGGCTCTGGTCTACCGGGCCCGCGGCATGTCCGCCGAGCAAGCGGACCAGCGCGCCGCCGAGGTCCTAGCGAACAGCACCTTCGGCGCCGCGGACGTTGTCGACGACCATGAAGCCGTCGGAACCGGATTGGGCGCAGCGGCGGCAAGTTTCTGCTTCTTCGCCTCGGGCGCAATCATTCCGGTGTTGCCGTATCTGTTCGGCCTGGAAGGCATGACGGCTCTGATCGTCGCATCTGTACTCGTGGGGATCGCGTTGCTGACGACGGGCGTTGTGGTCGGGTTGCTGTCGGGCGGGCCGCCGTTCAAGCGGGCCCTACGCCAACTCGCGATCGGCTACGGCGCTGCCGGCGCGACGTATCTGCTCGGCATGTTGTTCGGGACCTCGCTCTGAGCGTCTGCTCACGCGCGTAGGGCGGGATCGCGGTGAGCCGGATCGATCCGGACCGGGATCTTGCCCGCTGCGTTGTGTGCCAGTGCGAAGCCATCCACCACGAGCCTCTGGCCGAGGTGGAGATCCGGTCCTACGACGTTCCTCACAGGACCGGATCTACAACCGCTGGGGGTTACGTTATTTGTTCTCCGACAAGCTCATTGCGCCAGACTGCGACATTGTCGGGGCGCAGGGCGGAGGCGCCCCTGAACCGTGGCCGGCCGCCTCGTTTGATCTGGGTGCAGTAGTCGGTCAGATGGTTGGCGTTCTGTGTGCGCCAAACGTGTCCGAGTGCCCAGGCTTGAATCGCTTCTGCAGGAAGGTCATATCCAGCGTCGTGCAGCGCGAGCAGGATGCTGATGACGTCACGCTTCTCGTAGCCTGCATTGATCGTGTTGCTGTGGTTGATGATGAGCGTCATGCTCTTGAGTGCATGAATGACAACAGGGTCGAGATTCCCTGCGAGGGTGTCTGTTTGCCAGTCGCGTCCATCGCCGAGGATTTCCGCATCGACAGCCCGTACCAGGCGGCGAGGCGGTCGGATATCCACGGCACCATGCACATTGCAGTCGGTTGGCCGAGCGGAACCTTGGCCATATCTTCGGTGTCGTGCCACATCCCTAGCGCCGGCCCCTCGGACCAGTCTGAAGAGTTCCGACCCCGAGATGTTCCGACGACGACATCTCGCTCGCGTGAGATGGCTTTCACCTGGCGATTGTTGCTGATGTTGCTCTTCTGGGAAGTCCACAGCAGGATCTTTTGGCCAGGTTGTTTGCGTTGGCGTACCGAGTGGAATGCCAGCCCGATAGCCGTTGGGTCACCTGCGCTGCTGTTGGTGACAGCGCAGGGATAGTCGCGTTCGTTCTCGAACATCACTTACTCTGCCTGATGTACGGAGATTGGTTCGTCGGCTTCAAGCTGACGCCGAGTTCGGAGGCATGTGAACGAACAGCGTCTTCCGTGCGTCCGAGCTTGAGACCCATCACTCGGGTCGGAGTGTTTTGATCGGCGAGTTTACGCAGTTGCCGGTCGTCATTGTTTGCCCATGTCTTGCCGTGATTGCTAGGTGTTTTGCTCATTTCAAAGCTCCCTCCTTGGGAGCGTGCAACTCCAGTCAAGTCGAGCTGACACGCATTCTTTCCGGGAACGCCCCAAACGGACGGTCACAGCAGACTGCGTTACGGTGAGTGAACAAGGCTCCAATCTTGCACAAGCCCCCGTCTGTCGGCTTACCCCGGCGGTCGGGGCTTTGCTGTAGACGCGCATCTCGGAAACCTGAAGGCATCGACCACAATATGTAGACGAATTACATCAATGTAACCACTAGATGTGCTTAGGGTACTCGTTGGCGTCGACATTTCCATCCGCTGACAGAATGGGTACTCGGTGAAACCGCATCGGCCACCTGGCTGATCCCGTGAGGTGGGGCCCACTAGGTGGCGGTGTTCTGCTCAAACCCTTCCGCCGTTCGTGTGCGGTTTCTCATTGGGTAGCGTGCGTGTGTGGCGATGGAAGAGAAGTTTTGAAGGGGCAACGCCGCTCGGCGACCGTTACTGTGCTGGCCTTCGCCGGTTTCGGCTTAGTGTGCGGACTTGTAAGTGCTGCCGTGTTGTGGTGGTACGCCTCCCAACCCGTCACGATCTACACATTCAGCTACCAGCCGCACCACCTCGAATCGACCCAGATCGAGAAGGTCTCGGTTTATCGATTCATAACTGGACTGCTCATTGGCGGACCCCTTTTTGGAACTGCCGTCGGGGCGCTCGTTTTGACGACAGGGTGGAATCTCGTACGGCGAGAACACACGATCGGTATTGACTAGATCCTGTTTTGACCCGCTCAACTCTGATCATGTGATTAGGGCCGAAGTGGTGTCTCGATCAATCGGACAGTTAGACGAAGTCGGTGTTCATCGATCGGTCCTTGATACAGCTGGAATCAAGTAGGAACCGGCGACTGCCGGAGGTCAGGCATCTTTCCGTCGGGAATAGTGCTTGCGCCACTTCGTAATGGCGGTCGCAAGGAAGGCGACAGATCCACCGATCACGATCAGGAGGAGTGCCCAGTTCCATGCGGAGGCGTCCTCGACTGCGGCGTCGACTGCAGAAGGTAAAACAAGCACAGGAAACAAGATGGTGGCGATCGTAGACGCCCAACGCTGAACGACTTCACTGTCGATAAACTGCACGAATCTCGACATCGCACCCCTTAAACGTCCCTGCCATTGACTGGCAATTCGAGTTATGACCCGTTTGATACTCGCAACACCCTGTGTCGAAAGTTGTCAGCGTACTGAACGATGCTCCCGCGCCGCGTCTAGATAGATTTTCGCAGCAGATTCGAAGGCGCCAGACCGTGCAGCTTTTTGTTGCAATTCCTTTGAGAGAAACCCACCCTGTATTATTGGCCATTTTTGCATGCTGGCGCTGTCGGCGAGTGTGCCTATCAGCTCTAACAAGGCGCTTCGTCGGACCCGACTGAGAGTATTCCGGAAACCCAGTTGTCCTCATTCGCTGGGTTCCACCATCGTGCATTGAGCTAAGTCATCTCCACAGTGTTGCAGAAGACTGCCCGCAGTCGATGCCGCAATCTGAGTCGAGCGTTCGCGGTCGCCCTCGAACGTCTGATTATCAAGTGCTCGATCTGCGCGGCTATTGCCTCAAGCAATTTGAGGAGGGGAGCGAAGCCTGTCCATCACTCGACCGTTTGAAGACGATCCTGCGCGAAAACCTCGGCAAACAACTGGAATTCGAATCGAACGAAACTCTGCGTCAGTGGGTCGACGAACTGGCAGCAGCGAATGTGCGATGCCAGGATAAAACGCCAGGCTCACAAACCAAGTCGCGGAGCTTGTCAATCAAGTTCGGGAAACCGACAATGAACTGATGGGGGCACGCAACAGCTTGCGCGGGATGATCCGAGAATGTTCACAATAACGGCAGGTGAGTGGATGGTGACGCCGGCACATTCACGAGATCTGATCCAAAGCCCGCAGCGGGCATGCCACGTGGGCAATGGCTGGAATTGATCGATTGGTCGACGTGCCGACGGTGGGTTATTGCCGGGCATGGTCCATCCGGTTCCTGCTATCGTGACGATATGCATTTGATCTTTGAATGACGGATTTCATTCGGTTCCCCGAGCTCGTCGAGCAATCCGAGCCGGGCAGTCGTTCGTGAACCTCTGACCCCTGTGGGTCTCCGTCAATTTTCGCGCGCTCGATCGAGCATCGGTATGTCTCTGTAGCGCGCCCTTTTTAGGGATCTAAATGCCTGATTCAGCGATCACTCCTGCGCGCTCGCATGCGCAACTTGTCGTGTCCGACGTCGCCGTTTCATTCGGCGGCGTACCTGTCCTGAGCGGGGTCGACCTCGCGGTAACGTCCTCCTCGCGCTGGGCGGTTGTGGGCGAGAACGGCCGCGGAAAGTCAACTCTTTTACACGTCCTCGCCGGAACACTTCAACCGGATAGCGGCACCGTTACACGTGTCGGCACACTTGGTCTCGCGCAGCAGGAGATGCTCACAACCGACACACGCACCGTCGGCCGGGTCGTAGCAGATGCGATAGCCGATTCGCTGTGCGCTCTGGCGGAACTCGATGCCGCATCTCTCGGTCTTGCCTCAGGGGAGACAAAGGACGATGAGCGGTTCGCAACCGCGCTCGAACAAGCGGAGAGACTGGATGCTTGGAATGCCGAGCGGCGGGTGCGCATCGCACTCGCCGCCCTTAGCGCCGAAACCGACCACTCTCGTCGCCTGACCGAACTCTCTGTCGGACAGCGCTATCGGGTGCGTCTGGCATGCCTGCTCGGGGTGAGCGATGACTTCCTGCTGCTCGATGAGCCCACCAACCACCTCGACTGTGTAGGACTCGACTACCTCACCGAGAGGCTCCGTGCCCGAGCCGGAGGGGTGGTTGTGGTCAGCCACGACCGCGCATTTCTGGCCGACGTCGCGCAGAACGTCTTCGACCTCGACCCGACACCGGATGGCCGCCCCCGGGTGTACGGCGACGGATACGCGGGCTACCGGGCGGGCCGCGAAGGTGAGCGCGCGCGATGGGAGCAAGACTACGAGCGACAGAAGGTGGAGACGGCACGACTGCGTGAGGATCTCATTACTGCGCAGAATCGTCTCGTCAGTGGATGGCGTCCAGGCAAAGGGGCAGGGAAACATCAGCGCGCAACTCGGGCCGCCGGCCTCGTGCAAAGCGTGCACCGTCGCCGCGAGGCCCTGGAATCGCAGCGCCTTCCCGTTCCCCAGCCTCCTCAAAGGCTGAGGTTTCCCGACTTGCCGACTCGGTCTGGAGTTTCCCTGCTGGTTGCAAGCGGGGTGACCGTAACTGGTCGCCTAGTCGTGCCGACATCGCTGCGCGTCGACGGGCGGTCCAAGCATGTGGTGACGGGACCGAACGGTTCCGGAAAATCCACACTCCTATCGGTGCTGGCAGGCAAAGTGGATCCGACGACAGGACGCTCCCATACAGCGCACTGTGCGCGGGTTGTACTGCTCCAACAGGAATCGTCGCTGCCTCCAGAGCAGCGGGTGGGCGAGTTTTACTCTTCACGGGTCGACGAACTCGTGGCGGTTGGGACGATTCAGACCAGTTCTGCAGTCTCGCTGTCAGAGTTGGGGCTCCTGCGCGCATATGAGATGAGCAAGCGGATCGGCGAGCTGTCGATGGGCCAGCAACGCCGACTCGATCTCGCCCTTGCGCTCGCATGCCGCCCGCACGTGCTGCTCTTGGACGAGCCGACCAATCACCTGTCCATTGCTCTCGTCGATGAGTTGACCGAGGCGCTCAGCGCTACTGAGGCAGCCGTGGTGGTTTCCACTCACGATCGACAGATCCTGCGGGATACGGACGGATGGCCGAACCTGAGGCTGTCGGGCGACGAGTGCGAGGTATCGGCATGAGGGTGGAACGACTCATGCGATGGCGAACGCTGCGGCCGCTTCACAATCGTGACTACCGGTTACTTCTGTCCAGATCGACGACAGCCCGCTCGCGCTCTCAGCCGTTGCGACTGGTCTGAGTCTCGGTCTCTTCGCGTTCGCGATCCTCGGAGGTGTCATTGCTGACCGGTTTTCATAACGAGCCTCATCATGTCGGTGCAGGGCTCGAACACCTTTGCTCTCACGGCAGTCTGGCCCTATCTCACAGGGGTGGTCGAGCTGGCGCACCTTCTCTCTCTCGGGGGGCATCATGCGCCGATCACGTGAGCACGCGCGCGTGAAAACATCCGCGCTCCACATGTCCGTATACCTCGACGGGGTTTTGAAATTCTGGGCGAGAATGCATTCTCTGCACTAAGCGGGCCGACCGAATCCGATCGAGAACATCCTGTCCACCAGGCACCGTGTCACACTGGTGCTACGAAAAGGCCCAGATCAGACCATCAACAAGTTGTGCCTGTGCAAGCTCTAGGAAGATATGGTCGGAGCATGGTCGAGCGTGTAAAGGTTGTGGCATCCGAGTCGCGTGACGTCTTGAACTACTTCGGTAGATGCCCTGTATGTGATCACCCGGCTCGGGCGGTATGCATCACCGCTGAGTTGAACGACGGACGAATCGAAAGCCAAGTCGTAGCGTCCTGCGGAGGATGGCGCGGATGGAAGGGGCCAGTCGAGCTCACCACAATGACAGGCTCCATTCCCGTGATGACGCCAAGTCAGGGGGTGGCGCCAACCGCTGGTGCACCCTTGTCCACACCGCGTTGCGCCATTGAAATGGACGTATAGTCCCAATACATCTCAAGCCGGTGGTTCTGGTGCAGCAAACAGACACGACGGCCAATGGCTGGCCGGAGTGACCGTGTATGTCACCGATGCCGGCGGAACCAGCAGCGTCGAAATCGACATGCTCGTCACCGCCGACGCTATCACCGAAGCGCCGGCTACCTAGACGAGGAACATGTACGAATCTCCGAGCTCCCGGTCCCGTCACTGAAACAGCGGGGTGGTGACAAACTTCAACTTGTAGTCCTGGACCTGTTGAATATCGCCGTACTCGTCCTGGGCCATGATCGTGAAGGACTTCGCCTGACCACCTTCCATCCGAGAGTAGATGGCGAAGGTGATGAAGAAAGGCTTACGGTCCGCGCCAGGATCCTTGAAAGTCAAGGTCGCAGTTCCCACTGTCGCGTCCCATCCGCTGGCGTTCGTCTTCTTCTTCTCGATCAGCTTGAAGTCGTCCAGCCGAGCCAGGTCCTGATAAGCCTGGACGGTGGCCTGCTCCTCGTCCTTGGCGTACTTCTTCTCCCAGGAGTTGAAAGCGATTGTTCCGGAAGTGATCCGGCCCTCAGGGAGACCAGTCGAGTTGTAGAGAATGACTCCCTCTCCGTCACCGACGTCCTCATCGAAATTGGAGTGGAATTGCCAACCGTCCACGAGTGGCATGAGAACCTGGGTGTCGGTTCCGGGCCATTCAAAGCGCTGGTAATCCACTCCAGGAAGCGGAACCAGGGTGGTCTTGTACTCGGTTGACGTGGGGGCAACGGTTGTGGCGACCGGAGCACCGGAGACCGTCTCATTGCAGCCCGAAAGGAGCAGCACGGAGGCCAGTGTCGCGGATGCAACCAGTTGGCCCATTTTCAGCTTCATTTCGACGGTCTCCCCTATGGATCGAGCTAGGTCACCAGCGCTGAAAACCGGTGACGTACGTGCCATTCCAGAGCGCGGGGTCGCTGAGCGTGATGGAGACACGACCTCCGTGTGAAGCTGCCTCGTCGACGATCTGGTCGACGGTGGCATAGACGACGTTTCCGGTGGGCTGGTAGATGGAACCAGGGCCGAGGTTCACGCGCCACCCCCGATCCGGAATGGGGCCGAGGAGGTTGCCGGCATTGGTGTCGGCGATGAATCGGGTCTCGTTCTGATCGAAATTGACGCCGACATACCCGTTGCCGGAATACGGGGTCGCGGCAGAAGCCGCACCCGCCCCGAGCAGGGCGACAGCACCGGCAGCGGTCGGAACCAGCACTGCAGCTACGGCCATACGTGAACGGGACATGAAACCTCCTATGACGCGAAGGCTGCATCGGCCGCAGCCCACTTGGGTGTAACTGACGGTATCGCATATTTCGGTAACCGAACATTTGCGACAAGATGACCTCGGTCACGTCCCACGCGACGGGGATGCAGCTCAATCCTCCGCACTTATTCATCTTGATCAGGAACGATGTCGCCGATGCGCGCCACGAGAAGCGGATCGCAACCTGTCCCGACCGAGTTCCGGTTCGGCAGGAGTGAATATCAGGCACTCAACCCGGTCGGTCGGATCACCTGCTGCATCCGCCTGCCCGGCGGCCCGGCCAGCTGCGGTGTCCCCCAAGAGGATGCTGCGCTCCGCTCTGTAAAAGTGAAAAGATCCTTTTCCTTTCTGTCCTTCCGATCCTGATCGACGGCGGTCCCGCAACCCCTGGCGGCTTCGCCGGCTTCCGGCTCCGAAAACCTTTTCAAAGACGTTTCGCTGAAAAACTTTGCGGCCAAGCATTGCGCCACTCCCAAATCCGCCGATCCGGAGCTCCATGTCAGAACGGAAAAAATTGTCAGGGGCTACCGAGGGGGCCGGGCACCAAACGGGAAGGTCAAGTCAGTGAACGGTTACGACTTCGAGCAGGGCGAAGACCACCAGGCCGGGACCAGCCACTACGCCGGACTGAACCCCGGCTGCGGTGACTACTCCTGCCCTCGGATGCACGACAGCACCGCAAGGTGTGTCAACTGGGAGTACTGACGCTTTTCTGATCACGACGAACAGTCGTTGCCCGGCACTCGGAAATTCCCGAGTTGACCGCCAAGGCGATCCGCAACCAGTTCGGAATGGCCGAGCCACGTCAGGGAAAGGGCAAGAGATGAAGGTCAAAGCACACGCGGTCCGATCAGGCGACTGGTGGTCGGTCGACCATTGCGTTGATCGGGATCTCGGCATAAGGGCTAGTCATGGTGGCACTGGCATGTTGTTCGGGACCTCGCTCTGAGCGTCTGCTCACGCGCGTAGGGCGGGATCGCGGTGAGCCGGATCGATCCGGACCGGAATCTGGCACACCACGGCCTCGGTGTGTTTGCGCAGTGCATGAGCGATCTCATCGGTCCGTTGGCTCGGGAGGAATCGGTGCCATCTGGTCGCCGGGTCGATGGTGGCGACGACGACAAAGGTCTCTCGGTGGGGGAAGTGTGTGCGGATGTATCGAGCGAGGGTGTTCCCCACAGAATTCTCGGTGTCCTCGATGACGATCAAACGCGAATTCGGGTGTCGGGCTTGCCACCGGCGGGTGAAGTCCGTCGTCGATTCGTGGGCCAGGCAGACTCGAATTGCGATGGGCTGTGACGCCATCGCCGTTGCCGCGGCCATGGCGCGGGTGGAGAGCGACGTAATTTCGGAGACTGGTACCAGGACCGCTGGTTTGTATCCGATGGACAGAGAATCGTTGTCACTCTGAATAGTTAACCGTGTACCGATATGTGTGTACGCGCCGCGGATGCGTTCCATGCCGAGGACGAGCGCAGGGAGTGCGAGAGCGATCAGCCAGGCGCCCTCGGTGAACTTCATGGCGGTGGTCACCACTGCTGCGATCGAAGTCAACACAGCGCCGAAACCGTTGAGCGCTAGGCGCCACTTCCAGCCCGGTGTGCGTTCGGCGAGCCAGTGGCGCACCATGCCGAACTGCGCGAGCGTGAAACCGATGAACACACCGATGGCGAACAGCGGCACCAAGGTGTTCATGTTTCCGCCGGATCCGATGAGCAGGAGAGCGCCGACGCCGCCGAGCGACAAGACGCCGTACGTGAAGACGTCGCGCGTCGACTTCCGACTGAAGCGGTGTGGGAGCACGTTGTCGTCGGCAAGGATCCGCATCAGGTTGGGGAGTCCGCCGTAGGAGGTGTTCGCGGCCAACGCCAACAGAATGACGGTGGAGAATTGGACGACGTAGTAACCCACACCATTTCCGAGGGCAGCGGACGTGAGCTGCGACAGGACTGTTGTTCCGGGGATCGGGGCCAGTGAGAACTTTTCGATCAACACGGCAAGGCCGATCAGCATGGTGCCCAACAGGATTCCCAGAGCAACTTCGGCGCGCTGAGCGCTACGCACGCGAGGCTTTTTGAAACTGGGTACCGCGTTGGCGATGGCTTCGACACCGGTCAATGCTGCACAACCACTCGAAAATGCCTTGAGCAGAAGGAGAATGCCGATCGTGTGTGCGTTGTCGGCGACGAAGGGAGCCGTTGCGGCGGCGGGGCTTTCCCGAAGCAGTCCGGCGCCGATCACCGTGAAGATGCTGACGACAAAGATCACGGTGGGCAACATGAATACCCGCGCGGAATCTGCGATGCCACGCAGATTCAGTGCCGTGATGCCGCCGAGTATCGCCAGCGCAATCCAGACCGTGTAGGGAAGAAGCGAGGGGAAGGCGGAGGTCAGGGCCGCGACACCGGCTGCGATCGACACCGCGACGTTGAGTGTGTAGTCGACGATCAACGAGGCGGCGGCGGTCAGGCTCGCGCGGGGGCTCAGATGCTTCTTCGCGACGGCGTAGGCGCCACCACCTTCGGGGAATGCGGCGATCACCTGGCGATACGACGCCACCAGGACGACAAGCAGCACGGCGATGGCAATCGTCACCGGCACGGTGAAGCCGATCCCCGCGCCGCCGGCGAGGGCCAACACCAACACGATGGCCTCTGGACCGTACGACACCGAGGCCATCGCGTCGAGCGACAGACCCGCCAGTCCGGTTGCGACGGAGAGCTTTTGCTTCTCAGGTTCGCCGCCGGGGCGGGTGGTCGACGATATGACTCCACGGTGTCCGAGTATCACTGCATGTCTCACCGAGTCAGTATCGTCATTTCCCGCAGCACTGAGACTGATCTTGACGATGCCTTGACGCGATGGCCCGCAAATCTGTACGGGTTCACAACGGCGGCTCGCGTCGACGAAACCCGTCGGACATCTGGCTTACCCAACCAGCGCGCGTGGCGAGAACGTCGCGGTTCGGAGACTCCGAGTGAGTGGCGACGTGCGAAAGTAACTCGCGAAGCCGACCCAGAACGAGCGGCGAGTTCGATGCAGAGGCTATGACGTCGTCCAGTCCGGTACGCACGAAGGTCGTGAAACCGGGCAGCGGAACCACCACGCGCAGTTCACCACGCTGGTCGAGGGCCCGGATCGAATCTGCTCGTACGGAGGCCACGCGCGAGAGGAGGTCCTCGATCTCGTCCAGAGCCTGGACGGCCGTAGCAGGATCGTTGATCGCGGGTGAGAGCGCTCTGAGCGCGATGTCGGCCAATAACCGAAGCGCGAGTAGGGGGTCCTGCGTGAAGGTTCGCTCACTCCCACTGACCAGGGCGTCGAGGATCGCGTCGGCGGGCATGGGTTCGCCGTAGACGTCGGCGAGCGGCAGTCTGCCTCGCAGAGTGCTGCCTGGCGAGACTCGGAAGACCACAAGAGCGTGACAGTCGCGAGCTTTGTGCAGTAGATCTTCGACGAGGATCTGCTGCAGAACGGCGGGCGGCCGATGCCACTCGATCGTCATGATCACCGGAAGCGTTGGTAGAGGCGGTAACTCCCGATCGGTGTCGGGGTATACGGATTCGAAGACTGCTCGTCCACGGCTCGAGATGGAGGCGAGGACCGGAGCCAATTGGATGGCCGAGAAGGCGCGCAGTTGGAGCAGTCTGATCAGCGTCAGCGTGGCCAAGAGTGCCAGCACTGCGAGACTGGGCACAACCACGGACACATCCGTTTCGTTGCTGATGGCGAGTGCTGCCGTGATGTCGAAAACCGACTGGCCTATCGCGAAGGCAAACGTCCGCCACACGATGGGGTCGTCGCGGAACAACAAGAGGCGAGGGGTGAAGGTGGTCGCAGCCCACTGGACGACGAGGAACAGCAGCGAGAAGATCACTGCGACTACACCCAGTAACCCCAGTCCGAGGGCAACGAGCATCTCGCTGACCTGACGGGCGGGAATCATCGGGCCGCTCCGGATATACGGCATCGCCAGTCCGGCAGCCAGTCCTACGACGACGCACAGGATCTGGGTCAGGCCGGCACGTACACGGCGCCGGGGGACGAGGAAGGCATGCCCGATCGGGGTGGGAGCGAAACGTCCGGGCTGATCCACACTTCAAGCCTCTACGCTGCGGTAATGGTGCGCCTTCACCCGAAACGGATGATGTCGACGTCGTCGTGATCCTGAAACGCTTGAAAGAGCCATGTGAGAGACAGAAGGCGAGACGTCATGACGGATCCGACGGGCCAGAGCCGCGCTGTACTACCGATCCCGGATCGACAACATCTTGGTCTGGTGACGTACGACGCGAAGGATCCGGACACCGAGTTTCCGCCGATCACTCCGTTACTACCACCGACCGGGGCACCCAATGTTCTGGTGGTCCTGTTGGACGACGTGGGATATGGCGCGAGCAGTGCCTTCGGCGGACCGGCGGACACTCCGACTGCTGAGCGGTTGCAAGGTAATGGGCTCACGTACACGCGGTTTCACACGACTGCACTGTGTGCTCCGACCCGTGCCGCTCTTCTGAGCGGGCGCAACCATCATTCGGTCGGCATGGGATCGATCACCGAAACCGCTACCTCGGCTCCTGGTCTTTCCGGCCTGCGGCCGAATACCAAAGCCGCACTGCCGATGACGTTGAAACTCAACGGATACTCGACAGCGCAGTTCGGCAAGTGTCACGAGGTTCCGCCGTGGCAAACATCCCCGGTGGGACCGTTTACGTCGTGGCCGACGGGAGAAGGCGGATTCGAGCATTTCTACGGATTCATCGGCGGGGAGAACAACCAGTATTACCCGGCGCTGTACGAAGGCGTCGCGCCTGTGGAGCCGGACAAGACACCGGAGGAGGGCTACCACCTCACCGAGGACCTGGCCGACCACGCCGTCGACTGGGTCCGGATGCAGAAGTCCTTGGCTCCGGACAAGCCGTTCTTCGTCTACTTCGCTCCCGGCGCTACCCATGCGCCGCACCATGTTCCGAAGGAGTGGGCCGACAAGTACGAGGGCCGGTTCGCCGGAGGTTGGGACGCTCAACGCGAGAAGATCCTCGAGCGGCAGAAGCAGCGGGGAGTCGTTCCCACGGATGCGGTTCTCACCCCGCGCCCTGAGGCCATTCCGGCGTGGGACGACATGAGTCAGGAATTGAAGCCTGTCCTCGAACGCCAAATGGAAGTCTATGCAGGATTTCTCGAACACACCGACTTCCATGTCGGCCGGCTTGTCGATGCGATCGAAGAACTCGGAGCTCTCGACAACACCCTCGTGTACTACATCATCGGAGACAACGGAGCGTCCGCAGAGGGGACGATCAACGGAGCCTTCAACGAGATGGCCAACTTCAACGGACTCGCGGCCATCGAGACGCCCGAGTTCATGGCGGAAGTGAAGGACAAGTTCGGTACCAAGGACGCGTACAACCACTATTCCGTGGGGTGGGCGTGGGCAATGTGTACGCCGTATCAGTGGACGAAACAGGTTGCGTCGCATTGGGGTGGCACACGCAACGGGGCGATCGTGCACTGGCCGGCAGGGATTCGGACCAAGGGGGAGACGCGGTCGCAGTTCGCCCACGTCATCGACGTTGCACCGACGATCCTCGAGGCTGCGAAACTGCCGGAACCGACCTTTGTCAACGGCGTCCAGCAATCACCCATCGAGGGGACCAGCATGGTCTACACCTTCGACGACGCCGAAGCCCCCGAACGTCACGATCTGCAGTACTTCGAGATGGCCGGCAACCGTGGAATTTATTACAAGGGTTGGAGTGCGGTCACGCGTCACAGCACTCCGTGGCTGTTCGCGGAGGTGCTTCCCGCTCTCGACGACGACGTGTGGGAACTCTACGACGGGTCACAGGATTGGACGCAATCCAATGATCTGGCCGCTGCGATGCCGGAGAAATTGGCTGCACTGCAACGCTTGTGGTTGATCGAAGCGGTCAAGTACAACGTACTTCCGATCGACGATCGTAGATTCGAGAGGTTCAACCCTCACATCGCGGGGCGTCCGCAGTTGGTATCCGGGAACAGGCAAGTTCTGTTTCCCGGAATGAAGCGACTGAGCGAGCACAGCGTGCTGAGTATCAAGAACCGATCATTCAGTGTCACAGCAGCAGTCGACCTCGCGGATGGCGTTACTGCCAACGGTGTGATGATCGCGCAGGGAGGCAGGTTCGGCGGCTGGGCGCTCTACGCGCGGGAAGGCCGCGCGAGATTCGTCTACAACCTGCTCGGCATGACCGAATTCGTCATCGGTTCCGACGTTGACATACCGGCAGGATCACATCAGATCAGGGCCGAGTTCGCCTACGACGGAGGTGGTCTCGCGAGGGGCGGCGGTGTCACGATCTACCACGACGGTCGCGAAGTGGGTTCGGGTCGCGTCGAGCAGACCCAACCGATGGTCTTCTCCGCGGACGAGACCACCGACATCGGTGACGACTACGGCATGCCTGTCAGTGTCGATTACAGTGGCGCAACCACATTCAACGCACGTATCGACCTCGTGCAGATCGACGTCGGCGACGACGACCATACCCACCTCATCGATCCGGAGGAGGTGGCGCGAGTGGCGGTGTCCAGACAGTGATTTCACCAGTAAGAGCAGCAGTCACAATCTCCTGAGGGAGGGTCGCAATGCCGACGGTCATCCGCACTGTTCACGATCTGGTTCGCCACGCGCGCGGGCCGACGCATCATCACCACCATCAATCCGTGCACGAGGCACGGCGAATGCGCGCACATCACATACTGGTCACGCATTCGCTCGCCTGATCTGGGCTACAGGTCGCGCGCCAGTGCTCGTCCGGCTGCGCGGCCGGAGAAGATGCAGCCACCGAGGAAGGTCCCTTCGAGCGCGCTGTAACCGTGGACTCCACCGCCGCCGAAGCCCGCGACCTCGCCGGCCGCGTACAGGCCGTCGAAGATGCTGCCGTCGGCCTTGATGACCTGTGAATCCAGGTTGGTTTCCAAGCCGCCGAGGGTCTTGCGGGTGAGCAGGTGCAACCGGACCGCGATCAGTGGGCCGTTCTTGGGGTCCAAGATCTTGTGCGGTGCAACGACACGCACGATCTTGTCTGCCAACAGATTACGGGCGCCGTGGATGGCGGTGACCTGGAAGTCCTTGCTGTACTTGTTGTCGACTTCGCGGTCGCGGGCGATCATTTCGCGTTCGATGTCCTCGTAGTCGAGGAGCGGTTCGTCGGTGAGGGCGTTCATGCCGTCGACCAGATCGCGAAGGTTGTTGCGCACCACGAAGTCGGCGCCCTTCTGCTTGAACGCTTCTACCGGTCCCGGCGCACCCTTCTTGATTCGTTCGAGGAGGAGTTTGAAGTCGCGATTGGTGAAGTCGGGGTTCTGTTCCGATCCCGAGAGCGCGAACTCCTTCTCGATGATCTTCTGATCGAGGATGAACCACGTGTACTCGTGGCCGCTGTCCAGGATGTACTTGAAGGTCCCCATCGTGTCGAAGCCCGGGAAATTGGGGACGGGCAGACGCTTGCCTGTGGCGTCGAACCACATCGAGGACGGTCCGGGGATGATGCGGATTCCGTGGTTCGGCCAGATCGGATTCCAGTTCTGGATACCTTCGGTGTAGTGCCACATGCGGTCGCGGTTGACGATGTTTCCGCCCGCGGATTCGGTGATTTCGAGCATGCGTCCGTCGACGTGTGCGGGCACTCCCGTCAGCATGTGCTTCGGTGCCTTGCCGAGTCGCTCGGGCCAGTTCTTCTTCACCAGTTCGTAGTTGCCGCCGATTCCACCGGAGGTGACGACGACGGCCTGTGCGGCGAACTCGAATTCGCCGACGGGAGTGCGGGAGCTCTTCACGCCGCGGAGATCACTGGACGGTTCGAGGACGGTTCCTCGTACACCGGTGACCGTACCGTCGGTGACTACCAACTGATCGACCTGGTGGCGGTGCTTGAACGTGACCAGCCCACGCTTCTGAGCGGCGATGACCTTGGTCAGGAAGACGTCGACCACGCCGGGACCGGTACCCCAGGTGAGGTGGAAGCGCGGGACCGAATTGCCGTGTCCGAGAGCCATTCCGCGACCGCGTTCGGCCCAGCCGACGTTGGGCATCAGGCGAAGACCCAGATCGTGCAGGTACTGACGCTTGTCTCCGGCCGCAAACTCGACGTACGCCTTGGCCCACTGTCGCGGCCAGTGATCTTCGCGGTCGCGGTCGAATCCGGCAGTGCCCATCCAGTCCTGCATTGCCAACTCGAGGGAGTCCTTGATGCCGAGGCGACGCTGCTCGGGGCTGTTCACGAGGAAGAGCCCGCCGAGAGACCAGAATGCCTGGGCTCCGAGGTTTGCCGCGTTCTCCTGTTCCACCACAAGGACTTTGCGGCCGGCGCGCGTCAGTTCGTAGGTGGCGACCAGTCCCGCCAGCCCTGCCCCGACAACGATGACGTCAGCTTGTTCGCTCACGACAGCTCCTCTTCAGATTGGTTGTTCTGGATTATTTCGCTGTAGGACAGCAGGATTCGAGTGAAGACATCGCGGCGCAGTGCGAAGGCGGCATTGGTGTCGGTGTCGACGAGACACTGCACGCTGGTGCCGTCGTGCACTGCGACCAATGCTCGTCCCAACGACGTCGGGTCACCGACGATTGTTCGACCGACATCGCTGAGTGCGGACTCCACGATGGGAAGCAGGGTCCGAAGAATTGCGTCTTCACGGTCGGCAAGCGCCTTACGAAGTGCCGGGTTGCGGAGCGCGTGGGCTGTGAATTCCGCGTTGATCCGGTACCACTGCGGGTCGACCGGAACCACGGACACGATTCGGGCCACGGCGGAATGGATGTCGACGGCGTTGCCGGCGGTGATCGACTCCGTCGCCAACCGCAGATCGGCGAGCATTGCTGCAGATCGCTGCTCCCACATCGCGAAGAACAGTTCGTCGAGTGAATCGAAGTTGGAGTAGAACGCGCCTCGGGAGTAACCGCCGCGTTCGCAGATCTGCTCGACCGTTGCGTGTCCGAACCCGGATTCGGAGAAGACGTCCGCGGCCGCGTCGAGCAGTCGCTGCCGGGTCTGACCACGGCGTTTGGTGACACGCTTGGCCGGCGAGTTGTCCGTTCCAGTCGTCATCGGCGCCTCCGTCGGGGTGGACCCCAAACGATACACCGATGTATCCGATGCGTAGGCGTATCTCGAGCTGTTCTTCTTCTCAGGTATTTCTATGCATATCTAGTGAATGTGCAATAGATACGGATATTCAGGTGTGATCGCTACAGATGCAGATCACTCCTCCTGATCGCCGCAGTGGCAACGACGCTGATCACCGACGTGGCAACCAGATACCCACAGGCCAGCCACGGTGAACCGCCGCTGGCGCCGATCAGTGCAGTCAGAATCAGGGGAGTGACGCCGGAGGCGTAGATGCCCGAGAACTGGTAAACGACAGACAAGCCGGTGTATCTGATTTCGGTGGGGTAGAGGCTGGCGTAGAGCGTTCCCTGGGCGCCGTAGAACAAGGCATGAATCACTCCGAAGACCACGACCATCGCGACTCCGAAGAGCAGAAGGTTCTCGGTCCCGAACAATGCGAAGGCGGGGAAGATCGCGAGGCCGTACGCGGCGATGCCCACGATGTAGACCCGTTGCGGGCCGAACCGATCGGTGAGTAAACCGGAAAACGGCAGCAAGATCGCCATCACGACCGCGGCGACGGTGACCACGAGAAGTACGGGAACCTTCTCGAAATGCAGAGTCTTGGTTGCATACGTGATTGCAAAGACGCCCCAGGTATTGAAGGCAGCGCCTTCGCCCCAGCGAGACAGCATGCCCAGTACGGTGTTTCGGGCGACCTTTCCTTGGAAGACTTCCTTGAGCGGGGCGGAGGAGCGTTGTTCGAGGTCGCGAACCGCCTGAAAGGCGGGCGTCTCGTCCACCTTCAAACGGACCACCAACCCCACGATCACGAGAACCAAGCTCAGAACGAAGGCTATGCGCCAGCCGAAACGGAGAAACTGTTCGTCGTCGAAGACTGTTTGAAGGAGCGCGAACATTCCTGTGCCCAATGCCAACCCGAGAGCCAATCCGATCTGCGGGATACTGCCGAACAGGCCACGCTTCTTCTCCGGGCTGTGCTCCACCGCCAGGAGAACGGCTCCGGCCCACTCGCCACCGAGAGCAAATCCCTGCAGGATACGAAGCAGCAGAAGCAGAATCGGAGCAACAACCCCGATCTGAGCGGCGGTCGGAAGAACACCCATGAGCGCCGTCGCGATACCCATGATGAACATTGTGAGAGCAAGCGTCTTCTTGCGTCCGATGCGATCGCCGATGTGACCGAACACCACTCCACCGATAGGGCGAACGAGAAAGCCGACCGCGAAGGTCGCAAAAGAAAGCATGGTCCCGACGAAGGAACTCTGATTGGGGAAGAACAGTTGGTTGAAGACCAGGCTCGCGGCCGTCGCGTAGAGGAAGAAGTCGTACCACTCGACCGTCGTGCCGAGCAGGCTTGCGGCGACGACGGTTCTCAGTCTGGAACGTCGCTCACCGTCGGTCTCGTTCGAGAACGGTGAATTGTGCTCGACTTCGGCAAACGTGGTCATCGGAGCCCCCCGGGTAGCGGTGCAAATTCACGAAAGTATCGCCGGAGCCGAAAGTGGGCACCCATAGCGATCAGGGTGATTTCAACCCTGTTCTTCGAGGTGGAGTGTGGTTGTAATGACAGAAGAGTTCTGCCTGTTCGTCGACGAAAGGAATCACCGTGTCACTGCGCTTCCACTGGTTCTTGCCTACTTACGGTGATTCCCGGAATCTGATGGCGGGTGGGCACGGCAGCTCGATGTCCCGTGATCGTCCGGCGACGCTGAAATACCTCAACCAGATCGGTGCGGCCGCCGAGACGAACGGTTTCGAAGCCGTCCTCACGCCCACCGGCGCGTGGTGTGAAGACGCATGGCTGACGACGGCGATGATGATCGAGACCACCGAGACACTCAAGTTTCTGGTTGCTCTGCGACCGGGATTGCTCAGCCCCACGCTGGCCGCCCAGATGGCCGCAACCTTCCAATGGCAGTCTGGCGGTCGTCTGCTGCTCAACGTCGTGACCGGCGGGGAGGACCACGAGCAGCGCACGTTCGGTGATTTCCTCGACAAGAACCAGCGGTACGCACGATGCGGTGAGTTCCTCGACGTGATCCGCCAGCTGTGGTCCGGTAACGGGCCAGTTGATTTTTCCGGTGAGTATGTCAACGTGGAAAAGGCTACGCTGCAGCGTATTCCGGATCCGGTACCGCCGATCTTCTTCGGCGGATCCTCGCCGGCAGCCGGAACCGTCGCATCGCGTTACGCCGACACCTACCTCACCTGGGGTGAGACGCCGTCCGCTGTCGCCGCCAAGATCGCCTGGATTCGTGACCTCGCGGAAGTTCAAGGTCGTCACCTCGACTACGGAATCCGTTTGCACGTCATAAGCCGGGACACCTCGGAACAGGCATGGGCAGAAGCGGATCGGCTGCTCAGCGCGCTCGACCCGGCGACCGTCGAGCAGGCTCAGGCGAGTCTTGCGCGATCCGGCTCCGAGGGTCAGCGTCGGATGCTGGAATTGCACGGCGGCGGTTCGGCTTACAAGCAGGGCGTCGGAGCAAGGTCGCTGGAAATTGCGCCGAACCTGTGGACCGGTGTCGGGTTGGTCCGAGGGGGAGCGGGCACCGCATTGGTCGGTTCGCACCAAGAAGTGGCTGATCGGATTGCCGAGTACGCGGCGATCGGTCTGGATCACTTCGTACTGTCGGGCTATCCGCATCTCGAAGAGGCGTATCAGTTCGGTGAGGGCGTGCGTCCGATCCTCGAAAAGCGTGGATTGGTGGCACCGCACGGTACGGCCGGCGGACCGGTGCGAACGCCCTTCGTCTCCAGTGGGAACTGAGTCGAACAGCGAACTCTTCGAGAAGGGGACGTATGTCCCGATCTTTCGGGAATGACCTCCTGGCGGGACAATTGGGCCATTTCGGGCGCTAGATCCGATCTAGGCTGCGCACTGTTGCCGAACTCAAGGCGCAGTACGAAAGGAACCTCGATGAAGCTGGGCACGAGTGGAGTACGTCGCGTAGTGGGAACCGTCGCGGTTGCCGCTGCAACCGCGGCAGGCGTCGCGATGGTCAATCCTGCAACTGCGTCGGCCGAGGTGGTCCCGCCGGTCGTCTCGTACAAGGTGACCGGAAACGGTCTGGCACTGACGATCACGAACAACAACACCGGAATTGCCCCGTTGTGTCAGGCGTTTGTCGTCAACGCCGCGGATTCTGCTGCTGTGCTTGATGATCCGCTGAAACTGCTAGATCCGAACCTTGTGGTGTACCCCAAGATCACCGATCCGGCCTCGCTTTTCGACGTGGGCAAGGGGCAGACGGTCACCAACACCGTGACCGATGTTCCGGACGGAACCTACGCCGTGCTCGGTGCCTGCTTCGATCTTCTCGATCTCGAGACGTTGGGCAAGCCGGTTCCTGGCGTGCCGAGCCTCGTTGTCATCGGCGGACCGTTCAGCGGCATCAATACCGGCAGCTTGAGCGACCTGTTCGGTAGCGGCAGCCTCGAAGGACTTTTCGGGTAGCTCGCTGCCTGTCTCCCAATTTTCCGACTGAGCGGTCTATTCTTCATGCATCTGGTGATCTGACCGACTTGCCTGGAGGTTCGGAAAATGCGAAGTCGTGGATTCAAACGCGCTCTCGGAAGCATTGTCGCGGCGTCCGCTGCCGTCGTGGGACTGGTTGTCATGTCTCCGGCGACGGCGTCGGCAGCACCGGCGATTCTCCCGCCTCCGGTGTCGGTGAGCGCAGCGGACAATGCGATCACCTTCACCGTCACCAACCCGAACCCGCGGTTCAGCTTCATCAACTGCACGGTGGCGATCCTCAATGCCAGGGATGTTCCCGACGTGATTCGTGATCCGGCGAAGCTGCTCCAGCCTGGCGTGTTGGTGTATCCGACCGTCAGTAACATCCTCGATCTGTTCGCCGTTTCGCCTGGCCAGACGATCACCCGGACCGTCGGCAATCTGCCGGCCGGCGTCTACGCCGTTGCGGGAGCGTGTGTTCGACTGCTCGATCCGACCAACCCCACTATCGCGATTCCGCAGGCAGTTGTGGTCGGCGGCTGGTTCGAGGGCGCGGGAACCGGAAGTCTCTCAGGATCTTTGGAGGATCTGGGATACAACACGGTTCAGGACTTGATCGACGCGTGGAATCGGATCAGCTCGGGAAGCAGCGGCGGTAGCTTTCAGTTCGAGTACCAAGGTGGCTCGGATTTCGAGGTAGTCGGTCCCACGTCGTAGTAGGTGCAGCTCACTTGCGCGCACGATGACGTCGCACCGCGTCGCGATTCGCGCACGTAGGGGAGCAGTACCGCTGATTGCCGTTGCGCGAGGTGTCTGCGTAGATGTTGGTGCACTCGTCCAGGGTGCACCGACCCAATCGGTGCATGCCGCGGCCGACGAGGTGCAGCGCCGTGCCCACCGAGAAGAGTGCCTTGAGGACCTCGGCGAGCGACTGTTGGGGATCGCGGTAATGCAGATGCCAGCCGTCGTTCGCGTGGTTGGTCATACGCGGATACGCCGACGCTTGCTCGAGCATGACGTTCACGAGTTCGGCGCGGGCTGTCTCCTCCGCGACGTCAACGATTTTCGACCACTCGATCAGAAGGTCGAGGGTCTCGTCGAGGTCCTTCTCGGCGATGGGGAAATCGAGAATGATGCCTGCATCGACGCAGCGTTCGACGAGTTCGGCCAAGGTCTCGGGATTTCGATTGGCCAGGTCGGCGGCCAATGTCACCGCATATTCACCGTAAGGGTTGAGATGCACAATGCCATTACATCATGCTCGGTGCATGAAGAAAACAGAGCTCACGCCGATCGGTTGCATCCACCGCTGGGAGGTCGAATCCCGGCATCGGACCAGCGAGGGGATGGTCACCTATCTGCGCTGTCATTGTGGGTCGTGGCAGACCCTGCTCACCGAATGGATGTCGGGCGGGGCAGCCTCGGCCGTTGCCGCACCGATAGTCAGGTCCAGGTAATGATCAGCTAATCGTTCCGTTTCGCCTCGCGTGACATGGAACGTGTTCTAGATTCAGGGTTGTATGCCTCGATATCGCGGCGCAGACTCTGAAAGGGAAGACGATGCAGTTCAACCTCGCTGATGTATTCGAAACCGTCGCCAGCTCGGTACCTGATCGCGTCGCCTTGACTTACGAGGGAGAGAACTTCTCCTACGCTCAGTTGGATGCGGAAGCCAACCGAACCGCCAATCTGCTCGCGAAAGCCGGTATCTCACGTGGCGATCATGTAGCTCTGTTCCTGAAGAACAGCGTCGAACATGTCACGTCGATCCTCGGGTTGATCAAGATCCGCGCGGTCCCGATCAACGTGAACTACCGATACACGCCCGCTGAACTGGAGTACATCTTCACCAACTCCGATTCGGTCGCGGTGGTCGTGGAACTGCCCGAGCATCAGCGTGTCCTTGCTTCCCTCTTCGGTGCATGCCCGAAGGTCAAGACGGTGATCGTGATCGGCGAGATCGACGCAGAACTGGTCGCCGCAGCGAAAGCGCATGAAGTTTCTGTTGTTTCGTTCGACGACGCCCGTGAACAGTCGCCAGTGGGGGAGTTCGACGCTCGTTCTGGCGACGACGTGTACCTCCTCTATACCGGCGGGACCACCGGATACCCGAAGGGCGTCATGTGGCGTCACGACGACTTCTTCCGTAAGCCGCTCTCCGGCGGAAATCCGTATGGTGAGGGAGCGCGACAGGACCTCGCCGAGATTGCCAGTGCAGCAAAGGAATTTCCGGAACTCTCGTTCCTCATTGCCGCCCCGCTGATGCATGGCGCCGCGTTGTACTCGCTGTTCACCTTCCTCACGCTCGGTGCGCGAGTTGTTCTGCGGCGAGAGTTCGACGCGGAGAAGGTCGTCGAAGCGATCGAGAAGGATTCGGTACAGGTGATCTTGATCGTCGGCGACGGCATGGGACTCCCGTTGGTCGACGAGATGGAACGACGCAAAGACGAGGTCGATTTCAGCACCCTTTTCTCGATCACGTCGGGTGGCGCGATCTGGTCCACCAGCGTTCGAGACCGCATGCTGGCGGTGAAGCCGGACCTACTGTTGCGCGACAACTTCGGAGCCTCCGAGTCCGGTAACGACGGAGCATTCTCCATCGACGAGGCGGGCAATCTGCGAATGCCACCCTCACCCAACATGATCCTGGTCGACGAGCGTCTCGAAGAGATCCCCGCCGGCTCCGACGACGTGGGCTACATCGCGCGTATCGGAAACGTCCCGCTCGGGTACTACAAGGACGAAGAGAAGACCGCCCGCACGTTCCCGACCCGTGCCGACGGCACCCGCCTTTCAGTGCTCGGCGACATGGGCAAGGTCGAAGCGGACGGAACGATTGTCTTCCTGGGCCGCGGCTCACAGTGCATCAACACCGGCGGCGAGAAGGTCTTCGCGGAGGAGGTCGAGGCTGCCCTTCACGCGCATCCGGCAATATCGGACGCGCTCGTGGTCCCTGCACCCGACCCGCGCATGGGGCAGCAGGTCGCAGCGGTGATCGCGACCTACCCCGGATCCGACGAGCTGACTCTCGAAGTGGTACAGGAGCATTGCCGCAAGACGTTGGCTGGATACAAGGTGCCGCGCACGATCGTGCTGGTCAATGAAGTCAAGCGAACCCCGGCCGGCAAGGCGGACTACCGCTGGGCGACGACACTGGCGTCGTCCTAGCGGCGTGGAGTGAGCGACGACGACCTTTCACACGGATTTCACCACGACATAGGGGACATACCGGAAAGATGGCGCAGAGTAAGTCGTTCGCGTCTTGCGCCGTCACTCCACGAAAGGGCCTCAGCTCATGCTCATCATCGGAATACTTCTGTTCGGGATCGTCATCGGAGCGGGAGCCCAGTTGATTCTGGGGCAAAAGGCCGCACGAGTGGATTGGACCTTTGCGTTCATCGCTGGAATCGGTGGTTCGCTGGTGGGTGGGCTGCTTGTGAGTTTGATTGCAGGCGACGGAATATCATTGCGCCCCAGCGGCATCCTGGGCTCCCTCGCCGGCGCTGTCATCATCACTGCGGGTTGGCAGTGGTACCGCCGGAAGAACGCAACTACAGCCCCGCGGCCGTCTGATCGCTGATTTCCCCAATTTCGTCAGGGGACGAAGAGTCTCACATCATGAACGAATTGCTCGATGAAGTCCTCACCGCACATGGCGGAGTCGAACGTTGGCAGTCGGTTTCAGCGATCACGGCCCGGGGACGCTTGAGCGGTCTGTTGCCTCAGCGCTTCGCAGGCAACAAGCTGGCGAAGTTCACGGTCGAGGTCCAAGTCGCCGATCAACACACTGTCCTCCATGACTTTCCGCGTGTCGGCGAGCGCGCTGTGTTCGACAAGGGCGTCGTGCGGATCGAAACTCGTGACGGTGAACAGCTGGACGGCCGAGCCGACCCGCGTCCGGAGTTCTTCGGGATGAGTGGAATCCGACGCAACTTTCACTGGGATGCGCTCGACACCGCTTACTTCGCCGGGTACGCCTTCTGGAATTACTTGAACGCGCCGCTGCTCCTGGCCCGCGACGGCATCACTGTCACCGAAGCCGAACCGTGGCAGGAAGCCGGGCAGCGATGGCGACGACTAGAGGCAAAATTTTCGCCGGGACTCGACACCCATTGCCCGCAACAGACCTTCTACGTCGACAACGGTGGCCTCATCCGCCGTCACGACTTCGTTGCCGAACCGGTGGGCAGCTGGGCGAAAGCTGCTCTCTATTGCGACCAGCACCGCCAGTTCGACGGTCTCACCGTTCCCACTCGACGGCGCGTACTTCCGCGAGTCCCAGGCGGCCGCGTTCTCTCGCGGCCGACGCTCCTGGCGCTTGACTTCGAAGACATCGAGATCAAGCGATGAACACCGGCATGATTCATCCTTGTCTCGGACGACCCGTCACAGTCGGCTACGCGCGGGATCGCGCCTCGGTCGGTGGCAGCACTATCGCCTGAGCGACGATTACATGCTCACCGTCGAATGTCGCAGCGGGAGAACCATGCAGGACGTATCCGTCGGCGAGAGCCGCGGATACGCGACGGCAGAACTCCGCATCGTCGGGTCCGGTCAACAGCCGATACGGCAAGCGCTCGATCTCAGACACGGATCTGACCTTACCGTCAGTGCTCAGTGCCGGCGTGCGTGCTTGTTCGCTACCTGTTGTCGAGCGTGAACAAGCGGAACACGGTCCGCATGCACAGAACGACGCCGACGAAGCCCAGTACCGCGCTCACGAGTGCGTAGCCCGACAGCTGAGGTGTGAGTTGAGGACCGCCGGGCACGAATAGCAGGATCGCCGCGACTATCAGGGCGGTCACTCCAGCCGCCAGACCCAGGGCGTTGTTCGCCGACCGTCGGAGCCATCGCCTGTCGTCGGGGTGCGCGACCGAGCGAGTGCGAAGTGTGAAGTTTCCCGATGCGATCGACGTCGCGATCTGGTCGAGCTGACCAGGCAGGCGCCTGACCACCGCGGTTGTGACCGCCGTCGTCGACAAGATCGCCTGCGCGGCTGCAGTCGGGCTCGCGACCTGGGTCAACAGTCGGGGTACTTCGGCCCGAACAGCTGCGACGAGGTCGATCTGCGGATCCAGGAGCCGGAGGGCGCGCTCCAAAGACGCGAGCGAACGGAATGCGGCGGCAACGTCTCCCGGCACTCCTATTCGGTGCTCTCGAAGCACGGTGAACATTCGCGCGAACGATGCCATGGAAACATTGGGTTGGACACTGAGCAGGGTGATCTCTCGGCCTACCTGGTGACGTAGTGCTCCTCGATCCACTTCGGACGGTACGTCGAATGCCATGAGCATCGCGTCGACGGTCGCCACCGGATCACCTGCCAGGGCGGCGTTCAGGAGCACGGCGAACAGGATCCGTGTCTCTCCGTCCAGAACTCCGACAGCCCCGAAGTCGAGTAGCCCGATACGTCCGTCGTCGAGGATCAGGATGTTTCCGGGGTGAAGATCGGCGTGGAATACCCCGTGGACGAAGATCCCGTCGAGCAACGACGCAAGAAGTTCGGTGGCAATACTGCTGCGGGTGTCGACATCGACGTCGGTGAGCGCTGCCTCGCCATCGGAAAGTGGTGCGCCGCGAAGACGTTCCATCACGAGCACCCGTCCGCTACTGAGGCTGGGGTAGATGTGAGGAACGACGATATCCGGGCGGTTCGACATGGTGGAGGCAATCGCGCCGGTATTCGCTGCTTCGGTGCGGTAGTCGAGTTCCTCGAGTAGTGACGTGACGAGGCCGCCGGCGAGTCGATGAACGCCGATATCGTGTGCCCAAGGAAAGCGGGTCTCCGCAAGCGATGACACGCGGAGGAAGATATCGCAATCCACGCTCACCTGTGTGCCGGCCTCGGGTCGTTGAACCTTCACCACCACATCGGTGCCTTCGGTGGTGCGCGCGGAATGAACCTGTGCAACAGAGGCGGCGGCGAACGGCTCCATATCGAACCAAGAGAACACCGCCTCGGGGGTATCCCCGAGTTCCGATGCCAGTAGCTCCGCAATGCCGTCGGGATCAGCTGGGCGTGCCGAACTTTGCAGTGACGAGAGTGCGCGCGCCAACTCGGGTGGGATGAGGTCGTCTCGCGTCCCGAGGATCTGTCCCAATTTCACGAAAGTGACACCGCATCGGCTGACAATATCCACCAACGCGTCCCCGAACTGAGGTGCGGACGGTCCGGCACGGAGAGCAGACCCGCCTCCCGCTCGCATGAAGATACTCATGATCTGGACGTACCGTTTCGTCCGTCGCCAGGATTTGCGGCTGCGCCGTAAGGCTTCTGACGGGCCAGGTAGGGAACCTGTAGGAATGACGACTTCGAGGAAAACCAATGCGGCCAGGCATGCTGCGAACACCCAGAGCGCGACAACTCCGAAGAATATGAGCGCGGTTCCCACGCTCACCAGAAGTTGATCGTCCTGGTTGGCAATTCCTGCAAGTGTTGCGACGTATCCCGACAGTGGAACGCCCACCGAGAGGGCTATCACCGCGACCGCAAGTGTTCGCGGCCATCCGACTCTCGTCCCCAGCGTTCGTCGCATCACGCCCGCAAGTGCCGCTGCTAGAAATGGCGTCGTGACGATCCAGACCATCAAGTCCATTGCGATAGCGTACGGGCTCGCTATCTGCATTTCATCCAGGAAAACCCTGAGCTCACCCCGACCGACGGGTAACAAGACAGCTAGGGCCGAGCGTCGAACATGCTTGGGCACTTCGGCGTTCATTCGCCCCGATGTCGACTCGTCCTGATCGACCGTCCAACACTTCATGCTCGTCAAGCGATGTCCGGGCACTCTTCGAGTGGAGTCGTACCGCCGAAGAACAAGCCGCGATGGACGCCGCGCAGACGTTGGGCCGAGAGTGGACGCCCTTATAGAATGGGGCCGCCGGTGAACAGGTTGACAAGACTTACAGCGAAGAACTGCACGATCGCAATGGCGGTGGCAAAGGGGTCGCCCGCATACGTAGCCTGGTTGACCCATTCGTTGAAGGCGCTGATCGAACCCATTGTGGTTCCTTTCGTGAAATGTGTTTTTGCATAAAAGTTTTCAATGTCGGAGCTACGCGCAGCGACAGTGCGATCAGGGCAGGTTCGTTACGAGTACCCCGCGATGGACGTCATCGTCAAAATTACGATGTCGGCAACAAGCGCGACGACGGCACCGATCGGATTCTGGATAATCCACGAAATTACATCAGCCATGTTCTCAGTCCTCCTGCAGTGAGACGTAGAGTCGAATATGTAACGGGTACTGGTGATATCCGCGATACGGGTTCTATTTCTTGTTGACATCCTCCGACTGGCAAGTCACCAGCGCCATTGATCTTCGGTGCCCGGCGTGTGAAGTCGTTCCTTCGTGAACAGTTGCCCAGCGAGATTCGCTTTCCGGATTTGACACTACCGCCCCCCCTCCGCCTGATCCGCCTTCCTTTCGGAGATCGATGGCTGTCCTTCGTATACTTGTTACGCAATCGACGGAATCGCGTGTGGAACGGCGATGCGCAGTGCAATTCCTGAAACTGGACTCTTGCAACATATTTCGGACATCTCGTCCATCCGTGAATCGTTTCTTGACCGTTACCGTGCCGCGCCATGAGGGCACCTGTGGCGACGAACTGGCACTATGTATCCCGAAACTACATTCATTCATCGGAATGTGTAGTGCTACTGATGCTTTAGGGGGCTGAAGGCGCCGGCACGGTATCGGCGCAACCAACAGCGTCGAAATCCTCTTCGTGCGACCCTGCACCAAAAGAGTCTTGTCGGTCGGTTAGTGTTGACGGTGAACCACTACGTGGAGGTAACTGTGCAGATCTGGAATTGGTTGATGCTCAAGCTTTCAGCAATCGGCGGGTCGCCGAAGTTTCGGAAGATAGCCGACAGCCCGATTTGGGCGGGCAGCAACGACCGCAAGCTCTGACTGTGCGAGGGTCGGACGCTCACCGCCGGTCGCGACCGTAGCGCGGTTGTCGACCGGAAAATTCACTGTCGACCTGAAATATCCACGATCGATACGGGAGGGCTTGTGGGAGTCTGGGGTCCGGGGAACTTCGACAGTGACACTGTCGCGGATGGGTTGGGGGTACTGACCGGCCGAATCGTGGACGACATCACCGCCGAGTTCGAAGACGATTCGAGTCTGGAGCCGGACGAATGGGGTGGGGAGATGGTGCCGGCCTGGCTCGAGATCCTCACCGATATTGCCCAGACGAAACGAGTCGGTGTGACCTTTCCGTCGACGCAAGTGCTGATCGACTGGCGCGATCGATACCTGAGCGTGTGGGATGGCTACATCGATGAACTCGAACCGGACGACGATCACAAGGTCGCTCGACGCGCAGTGCTCGTCCACACCTTCGAGCGGGCGGTTGCCCTCGCCGCCGATCGGGAACAGGCTTGAACCTGGCGCGGCCGCGCTACTGAACATCGATCCGTCAGTTCCCCGGTGGAACGACGGTGCACGTGAACCCTCCGGAAGTCATTGCGTTGGCTTCGCCGACGATCGAACAGAGAGCTTCGGCGGCGTCGGTCGCCAATGCTCGGGCGGCGCTGGGGGTTCGACCTCGGGCAGTCACCGCGAGCCCAGGTGCATCCGCATCCGTGATCGTCAGATCGGACTCGTAGTCGGAAGCTCTGCCACCGAGTATCTGCGCGAGTTTTTCAGCAGGAACAGGCATGCCATCGGAGGCTTCCCGATTGCCGATGTACGCATCGCGCGGGGACCCGTCGTAGAGTCCGGTTCGATTACTACTGAACTGAACTACCGCAGATGCGGTGAAGGAGATGGTCTTCGTCCACCACAGACCTCCCGCCACGACCAAAACGGCGGAGGCAACGGCCACCACTAGCTGACCGCGGCGGTCGGAGAGGAATGTTCGCATCAATCAGTTGTACCGCCTTGGTCAGCTGATTGACCGGCTTCATCACCACCCTGTCGGCGGCTGGTCCGCGAGATCACGTCCGCTTCGCGTCGTCATGATTGCGGACGAACTTCATGAGTCGGGGAATTACCCGATCAGGTATGTGTCCCAGGATTCCGTGGCCGGTTCCGGCATAGATCTCCACCTCGGCTTCAGGTTGAAGGTCAGCCAGCCTCGCGGCCACATGCTCGGGGTTGGAGACCACCGTCTCAGCGCCGGAGATTACGAGCACGGGAACCGAGATCGACTGCACTTCTGCATCTTTGAGCATTCGTGCCCACCCGATACCGGGCCGGTAGTTCAATGCCTCTGTAAGCAAAGCGAACTCGCGGTCGCCGATGACGTACCCGGGGGACAGCCAATCATTGAGCTTGCGAATATTCTTGTCGGTGCGGCGCATACCGGCGCGGATCATCTTCAGCAGCACACGCCACGAGGGCTTGTCGAAGACTCCACCCGGTTCGATGAGCGTCACACTCGCCAGTCGTTCAGGAGAATGAAGTGCTACGAGAACGGCGTGCCATGCACCATGCGAGTAGCCGACCAGGTGGACGCGATCGACCCCGAGTTCGTTCAATACCTCGCCCACCCAGGTTGCGAAGTCGGATTCCCCGGTCAATGGAGCGGTCTGCACACTGCGGCCTGCAGTACCGATCGTGTCCAGCGCATAAACGACTCGGTCTCGGCACAGGTCCTCGATGACGATGTGCCATTGCAGACAATTGGCGCCGACTGCGTGCAGCAGGACGATCGGCGTCTCCGTGCCGGTCCCCGACCTGCGGACATGGGTGGTTCCGAACGATGTCGGCACGTCGAGTTGTGTCGACGGAACCGGCCAGGTGCCCTCCAGTTCTCGGTAGATGCTCTCGTACGCCTGCTTTGATGCCTCGTTCTTGAATCGTCCGATCTTCGGCATGAGCCTCCCTCTCGCTGCTTTCAATTTTGATGGTATGACCGTATCACTAATGCGGTACGTGCGTATCATTAACGAGTCAAAGTCATCCATTCGAAAGGGGAAGGACAGCCTCATGCCGCGACTGGTCGACCATGAAGTGAGGCAACGGGAGATCACCGATGCGGTGCGGCGAGTGATTGTCGACGGTGGGCTCGCGGCGGTGACATTTCAGTCCGTTGCTGCCGAGGCCGGGATTTCGGTGCGACTCGTGCAGTACTACTTCGGCACGAAGCGGGAATTCCTTCTTGCGACGCATCAAGCTGTGCGTCAGGATGCGGGTGCTCGCTTGATGCAGGAGTTGTCTGTTCTTGGCGCGGAAGCGACACCTCGCGAGGTTATTTCAGCGTTCCTTGTTGGCATGCTCCCACTCGATCGACAACGTCGAGAGGAAGCGATTGTTCTCGGCGCCTTCCACGCTGCCGCACTGACCGGACAAGGAATCGCCGCCGAGGAAACCCTCACTGCCCCAAGAGAGTTGACAGCGCTCATTTCCGGCCAGCTTCAACGAGTGACCAATCGGGACGCGGTTGCGCCGTCAATGGATCCCGACCTCGACGCCGAGCTCATTCTGGCGGCTGTCGCCGGGCTCGCCCAGGGGATGCTTCCCGGCTACGCCACAGCAGAATTGGCGGTCCAACTGGTTGAGCGTCTCCTCGATCGGATTCTCGGGCCGACGAGACCTCAGGCCACGAATCAACTCGAAGTCGGCCGCCGTTAGTATTCCGGGATGTCTCCTGTGAACCCAGCGCTCGCCGGCCGGGTGTTTCCCTCGTCTTCGTACCTTGTCGGGCGCGAGAAGATTCGCGAGTTCGCTCTGGCAGTGCGTTCGAGCAATCCCTTGCACCATGATGTCGGTGTCGCCAGGGAGGCCGGGTTCGTCGATGTCATCGCGCCGACAACATTCACAACCGTTGTCCAGCAACGAGCGATCATGGCACTGCTGCGCACGCCGGATACTGGGCTCGATCCGACTCGTGTAGTCCATACTTCCGAGAAGATCGAGCATGAGCGTCCGATAGTCGCCGGCGATGACCTGTCTACGACACTGACGATTACAGGGGTGACAGTGCGAGCAGGCAGTGCGATCCTGTCGACAGTTTCCGAGATCCACGACGCGACCGAGGCTTTGGTCGCGACGGTCACCTCGACCCTGCTGGCGAGAGGAGAAGAGGCATGACCATTGCCGCCGTGCCGGTCTTCGAGAACCTCGCCCTCGGTGACATCGTCGCGAAGGTCGATCTGGTCCTCACTCGTGATGACCTAGTTCGCTACGCCGGTGCCTCCGGCGACATGAACCCGATCCATTTCCACGACGCAATCGCTACTGCGGCTGGGCTACCGGGAGTTCTGGCGCACGGAATGCTCACCGCCGGAATTGCTTTGCAAGCCATCGTCGACTGGGTTGGTGACCCGAGCGGTGTGATCTCGTATGAAACTCGCTTTACTCGGCCCGTCGTAGTCGATGCCGTCGATGGTGCAGATCTCTCCGTCGCTGCGAAGATCGCGCGGATCGACTCCACAACGCGGATTGTGCGTATCGATGTCACCGTCATGCACAAGGGCCAGACGGTTCTGGGAAAGACCCAAGCGCACCTTCAGTTCCCGGGCGCCTGACAAGATTGCGTGCCGTCAGCGGTCACATCGGGACCTACGCGTCCGAGCGTGTGGCGCAGCGCTACCGGAAAGACGCCAACAGCTCGTCCGACGCTTGCATCGGCGCGTATCCGTCGGCGATGACGCGCCGACAGCCGTCGAGCTCGACGGTGAGCAATCGTTCCTCGTTCGTAGGACGGTCCACGTAGATCGTCGATGCCACCTCGGTGGCCAACGCGCCACAGTCGGGAGCGGGTGGAAGTCCGTCGAAGGTTTCCGTTGTAGACGATGTGCCTACGAATTCGGTGGAGGAGAATCGGCAGAAAACGCTGCCCGCCGACAGCGACGTCAGCGCCGCGGTACCTGTTGTGGCTGGTCGGTAGGCCGGCCGGCAATGCGACAGTTCGTAGATCTGGTCGTCGGACAACGCTATTCGGTGTTCGGTACTGCCGACCGGTGTCAGCTCCTTGATGGCAGCCAGGCCACCGGGTTTCGGCAGTCCACACGAATCGGAGGGATACCCCGGCCGAGTTGCTCGGCCTCGATCGTCGACCAACCAGAATTGGTCCAGGACAGCCAGGCTGTAGTTGTCACCGCAGCTTCCGGGGAACCAAGTCTTGTGCTCGGACGAGCGGTTCAGCATTTTCACTGCCCGACTGAAATCGCCCTCCCAACGGTGAGCATAGAAGCTGACGGTTCGGTCGGCTGCCACGTTGTCGCTGATGTACGGGTCGCACGTGACGGCGGCGACCGGTACGAAATCGTCTGGAACCGTCGCCGTTGGTGTCGTCTGGAGCGGGCCGATCGGATACGGGGTCGCGCACCCCAGCGTCTCGGCGTCGACTATTACGGCAACAGGACGGTCGGGGATGGTCACGTGCCACATGCCGGCAACAGCGAGGATGACGATCACGACTGCGAACCAACGCCAGAGCATGAGCACACCGTATCGTTCCCGATGTGCGCCGAGCGGGAACAGGCCTAGTCCTTCGCTAACCGGCGACGTCCTTGCCCCCAAATTGAGTGGATCCAGGTTGCGGCTCGCAGATATGGTCCACTGGTGACGCAACCAAATGGTCGAAACGACAGTCCGATCCTGGTGATTGGTGCCGGTGTCGTCGGCGCGTCGATCGCGTATCACCTGGCGCGCGTTGGTCTCAGAGTCACCGTGCTGGAGCACGGCTCGGTGGCCGGAGGGGTAACCGGCAACTCCTTTGCCTGGGTCGGCCTCTCGAAGAGTGCCGCAGAAACTTATTCCGATCCGTTCCGGCAAGGCGCCGCAGTCGAATTCGACCGCCTGGAGCGCGAACTCGCCGAGCCAATCGGTTTGCGCCGCAGAGGCGCGATCACCTGGGAAGAGACGGAAGCGGAGACCCGAGCGTTCGTAGATACACATCGAGCACTCGGCCATCCCGTCGACCTCATCGGTAAAGAAGAAATCCTTGCTCGTGAGCCGGGATTACGGAGGGCTCCGGTGGTGGCAGCGTCCGCGCCTGATGACGGCGGCGTTGACCCGGTTGCGTTCGCTCGATCGCTCATGCGAGGTGCCGAAGAGTACGGTGCCACAGTGCATTCCGGTGTCAGTGCGCTCGGGGTGCTCACGGAGGGCGCGAGAGTGTGCGGAGTAGTGACTGCCGACGGTCCCGTCTACGGATCGACCACCGTGCTCGCTGCAGGTACCGCGATCCCTGGACTCGCGGCGTCGGCGGGAATCGACGTCGAGGTCGACGCCTCCCCGTGTTGCCTCATCAGATTCTCGACGCCCCACCCATTGGTGAACGGAATACTCTCCACTCCGGATTTCGAGATCCGGCAATTGGACGACACGACACTGATTGCGGCTGAAGATGTTCCGGTCGGGTTCTCCGGAGATGCTCGCGAGCTGGCCGAGCCGATGCTGCAGGCAGTCCGCAGTCAGCTCGTTGACGGTGACCACGTCGAACTGATCGAGGCGGTAGTCGCTGACCGTCCCATCCCGCGTGGTGCCCGCCCATTGTTGGGCTTCGCCGCAGGCGTGTCTGGGCTCTATCTGGCCGCGGCGCATCCCGCGATCATTCTGGCCGGAGCAATTGGAGCCCACGTGGCCGGGGACTTCGCCCGAGCGTCGAGCCTGGACTGTTAGACGACGATGCCGGAGCCCGGTTCGACAAGGTCGAGCCGATATTGCTGTTCCTAGTTCTCTCTAGGACACGCGCTAGATAGCGGGATATTCGTCTACTCGGCTTGTACCGTCGATGGGCATGGACCCCGTGCGCAACCCGTATGCCCCCGGTGCCGGTCAGCGACCGCCGGAACTCGCCGGGCGTGACAAGCAGATCGACGCCTTCGACGTCGTGCTCGAGCGGATTGCGCGTGGCCGCCCGGAACGAAGTGTTGTCCTCACCGGATTGCGTGGCGTCGGCAAGACCGTCCTGCTCAATCAGTTGCGTTCGGCGGCGATCTCCCGCAGCTGGGGGACCGGAAAGATCGAGGCACGACCCGATCAGGATTTGCGACGCCCACTTTCGTCGGCGCTCCACATGGCGGTCCGAGAGATCGCGGTCTCGCATCGCGATCCGGAACGGGTCGAGCAGTTCCTCGGAGTCCTCAAGTCGTTTGCCCTGCGCGCCACCGCGGACAAGGGAATGCGTGAGCGTTGGCAACCAGGCATCGACGCACCTGCGATCAAAGGTCGCGCAGACAGTGGCGACATCGAGATCGACCTGGTCGAGTTGCTGCTCGACGCGTCGTCGCTGGCCAGGGATGTCGGTGTCGGGATCGCCATCTTCATCGACGAGATGCAGGACCTCGGGGCTTCGGATGTCTCGGCGATCTGCGGGGCCTGCCACGAGTTGAGTCAGGACGCGGCGCCGCTGATCGTGGTCGGGGCAGGGCTTCCACATCTGCCTGCTGTGCTGTCGGCGTCGAAAAGCTACTCGGAGCGCCTGTTCAGCTACCACCGGATCGACCGTCTCGAGAGGGAAGCGGCGGATCAGGCACTGATCGCACCTGCCGAGCGTGAGGACGTCGAGTTCACCGAATCTGCGCTCGATGCCCTCTACGAAGCGGCTGACGGGTACCCGTACTTCGTTCAGGCCTACGGGAAAGCCACGTGGGATGTGGCGGCGTCAAGTCCGATCACGGCAGACGATGTGCGCGTCGGCGCGCCGACGGCGGAGGAAGAACTCGCTGTCGGTTTCTTCGGGTCACGGTACGAGCGAGCAACGCCCGCGGAACGCGAGTACATGCGGGCCATGGCCGATCTCGCCGGGGACGACGGACCGGTCGCGACCGCGAAGATCGCCGTCGAGTTGGGACGTAAGCCGGCTTCCCTGTCGCCGGCACGCGATGGACTGATCAAGAAGGGGCTGATTTACTCGGCAGAACGTGGGTCCATCGGATTCACGGTCCCGCACTTCGGCCGATACCTGCGCGGGCAAGCGGAGTGAACGCGCTCGAAACCGCGTGGGATCGGGTGGCGGCGCTCAGTCCCAATCCGCCGGCGTGGGTGGTTCAGCTGGCCGCGTTGATCGCCGTGATCATCGTTCTCGAACCGCACCTGTGGCGGATCGCCCGCAACGTCGTCACCATCGCACACGAGGGCGCTCATCTGATCGTCGCCGTCCTGGTCGGTCGACGCTTGAAAGGTCTTCGCCTGCATTCGGATACGTCGGGTGTCGCGATTTCGTCCGGCAAGCCGACCGGCTTCGGCGTCATTCTGATGACGTTCGCGGGTTACGTGGGACCGTCGATTCTCGGCCTGGGCGCGGCCGGTTTGTTGGGTGCGCAGCGTGCGGTCTCGGTGCTGTGGATCGGTGTATTCGTCATCGCGGTGATGATGGTTCTGATCCGAAACCTCTACGGAGTCTTCTCACTTGCCGTCGTGGGCGCAGTGTTGTTCGGTCTCGTCTGGTGGGGGACCCAGGAGCAGCAAGTTGCTGCAGCGTACTTCTTGACGCTCTTTCTGCTCTTTGCCGGGCCTCGCCCCGTCGTGGAACTTCAACGGCAGCGAATGCGACGCGGTGGAGCGCCGGATTCGGATGCCGATCAATTGGCCAGGCTCTCACCGATACCCGCGATCGTCTGGGTAGGTTTGTTTCTACTCGTGAACGTCGCGGTGCTGGTGCTCGGCGGATGGTGGATCCTGCGCCCGGTGGGTGGCTGACCGCATTGATCCGTTGTCCTGACGGGACAAGGGATCAACGATTCTTGATGCTCAGCGGACGTAGTCATCGCGGTGAGGCGCTCATATCGTGGAAGTCGACGAGTGGTCGTGTCGGGACTTCCCTCGGCCACATCCGCAGCGACGATGACCGTCGACGATGACAAGGATTCGTTTTGGACGACAAAAACTTCCGGGGACGAACCGCAATCATGTCCGGCGGGAGCCGTGGTATCGGACTTGCCATAGCCCGTGCGATAGCGCGCCGCGGCGGGAACATCGTGTTGCTCGCCAAGACCGATACGCCGGATCCCAGGCTGCCCGGAACCATCCACACGGCTGTGGACGAGTTGAACGGGCTTGGGGGTCATGCCATTCCCGTCGTCGGTGATGTCAGGAGCGACGACGACATCGCACGGGCAGTGGCTGCAGCGGTAGAGCACTTCGGTGGCATCGACATCGTGGTCAACAATGCGAGCGTCCTCGACATTTCGAAAACCGAAGACCTCGCGATGAAGCGGTTCGATCTGATGCAGCAGGTCAACGTCCGTGGAACCTTCGCGCTCACCCGCGCGTGCCTTCCGTACCTTCAGGTGTCGGCCAACGCGCACGTGTTGACGCTGTCGCCGCCGCTCAACTTTTCGCCGCACTGGTTGGGTGCCCATCCGGGCTACATGCTGGCGAAATACGGAATGACGTTGGCGGCCTTGGGTATCGCCGCCGAGTATTCAGGTGCACCGATTTCGAGTAATTGCCTGTGGCCGGAGACCATGATCGCCACGGCCGCTGTCGGAAACTTGCTCGGGGGAGATGACAGCATCGATCACTCGCGTTCACCCGAGATCATGGCCGATGCGGCGGTCGAGATTCTCGGGCGTCCCGCCGGCACGGATACCGGTCGCACGGTGCTCGACGTCGAGATCCTGCGCGAGGCGGGGATCTCGGATTTCTCGCAGTACGGCGGTCGGTCACCGCTGGCGATCGACATCTTCGTCGACGCTCCATCTCACTGATCTCGGGCGATCTACAGGTATCTAGCTAAATTGCTAGATATCTGTAGAACTTCCTCACGCCACCTCGTGCTCGCCGCCTGGAGCAACTTTCTGAAGCCCGCGATACGCGTCGCTGGCACTTTGACGGCCACCGATGACGGCCTCGACCTCCGCGGCGATCGGCATGTCGACGCCGTATTCGCGGGCCAGATCCATGACGGTGGGGGCGGTCTTGACGCCCTCTGCGACCTGACCGAGCTTGGCGACAGCCTCCTCGACGGTCAGGCCCTGCGCCAGAGCTTCGCCGACGCGACGGTTACGGGAAGTCGGAGCCATGCAGGTGGCAATCAAATCGCCGACGCCTGTCAAGCCGGCAAAGGTACGCGGGTTGGCGCCCATCGCTTCACCGAGGCGGGTCATCTCGGCGAGGCCGCGTGCGAGCACCATCGCGCGGGTGTTGTCACCGACGCCCAAGCCGTCCGCCATGCCGGAGGCGATGGCGACGATGTTCTTGAGGATGCCGCCGAGTTCGCAGCCGAGCACGTCGGTGTTGCGGTAGACACGGAAGACCGACGACGCGAAGAGCGGTTGCAGCGCGGCGGCGACGCGATCGTCCTGGGTGGCCACGACCGATGCCGCGGCCATGCCGTCGACGATCTCCTTGGCGATGTTGGGGCCCGCGAGCAGTCCGACGGGATGGCCGGGCAGGCACTCGGCGATCACTTCGGTGGGACGCTGCCGGGTGCCGGGTTCGAGGCCCTTGGACAGTGACAACACCGGCACCCAGGCCCGAACCTCGTTGGCGATCTCGGCGAGGGTGGCGCGAACGGCGTGCGACGGCACTCCGCAGACGAGGACGTCCGCTTCGCGAGCGGCTTCGACCAGATCCGAGGTTGCCTTGAGTCCCTTGGGAAGTTTGCGCTCACCAAGGTATTTGGAGTTGGTCCGTTGCGAATTGATTTCGTCGGCCGCTTCGGAATTTCGTGCCCACAGCAGGGTGGGAGTGTTGCGGGCAGCGAGGCCGGCCACCGTGGTTCCCCACGATCCGGCACCGAGGACGACGACGCGTACCGGGCGGGCCATCAGAGTGCGCTGTTCTGGGTAGCGAGTGCTGTCATGGCGCCAAGCGTTCCACTTGCGGAGCAGTTGCGGGCCAATTCCGCCGAGTCTGTGGCTCGACTTACAGATGAGGCGGCGGTTCGGGGCTTTCGCGCATTGTTTCGACCGCTTCTGCGGATTCCGCGACGATCGAACGCATCGCGGCTTCTGCAGCGTCGGCGTCCCCGGCCTGAATGGCTGACGCGACCACTCCGTGCAGGTGAATAGCTTCGGGGTCGGCTTCGTGGGGCATCAGCGAGTGGCGGGTGCGGCCTTCGAGTATCTCGACGACGATCTGCGACATCGCACGCAGCATCGGGTTGCCGGAGGCGGCGAGCAGTGTGCGGTGGAAGTCGGAGTCATGGCCGAGATAGGCATCGGTATCGGCAGCGCGAGAGGTAGCTGACATGCCGATGACGGCTGCGGTGAGAGCGCCGCACTGCTCGGGTGTTGCTCGCGTTGCGGCCAGTCGTGCAGCCAAGGGTTCGATACCGGAACGGAGTTCACTCAGGATCGACAGCTGCTCGAACCGATCCGGACCGGCCAGTTGCCAGCGGATGACATTGGGGTCGAGTGAGTTCCAGTGCTCGGAGCCGAGGATGGTGATTCCGACGCGTCGACGAACCGAGGCCAATCCGAGGGATTCGAGAACGCGGACGACTTCGCGGATGACGGTTCGTGACACGTCGTAGCGCGTTGCGACCTCGTCGGCCGAGATCGTGGTTCCCGGGGCGAGAACGCCACCGACTATGTCTTGGCCGAGCTGTTCCAGCATCGAGTCGTGTAACTGCTGAAACGGGACAGAAGGCATATGTAGATCGTCCCATGCGTATGGAGTAAGCCCGGTGGAAGCCGGATAAATACTACAAATTAGTGTCTGCTCTTGAAATTGTAGGTTAATTAAGGAACAGTGACCTCAATCACTCATCGGACTGGGAGTCCCTATGAACACCACAGCATTGCTGGCGGCCGAGGTCGTCCCCGCTGGTAGCGACGCACGATTGATCATCGCTGCGGTCGCCGGCGTCGCGGTCATCATCGCGCTGATCACCTGGCTGGACCTGCATCCCTTCCTCGCGCTGTCCATCGGCGCGGTGGGCGTCGGACTGGCGGCAGGCCTCGGTTCGGCCGAGTCGGTCGCGGCGTTCGCCACCGGCTTCGGGTCGACCATGGGAAGCGTCGGAATCCTGATCGGTTTCGGCGCGATGTTCGGCAAACTCCTCGCCGATTCCGGCGGTGCCGACCGCGTGGTCGACACACTGGTCGGCCGATCCAGCACCAAAGCACTCCCGTGGACCATGGCTCTGGTCGGCGCGGTCATCGGTCTGCCGATGTTCTTCGAGATCGGTCTCGTGCTGTTGATGCCGGTCATCATCCTCGTCGCGCGGCGCTCCGGCTTGTCCCTGATGCGTATCGCGATCCCCACCCTCGCGGGCCTCTCGGCCATGCACGGGTTGGTTCCCCCTCACCCCGGCCCGCTGGTTGCAGTCTCGGCATTGAACGCAAACCTCGGCCTCACCCTCGCGCTCGGTGTCCTCGTCGCGATCCCCACTGTTGTTCTCGCCGGACCGGTCTTCAGTAAGTACGCCGCGCGGTGGGTCGACGTGAAGGTTCCGGATCTCTTTGTCACAGGGGAAGATCGAGGCGAGGAAGAGAAGCAGCAGCGCCCCTCGTTCGCGGCGACTCTCGCAGCGATCCTCCTTCCGGTTGTTCTCATGCTGGGCAAAGCGTTCGCCGACGTGATCGCTCCCGATTCCGAGGCGCTCCCCAAGTCCGTCCTCGACTTCCTCGGAACACCCGTCGTCGCTTTGGGTCTCGCTGTTCTGGTCGGAATGGTGCTTCTGGGTCGCGGCGGCGGGATGGACCGCAAGGCCATCTCGAAGTCACTCGAAAGTTCCCTACCTCCCATCGCAGGCATCTTGTTGATCGTCGGTGCCGGAGGCGGTTTCAAGCAGGTCCTGATCGACACCGGTATCGCCGGGGTGATCGCCGACGCGATCAAGGGCAGCAGCCTTCCCGTGCTGTTCCTGGCCTGGCTGGTGGCGGTATTGATCCGCGTCGCAACGGGTTCGGCAACGGTGGCGACGGTGACGGCGTCGGGCATCCTCGCTCCGGTTGCGGCAGACCTCTCGTCGGCGCACGTCTCGCTGATGGTGTTGGCGATCGGTGCAGGCTCGCTCTTCCTCTCGCACGTCAACGACGCCGGATTCTGGTTGGTGAAGGAGTATCTGGGCGTCAGCGTGGTACAGAACCTCAAGACCTGGACCGTGATGGAATGCATCATCTCGGTATCGGGCCTGGCCGGAGTGCTCGTGTTGAGCGCATTCATCTAGGTAGGCGAGCACATGAACAGCGAAGCGGCACAGCAGAAGCAGTATCCCGTGCTCGTCCTGATGGGTGTCTCGGGTTCGGGAAAGTCGACGGTCGGCGGCATGCTTGCCGGAGCGATGGGCTGGGACCTTCAAGAAGGCGACGATCTGCACCCGCAGGCGAACATCGACAAGATGGCCACCGGGCATCCGTTGAACGACGAAGATCGCTGGCCCTGGCTCGACAAGATCGCCGTCTGGATCAAGAGCCATACCGACGCCGGTCAGCCGGGCATCGTCACGTGTTCGGCGCTCAAGCGGAGTTACCGCGACGTTCTTCGCGGTGAGCACGTCGTATTCGTGCACCTCGCCGGTTCGCGGGATCAGATCGGCCAGCGATTGACCGCCCGCCTCGATCATTACATGCCCGCCTCGCTTCTCGACTCCCAGATCTCGACGCTCGAGGCGGTCGACCCGGACGAACAGGCCATCGTCGTCGACGTGGGTGGAAGTCCCGCCAAGATCGCGGAGGAGATCCTGCGACGGGTGGAGACGTTCGAATACTGAGCAAGCCAGGTGTGTGGGCACCCGCGGTTCGGGTTACGGTGCAAGGGTGACTGCTGCGCAGACAGACTGAACCGTGACCGACTTCGACTTCCACAGCGTCTGGACGCTCCCTGCCTCTGCCGACCGTGTCTACGACGTTCTCGCGAACGCCGAGAGGTATTCGCAGTGGTGGCCTCAGATACGCCGAGTCCGGACGATCGACGAGCATTCAGGCTCCATGTCCATCCGCAGCGCTGTCCCTCTGACGCTGCTGGTCTTCGGGCGGCGCGAGGTCGAAGATTCAGTTGCCCGCTATCTGAAAGTGCGTCTCTCCGGGGCAATGACCGGGTGGAGTAGCTGGGCGGTGCAACCTGCTGGATCTGGTTGCATAGCCGACTTTCGGCAACAAGTGGCGGTGTCCGGAGCGCTCGGTCTGGCCTCGAAGATCGCGAAGCCGGTGTTCGAGTGGAATCATGAAGCGATGATGCGTGGCGGGCACCGCGGACTGTCCGCGTATCTCTCCTCGCCGTGATGGCAAGCCGAACTTGCACACGCTCGAGCAATTGAGGTCCACCCGTCGTGTCATTTTGACGCAGCGTCAGTTATCGTTCACATCAGCAGCCGACAAGTATGTGTAACTCACATGCACAAAACGGCTTGACCTGGGAGGACGCTATGCGGACGCGAGATTCGACGGTATGGCATTGGAACGTGAGCCCGCGAGCACGGGTTATCTTCTGCCTGACCAGGACGTTCGTGAAGCCCATGTTCACCCTCTGGCCGACCACCGAACGCGGTATCCGCCAACTCGAGCGACTCGACGCGATGGCGGACAAACTGCCGAAGCCGAAGAACCTCGACATCGAGCCTTTCACTCTGGGTGGTGTGCCCAGCGAGAAGGTGCAGCATCCACGCAAAGCGCAGGGCGAATTGGCCGGCGCCACGATCCTCTACTTCCACGGCGGTGGGTTCGTCTTCTGCGGTCTGGCAACGCACCGCGCGCTGTGCGGCCTGCTCTCGGCGAAGGCCGGCGTACCGGTGATCTCCGTGCGCTACCGACAGTTGCCGGAAGGTTCCATCGGCACCTCCGTCAAAGACGCGATGGCCGCGTACACCGCGTTGCTCGAGACAGCGGAAGATCCGAACAAGATTGTGGTCGCCGGTGACTCGGCGGGCGGTTACCTGGCCATGAAGGTCGCCGAAATTACCGCACTGCGCGGAATCACGCGGCCCGCAGCCGTCGTCGGATACTCGCCGCTTCTCAACGTGAACCTCGAGGACCACGATCCCGATTTCATGAAACGTGACGCCTACCTACCGATGTCACAGGTGGAAAAGCTCAAGGACCGGTGGCTCGAGGGTCCGGACGAGATTCCTGGTGCGCAGTCGCCGATCAACGCGGACGCCAGTCTGATTCCGCCGTCGTTCCTGGTGTCCGCCGAATACGAATTGATGCGTCCGGACGTCGAGATCATGACCGAAAACTTGATCAAGGCAGGACAAGCCGTCGAAACGCACATCTGGAGTGGGCAGATCCATGCATTCCCGGTGATCGGCAAAGCACTTCGCGAGGGCAAAGCGATCGTCGATCTCACGGTCAAGTTCCTCGAGCGAACGATGGCCTCGCAGAACCAGATCAGCGCCTGACGCTGCTCTTCATCCGATGGACGTCAGTGTCGCGTAGTCGTCGTTGTCGAGAACGCCGTCGACGACTGCGCGAACTTCCGAGGCATGCAAAGTGATAGAACCGCCGTGATTATCGAGGAAGGCTGTGTCTGCGGCGTCTCGGCCGGTCGAGATGCGCACAAGATTGCTGCGCGGGGCCAATTGCGTTGCATCGACTACGCGCCACACGTTGTCGATACTGGCTTCGACGACGGCGTGAAAATCCATCGGATCGCACCCCGGCGCGTAGACGGCCACCAGGCGAGCGGGAATCCCCACCGCGCGTAGCAGTGAGATGGTCAGGTGCGAGTAGTCGCGGCACACTCCGGCACCTGCCAGCAGGGTGTCGACCGCACTGTCGGTGCCACGACTGGTGCCCGGAACATAACTCAAATGTGTACTCACCCAGCGCGTGACTTCGAGGAGGAGTTCGGCCGGGGGAGTGGCGAGATCGAATTGCCCGGCGACAAAACCGAAGAACTTGTCGGCCTCGGCATACCGGCTGGGGCGCAGATATTTCGACACGTCGTAGTCGCTGACCGACGCCGGTTCTGCGCGGCCGATGACGGTTGCGTCGTAGCTGACGATCAGTGTGCCTGGGGCACAGTCGAGTAGATGAATCCGGGTGCCGTGTTCGGCGATAACCTCACGGGGTTCGATCGGATTGCCGTCATGAACGAACGACATCGTTTCCAGTAGCTCGACCCCCGGTGCGCGCGTCACCGCGATCTTGAACTCCAGGTTGGTCGCCTCGTCGATCTCGATGTCGAGCAGGGCGGCGACGGTACGTTTCATCGGGTCATCTTTACACCGAATTCGGACACCCACCACCTGGGAGGATTGTGACAGTGCGATCAGGCTTCGGGATAGTCGATGTCGACGCCGCTGCTGAGGTCGCTGCACTCCACCAACTCGACCCCGTGTTCGCGTAGGTAGGCGTTGGCGCCCCCGTCCCCGGTGAGTGACTTGGCAAGCGTCGGCCAGTGGTCGCGTCCGATCAGGACGGGATGGCCGGGCCTGCCGTGAAAGACAGCTCTTCGCAGTATGTTTCGTGAGCGGGAGCTCTGGCCCACGATACGAGTAACGGTTTCGGCATTGAGGTCCGGGACGTCGACCAGGGAGATCGCTGCCGCCTCGGCGCCCTCGATCTGCATGGCCGCCTCGAGTCCGCAGCGCAGTGACGCGCTCATTCCGTGTTGCCAATCCGATATCACCACAATGACATCGGTGGTGGGCAGTAGCTCGACGGCGGCCTCGGCTTGGGCGCCGAGGACCACGATGACCGGCGAGAGGCCGGCGGACTGCAGTGTCGTCACCCCGTGGTGGAGCCACGACTGACCGTCGGCGTCTGTGACGAGAGCTTTCGGTTTGCCCATGCGGGATCCCGCCCCGGCAGCCAGCAGGATCCCGCACGTCGACATGACTACGCTCCGGTGACCCGCGGACGCAGCCACTCGATCAGATCGTTCAGAACCTCTTCCTGCTCAGGCTCATTGAAGATCTCGTGGTACAAGCCGTCGTACACCTTCAAGGTGACATCCGAAGAGCCGGCCAGATCTGCGACGAGCTTGCTGCCGGCGGGGTCCGTCAATCGGTCGTCCGAGCCGTGTTGAAGCAGTACGGGAATGGTGAGCGAGGGTAGGCGTGCCGGGAATCCTTCCGCGGCGGTGATCATGCCGCGCGCGATTCCGGCAGGAACCTTGCCGTGGTGAACCAGCGGGTCGGCGTTGTACTTGTCGACGACCTTCTGATCACGCGATACGGCAGCTGCTTCCAGATTCTCGACGGGCACGTCGGGGAGATATTTGCCGACGATCTTGCCCAACTGCATCACGATCTTCGGAGTACCGGTTGCGATGATCACGGCAGGTCCGGACAGGGCGAGGGCTTTGAGATCGGCCTGATGGTCGAGGGCGTAGGAAAGGGCGATCGCGCCGCCCATGCTGTGCCCGAGCAGGAACTTGTCCTTGCCGGGATGAGCCGCCGTCACGATAGAGAACAACGTGTGGACGTCGTCGGTGAAGTCGGAGAATTCCTTCAGGTGAACGCGCTTGCCGCCAGAACGCCCGTGCCCGCGATGGTCGGGTGCGTACACGATGAGCCCGAGTTCCCCGAGACGGGAGGCAACATGGTCGTAGCGCCTCGCGTGTTCGCCGAGGCCGTGGCAGAGGACGAGAACCCCGGTGGGTTCGCGGTCCGGAGTCCACACGTCGTAGACGATCTTGGTGCCGGCCACTCCGGTGAACGACGACTCTTCGTGCTGCATTGTTGCGCCCTCTCTGCGACCGGTTCCGGTACGCGGATTCTCACATGCTATTCGTCCCGTGTGCAGGGCGCGGGTGTTCAGGGTGTGCGGTCGACGAGGAAACTTCGACACTTGTTTGTTACGGCTGGTTACATTAACTTGGGGGCGTGACCGGACAAACTGTTGATCGTTCCCACACTGCCTCCGCCACCCGCTCGCGGCGGTTGTGGCGACCCGCGGTTCGGGCATTGCTGGACGGCGCGCTTCCGCTGATCGACAAGCGGATGGCCGAATCGGTACGCCCGTTCGACCGTCCGGAGATGATGCGCCCGCATCTAGCCTCGCGAAAATTCGCCTGGACGCACTACGGGATCTTCGTTCCCCGATTGCCAGGACCTTTCCGTTACCTCAACACCATGACGCTGATCGGTGCCACCGGGACGATGGTGTTCGACAACGACTATCTCGCTGTACCAGACGCGCGAAACACCGCGACCGTGCTGAGTTCCACCGCTGCACCGGGGCATCACTTCTATCAGGCGTACGACGCTGCCGATGAGTGTGCGTTCGAAGAAGATGGTTCGCGAATCGCCTTCGGTGACAACCTGATCATCGAGAACAGCTATCCGAACTTCCGTGTCACCGGGCGATACGACTCTTTCGACGTCGATCTCGAGATCGTGGCAACGGATCAAGCGTCGTGGTTCGTGCGCAATCCCGTCTACGACCATGTCAGTCTGCTGGCGCAGTGTTCCGGGACGATCTCGAGTCCGGATGGACCGGTGAGTATTTCGGCTCCGTGCACCGTCGAATACGCGCGGTGCATGACACCGCAATCGTTGACTCGCCGCGCACTTCCCGAGTCGTGGAAGCTTCCGGCCGACTTCTTCACCTACCAGATCGTTCAACTGGACGACCGGCATCAGTTGTTGCTCACCGATGTTCGAGCGTCAGGGGTTACGGCGTGCAAGCTCGCCTACATTCGGACTGTTGACGGCAGTGCGAAGGTCTTCGACGACGTGGTGTTCGACGTACTCGAGTACGCCGACGCATTGCATGTCGACCCGGAGGGACGTGAGATGCGTGTGCCGCGCGTACTACGTTGGCAGGTACGCGATTACGGCAGGACGATCGTGGAGTTCGAGGCCGAGATCGACTCGGAGTGGCGCTACGGCCACGGTAAGGGGTACGTCGGCGCGTACACCTACCGGGGAAGTTTCGACGGTGCGTCGATCAACGGCACCGGTTACATCGAATGGGTGGACTGCGAAGTCTGAGGCCCCTAGTGTGTATCGGTGCCTTTCGTCGACCCTGCCGAGCTGACGGTTCGTCCGCAGAAGATCCTTGTCGCGGGGACCTCAGGTGCCGGAAAGACGACTCTCGCCGGTCGAATCGGTCGGCTTCTCGAGATCGAACACACCGAGTTGGACTCTCTCTTCCACGGGCCCGACTGGATTCCGCTCGAGAGTTTCGAACCCGAAGTACGACGCTTTTCCAGCGAGCCGGCCTGGGTGACCGAGTGGCAGTACGGTGCAGTACGTCGGCTACTGGCCGAGCGTGCGGACCTGATGCTGTGGTTGGATCTGCCTCGGCGGACGGTGATGCGCCAGGTGATCACACGAACCGTGCGTCGGCGATTGCAGCGAGAGATGTTGTGGAACCGCAACATGGAGCCGCCACTGCACACCATTCTGTTCGATCCGGATCATGTGGTTCGGTGGGCCTGGCGAAGCGACGGGCGCAATGCGGAGCGAATGGCCACGGTCTTGGTCGATGTGCCGTCGTTGCCGATAGTTCGGCTGCGCAGTCGAGAAGAGATCGAGGCTGTGCTCGAAGTCCTCGGTCGTCTGCCCTCAGATCGTCTGAGCTAGGCGAAATCCCAGGTCGTCGATAGCGAACGTCGGGTGGCTTCGCCTTCTTACGGTAGCGCCGCAACCGCGTTCAATTTCGGCCCAACTGCCGCCGCGAAAGATCCGGTACGTGCCGTACACCTCGGGGTCGTAGAGATCCCAGCACCATTCCCAGACATTGCCGATCATGTCGAACAAGCCCCAATTGTTGGGTGCCTTCATCCCGACGTCATGTGCCCGTCCCCCTGAATTGTCGCTGTACCAGGCAATCTCGTCGATTTCGCCGTAGCGGTAGCCGGAGGTGCCGGCTTTGCACGCGTACTGCCACTCGGCCTCGGTGGCGAGCCGGTAGCCAGTTGCCGCTCGGTCCCACCGCGGAGAATCGGTGTCGACGTCTTGATATGCGGGTGTCAGGCCGTCCGCGACTGACAGCGAGTTGCAGGTTGCGATGACGTCTTTCCACGAAAGGTCGACCGCGGGTTTGCTCGAATCGCCCGACGAATTTCCGTGAATCAGTGCCCTGGTGGTGAGATGGCGTGCGAGGCGGAAGGATTCGACTTTCGAGGTCCATGCAGTGCCTTTGCGGTCGTCCCGAAGGTGCACCTCGCCGGCAGGGATCTCGATCATCAACTCCGCTGCTCCGGTCATACGTCCATCATCGCAGAATCTCGGTTGCTTACCCGGGGAGACGCTCGAACGCTGCTTGTGGATCAAGGCCGGTGCGCATGCGCCATGCGGTCAGCGCAAGCCCGAGACACACCACCTGTGCCGGATCGTCGAGGGAAACGCCCATCAGCTTCTCGATACGCGTGAGCCGTGCATAAAGCGACTGACGCCGGATGCCGAGGAAATCCGCGGTTCTCGCCTTGCCGCCCCGATGTGCGAGGTACGCGTCGAGTGTTCGGACGAGATCGGCGGAATGTGCTGTGTCGTAGGCGATCAGCGAACCGAGTTGCTCCGTGACGAACGAGGACAGGGAAGCGGGCGTCGTGCCGGCGGCGAGGAGTCGTTGGACGCCGACGTCCCTCGCGAGGATCACGCCGGTCCGGGTGCCGAAGCGCCGCGCGATCTGGACGACCTCGCGAGCTTGCGCGACCGCCGCCCCGACGCCGGACAGATCCTCGGCCGGCGTCGCAACTCCGAGCGTGCGTACTGCGGAACCGCCCGGCCCGCGGCGTAGCAGCTCGTCGGCTTCGGTGAAGGTGGCCCGAACTCGTGCCGGGGATGCGGACGCCCACCCGTGCGCGAGCACGATGACGTGATTGGCCGCAGTCCCGACGACGCAGGAACCGAGCACGGCCCGCACGGCGTCGCGTACTTGGTCAGCGAGCTCTCGAACCGGCGTTTGCCGATCGACGTCGACAGCGGCGACGAGGACATGGTGCCCCTCCGACAACGGCGTCCACCCGGCCGCTGTCAGTCGCTCGGACAAGTCGCCGTGTGATGTGAGCACACCGCCCACCACGTCGGTGATCACCGATTGCGCGAGTGACTGTCGTGGGCCGACATCGCCGTGACGTCCGAGTTCCAGAGCCACGGCGACGGCGGCGCAGTTTGCGACGGCGGTTCGACGTGTGGTTGCGCGCCCGCACAGGACAAGTCGACCGAGCGAGTTCGTCGGGCCGCGTACGTCGTGGATCGTGCGCTCGGTCTCGGATCGCTCTGCTCCGGTTGTGCTGCGCTCGACGGTTCTGCCATCCGCGTCGAGAAGATCGACGGCGCACCCCGCGAGTCGTGACACCTTGTCGAGCAGCGCGGTCATGCCCTGGCCTGCGACCACGAGACTCAGAAGTTCTTGCCAGACAGGCTCGCCCGCTTGCGCCGACCCGAGAGTGCGGCGGAGCATCAGGTCGTGAAAGTCTTCGACCATCCGCTCGAAGGGCACTACCGCGTGCAGGGCCAAGAACGCGAGCCCGCGTCGGCGCGATGCTTCGACGAGTTCGGGAGGGGCCGTGAGGAACGAGCGACCGACTTCCATCGCGAGCGCGACGCATCCTGCGTCCGCCAGCTGGTCGATGTAGGCGGTGAGCTGCTCGGGAGATCGCCCGTGCAGACCGAGGCCCGTGGTCAGAAGAACCTCACCCCCGGACAGCAGCCCACCCATCTCGTACACCTCGGAAGAATGGACCCAGCGAACCACCGCGGTATCGACGTCGCCCGCGAGCACCTCGATTGCGGCGGCCTTGAACGAGGGCATCGCAAGAACTTGTCGCAGAGTCGGAAGCATTTCTATATCGTCCGCCGAGGGGGCACTTCGTCATAGAGCTAGTTCTGACGAACTGACAGGTTGTCCCTTGTCGGGCTGTTACCACCGTGGTCGGATTGTGACACGAGCCACAATCGACGATTTTGGTCAGAATCCAGGAGCACACATGAATCACCCGGCACACACCGATGAGTATTTTCTCGGACTTGCGATCGAACAGGCGAAGATCGGTTGGGAGGAGGGCGGCGTGCCGATCGGCGCGGCGCTGATTCACCGCGGCGAGGTTCTCGCAGTCGGACGTAACCGTCGGGTCCAGATGAACAGCGCCATCCGTCATGGAGAGACCGACTGCATCGAGCGTGCCGGACGGCTGCCGGCCTCGGTGTATCGCGAGTGTGTCCTCTACACGACTTTGTCGCCGTGCTTCATGTGCGCCGGAACTGCGCGCCTGTACGAGATCCCTCGAATCGTGGTCGGCGAAAATCGTTCCTTCGAAGCGTCGGAAGAATGGTTGCGCAGCAGCGGAATTCAGGTCGACGTCGTCGACGACGCGGAGTGTGTGGCACTGATGGACCGCATGCTGGCCGAGCGCCCGAGCCTGTGGCTCGAAGACATCGGCGAAGTTGTATGAGCAGCGCCGTCGAACCTGCCACGGTCGCAGGCGATTCGGAGAGCGCAGGCCACCCGATCGATCCAGACTATCCCGTTACTCCGGTTCCGCTTCATGCACGAAAGCCGTTCTTCTCGCTCGCGGTGGTGTTGTTGGGGTTCACCATCTTCACACCGACGATGTTGGCCGGAGCAGCGCTCGGTACCGCGTTCTCGTTCTGGAAACTGATGGTGGTGATCGCCGCCGGATCCGCCATCTTGGGGGTGTACGTCGCCATGATGGGGTTCGTCGGAGCCCGAACCGGACTCACAACAGTTGTGATGGCGCGCTACAGTTTCGGCACTCGCGGGTCCAAGCTCGCTTCGATCCTGCTGGGCGGTACCCAGATCGGCTGGTACGGAGTGATCATCGGCACGATCGGCGATCTCACCGCGCAGGCGTTGGGCTGGGATTCTTATCTCGCGCGAGCGTCGGTGATGATCGCGGCGAGCGTCTTGATGTGCATCACTGCCTGCTACGGTTACCGCGGAATGTATTGGGTCTCGCTCGTCTCGACGCCTTTGATCCTGGCGTTGGCCTGCTGGGTCGTGTTCCGGTCCCTCGAGGAAGTCGGTGGATTCTCCGGCCTGGTCTCGGTTCAACCACAGACGACCATGACGATCGCGCTCGCAATCACCACTGTGGTCGGCACATTTGTATCGGCGGGAACGCAAGCGCCCAACTGGACCAGGTTTGCCCGTTCCGGATCACAAGCGGTGTGGGCCTGCGTTATCGGGTTCCTGCTCGGAAACGGATTGATGATCCTGTTCGGTGCCATCGGAGCCATCACGTTCCACGAGGGTGACTTCGTGCTGATTCTCTACAACCTCGGGCTTGTCGGCTGGGGCCTGGTCTTGCTGTTCGGGAATCTCTGGAAGAGCAACGCCGACACCGCTTACGCCTTCGGTGTGGCCGGGGCCGAACTGTTCAGAAAGCCCCGCAAGACCCCGTTCGTCATCGGTGGATGTGTGATCGGAACGGCACTCGCCCTGACCGGTGTGCACAACCATCTAGTCGACTACCTGAGCCTTCTCGGAACGTTCATCCCGCCATTGGGCGGTGTGATCATCGCGGACTTCCTGTGCCGCTGGCGGCGCGGCATTCCCGAGGGTTACACCCCGCAGCCGGTCCACTGGCGAAACCTCGCCGTCTATGCCGTCGCAGCGTTCCTCGCATGGCTTTCCGGTGAGTTCGAAGTGGGAATCCCGCCGCTGATCGGCATCGTCGCAGCGATTGCGCTGACGATGTTCCTGCACAGGGTTTTCGGTAACACCTCGGCAAACCGGGAGGTCTCGACCTCCACCGTCTGAAGCACGCTTCAGAGACCGGCGAGCCCCCTGGCGGTATCGACCCCGCCGGGGGCTCGCGTAGTTGATGAAAAGGGCAGACGCTTCCGTCCCCACCGTCACCGCAGAACAGGCAGGTACGGTGCCTCGATTCCCTGCTCTTCGAACGCAGTCAGCGCCGAGCGCGCAAATGCGCGCTGGACTGCCCACTGGCGTCCAGGCTTGACCTGCGCCGTCACTCGAATGGTAATTGCCTCGGCAGTAACCGAATTGACTCCCAGCATCTCCGGCTTGTCGATCATGTCCGCCCTGATCGGTTCGGACTCCGCCGCCTCGAGGACAGCTCGCGTTGCCACCTCACACGCTTTGTGCACGTTCGCGTTGTGGGCGATCGGGAGATCGAGAACTGCAGTGGCGTAACCCTGACTCATGTTGCCGACTCGCAGGATTTCGCCGTTGCGGCAGTACCACAAGGTGCCGTTGACATCTCGAATCGTGGTAACTCGCAGGCCCACGGTTTCGACGGTCCCGACTGCGTCGCCGAGATCGACGACGTCGCCGACACCGTACTGATCCTCGAGCAACATGAAGATGCCGGAGAGGAAGTCACGCACCAGGTTTTGTGCACCGAAACCGATGGCAAGACCGATGACTCCGGCGGATGCGATGAACGGCGCGACGTTGATCCCGAGAATGCCGAGGATCTGCAGCACACACCAGACGAGGATGACGATGGACACCGTCGACTTGAGTACCGAACCGATGGTCCGGGCTCTCTGCGATCTGCGCTCGTTCACCTTGGCATTCGGAGACTTACGGGGCTTCGACATTCGATCGATCCCGCGGTGCAGCGCGAAGCGCAGTACGACTGCGAGCGCCACGTAGATCGCGATCTCGACAGGTCGGTGTATCAGCCAGTCTCGGTTGGTGTCGGTCAGTTCCCATGCTTGTATTTCGGAAATCATCCCCATGCAGTCTACGGATTCCGGCCGATCCGGGCATCGGTGCAGGGCAGGCGGTCCAAAGCCGAACAGGCAGCTAGGCTTACGCCATGGCTGCGTTCACTGGCATACCCGTTGCTGCACTCGACTTCTACGAAGACCTGGAAGCCGACAACAGCAAAACCTGGTGGGCAGCGCACAAGGAGACGTACGACGAGGTGGTTCGTCGTCCGATGGCGTCGTTGACCGCGGCGTTGGAGGACGAATTCGGCGCGGCCAAGCTCTTTCGGCCATATCGAGACGTTCGATTCTCGAAGGACAAGATTCCGTACAAGACACATCAGGGCGCGTTCGTCGGTCTTGCCGAGAGCTGTGGCTACTACGTGCAGATCGACGCGGCAGGGTTGATGGTGGCCGGTGGTTTCTACGCCAGCAGTTCGGAGACTATCGCGCGTTATCGTGCGGCTGTCGACGACGACGTTCGAGGGCCGGAGCTCGAGAAGATCCTGGCCTCCGTCGAGAAGGCCGGATTCACCATCGGCGGCGACAAGCTCAAGACGGCGCCTCGCGGATACACGGTCGATCACCCGCGAATCGACTTGTTGCGACACAAGTCGCTCACTGCTGGTCGCAGTTACCCAAGCCCCTCGTGGCTGGACAGCGCCAGGACGTTGAAGGAAGTTCGCACAGCGTGGCGCGCATTGACGCCTCTGGTCGAATGGTCCGGACAGGTGCTCGGACCGAACTGACCGTCCGACAGAAAAGTGTGACGTAGCCGTCGGAGAGTTCACCTCGAGTTCATCGAAACTCGAGACGCCTGGGGCTAGCGTGGTGTGTGTAATCGAAAGTTTCGGCCCCGCTTCGAGTCGCAGCGCCGCAGTTCGAAGCCATTTTCTCTCGATCGACATCGTGAACAACCCGTGTCAGTGGAGACCATCATGGCTATGTTTCTCGCTCTCGTCCTGATCATCTCGGTCCTCGGAATCGTCGGCACCTACCTCGCGTTCAGCGCGGTCTACTTCGTCGAGATGCGCAAACTCGACAAGTAGGGGGCTCGATTTGGCCTGATCCGACTATTTCTGGGCCGATCGCGACGACCCTCCCTGCGTACGCTGTTAGGGCATCCTTATCCGCTCGCAACAGTGGATGATTCATTTCTTCTGGAGGTTCGACACGCATGTCCGCTCAATCCACGCTCTTGCTTCCCGAGGGCTACTCCGACAACCGCCTAGTCTCGGACCTCACGCGTCGGCAGTTCGGCTTCGGTGCCGGCATCGCCGGACTGGGCGCGTTCCTGGCGGCCTGCGGTGACAGCGGGAGCAGTTCGGGTGAAACCGAAATGCGTTCTGTGACGACACCTCTCGGAACGTACGACATTCCTGTCAATCCCAAGAGGGTTGTCGCGATCGACTCTCGACTCGACCTGGAACCTGCTGTAGCGCTGGAACTTCCGCTCGTCGGCTACACGTACGCCCAGGCGACACCGTGGGTGCCCATCGATTCGTCGGTACCGTTCCTGTCGGAGATCCCCAACCGCGAACAGATCTTGGCACTCGAGCCCGACCTGATCGTATGCCTGAACTACGAGAGCGAGTGGTGGCCGGTAGCCGAGATGTCCACCATCGCACCGGTTCTGACGACCGAGTTCACCGACGACTGGCGTACCAACCTCTCGCGACTGTCGGGCTGGCTCGGTCGAACGGCCACACTCGATCGATTGACGCTCGACTACGACAATCTGATTTCCGACATCCGCAGTCGTCACGCCGAGAAGATTGCATCCAAGACCGTCGCCAGTGTCTCGTTCATGCCCGACACGAACACGCTGTACGTCACGAGCATCCGTACCTCCGAGAAGGGCGACAAGCCCAGCGACATGACGCTCGGCGACATCGGTGGCAAAACTGCCACCTCGGAGGGCCTCGATCCCGAGGGGGGCGTCAGCCTCGAAGGCCTCGATGTGCTGGCCGGCGTCGACGGCTTCATGATCACCGAAAACGAGGACAGTGCCGCGTACCAGGCATTGGTGGCGAGCAAGCTGTGGCAGCGACTCCCGGCAGTGCAGGCGGGCAACGTCACCAGTCTGGGTGGCTCCACGTTCTACGGTTCGATCTACACGATTTCGTACGTGGCACAGGGTTGGGATGCCCTCTACAACAAGATCAGCTGAAGCCTCTGCCGACTGGACCGATGAGTTTCGGTAGCGCGGGCGGTCTAATCAGGTAGGCATTGACCAAACCTGAGGAGATCGACGTGCAAACAGAGCAATCCCCAGAGGTAGTGCAATCCCGCGACGGTACGACCATCGCATACGAACGCTCCGGTGCCGGACCAGCAGTGGTCCTGGTTGCCGGAGCGTTCTGCGATCGAGGATGGTTCGATTCTCTCGCTGCAGAGTTGGCGGCGGGTTTCACGGTGTACTCGTACGACCGGCGCGGACGCGGGGACAGCGGTGACAGTCGTGCGTTCTCGATCGACGCCGAGGTAGAAGACTTGCGGGCGGTCGTCGCTGCCACCGGTGAAACGCCGCTGGTTTACGGATTGTCGTCGGGTGCTGCGCTGGCTTTGGAAGCCGCCGCGCAGGCCGTACCGATGCGCAAGCTCGCCGTTTACGAGGCGCCGTACATGGACGACGACCAGCGTGACGTGACTGCCCAACGCGATTTGGAGCGGTTGATCGCTGCCGGTGACAGGGAGGGGGCTGTGACCCGTTTTCTGGACCTGACCGGCGCGTCTTCGGAGATGGTCGACGAGATCAAGCGGAGTACCGATTGGCCCGAAATGTGCGCCATCGCGCACACCTTGCCCTACGACGTCGCCGTGTGCGATCACGGCTGCGAGTCGCTCGACTGGCTGGCCTCGATTACCGTCCCCACGTTGGTCATGTACGGCGGTGAGAGTGGCCGATGGGCACCTGCCTCGGCGACGCGAATCGCTGCAAAAGTCTCGGGGACAAAAACTTTGGAGATCCCCGGTCAGGGTCACGGCGTTGCCGACGACGCTATTGTCCCGGCTCTGCGTGAATTCTTTTCCAGCTGATCACTGGGCGGCGAAAGCGATCGTCAACCTAGGGTTGACGTTTTCAATTGCGTCAACCTATGGTTGACGCATGAGCAAACCAGTGGAAATGACCAACAAGGTTCGACTCGACGACCTCATCGACGCGATCAAGAAGGTGCATACCGACGCGCTCGACCAACTGTCCGACGCGGTGATCGCCGCTGATCATCTCGGTGACGTTGCAGATCATCTGATCGGCCACTTCGTCGACCAGGCGCGCAGGTCGGGAGCGTCGTGGACGGAGATCGGCGCGAGCATGGGTGTCTCGAAGCAGGCCGCACAGAAGCGTTTTGTTCCCAAGGCGCCGAATGATCAGAAGCCGATGGATCCGAACGAAGGATTCAGCCGGTTCACTCCCCGGGCGAAGAACGTCGTCATGGCCTCGCAGAACGAAGCCCGCGCCGCCGGTAATGCAGAGATCCAGCCTGAGCACCTGATCCTGGGGCTTGTCGAGGAGCCCGCCGGGTTGGCTGCGAAGGCGATAGTGGCGCAGGGGGCGGAGCTCGGGTCCGTCCGGGATGCAGTGGCGGGTGTACTACCGGCTTCGACTTCCGAACTACCAGAACTCATTCCGTACGACGCTCGTGCGCGCAAGGTCCTGGAACTGACGTTCCGTGAGGCTCTTCGCCTGGGCCACAACTACATCGGAACCGAACACATCCTGCTCGCGCTGCTCGAACTCGAAGACGGATCAGGTGTTCTGGCCGATCTCGGAATCTCGAAATCAGTGGCGGAGTCGAACATCGTGGGCGCGCTGGCCGTCATTCAGGATCAGTGATTCAGGGGCGAACCTGATGCAGAAGAGGGCCGCACCCTTGCGGGTGCGGCCCTCTTCTTGTGTCACTGATTAGACAGCGCGCACATTGGTGGCCTGAGGACCCTTCTGGCCCTGGCCAACCTCGAACTCCACACGCTGGTTCTCGTCGAGCGACTTGTAGCCGTTGCCCGAGATTTCAGAGTAATGAACGAACACGTCCGGTGTTCCGTCGTCGGGAGCGATGAAACCAAAGCCCTTTTCGCCGTTGAACCACTTCACGATGCCCTGTGCCATACCGATACTCCCTACAAACTCGATCCGGGCCCTCACATCGAAGTCCCGATCTCGATATGTCTATCCTCCCACGCCGCGCAAGTCGAAGGGTGGGCGACGTGCAGAAAACGGTTTGTCAGCATGATCAGAGGTGGCCGCGCTACTGATCTTCGACGCTGGTTCTGACCAATTCACGGAAGGCGAGGACCAGTGGTTCGCGTGCCCGTCCACGGCGATAGATCAGGGAGAACGGTGCCTGATAGCCGAAGGAGGCGGGCAGTAGGGGGCGCAGTCGTTGCTGGTCGACCCAGTATCCGGCGTAGTGCTCGGGTAGATATCCGATGTATCCGCCCGAGAGGATGAGAATGAGTTGCCCCTCCATGTTCTCGACGGTGGCCGATCTCTCGGTGAATCCTTGGCGAGCCAATTCGGCTTCGCTCCAATAACCCCTGGTGACCATTCGTTGACGGGTGATGACGTCCGGGTGCACCCGCTTGCTCGCGAAGAGTGGATGTTTGTCGCTGCAGTAGAGCCAGTGCTGCTCGCGGTGTAGGGCTTGTGCGGTCAGGCCGTTCATCGGGGATGCGAATGCGCCGATCGCCACGTCGATACGGTCGTCGAGGACGCCTACTTGAAGCTCGTGCGGAGTTTGGACCTTGAGGTCGAGATAGACGCCGGGGTGTGTTCGGCTGAATTCGCCGATGACGTCGGCGAGCGGGAGCGTCGAGTCCGTGACAGTCGAATCCAGCACCCCGACGGTCATCGTTCCCCGCAGTTCGCCTTGGAGTGCGGTGGCATACCGCTCGAACCCCTCCAGTTCGCCGAGGATGCGGACGCACTCCTGGTGGTAGAGCTCGCCCTTGCTGGTCAGACTGAACCCACTGCGGCCGCGGTGGCACAGGACGATGCCGAGCTGGCGTTCGAGCTGGCTCATGTAGGTGCTGATCGCCGAGGCGGACAGGCCGAGGTCCTGTTGCGCCGGCGCGAAGCCCTGGTGGCGCACCACGGAGGTGAAGATCCGAAGCAGTTTCAGATCGGGAAGTGAGCTGCGCATCGGGTACCTCGGCAGAGTCGCGAACAGATACATCAGAAATTTCTGAAGTGATTATTTGTATCAAGTGATTTATTTCACGTCAATCGTCTTCTACGGTTTCCTCAGGCGGTCTGACGAGACCGGCGTCTGCACTCGGACCTGCTGGTACTTCACGAAGGAATCGTCACCATGGACATAGCCATAATCCTGACCTACCTGGCCGCAATGCTGGCGTTCGGTTGGTGGGGCAAACGCCGCGCGAGCAACTCCAGCGAGTACCTCGTGGCCGGTCGAAGGCTCGGCGGAGTTCTCTACACGAGCACGATGGCCGCCGTCGTCATCGGCGGAGCGTCCACGGTCGGTGGTGTCGGCCTCGGCTACAAATACGGAATTTCCGGTATGTGGTTGGTTGTCTCCATCGCCGCTGGTGTGCTCCTGCTGAGTCTGTTGTTCGCCTCCCGGATTCAGCGACTGAAGGTATACACGGTTTCGGGAATGCTGAAGTTGCGCTACGGAATCGACGCAACCGGCGCGTCCGGCATCGTGATGATGGCCTACACGTTGATGCTCACCGTTACGTCCACCATTGCCTACGCCACTATCTTCAACGTGCTCTTCGGGTTCGACCGGACGCTCTCCGTAGTCCTCGGTGGATTGATCGTCGTCGCGTACTCCGCGATGGGCGGCATGTGGTCGATCACCCTGACCGACGTCGTTCAGTTCGTCATCAAGACCATCGGAATTTTCTTCCTCCTGCTCCCGTTCACATGGTCGAAAGCCGGTGGGTACGACGGGATCAAGGAGCGTGTGGGCGACGCAGCGTTCTCGCTCGGCACCATCGGCACCGGCACGATCATCACCTTCTTCGTCGTGTACACGCTCGGAATCCTTATCGGGCAGGACATCTGGCAGCGTGTGTTCACGGCCAAATCGCCCGAAGTTGCGCGCTGGGGCGGCGTCGCAGCGGGTGTCTACTGCCTGCTTTACGGTGTGGCAGGTGCACTGATCGGTCTGGCGGCCTCGGCTCTGATGCCTGACATCGGATCTTCCGACGACGTCTACGCCGACGTGGCAGTCCACGTTCTCCCGATCGGTCTCAGCGGCATCGTCCTGGCAGCGGCCGTCGCAGCGATGATGTCGACTGCTTCGGGCGCGCTGATCGCTACCGCCACCGTGGCGCGGCAAGACGTCTTGCCACTCGTCTCGAAGATCTTCGGGCATACACAGCCTGGCCTGGATACGTCCGATCCGGAAGCAGATGTGCGCGGAAACCGTCTGTACGTCATCGTGATCGGCCTCGTCAGTATCGTCCTCGCCGCCCTGATCAACGACATCGTCGCGGCGCTCACGATTGCGTACGACATCCTCGTGGGCGGCCTGCTCGTCCCGATCCTCGGTGGTCTGGTGTGGAAGAGGGCCACCGGAACCGCAGCGATGGCATCGATGGCGGTGGGAACGGCAGCGACTCTGATCACGATGTTCGTCGTCGGCGACGTGCTGGCCAACGAACCGGTGTACGTCGGTCTGGTGAGTGCACTCGTCGTCTTCGTTGCGCTGAGTCTGACCACGGCGCCGACTCCGCCCGCAGTCATGAAGATCTGGAACGAGCGAGTTTCCGGAAAGGGCACGGAGACGGCCGAACCCGAAGTCGCCCCGATAGCCTGAAGGTCGGTGCGTGCAGGAGTGCACGCCACAAGGAGGTAGATCGTGCCCAAGGTCGTTGATCACGACGAGCGACGGTTGGTGCTGGCCGACGCTGTTCTCAGCCTGATCGCCCGCGAGGGTATCTCGGCGGTGACCACCAGGGCGGTTGCCGAGGAGAGTGGATGGTCGACCGGAGTGTTGAACCACTACTTCAATTCTCGACACGAACTTCTCCTCGCCGCGCTGCGGCGGGCCGCGGACATCCAAGGTGATCAGTATCAGGTCATCCTGGATCAGGTCGACAACTCGGCGCTCGAAAAGTTGCGGGGAATCACCGCCAGTGTCTTGCCGCTCGACGATCGACGCCTGGCGATGACGCGCGTGTTCCTCTTCTTCTATGCCGAAGGCGCACAGGAAGAGAAAGCTCGCAGTGAGATCGCGGGCTTTCTCGCTCGGTGGCGCCGGATCGTTCGCGAGACGGTTCTGGAGGCGCAACAGGAGGGGTCGGTGCCGGCAGATGTCGACCCCGACCTCGTGACGATCAGGTTGGTCGGACTCACCGACGGCCTTGCCATGCAGTCGATTCTTGATCCCTTCATGATGGACGCCATTCGGGCTCCCGGCGCGGTGGCCCGAGGCGTCGACGCAGTCCTGCAAGCGATATCCGCAGAGGCTCGGACGTGACGGATCGAATCGTGGTGCTCGACGATTTCATCGACCTCGGCACTCTGCGAGAAACTCTCGTCGCCGCCGGGATCGACGTCGGCGTCGAGTTCAGTTCCGAGATCCCGAGCGGCGCAGGCATAATCGCGCTACTGGTGGGGCCGGAGACTGTAGGGCTCGACGCACATCATCTCGACTCCTTGCCGGATCTGCGTCTCCTCGCGGCCACCTCGGCCGGGTTCGATCACCTGCCGGTGGGCGCGGCGCATGATCGGGGCGTCACCGTCACTCGCGCGGTCGACTACTGCACCGAGGAGGTGGCCGATCATGCGCTGGCGTCGATCCTGTCCTTGCTGCGCTCCATCGGTCCGCTCGATGCCGCAGTGCACCAAGGTCGTTGGAGTGTCGTGGAGTATCCGCCACGTCGGATCGCAGGAACAGTTCTGGGCCTCTATGGATTCGGACTGATCGCTCAGGCACTTGCCAGCCGTGCAGCAGCGCTGGGGATGACGGTCTTGGCAGCGGGGCGTTCACTCTCGGCCGGAGCGCCCGGCGTCGAGGTCGTGGAGTGGGACGAGCTTCTGCGTCGATCGGACGTGTTGAGCGTGCATGTTCCGTTGACTGCGGAGACTGCGGGCATCGTGGACGCTCAGGCTTTGGCGTCGATGAAGCCGGGATCGTTCCTGGTCAACGTCTCGCGCGGAGGCCTCGTCGATCACGAAGCGCTCGGAAGTGCTTTGCGTAGCGGCAGATTGGCCGGCGCTGCGGTCGACGTGCTACCGGCAGAACCGCCGACTGCTGATGATCCGATAATGCAGATTCCGAACCTGACGATCACTCCTCACGCCGCCTGGTATTCGTCGGCGGTCTCGGGGACTCTGGCCAGGCAGTCCGCACTCAACGTCGTTGCGGTGCTGACGGGAAAGTCCCCGGTGGGCGTTGTAGCCGCACCGGGGTCCTGAGGGGCGCTCGCCTCAGTTCTTGTATTCCGGATCGATTCGATCGAGAAGGCGTAGTAGTGCAGCCCAGGCTAATTCGTAAGCCTGGTCGTCACTGAACTCGTCTGTCACCTCGCCCGCGAATTGTCTGGCGGTGTACTCCGCCAGTTCAGGGGAGGGTAGGCGCAGACTGCCGGAAGCCTGTGCGGCGATCTGGATGTCGCATGCTTTCTCCAGGTAGAACATTCGCAGAAATCCTTCCGACGCAGTCTCGCCGACAGTCAGCAGGCCGTGATTGCGGAGAATCAGCGCGGGGTGGGTACCGAGATCCTTCACCAACCGCTCACGCTCGGCGGTGTTGAGAGCGATGCCCTCGTAGTCGTGGTAGCCGACCCGATTGTAGAACTCCATCGAGATCTGGTTGAGTGGCAGCAGACCGTCTTCCTGTGCTGCGACGGCGCAGCCGGCCTTGGTGTGCGTATGAAGGACGCACTGTGCGTCTGACCGCGCGGAGTGCACTGCCCCATGGATTACGAATCCTGCTGGGTTGACCTGATATTCGGACGGCTCGACGAGGTTCCCGTCGAGATCGATCTTGACCAGGTTGGATGCTGTGATCTCTTCGAAGAGAAGGCCGTACGGATTGATGAGGAAATGATGTTCGGGCCCCGGAACGCGCACCGAGACGTGCGTGAAGATGAGGTCCGTCATCTTGAAGTGGGCGAGCAACCGGTAGACGGCGGCGAGTTCGCGGCGAAGTTCCAGTTCGGACTTGGCAATTGTTGGCGGGGTGGTGGCCGGCGCGCTCATGTGGTCTCCGTTTCTATGAGCAGTACAACTTCGTTTAAATATATCAATCGATATATTTAAACGTCAATGGTTGCCGTACACCGAAACGTAGGAGCCCCACGCGTGCTCAGGGTGGGCTAATCTCGCATTCGCTGTGCCCTCGGCGCGCGCAGCAGACGCCGAGAAGGAGAGTGCACACGTATACGGAACGATTCGCGAATCACCGACGACCGCTGAACTTGTGGACCAGCTCAGCCGCCGTGGGTTCTTCGGCGTCGGCGCGGCGGCAGCGGCCGCCATCCTTGCGGGGTGTTCGACGACGTCAGATGCCGCAGACGCCGGTGAGCAACGCCAAGTCGTCAATGCGCTCGGAACCACCACGATCTCGGGAAAGCCGGAAAGGATCGTTGTTGCCAGCGACTTCACGGATCTGGAATTCCTGCTCTCGCTCGGCGTTCACCCAGTCGCCTACGGCAACACAGGATCGTGGGACCGCGGTTCACTGCCGTGGCAGAGCACCGCGGGAATAGCCGATCTCGAAAGCTTCGGCACCACAGGCGAAATCAATCCGGAAATCATCGCGCGTTACTCGCCGGACCTCATCATCGGTATGAAGACTTATCTCGAACCGGCAGCTGAGAGGCTCAGTCAGATCGCGCCGGTCGTAGCGCTGGACTGGACCACGTCGTGGCGTGACGGCGTTGCCACGGTCGGCCGGGCCGCTTTTGTCGACGAGGCCGCTACTGCCGCGATCGCCCGGACCGATGCCCTGATCTCCGACACGGCAGCTTCACTCAACGGTCTGGGCGGCAAGGCGATCATGATCGGCTCGATGTACGGCGATCAGTTGTATGTGCAAGGGGATGCCAGTGCGCCCGGGGTTCTGCTGCGAGAACTCGGACTCAACTATCGCGGATACAACGCCGAGCAGATGACTGCGCTGTCGATGGAACAGGCGGAGGTACTCGCGCCCGCAGACATTCTGCTCAGCCTCGCTTCTGACCAGGAAGCCACGACGAGGTTCGAGAACTTCGCAGTTTTCCAGAACCTCCCCGCGGTGAAGGCGCGAGCCTATGCGCCGGTGGAACTTCTGCTCTCGAGTGCTTTCGTCGACAATTTCGGTCCGCTGAGCGCGCCGTACGCCTTGCCGCAGCTCGCCGAGCTCTTGTCCGGACTTGCGGCGGGCCAGGGAAAACAGCTTCCCTGACCTCGCTTGCGAGCCTGTGGACGCCGTGTCGGCCTAGCATCGAGACATGGTGGACATAGATCTGACGGGCCGCGCCGCAGTAGTCGGCGGATCACAACCGCTGCGAGCGATACTCGAAATCCCCACTACCCCCGGCCCGTGGCCGGGGGTAGTGATGATTCACGAGGCTTTCGGGCTCGAAGAGGTGATGCAGCGTCAAGCCAAGCGGCTGGCCGCTGCGGGATTCCTGACGCTTGCCGTCGACCTCTACAGCGCGGGCGGGGCGAAGCGGTGCCTCGTGCCCACCATGACGTCGATGCTTCGAGGCCACGGCAAGGCGTTCACCGACATCGAAGTCGCTCGCAGCTGGTTGGTGGAATCCCCGGACTGCACGGGAAAGATCGGTGTCATCGGATTCTGTATGGGCGGCGGCTTCGCGATGGTCAGCGCCGGAGATTTCGATGCTGCATCGGTCAATTACGGTCAGCTTCCACGCAAACTCGATGAGGCCGTGGTGGATGCGTGCCCGATCGTCGGGAGTTTCGGAGGCAAGGACTTTTCGCTCCGGGGCGCGGCAGCGAAACTGGAGACGGCGCTCGACAATGCCGGTATCGAGAACGACGTCAAGGAGTACCCCACCGCCGGCCACGCGTTCCTCAACGACGCGGAGGCCGGACCCAAGGTGCTTCGTCCGTTGGAGCGCATCGTCGGAATCGGTCCCGATCCTGTTGCAGCGCAGGATGCCTGGAAGCGAATCGACTCGTTCTTCGAGCGCCACCTGGCATGATCAGCGACTGGTTCTCTCACCGCCGTTGACTGCCAATACCTGGCCGGTGATCTGCCGGGCGCCAGGTGAGGCCAAGAAGTGGACGGCCGACGCGATGTCGTCCGGCGTTCCGGCGCGCTTGGTGCTGGTGGATTCGATCAGCATCGCGCGACGCTCGTCCGTCAGAAAGTCTCGGAAGAACTCCGTGTCGGCGATGTAACCGGGGGAGACGATGTTCGCCGTGATGCCTTCGGGGCCCAGTTCGGCGGCCAGATCGACATTCCACGTCGCAACTGCCGCTTTGGCAGCGCCGTACGCTCCCGCGCCCTTGTCGGCGGCAATCGATCCGATGGTGATGACGGCACCGCCACTGGGGATTCGATCTCGAATTGCTGCTGTGGTCAACACCGCGGAGATGAGGTTGGAGTCCAGATTGGCACGCCACCCGGCGGCCAGGGATTCCAGATCCGACGGCGCTTCGCGATCGAAGTCCGTGTTACCGCCGGCGCAGTGCACCACGACGTCGATGGTTCCCGGAAGCGAATCCTGCAGCCGCTTCAGGTCTTTCGGGTCGGAGTTGTCACACGTCAAGGCGTGAACAGCGTCGCCCAACTCCTCCGCGGTCTTTTCGAGTGTTTCCGTGCGTCGGCCGGTGACGAAAACTGTGTCTCCGTCTCGGGCGAACGCTGCTGCAACTGCGCGCCCGATCCCTGTTCCGCCGCCGGTTACCAGAACTGTGCGTGTCATGCCTACCTCCGTGAGCTACGTTTAGACCTATACGAAGAACGTATCATTTAGAGCTAAACGAGGTGTGCAGTGGTGGGCGACTACAACCCGGACGACGCGGTGGACGCGGTCGCGTTGGCCTGGCTTCGCGAAAGGCCCGGCACGCCGGTAGAGGGTATCGGCATCGTGACCAGGCTGTGGATGTGCGCCAAGCTGCTCGGTGAGGATCGCCGACGGGTACTCGCCTCGGCCGGTGCGGACACCGCGACTCTGGACCTGCTCAGTGTCCTGCGGCGATCCGGCGAGCCGTATCAGTTGACGACTCGCCAGATCACCGAGCAGACCGGAGTCACGGCCGGTGCGATCTCACAGCGACTCGCGCGCGCGGAGAACGCAGGTCTGGTGGAGAGGTCTGCATCCGAGGGCTCACGAATCGTTCTCGTGACACTCACTGCCGCCGGTCACGAGCTGGTGGAGCAACTGGTGGACCGAGTCCTCGGCCGTGAAGCCGAACTGACGTCGATTCTCACCGAGCAGCAGCAGGCCGAACTGACCGAACTGTTGCGTGTCTTTCTCGACGGTCTACGCGGCGAACTCGGTGACCCCGGCGTCGCGCACGTCGGAGCTTGATCAGGACAGGCGCTCGAAGACCGCAGCCAGGCCCTGCCCGCCGCCGATGCACATCGTCTCGAGGCCGTAACGCGCTTCGCGACGGTCCATCTCGCGCAACAGGGTGGCCAGGATTCGTCCACCCGTGGCGCCGACCGGATGGCCGAGGGAGATGCCGGAGCCGTTGGGGTTGATGCGTGGGTCGTCGGCCTCGAGCTTCCAACTCTGCAGGACTGCAAGTGCTTGTGCCGCGAAGGCTTCGTTGAGTTCGATGACATCCATGTCCGCCAGAGTCAATCCGAGGCGGCCGAGTGCCTTCTCCGACGCCGGGACGGGACCGATGCCCATGGTGCGCGGGGGAACGCCCGCGACACTCCAACTTGCCAAGCGCGCGAGGGGGCGCAGTCCGAGTGCGCGGGCCTTGTCTGCGGTGGTGACGATCGCCAGTGCTGCGCCGTCGTTCTGGCCGCTGGCATTACCTGCGGTCACGGTGGAGTCGGGGTCGATCTTTGCGCGCATGGGACGAAGGCGCGCAAGCGATTCCGTCGACGTGTCGGCCCGCGGATGCTCGTCGGTGTCGACGATCAGGGCCTCACCCTTGCGCTGCGGAACGGACACCGGAACGATTTCCTCGGCGAAGATGCCGTTCTTCTGGGCGGCGACTGCACGCTGATGCGACTGCACCGCGAGTGCGTCCTGATCCTCTCGGCTGATGGAGAACTCGGCGCGCAGGTTCTCCGCCGTTTCGATCATTCCGCCGGGAACCGGGAAGTCGCGTCCACCGGCTGTGACGCGGGCACGAGCGAGACGATCGCTGAGCGCAACACCTTCACCCTTGACGCCCCAACGCATTCCGGTTGCGTAGAACTCGGCTTGGCTCATCGACTCGGCACCGCCCGCGAGGACCAGGTCACTGCCACCGGACTGAACCTGCATGACGGCCTGGATGATTGCCTGCAATCCCGACCCGCACCGGCGATCCACCTGCATGCCGGGAACGTCGACACCCAGACCGGCGTTCAGCGCCGCGATGCGTCCGATCGCCGGAGCCTCACCGTTCGGCGAAGCCTGGCCGAGAATGACGTCGTCGATCTCTGCGCCGGAAATGCCGGTACGCGTGACGAGTTCGGTGATCAGCGTCGAGGCGAGATCTTCCGGAGCTACGTCACGGAATACGCCGCCGAAGCGGCCGACAGGGGTGCGGAGGGGCTCACAGATGACAACGTCAGGCATTGGTTCTTCCTTGGGTATGCCCGGTCAGCGAGTAGCTGCCGAGTGATTGTTGGACGACTGAGTACGTCCGAGATCGACGGAGATGGCGTCCGCGGTGGCGACTGCGGCCGGAACCAGTTCACCGCGAACAGCTTCGGCGCTGTAGCGGGCGGCTTGGGTGGAGATGTTGACGGCCGCGACCACGTCACCGGTTGCGTCCCGGATCGGTGCGGCGAGCGAGCGCAGACCTTCTTCGAGTTCCTGGTCGACTATCGCGAACCCGTCGGCGCGAATCTTCTCGAGTTCGGCGCGCAGTCCGTCGGCGGTGGAGATGGTCTTGCCGGTCAGGCGGGCGAAGGACACGCGGGCGAGGTAGGCGTCCAGTGCGTCGTCCGGCAGGCCGGCGAGCAGAACCCTGCCCATGGACGTGGCGTACGCGGGAAAGCGTGTGCCGATGGTGATGGACACCGTCATGATGCGGCTGACCGGAACACGGGCCACGTACACGACGTCGTCGCCGTCGAGGATCGACACGGAGGTGGATTCACGGACCTTGGTGGACAAGGCTTCCAGATGCGGCCCGGCGATCTCGGGAAGGGACAGACTGGAGAGGTAGCTGTAGCCGAGTTCGAGGACTCGCGGCGTCAACCAGAACACCGAACCGTCCGTACGTACGTATTCGAGTTCGACGAGTGTGAGCAGGAAGCGGCGAGCAGTCGCACGCGTGAGATCGGTGTGCCTGGCAACCTCGCTGAGGGTACGACGCGGGTGCTCACCGTCGAAAGCCTTGATGACGGAAAGCCCACGGGCCAGCGACTGCACGTAGTCCGGGGACGGTCCCGGCGACTGCTCGCTGCTGTTCTCGCTCATGTTGTCTCGTTCTCCTCAGGTTCGGCCGAGAGGTCCGCGAGTGCTTGCTTTCCCAGCGCAAAAGCCAAGTTGCTGTTCGGCACACCCGCATAGACCGCGGTATGGAGAAATACTTCCACGAGTTCGTCGGGATCGATCCCGGCACGCAGTGCAGCGCGAATATGCATGTCGAGTTCGTGTTCGTTGCCGACGGCGGTGAGGATCGCGAGAGTGAGGAGTCGGCGAGTGTGGTGATCGAGGCCGGGGCGCGACCAGATGTCGCCCCACGCCGTGCGAGTGATGAAATCCTGGAACGGGGCCGTGAACTCGGTGGCACCGGCGATGGAACGGTCGACGTGGGCGTCGCCGAGCACCTGACGTCGTACGGTCATGCCTGCCGACACCGCGGCGCTCCGTTGGGCGAGCGCAGATGTGTGCGAGGCAATATGCGTTGCAAGCAGTTTGGTGACGCGCCCGGCCTGTTCGACGTTGGCCAGGTGTGCGCCGGGATCAACGACGTGTAGTACCGCATCGGCGATACCCTCGGCGATCGCGCTCAGCGTCGCCGGAGGTGTGGACGGATCCTGCTCACCCGCGACGAGGAGCGTCGGAGCGACGATGCGGGCCAGGTCGGCGCGGCCGTCCCACACCGAAAGTGCCTCGCAGCAGGCGGCATAGCCCTCGTCGGGTGTGGCTTCGACCATCGCGACGTGGCGGGCGACAAGTTCCGGATCGTTGTCGGCCAGTCCCGGGGTGAACCAGCGTCCGACCACGGCGGCCGCGATGGATGCAATACCGTCCGCACGGACAGCCTGCGCACGATCGATCCACGGCTGAGCCGGGGCGAACTGCGAGGACGTGCACATCAAGGTCAAGGTCTCGACGCGAGTGGGGTGGTGCGCGGCGATCCACTGGCTGACAGCGCCGCCGAGGGAGAGCCCGACCAGATGTACGGACTCGAGTTCGAGCGAATCGAGGAGAGCGATGACATCGCCGCCGAGATCGGCAATGGAGTAGGGGCCGGCGGGAACCGGTGACTTGCCGTGGCCGCGATGGTCGACGGCGATGACGCGGTAGCGATTCGACAGCGCGTGAATCTGCGGCTGCCACATGGACAGATCGGATCCGAGTGACCCCAGGAGAACCACTGCGGGAGCATCAGGAATGCCGGTCTGTTGAAAGTTGAGCGCGACGCTCATCGAGATCCTCCTGTAGGGCGTTCGGCGAGGGCGCGGTCGACCAGATCGGTGGCGTGGCCCAGATAGTGTGCGGGGTCGAGCAATTCGGCGATCTCGGTTTCGCTCAGGTGTTCTGCGACAGCGGGATCTCGATCCAGTCCGACCCCGGAAGTGGCTGCCGCTGTGACGATGTCGCGCGCTCGATCAGTGTGTGCGGACAGAGCCTTGGTGACACGCTCGGCAAGAATCAGGCCACCGGTGATGTCGAGATTGCGAGCCATCGACTCGGTGTGTACGTGCAGACCGGTGAGGCTGACGGAAAGCTGGTGCGCCGCTCCGCCGGCCAGGCGCAGGAGATCGGTGACTGTTTCCCACTCGGCGTGCCAGGGGCCTGCAGCGCGAGCGAATTCGTGATCCATGTTCGACAGAGCTGTGGCCACCAGTGCGGGAGTGCGTCGCGCTGCTGCGCGGGCGGTGATCGCGGCAACCGGATTCTGCTTGTGGGGCATGGCCGATGAGCCGCCCGGAGCGCTCTCGGCGACCTCGGACAGCTCGGTGGACGCCATGACGGTGATGTCGGTGGCTGGTTTGGAAACGGCGCCGGCGACGATACCGAGTGTGGTCGCGAGTTCTGCGATGGTCACGCGGTCGGTGTGCCACGGAGTGACCTGCCTGGCCAGGCCGAGTTCGTCGGCCAGCGCGTCGGCGATCCTGAGCCCGTCGGGATACAGAGCAGCGAGTGTTCCCGCGGCTCCGCCGAATTGAACCGGCAACGTGGACAGCACGATCTCGAGTCGGATCGCCGCGGCGTCGAGTGCGGTGAACCAACTCGAGGCCAGTAGCCCGAAGGTGGTCGGAAGTGCTTGTTGGCCCAGGGTTCTGGCGACCATCGGAGTGGCGCGATGGATGCGAGCGAGGTGGGCGGCGGAATCGGCGGCGCGGGTCAGATCGGCCAGAACCACCGCGCCTGCGCGTCGCGTCAACAGCATCAGCGCACAGTCCATGATGTCCTGGCTGGTGGCGCCCGGGTGCACCACGGAGGCAGGCACACCTTCCAGTCCGACCCTTTCACGCAGCATCTTCACCAGTGGGATGACGGGATTTCCGCCGGCGGCCGACGCACGGCCGAGCGCCACGATGTCGAGACCGCCCGGTTGTGAGAGTTCAGCTGCAGCAGCCGCCACCGCGGCGCAATGTTCCCCATCTGCCAACCCGACTGTGGCCATGGCACAACTCAGTGCGGCCTCCACGTCGAGCAACGCGGTGACCCACGCCTGGTCGGACAGGTGCTCCGATACTCGGGTGGCCCCGAACACCGGGTCGAACAGTGCGCCGCGAGTGGGCATGTGTACTCCTCTTACAGCTCGAAGAAGGGCGTCTCGACGCCGTTCGCGTCCTCGTCCTGAACATAGACCGTCCAGGAGTACCCACCGTCGACCTTGGTTGCAACCAACTTCGCGCGTTCGGTTTCGCTCAGTGAGGACAGCACCGGATCTGTTGCGTGTGCGTCGGCGTCTTCGGGGAAGTACAAGCGGGTGACCAGACGGTCGAGCATGCCGCGAGCAAATACCGACACGTCGACGTGTGGCGCCTCGTTCACGTCAGCTTCGGTGGGAAGAGCACCGGGCTTGACTGTGTGGACGAGAGCTGTGCCCGTGGGATCCGCTGCGCTGCGGGCGAATCCGCGGAAACGGGCGGGAGTGAGCTCCACTGCGCCGCGGGGATCGTCCGGATGGTTGAAGCGTCCGAGCGTATCGGCCTGCCACGTTTCGATCATCGCGTCGGCGACGGGTGTGCGGGCGCCGTCGATCACCGTGATGGCCAGCGTGATTCGTCCGGGGGCATCGGCGGGGGCGGCGTCGGGGCCGTCCGTCCAGGGGAGACCGATGTGCCAGTACGGTCCGACGGTCTGAGAGGGCGTGACACCGAAGGGGGCAGTGGTGAAGTATCCGGGGACGACCGGATAAGTGGGTGCGGGCTTCGCGGTGTGATCAGTCATCGTGGTCTTCCTCGTTCTCGAATACGGAGGCATTACGGCCGCGCAGGACGATGTCGAAGCGGAACCCGAGCGCCCAGTTGGGGACTGTGGCGTCGTAGTCGAAGACGCTGACCATGCGGTGACGGGCTTCTTCGGGTACCGCGTTGTAGATCGGGTCCTGGAAGAACATCGGATCGTCGGGGAAGTACATCTGCGTCACGAGGCGCTGCGTGAATGCCGTGCCGAACAGCGAGAAATGGATGTGGGCCGGTCGCCAGGCGTTGTCGTGGTTCATCCACGGATAGGCGCCCGGCTTGATCGTGGTGAAGCTGTAGTGGCCGTTCGCGTCGGTGACGCAGCGACCCAGGCCGTTGAAGAACGGATCCAGCGGCGCGGGCCAGTTGTCGCCGGTGTGGCGGTAGCGTCCACCGGCGTTGGCCTGCCAGACCTCGAGCAGGGTGTGGGGGACCGGCTTTCCGTCGCCGTCGAGTACGCGGCCGTGGACAACGATGCGCTGTCCCTGTGCTTCGCCGCCGTTGGCAATGGTCAGGTCGTTTTCGCCGGCGCCGACGCGATCTTCGCCGAATACCGGTCCGGTGAGCTCCGTGAGCCGCTGGGGGAGCAGCTTCAGCGGTTGCTTCGGGTGGCGAAGGGAAGTCGTCTTGTAGTCCGCGAAATCGGCCGGGGCGTTGACGCCAGTCGGCCGCTGGTACCTCGGCGGTAGATGCAGCATAGGGAACCTCGTCGTTCGGTTACGTGAAGTTGTTCGCAATGTGTACATGTGTTGCGCTCTGCGAACAGAATAGGTCGTAGATGTGACCCAGGCAATGCCGGGGGGTGAAAATGTTCGTCATGCGGACGGGGGTTCACAATACGTACGCGTCGCGCTACTGTGATCGACATGATGGACAAAGTCATTCCCACTGCTGCCGAGGCCGTCGCCGACGTGCCGGACGGCGTCACGATCGCTGTCGGAGGATTCGGGCTCGTCGGAGTGCCGGAGATCCTCATCGATGCGCTCCTCGAGCAGGGCGCGACATCACTCGAAACGGTGAGCAACAACTGCGGCACCGACGGGTTCGGGCTCGGAGTGCTCCTGGAGAAGGGGCGTATCCGTCGTACCGTCAGCTCGTACGTCGGCTCCAACAAGGAGTTCGCGCGTCAGTACCTCTCCGGTGAGCTGGAAGTCGAACTCACGCCCCAGGGCACGCTCGCCGAGCGCATGCGTGCCGGGGGAGCGGGCATCCCCGCGTTCTTCACCCCGGCCGGCGTCGGCACCCAGGTTGCCGACGGCGGCCTGCCACTGCGCTACGACGGCAACGGCGGCATCGCAGTTGCCAGTCCGCCCAAGGAAACTCGTGACTTCGACGGCGTCACCTACGTGATGGAACGCGGCATCGTCGCCGACTACGCACTGGTCCATGCCTGGAAAGGCGACCGGCACGGCAACCTCGTCTACCGCGCGAGTACCCAGAACTTCAATCCGGCAGCAGCAACGTCGGGACGCATCACCATTGCGCAGGTCGAGCACCTCGTCGAGCCAGGTGAGCTCGACCCCGCCGAGATTCACACGCCCGGCATTCACGTTCAGCGCGTTGTCCACGTCGGCCCCGTGACGGTCGGCATCGAGAATCGGACGGTACGAGCATGACTTCTGTACTACCCACCAAGCTCACCCGTGAAGAGATGGCGGCGCGCGTTGCGCGCGAACTCGAGGACGGACAGTACGTGAACCTCGGCATCGGTATGCCGACGCTGGTTCCGAACTACCTCCCGACCGACATCACCGTCGTATTGCACTCGGAGAACGGCGTTCTGGGCGTGGGGCCGTACCCCACCGAGGACGAACTCGATCCCGAGCTGATCAATGCGGGCAAGGAGACCATCACCGTTCTTCCCGGTGCGTCGTTCTTCGACTCCTCCGCGTCGTTCGGCATGATCCGCGGTGGTCAGGTCGACGTTGCCGTGCTCGGTGCCATGCAGGTCAGTGCCACCGGAGACCTCGCGAACTGGATGATCCCGGGTCACATGGTCAAGGGCATGGGCGGCGCGATGGATCTGGTCCACGGCGCAAAGCGCGTCATCGTGATGATGGAGCACGTCTCGAAGAAGGGCGAGCACAAGATCGTCGAGGAGTGCTCGCTTCCGCTGACCGGTAAGGGTTGCGTCCAGCGAATCATCACCGACATGGCCGTGATCGACGTGACTGACGACGGTCTCCGTCTGGTGGAGACGGCGCCGGGCATCAGTGTCGACGACGTGGTTGCTGCCACCGGAGCGAAACTGATTCTCTGACAGTCTGTTTAATCTGAAGGCTCAGCCGCCGGGTCGTGACTTCCATCCGACCCGGCGGCTGCTTTAGGCGCCGTTGTCGTTCAATTCGCTCTCGACCGGAATCCAGAGCTCGAACCGGGCGACTGTGAAATCGTCGTTGTATTCGGTACGCATGATCTCGGGACCAGGTACGGAGCGAAAAGGGTTGGCCGGGAACCATTCCGTGTAGATATCTCGCCACAAGTACTGCACAGATTCGATTGCCGACCCGTCGGCGGTGAACACGGCCCACGTGTGTGCGTCGACCGTCAGTACGTCGAAACCCATGGGTGAAGGTTTGCCGGTGACCACTCCCAGGTAGTAATCCAGTTCTGTGCCTTCGGTTCTGGGATGCGCCACATTGTCGACAACACTGACGATTCCCGCCGGATCCTGATCGGACAGCTCGCGCAAACCGCGCAGCGCAACCTTGTCGACGGAGCGGGTGAAATCTTCGATCGCAGAATTGGGACCTTCGTGAACCAGCGGAACCCGGGCTTTGAATCCGACGACGGTCAGGGCAGGTTTTTCCACAAGCATGTAGTCCATCGGTGTGGCTCCTTCCAACGTCACGTGAATGACAAGTTTCGGTTGTGATTTGAGAACGGCGGGAGCACGTTTGACCGCGCCGGGGCTCACTCCGTGAAATGCGGTGAACGCTCGTGTGAAGGCTTCCGCGGATGAGTAGCCGTATTTCACGGCGGTCTCCAACACCCCTGATCTGCTGACGGACAACTCGGCGCCGGCCACGGTGAGTCGACGTCGACGGATGTATTCGGATACGGGAATGCCGGCCAGGGCCGAGAACATCCTCCGAAAGTGATACTCCGAGGTGGTTGCCAGCCTTGCCATCTCGGCTGTGTCGATCTCGCCGCGCAGATTGCTCTCGATGTACTCGAGTGCGCGGTTCAGTCCGTCGATCATCGTGTCTTCCTGTTCACGGGTTTCACGCTACGCAGATCGCTTGGGTCGTACCCGACTATCCGTGCCCGAAAAAGTAGGGCAGGAAATGCATCTGGACAACTCAGTTAATCATCATTATCTTGAATCGAACATCGTTGGTTGACCAGGAGGCACAGTGAGCACCCGTTTTCCGCAGGCCGAATTGACCGAGGTGCCCGAGGACATCGCCACCAAGATTCTCGAGATCCAGGAGAAGTCGGGGTTCGTGCCCAACGTCTTCCTGATGTTCGCTCGGCGCCCGGCCGAGTTCCGGGCATTCTTCGCGTACCACGACGCGATCATGCTCAAGGAAGATTCCGCGCTCACCAAGGGTGATCGCGAAATGATCGTCACCACGATCTCTGCGGCCAACAAATGTACGTACTGTGTCGTCGCGCATGGCGCGATTCTGCGGATTTACGAGAAGAAGCCGCTGGTCGCCGATCAGGTTGCGGTCAACTATCGCACCGCAGAGATCTCCGATCGTCAGCGCGCGATGCTCGACTTCGCCACGAAGGTGAACTCCGGCTCGCACGAAATCGCCGACGTCGACTTCGATGCCCTCCGTGAGCACGGCTTCGGTGACGAGGACGCGTGGGACATCGCCGCGATCACCGCCTTTTTCGGCCTGAGCAACCGAATGGCGAGCTTCTCCGGCATGCTGCCCAATCCGGAGTTCTACCTGATGGGGCGCATTCCGCGATCCTGATTCCCGCGCGTCGAACAGCAGCTCTCAATTTTTCGGACCGACCGGTCGTAACGTCTGGGGTTCAGCTGACGAAGTAAAGGCTGTCCACGCCGGAATTGCCGTCTTCGTAAAGAAGGCCGAAAGGTTGAGCGCTATGTCGGAGAAGTCCATCGCCCATTCTCGGAGGGTCCGCTCTGCGGCCGCCGGTGCCGTACTAGCTCTCGGATTGGCGGTGGGCGGCACGGGAATTGCATCGGCAGAGCCGGAAACCGTGTGTACCCCGAGTGCTGATCCGCTGGTGACCTGCGCCGAGGAAGAGGCAGCTGCCACCACCGACGCCGACCCGGCGACGAGTACCGAGACCACACCCGAGAAGGTTGAAGCCGGGGTCGCGGGCGCGGGCAGTGTCGAAACCGCAGGTACGGACGCCGCAGCACTGGCCGAAGCCGAAGCAAAAGCCAAAGCAGCAGCAGACGCGGCAGCAAAGGCAGCCGAAGCAGCCGCGACGGCGGGGGTCGACTCGTCCGCAGCGACAGACACTTCGGTGAAGGCGACCGAGGCAATGACTCAGGCGAGCGTCGAGGCAACCAAGGCGGCGGTCGAATCGACCAAGGCCAAGGCGGAGGCTGGAGCCGCGGAACAGTCTGCCAAGGAAGCCGAAGAGGCGGCCAAGGTTGCGGAGTCCGCTGCGGCCGATGCGAAAGAGGTAGCAAAAACAGCTCAGGCAGAAGCAGACGCTGCCGCAGCCAAGGCTGCGGAACTCGAGGAGGCTGCGAAGGCCGCCGGTTCGGGGACCAAGACCGAAGAAGCGGCACAGGCTCGCGCCGAGGCAAATGCTCTGCAGGCCAAGGCAGACGAGGCGAAGGCCGCCGCGGATGCAAACGCCAAACTGGTTGCGGACAAGAACAAGGAGGCCGACGAAGCCTTCAAGAACTGGGACATCGCGAAGGGACTCGCCGCAAAGGCTCAGGCGTTGGCCGCAGCGTGGAACGCCAAGCAGCTCGCGATCACCGTCAAGGAAACTCAGAAGGTGGCCACCGCCGCCGAAACCACGGCCAAGGCAGCCGAGTCCGCAGCTGCAACCGAGGTAGAAGCTGCCACCGCCGCCCGTAAGGCTGCTGATGAAGCGGCAGCTACCGCTGCTTCCGCACAGAAGGACGCCGAGGCTGCACAGAAGGCCGCGGAGACGGCACAGGCCGAGGCCGATGCTGCGGGCGAGGCTGCCACCGACAAGCGAGCCATCGCCGACGAAAAGGCGGCCGAAGCCGCCAAGAAAGCCGAAGCTGCCGAGGCGGCGAGCAAGAAGGCGCAGGATCTTTACCTGGCCGCTGAAGACGCGAAGGCCGCAGCCGACGCCGCAGCAGCAAAGGCCAAGGAAGCTCAGGCCGCCGCGGCCGCAGCAAAGGCCGAAGCGGATGCAGCGCAGAAGATCGTCGACGAGCTCAAGGCAAAGGGCGAGAAGGAGATCGACAACGGAACAGGCGTCGGCGGTGAGGTGATCATCGGTGAGCACACCGACGACGGCTCCGGAGTCACGAAGGTCGACGAGACCACCGCTGTAGTGAACAAGACCGGAGTCAAGCTGGTCGGCTACTACAACAACAAGGGAGCCTTCAACGTCGTCGACTACTACGTCACCGATGCCGACGGCGATGCGGCACTCGCCGGAAGCCTGCCCCCGGTAGACCTTGCTCTCGGCGACACTGCAAGCAGCACCAGCGGTAGCAGCAGCTCCAACCTGCCGGCTGTACTGATCGGCGTCGGAGTCGTAGGCGCTGCCGCCGCAGCAGCTACGACGGTGGTTGTTCGTCGCAAGCGTCATGACGGTACGGGCAACACGTCTGCGTAGCGCCGGCCTCTCGGCGGTAGCGATCCTCGCACTCCTCGTTTCCGGATGTTCGGGCGAGAACGCGGGATCGCTACCCGATCGCTCGCCGGTGCAGTCGCACATCGCGGCTGCACCGGCTTCGGCGACCGTCGATCCGGCAGAACCTGAGCGGATCGAGTTGAGGTCTGCGTCCGGGGTCACGTACCTGAGCAGTCCGTTGCACTCGGAGAAACTGATGCGCGGCGGCGAGAGTGGGCAGCAGCTGAATCCGGTCGACGAGCTGCCGGTGTGGTGGGGTGAGAGCGGAATGCCGGGAACGTCGACCACACAGACCGTTGTTGTCGTCGGCCACAACTTCACCACTCGCGAAGCACCGTTCCGGGCGCTCCGGGTGGTGGAGCCAGGAGATCACGTCCTGCTGAGCACACCGAACGGGGTGCTCGAGTACGACGTCGAAACCGTCGGGCCGCTGCACAAAGGTTCGCTGCTGGGCACTCACGAGTTGCGTGAATCGGTTCCCGGGCGGTTGATCCTCGCCAATTGTGATGTGGTCGAAGGAGAGTCGACCGACGATAATTACGTTGTCATCGCCCAGCTGGCAGCGCACTGAATCCGTGGGAGTGCAAGAATGGGTTCATGGATTCCCTCGGACTTCTCTCGGAACTGGTGGCTCTCGACACGGTCTCGGGGAAGGCCGCTCCTCAACGACGGGCGATGGATTCGATTGTCTCGTTGGTTCTCTCACGTGTGCCACAGGCGAAGGTGGAGTCAGACCTGACCGGCAATCATCCCTGGGCCTTGATCACCAACGAAGCAGCACCCTCGGCGGCAAGACTGTTGTTCGCCTGCCACGTCGACACGGTGCCGGTGGGCACTGTCTCGGACTGGGAATTCGACCCGTATGCCGCGCAGGTCGACGGTGAATTGTTCCTCGGCAGAGGGACATCGGACATGAAAGCCGGCCTTGTCGCCGCTACTGCCGCGGTTGTCGACGCCTTCGAACGTGGAGTCCCGGTCGCACTACTGCTGACGAGCGACGAGGAAATCGGGTCGCTCGGGGCCGTTCGTTCGGCCGACGCCGTAGCGAATCTCGAGGTCGGGGCCGTCATCGTTCCCGAGGCGACAGGAAATCAGATCAACCTCGGGCACCGTGGTGCACTGTGGCTCGACGTGTCTGTCAAAGGGAAAGCCGCGCACGGGAGTACGCCGCAGCGCGGAACAAACGCCGTCCTCAAACTGCTCGACGTCGTCGACCGAGCTCGACGTGAGCTTCCGCTGTCGTCCGACGCGTTTCTGGGCGCAGAAACCTGGAACCTCGGCTTGGTCGGTGGGGGTTCGGCTCCGAACATCGTGCCGGACAGTGCCCATGCGGTGATCGATCATCGCACGGTGGGAGACGGAACCGACCTGCTGGCTTGGTGGCGCGCCCAACCGGAAGTCGACTCGGTGGAGACGTCGATTCACCTGGGAGGTGTGCGTACCGACGCATCGGACTCGTGGTTGGCCACCCTGCCGATCCCCGTTGCAACCGAACCGGTTTCGTACTTCACCGATGCTTCGGTACTGGCCGCGGCCGCCCCCGGAGCGCCCGTCGTGATCTGGGGCCCTGGCACTCCCTCGTTGATGCATGCGGCGAACGAAAGCGTCAAGGTGTCCGAACTGGACGATGCGATTGCGGCCTACGGTGCGGTTGCCGCTGCTTGGCCGACGGTGGACTGACGGACAATCAGTTCAGGAGCAAGCGCAATGTGGGCTGTCGACTCGGAAGAGTTGTTCATCGCCTGATCCAGAAGTCGCACAGCTTCTTCCGCGATTCTCTCCTGCGGCTGCCCGACGGTGGTCAACGGAGGGTTGCACAACTCGGAGAAGGGAATGTTGTCGAAACCCGTGACCAGAACGTCGCCGGGAACGTCGATGCCCAATGAGTGGCAGGTCTGCAACACGCCGAGTGCGATCAAGTCGTCGGCGCAGACCAGAGCGTCGGGACGAGTTCTGCCGGTCAGGATGGTGTTGGAAGCCGTGCGCCCCCACTCGATCGAGTACTCGCCGAGTTGTGTCCACTCGTCACGAGTTTCGATCCCCATTCGATCCGCGTGGCGGAAGAAGCCGGCCCGGCGAAGTTCTGTTGACGAATTGGTCAGCTCGGAACTGATGAAGGCGGCCGATCGCGCGCCACGCTCCGACAGATGCTCCATCACCAGGGATTGAGCGGCGTCGTCGTCGACACCGACCCAGTCCGTCTGGGTATCCATGGCAAACCGGTCGAGTTGAACGACCGGAAGCGTTGCCGCGCTGGCTCGGACCGCTTCGGAACTCAATTCGCCGTGGCACGGGCTGATGATGATTCCGTCGACTTGACGGGAGACGAGCGACTTGAGCCGCTGCGCTTCCACGTCGGGGTCGGAACGAGAATCGCACAGGAACAGTTGTAGTCCGCGCTGAGCGAGGACGTGTTCGACGTTGACCACCAGCGAGGTGAAGAAGGGGTTCGCGATACTCGGAACCACCATTCCGACAGTGTCCGTCCGATTACGACGCAGTGAGCTGGCGATGATGTTTCCCGAGTATCCGAGAGAATCCGCGGCTCGTTTGATCGTCGCCGCAAGCTCGTCCGAGACAGGACGGGAGCCGGACAGTGCCCGCGAGACGGTGGCAGTCGACACCCCGGCCAGTTCCGCGACATCGCGAATGGTCGCCTTGCGCATGCGTCCCCCGTTTTCTGCTCGATTCGGGTCCGAGGTTATCGAACCGCACGGTCCAGTGTCCCGCATGTAACGCGATTGAGGCAATCGTTTACAAATTCGAATTGTGAAAACCTTGACATAACCCGGTGTTGATCGCATAACCTGCTAATTCATCAAGGCAATCGATTACATCGTGTGCAGATCTTGTGCATGGACATACAGCGCAAATCTTGCGCATGGAATGGGGTAGCTGAAGTGACCGCATCACCGCTCGGAGTCTTTCCGCCCAAGCCCTCGGCGTTGGCAGAGATGTTCACCGGCACGCCTTCTCTCATCGGGGCCATTCACCTCCCAGCCCTGCCGGGCAGCCCGCACTACGCCGGGCAGCCGGTTTCGGAGATTGCCCGCTTCGCCGTGGAGGAAGCACACGCGTACATCGACAACGGTTTCGACGGCGTGATCGTCGAAAATCACTGGGACATACCGTTCCTCAAGCCCGGCGAACACGGCTACGAAACCGCCGCCAGCATGGGAGTCATCACGGCAGCGGTGGTCGGCGAGTTCGGCAAGGCCGTCGGCGTCAGCATCCTGTCCAACGCCGGCGAGTGCGGAGTGGCCGCAGCGTGGGCGGCAGGCGCGAGTTTTGTGCGCGTCAATCAGTGGGCCAATGCCTACATTGCCAATGAGGGTTTCATCGAGGGTCAGGCTGCCAAGACGACGCGCTTCCGTCATCGCATCGGCGCCGACCCGGTCCGGATCTTCGCTGACGTGCACGTCAAGCACGGTGCGCATGCCATCGTCGCGGACCGCACCGTCGCGGAACAGACCGAAGACGCCGAGTTCTTCGACGCGGACGTCCTGATCGCGACGGGTTCGCGCACCGGTGACGCCGCTTCGGTCGACGAGGTTTCCGTGATCCGAGACAACACCGTTCTTCCGGTGATCATCGGATCCGGCATCACGGCTGCCAATGTCGCAGCGCTGATGAAGGAATGCGACGGCGCGATAGTTGCATCCTCGGTGAAGGACAATGGACGCTGGTGGGGACGGGTCGCAGGCGAGAAGGTCCGCGAACTGTCCCGGGCCGCAGGAAAGTAACCATGATTGTCTTTTGTGGATACGCCAACAACGATGTGACGGTACATGTCCCACACGTACCGGTACTCGGGGAGCGCGTTCAGGCAACGGCCATCAGTCAGATCGACGGTGGAATGAATGCAAATGCTGCGGTATCCGCGGCCAGAATGGGCGCGCAGGTGATCTTTGCCGGTGCCGTGGGCCCGGACGCGCGGTCCACCGAGTTTCTCGAAGCCCTGGAGGCAGATGGCGTCGACACCAGTTGGTCGCCGCGAGATGCGTTCCTGTCGACGGCAGTAGTTCTCATCGCGCAGGACGGCGATCGCTCCATCATCAGCCAGGACGACCCGAACGATGCCGAACGCATCGGTGTTGTGGTCACCCGCTTGGCCGCTGCCGGCGGTGGACGGCTGTTCCTGGACGGATACCGGGCAGAGTTTCTGCCTGACGTACTGCCGGGAAGCGTAAGTCTGGTAATCGATCTGGACGGTTGTGAAAACAAGGCCGCGGCGCTGCGCGCGTTCGCGCTCGCCGACCACGTCGTGGTAGGGCGTGCCCTGTGGGAAGGCGAGTTCGGAATCGCTTTCGATCAGTGGCAGACGCTGGCCGCCGAGCACAACACCCACCTGCTGGTGACCGACGGCTCGCGAGGTTGGACACTGGCCACACCGGACGGCGAGGTGACGAGCGAACCGGCAGTAGTGGTCGACGTCGTCGATGCAGTCGGGGCCGGTGATTGCTTCGGCGGTACGTACATCGCTTTTGTCGACGCCGGGCGCTCACCGGTGGACGCCGCACGACTCGCTGGGGCATCGGCTGCATTGGCGTGCGCCACCGCCGGCCCCCGCGGATGCCCCACCCGAGATGAATTGGACAGCTTCACAGCAACATTGACCCCTCACACCCTTTTGGAGACTCGATGATGAAACGTGCATTGCCTCTGGCGCTGGGAGCTGCAGTTGCGCTCACGCTCACCGCTTGTGACTCGGCTTCGTCGAGTGACTCGAAGGACGCATCGGGTGGCTCGTCCATCCCGCAGCCGACCCGGGTCGCCGAAAGCTGTGACGGGACGAACGGCAAGCTCAAGGTCGGTCTGGTGACCATCAACCTTCAGGCGCTGTACTTCAACCAGATCAACAATGCCGCGAAAAACGTCGCGGACAAGGCAGGCGTCGACCTGCAGATCATCAGTGGCAACGACGATTCCGTCGCGCAGGCCAACGCCTTCGACAATCTGATCGCCGCCGGAGTCGACGCGATCATCGTCGATGCAATCGACACGGACGGAATCAAGCCGTCGGTGGTCAAGGCCAAGAACGCGGGCATCCCCGTCGTCGCTGTCGACGCGACCATCGACGATCCGGCACTGTCGACTCAGGTCGGTACGGCCAATGCCGAGGGCGGTGCCAAGATCGGAAACACCTTGGCGGACGTCGCGAACAACACCGGAACGGTCGGTATCGTCGGCGCGCTCAACAGTACTGTCCAGTTGGAGCGGCAGAAGGGCTTCACGGAGACCGTGACCGGCCGCGGAATGACCGTCGGCACCGTCGTGGACGGACGTAACATTCAGGAGAACGCGCAGACTGCAGCGGAGAACCTGCTGACCGGCGGTGGCGACATGAAGTACGTCTACGCAACCGGTGAGCCGGCCTTGATCGGACTCGTCGCGGCGGTCAACAGTCAGAAGGCGCAGGATCGCATCGAAGCAGTCGGTTGGGATCTTTCGGATCAGGCGGTAGGCGGACTCAAAGCCGGTTGGCTTAAAGGCGTGGTCCAGCAGAACACCTTCGAATTCGGCCACGAGGCAATGAATTCGGCAATCGACCTGGCTTGTGGTCGCGGCGCTCCGGCGAACATCCCCGTCCCCACCCAGATCGTGACCCCGGAGAACGTAGCCGACTACATGTACTACTTGGAGAAGTAATCATGGCACCTCCACTGATCGAGCTCTCGGGCATCACCAAGTCGTACGGACCGGTGAAGTCCCTTCAAGGAGTTGACCTTCGGCTGGCGAAGGGTGAAGTACTCGGAGTGGTCGGCGACAACGGCGCCGGTAAGTCCACGCTGATGAAGATTCTCGCCGGTGCAGTTCAGCACGACGGCGGCGAAATGCGTGTCAACGGTGAACCGGTACGCTTTTCGACGCCGCTCGACGCGCAGCAGAAGAAGATCGGAATCGTCTACCAGGATCTGGCTCTGTGCGACACGCTCGACGTCGCCAGCAACCTGTTCCTCGGCAGAGAACCGCGAAAAGGTCCGTTCCTCGACCGGCACGCCATGCACGAGAAGGCGGCTCACATTCTCGCCGACCTGCATGTCAAGGTGAAATCGACCTACCAGGAGATCGGGCAACTGTCCGGCGGGCAGCGGCAAACCGTCGCGATCGCCCGCGCAGTCTCCTTCCGACCCGACGTACTGATCCTCGACGAGCCCACCGCGGCGCTCGCCGTCGCAGAGGTCGAGTCGGTACTCAAGCTGATCACGGACGTGGCAGCGGCCGGGGTGGGCGTCATTCTCGTGACACACCGCTTGCAGGATCTGTTCCGCGTGTGTGACCGAATCACGGTCATGTACGAGGGGCAGAGCGTCGACGACGTTCCGATCGGCGACCTGAACATCGAGTCCCTCGTCGGACTCATCACTCGAACTCCGGTGCCGCAACGGACATCGGCAGCAACACAGGGAGCCACGGCATGACCACTCTCGAGAAGACCCAGGCGCCGATCGAGCGCAAGCTCGCCGCGAAACCCTCTTTGTGGGACAGCGTCAACAAACCGACGCTCGCGATGCTGGCGGTGACAGTTGCTGTCGCAGCCGTCTTCTCGGCAACCACGTCGTCATTCCTGACGTTCACGAACCTGTCGAACTTGGCGACCCAGATCGCTCCGGTTCTGATCATCGCGGTGGCAATGACTTTCGTGATCACGGCCGGTCAGATCGACCTGTCCGTCGGTGCGATCGTCGCGTTCGTCGCGGCAATGAGTGCCGAGCTGATCCAGGCCGGCGTCGATTCGTCCCTGGTCTTCGTCGCCGCCCCGGTGATGGGTGCGGCCTGGGGCCTGGTCAACGGGTGGCTCGCCGCCTATCAGGGCATTCCGCCGTTCATCGTGACTCTGGCGACGATGTCCGTCATCCGCGGTATCGCGCTGTACCGGACCGAAGGGTTCTCCGTTCCGGTCCCGGCCGACACCTACTTCGCGAAGCTCGGAACTGCGGAGTTCCTCGGGTTCTCCGCCAGCGCCTGGATTGCTCTCGTCGTCGTGGTCATCGGAGCAATTGCGCTCAACCGCATGCGTTTCGGACGTTACGTCACCGGCATCGGCTCCAACGTCGAATCGGTACGACGGTCCGGCGTCAACACGCGTCGCGTGCTCATGATGACGCTCGTCTTCACCGGCCTGGCTGCCGGCATCGCGGGACTGCTGATCGCGGCTCGACTGGGCTCGGGATCGGCCAACTCCGCAACGGGATTCGAGCTCACCGTGATCACCGCGGTGGTTCTCGGTGGCACCAACCTCTTCGGCGGTCGCGGCACGGTGATCGGTACCGTCATCGGCGCCGTCCTGACCGGCATCATCGCCAACGGGCTGACCTTGCTCGGCGTGAGCCCGTTCCTGACGCCGATCATCACCGGTGTTGTTCTGCTTCTGGCCATCTGGATCAACATGCGCGGACACACACTGAGTGCGCTGTGGCGACACCTGCAGTCTGCACCCTCGGGGCCTGCACGCTCATGAGCAAGGTTCGTACCGTCACGGGAACTGTGGACAGCTCGGAACTCGGACTGGTTCTCCCACACGAACATCTGCACAACGACGTCACCGGTGCGTACACCGAGGCCCCGGATCCGGTTGTGGCGCAGCGGTTGGCCGGTCCGGTACGCGCCGAGGATGCCTGGCTTCTTCACGACAATCCGTACTACAGTCTCGACAATTGTCGAGTCGACGACGCAGCGGCCGTGGTGGAAGACCTTGCGGACTTCGCCCGCCTCGGTGGTCGGACGATCGTCGATCTGACGCCGCCGGGACTGGGCCGGGCGCCGGAGAAGCTGGCGGAGTTCTCGCGCACGTCAGACGTGCGAGTGATCATGGGTTCTGGCTGGTACCTCGAGACGACCCATCCGGTCGAGGTTCACGAACTCGGTGTCGACGATCTGGCGGGCTCGCTCGTCGCGGAGTTCGATCCGGCAAAGGAATTGGCTCCGGGAGTGATCGGGGAGATCGGTATCTCCCCGCTCTTCACTCAGAACGAGGCGAAGGCTTTGCGGGCGGCGTGCATCGCTCAGCGTGAGGTGGACGTGCCCCTGTTCGTCCACCTTCCAGGGTGGCAGCGCGTCGGACATCATGTTGTCGACATCGTGGTCGACGAGATGGGCGTCGATCCGCAGGCCGTAGTTCTGTGCCACATGGACCCGTCGGGGCACGACGCCGACTACCAACGATCGCTCGCCGACCGCGGAGTCTTTCTCGAGTTCGACATGATCGGGATGCCTTTCGATTTCCCCGGCGAGGGTCTCTCTCCGCATCCGGCGGAAACGGCCAGTGCGGTAGCCGGATTGGTCACCTCCGGTCACGCATCACAACTCTTGCTCAGTCACGACCTCTTCCTCAAATCAATGCTCAGAAAGCACGGCGGAAACGGATTCTCCTACGTACCACTCGCCTTCGCCGCCCGGTTGGTGCGCGCAGGCGTAGATCCCCAGCAAGTGTCCGCACTGATGCGAGACAACCCGAGGTCGCTCTTCGAGCAGGCCGCGAAAGGAAACAGAAGCAGTCATGGGTAAACGAGTACTGATCGCCGGCGAGAGCTGGATGACGACGTCGACGCACGTCAAGGGCGTCGACGAGTTCAGTGTCCATTCCTACGTCGAGGGAGTCGGTCCGCTTCGGGATGCGCTCACCTCACGTGGCCACGACGTGACACACATGCCCGCACACCTGGTGCCGACGCAGTTCCCCGGCACCGCAGAAGCATTGTCCCAGTTCGACGTCGTCGTTCTCTCCGACATCGGAGCGAACTCGCTGCAGTTGGCTCCCGGTGTGTTCGACCAGTTCCGCGCCGGCGAGGATCGCCTTGTCGCGCTTCGTGACTGGGTCGGTGCGGGTGGCTCGCTGATGATGATCGGTGGCTACCTCTCGTTCTCCGGATTCCAGGCGCGAGCAGCTTTCCGCCAGACCGCGATCGCCGAGGTATTGCCTGTGACGATGCTGGCCGAGGACGATCGCGTCGAGACACCGGCCGGGATCGTTCCCACCGTCGTCGATGCTGCTCACCCGGCTCTCGGTGGTGCCGGGGATTCGTGGCCGGCGCTCCTGGGATACAACCGCGTCGTCGCAAAAGACGGTGCTGCGGTTCCCGCCACCATCAACGGCGATCCGCTTGTCGCTGCGGGTGAATACGGCGCCGGACGGTCGATCGTCTTCACCTCGGACTGCTCCCCGCACTGGGCTCCGCCGGAGTTCTGTGAGCAGTGGCCCGGATACACCGACCTGTTCGACGGCTTGATCAGTTGGGTCGCCGGCGAATGAGTCGGTCCTCAGACCTGCTCGCGCGGCAGCAGAGCAACCTCGCTGCCGCGCGGGCGGTTCCATTCATCGAGGACACCATCGGCGGGACGTTGAGTGATGAGGGATTTCGCCGGTACCTCGTGATCGAAGAGGCATTCGTACTGACGGCCGTCAAGGTGCTGGGGTTGGTGGTCGCCGAATCCCCGACGCTCGACGACGCGCTCGACCACGTGACGTCGATGTCCAACCTGGTCGGCGAACAGCGCGAGTATTTCGCGCAGTTGCGTTCCCGCTTCCCCTACGAGGGGGACGCAGCGGCTCTGGTCGAGGAGTCGGCCGTGCTGTCCACCCACGCCTTGACGCTGGCTCGCGAAGAGGGCAGGGCGGCGGCCCTGGTGGGCATGTACGCCGCGGAAACCCTGTATCTGTCGTGGTGCCGGGAGGCGGCGGCAGTGAAGGTGGAGCGCGAACCAGCGTTGCAGGACTGGGTGGACATGCATGTCGCTCCGCCGTTCGTGTCCCAGGTGGCGGTACTGGCGTGCGAAGTCGACGCCATGCCCGAGTCCGTCCCTGACGAGGACCTGGATCGGTGGTTCTCCGGCATGCTCGCCGCGGAGATCGATTTTCACAACGTGGCGGTGTGAACCACGGCTGTGCGCCTTTATTAACCCCCGGCGGTTAATAAAGGCGCACAGCAAAAGGCCCGTAGGTCGCTTTCGCAACCTACGGGCCTCTTCTTTGTAGCGGGGACAGGATTTGAACCTGCGACCTCTGGGTTATGAGCCCAGCGAGCTACCGAGCTGCTCCACCCCGCGTCGGTGTGAAACCAACAGTACACGACTTCTGGAGGTGCAATTACCACCCCCTGTCACCGGCTGGAGTGAGCGCTTTCCGAGTAGTAACCGCGGATGTGGCCGACTATGCGCTGACGTGCGAGTTCGCCGTCACCCGCGTTGACCGCATCGATCAATCCTCGGTGTTCGTGGCGTAGTCGCGTGCAGGTGCTCGGCCAGCTGTCGATCTGGACGCCCGCGAGAACGTAGGACTCGATGGACTCGCGCAGGCCGGTCATCATGGCTGCGATCACCTGATTGCCCGCCGCGTCGGCGAGCGCCACGTGGAACTGCGCGTCGAGTAGCAGGAATTCCTCGGCCGAGAGAGCTGCGTAGTCCATCGAGTCGAGCAGTTCGACGGCCGCGCTGAGGTCAGGGGCCGGGGTTCGCGATGCCAGGGACTGCATCACCTCGGATTCGAGCACGAGTCGTGTCTTCACCACGTCCGAGACCGGAAACCCTTGTGCTGCAACCTGCATTCGCATCAGCATGGTCATGCCGCCGGTCGGTTTGGCCACGATCATCGCTCCGGACGTCGGGCCGGATCCCGTCTGCGCTTTCAGCAGGCCGAGAGCTTCCATAACGCGCAGGGCCTCGCGGACCGATGACCGTCCGACGCCCAGTTCGGCCGCCAGAATTCTCTCTCCCGGAAGCCGCTGGCCTGGAGAGACCTCGCCTGAAACGAGCCGACGTTCGAGATGGCTCAGTACTTGTTCCCACGCTCGCGGGCCCGGCTCGGTCGGCATGAGGCAAGAGCATAACCGGGTGGGCGTCGTTTATGGGGTGGCCTGTCCGGGGATGTATTACTGTGGTCAGACCACACCGACAGATTGCGGGGATCCACATGCGCGTAGCGCTGTTCGCCACCTGCATCGGGGACACGATGTTTCCCGACGCCGCCAAGGCCACCGCCCTCCTGCTGACCCGTCTCGGGCACGACGTCGTGTTTCCGTCCGGGCAGACCTGCTGCGGGCAGATGCACGTGAACACCGGCTACCAGCCAGGTGCGCTGCCGCTGGTCGCGAACTACGCCGATACCTTCGGTGACACGTCGATCGACGCCGTTGTCGCACCGTCGGGATCGTGCGTCGGTTCGATCCGCCATCAACACGAGATCGTCGCCGAGCGTTACGGCACCGCGTTGCTGTGTGGACAGGTGCAGACCGTGAAGGCAAAGACGTACGAGCTTTCCGAATTCCTCGTGGACGTTCTCGAGGTCACCGATGTGGGCGCATACTTCCCGCACCGGGTCACCTATCACCCGACCTGTCACTCACTGCGCATGCTGAGGGTGGGAGACAAACCACTTCAGTTGCTGCGCAACGTCCGCGACATCGATCTGGTCGAACTCCCCGAAGCAGATTCCTGCTGCGGCTTCGGTGGCACGTTCGCCATCAAGAATGCCGAAACGTCGACGGCCATGCTGGCGGACAAGATTCGCCACGTCGCGGACACCGGCGCCGAATTCTGCAGCGCCGGAGATTCCTCCTGCCTCATGCACATCGGCGGCGGGATGTCACGACTGCAGATGGGCGCCAAGACCATTCACCTCGCGGAGATTCTGGCGTCGGTGGAAAGCCGGGTGCACGCATGAGCGCTGTGGCGCTGGGTCTGCCCAGCTTCCCGCCGAGGTCACCCGAAGGTGCAGGATTCCTGCGAGGTACTGAGAAGTTTCCCGCCGCAGCACATCACGAGCTGGCCAACGCGCAACTGCGACGCAATATCGGCAAGGCGACGCACACCATCCGTGCCAAGCGCATCAACGTGACCGGCGAGCTTCCCGATTGGGAAGAGCTGCGTGACGCGGGTTCGGCGATCAAAGCCGACGTCATGGCGCGGTTGCCGGAACTGCTCGAACAGTTCGAATCCGCAGTAATCGCTCGTGGTGGGAAAGTGCATTGGGCAGCGGATGCCAACGAGGCCAACGCCATTGTGACCGAACTTGTCAAAGCCACCGGCACCGACGAGGTCATCAAGGTCAAGTCGATGGCAACGCAGGAGATCGGGCTCAACGAGCATCTCGAAACCCAGGGCATCACCGCCTACGAGACCGATCTCGCGGAATTGATCGTCCAGCTCGGCCACGACAAACCGTCGCACATTCTGGTTCCCGCCATCCATCGCAACAGGTCCGAGATTCGATCGATCTTCCTTCGTGAGATGCCAGATGTCGATCCGAACCTCGGGGAGAATCCGGCCGAGCTCGCCGCAGCCGCGCGAAAATTCTTACGCCACAAGTTCATGACGACGCCGGTCGCAGTCTCCGGCGCCAACTTCGGTATCGCGGACACGGGAACACTGACCGTCGTGGAGTCGGAGGGCAATGGGCGAATGTGCCTGACGCTGCCGAAAACGCTGATCACCGTGATGGGCATCGAGAAGATTCTGCCGACGTATCAGGATCTGGAGGTCTTCCTTCAATTGTTGCCGCGGTCGTCGACAGGGGAGCGGATGAACCCGTACACCTCCATGTGGACCGGAGTGACGCCCGACGACGGTCCACAGGAGTTCCACCTGATCCTCCTCGACAACGGCCGGACTGCCGCGCTTGCCGACAAGATCGGACGGGAAGCCCTGAGCTGCATACGGTGCTCGGCGTGCCTGAACGTGTGCCCGGTCTACGAGCGCACCGGTGGTCACGCTTACGGATCGACCTATCCGGGGCCGATCGGCGCGGTGCTGACTCCGCAGCTCGCGGGCATGCATGGCAAAGACGATCCCAACTCGACGCTTCCTTTTGCCTCGAGTCTGTGCGGTGCGTGCTTCGACGCTTGCCCGGTCAAGATCGACATACCGTCTCTTCTGGTCGAATTGCGCCACCAGAAGGTCGAGCAATCCGGTGTCACGGCAGAGTCTTTGGCGATGAAAGCGGCCTCTATTGCGATGTCGACCGAGGGCCGATGGACCCTCGCGCAGAAAGCCGCCGGGATCGGACGCGTCGTGGCCGGTAAGAAGGGGAAGATCTCCACCTTGCCACCTCCACTGAACGGTTGGACAGCTGCCAGAGACATTCCCGCACCGCCCAAGCAGACCTTCCGATCCTGGTGGGACTCCGACGAAGGCCGCGCGGCATTGGACGAGGCTCGTCGCGACGGGAAGGCAGACAGATGAATTCACGCGAGTTGGTACTCGGACGCATTCGTGATGCCATCACCTTGGCGCCCGCCCGTGAGAGCGAGATACCGCGAAACTACCGGACTGGCAGAACCATGTCCGACGGGGAACTCATCGATTTGTTCGTCGACCGTTTGGTGGACTACAAGGCGCACGTTCACCATTGCGCTGCAACAGAAATCGCCGAGGTCGTCACCTCGATACTGACGGCACAGGGGCTACGCACATTGGGAATCCCCGCCGGCCTCGACCGATCGTGGGTAGCCGGATTCGACGGAACGCTGGTGGTGGACAGCCCTGACGTACCGGCTCCTGAACTCGAGAACCTCGACGCCGTTGTCACCGGCTCGAAGGTATCGTGCGCCGAAACCGGCACCATCTTCCTCGACGCTGGTCCATCGCAGGGCCGCCGTGCGTTGACGCTGGTACCGGACACACACATCTGCGTCGCGTATCGCAGCAGTGTGGAAGTGGGAGTGCCGGAGGCGATTGCGAAGTTGACGCCGGAGCGCCCCACCACCATGATCAGCGGCCCGTCGGCGACCTCCGACATCGAACTCGAACGCGTCGAAGGTGTCCATGGTCCGAGGAATCTTCACGTCGTCATCGTCGACGGTTGATTCCCGTCGAGCGGGAACTCGGAGGCAACTGGCTACATCAGCGTCTAACGTCCCGGCCATGACACAACTCTTGGCAGGCAAGGTCGTTTTCATCACCGGTGCAGCGCGGGGTCAGGGACGCAATCACGCGATCCGACTCGCGCAGGAAGGTGCACACGTCATCGCTGTCGACGTGTGCGCGTCGGTGTCCGAAGACGTGGGTTACGCGGCCGCGACTGAAGCCGACCTCGAAGAAACGGCTCGTCTCGTACGAGCGGAGGGGCGCGAGATCGTCACCGCCGTAGCGGACGTCCGTGACCTTGAGGCGCTGCGGGCGGCGGTGGCGTCGGGCGTCGACAGGTTCGGTCGCCTCGACGTCGTGATCGCCAATGCGGGCATCGCAACGTGGAACCGTTTCTGGGAGATGCCGGAAGAGCAGTGGTCGACGCTGGTGGACATCAATCTCAATGGTGTCTGGCGCACGATGGCGGCCGCAGTTCCTGCAATGATCGAAGCCGGCAACGGCGGTTCCATCGTGATTGTGAGCAGTGCCGCCGGTGTTGCCGAAGCGCCCGGCTGCGCGCACTACTCGGCGGCCAAGCACGGCCTCGTTGGTTTGGCACGCACCGCGGCAACGGAATTGGGCGGCTTCGACATTCGAGTCAACAGCATCCACCCTGGCGCGGTGGAGACCGAGATGGGCAACGATCCCAACGTCGGTAAGGTACTCACCGCTCATCCGGAGTACATGAACTCGTACAAGTGGCCGCTCACGTCCGTCCCGCGCACCACCATCGAGGACATCTCCAACGCCGTGGTCTATCTCGCGACAGATCTCTCACGCGCGGTCACCGGGACGAAGATCGTCATCGACATGGGTCAGACGATGGCGTAGTCGCACTCAAAGCAGATTGAACTGGGCCACCTCGATGGTGTTCTCGACCGCCTCCGAGAGCGTGCGAATACGTTCGTCGGCGCCTGGCGCTGTCAAAATCGCAAGGCGATCGGCGTCACCCATCGGAATGCTCCTGGCTAGGGCATACAGCCGAGAACCCAACGGATCCAAGGGATCAGGTGGGACGGGCATTCGCGGGGTCTGTTCGCCGGCTCGTAGTGCGAGCTTTCCCAACATGCCGTACATGAACTCGATGCGCTCGAGCAAAGAGTCGTATTCGTAAGCGGTGACGGGTGTTCCGTTGTTCTCGTCCGGCCACAGTTCGACCTCGGCAAGCGGGTAGGGATCGTCCGGCAGCCAGCGATTGACTCGGATGCGGTCCTCGGTCCGGCAGTACAGCTGATACCGTCCGGCACCCATGGCGACATGAGACTCGATCCGAGCCAGAGTGCCGACGTCGTGGCGTGATTCGCCGCCGCCGACCTCGTGGCCACGCGCGATGAGCACTACCCCGAACAGTGGGCCGTCGGCTGCTTCGAGAACGTTCTCGACCAGTGCGCGGTACCGAGGCTCGAAGATGTTCAGCGGCAACACCTCGCCCGGTAGCAATGCGGAGCCGAGCGGAAACATGGGGAAGATGGGCATCAGGGGATTCTCAACCTCGGAATCGGAGGGGCGGGGAAATCGCCGGGGCGATCGATTTCGGCGAGCAGGTGTTCGGACCACGTCAGTAGACCGGGGATGTCGAGGCCGTGCGGGCTTTCCACTTCGTAGTGCCTGAGGCGGTCGTGACCCTGGCCGAGGAGTGAGACGGCGCCGGTGTTGTTGCCCCGAAGCAGATGGGTGAGCCCGACGGCCAGCTGAGCCAGTCCCTGCCACAGGTCACGTTCCTCGGGCGGCGCGCTTTTCCACGTTCCTTCGAGAATCTCGTGTGCGTGAAAAGGCATGCCGTGGTCGAGGAGGCGCTGAGCCTCGGTGATGGACTCGTCTGGTGGCAGGCGTACATCGTCCGGAATGCGCGGAACGCCGCCCGGCGCGTCGCGTGGCAGTGGACGGCCGAGTCCGTCGCGGGGCCGCGAATTGAGGGGTTTCCCAGCGGCGTCCCGGTCGCGTTCGGTCATACACTCAGCCTAACGGCAGCACCTCGGACGAACCCGCCAAAAGTTTTTTTCGAGTCGCCTGTCGATTCCGGGGAGAACCGTTCGTCGTCATGTTGTAAGGCAAGAAAGCCGGAAGAGAAACAACAGACCAAGGAGTCAGTCATGAAGTACATGTTGCTCATCTACACCGCGCCCGGCGGAGACACCGAACCCCAGTGCACGTTCGAGGACTGGCAGCAATACGACAAGGAAATGAAGGATGCCGGTATCTGGGTGTCCGGCGATGCCCTCGCCGACCTGACGACTACGACAACGGTTCGAGTCTCGCAGTCCGGAGAAAAGACCGTCACCGACGGACCCTTCGCAGAAACACGTGAGATCCTCGGCGGCTACGACGTCATCGACGTTCCCGATCTGGATGCGGCGCTGGCCTGGGCTGCGCGGTGCCCCGGCGCGCGCGACGGTGGCAGCGTCGAGGTGCGTCCGCTGGCCGGGTTCGGGGACTGATTCGCCGTGGACGAGCAGGCCGAGAACTCCATCGAGTCAGTGTTCCGGGAGGAACGTGGACGGCTCTTGGCCTCGCTCGTCCGCCGTTTCGGTGACCTCGATCTGGCCGAGGAAGTCACGTCCGAAGCCGTCGAGGCCGCGTTGGTGCACTGGCCCGTGGACGGAGTTCCGGAAAAACCCGGTGCCTGGCTGCTGACCACGGCGCGTCGTAAAGCCGTCGACAGGCTTCGTCGTGATCAGGCCTACGCGGCGCGATTGGCCGTGATGCAGGTGGACGCCGACCGTGCCGACCCGGCGCCTCCCGTCGTCGAGGGGGAACTTCCCGACGAGCGGTTGCAGCTGTTCTTCACCTGCTCGCACCCGGCGCTCGCCGAGGACGACCGAATCGCACTCACCTTGCGTTGCCTCGGCGGGTTGACGACGCCCGAAGTAGCTCGGGCCTTCCTCGTGCCCTCGGCGACGATGGCGCAGCGGATCGTGCGTGCGAAGAAGAAGATCCGTCAGGCTCGGATTCCCTTCCGAACTCCCAGCGCCGAAGAACTCCCGGAACGTCTGCCCGGTGTTCTGCAGGTGATCTATTCGGTGTTCACCGAGGGGTACGCAGCGAGTTCGGGTCCAGATCTGCAACGCGTCGACTTAGCAGTAGAGGCGATCAGGCTGGCGAGGATCTTGCGCGCTTTGCTTCCCGAGGAGCGCGAGATCGCCGGGTTGCTCGCGTTGATGCTTCTCGTCCATGCGCGCCGGGATGCCCGTACCGACGCCGGTGGCGCGATCGTGCTCCTCGAAGATCAGGATCGCGGGTGCTGGGATACGCCGATGATCGAGGAAGGAAGCGACCTCGTCGTGGTCGCATTGACCGGGGGAGCGCCGGGGCCGTACGGGGTCCAGGCGGCTATCGCCGCATTGCACGACGAGGCCGCCGATGTGGAGAACACCGATTGGCCGCAGATCTGCGCGCTCTACGGAGTGCTCCTCACGCTGACTCCTTCGCCGGTCGTGGCCGTCAATCGGGCAGTTGCGCTGGCGATGCGCGACGGCGAGGAGGTTGGGCTGGCAGCGTTGGAAGAACTGGCAGCGGAGCCCAAACTTGCCGACTACCACCCGTATCACCTCGCGCGCGCCGAACTGCTCGCGCGGTTGGGGCGCACCGACGCGGCAGCATCTGCGTATCGGCAAGCTCTGAAACTCGTTGGTACGGAACCGGAGAGGGCCTACCTCGAGCGTCGGCTGGGTGAGGTTTCAGGCTGAGCGCCGCCTCAGACCAATTCGAGCCTTCGGGCCATGTCGGACACGAAAACACCTGTTGGATCGATGTTTCTGCGCATCTGGATCCACTCGTCGATGCGCGGATACATCGAGTGGAAGCTTGCTGCGGTAGTCCGAGAGTCCTTCGCGGTATAGAGGCGACCGCCGAATTCGAGTAACCGTTTGTCGAGGGAAGCGACGAACTCACCCAGTCCGGGCTTGATCGGGAAGTCGAAGGCCACGTTCCACCCGGACATCGGAAAGCTCAGTGGCGCTGCGTTTCCCTCGCCGAAAAGTTTGAAGACGTTGAGCGCTGAGTAGTGTCCCGAACGCTGGATATCGCGGATGATGCTCTTGAATTCGTCCACCGCGTCGACGGGTACTACGAACTGGTATTGCAGGAATCCCTTGGACCCGTAGGCGCGGTTCCACTCACCGATGAGGTCGAGCGGATGGTAGAACTGCGTCAGATTTTGGACCTTTCCGACGTAGTTGCCGCCGGTGCGGTAGTAGAACTCGCCGATCGCAGAGGCCGAAAGCTTGTTCATCAAGCCGTTGGGAAAAACATCCGGAGTCGTGAATAGTTGTGGTGCATCGAATTTCAACGGATTCTTCTGCAATTTCAGCGGAAGCTGGTCGACGGTCGCCAACGAACCACGCGTGATCGAGGCCCGGCCGAGCTTCGGCGGCGCACTGACTGCATCGAACCAGGCGCTCGAATACGTGTAGTCGGCTTCGCTGCCGTCGCTGTGAAAAGCGACGGTTTCATCAAGACTCGCGGTCAGAGCGCCGTCGTTGACGAAATACGCCGTTTCGGTCGGCGTCATCTCGAGGGTGACGCGCAGGATGATCCCGGTCAGGCCGATTCCGCCGACGGTAGCCCAGAAGAGCTCGGATGTCGGGCCATGCGGCTCCAAGGTTCGGATACTGCCGTCGGCAGTGAGCAGATCCATCGAGCGGACATGATTTCCGAAGCTGCCTTCGGTGTGGTGGTTCTTGCCGTGGATATCGCAGGCGATCGCTCCGCCGATGGTTACCTGGCGTGTTCCGGGGAGAACCGGGACCCAGAGGCCGAACGGTAGTGCCGCCCGCATCAGCTGATCGAGGGAAACTCCGGCGTCCATCTCCACCAGTCGGGTCTGGGCATCGATCTTGTGAATTCGACGGAAGGCAGTCATGTCGATGACCAAGCCGCCGGTGTTCTGCGCGTTGTCTCCGTAAGACCGACCCAGACCGCGGGCGATGACTCCGCGTCGGAGGTGCATGGGCTTGTCTGCATTGTCGTCTGCGACGCGGGCGACGGCCTTAGCGATCGCCTCTACATCAGGGGTCGAAACGACGTGCGAGGTCGTTCGGGCTGTGCGACCCCAACCGCCGAGGACGGTGGACGCAGTGGTTGGTAGATCGGTGGAGTTGTCGGGCACGAAATCCGAGGGTACCTGTTTGCGGACCAACTGGTCTGAAACCGATGGCTGTGCCGGTTCGGCTATCGCGGGAGGTCGAAATCGAAGTACAAGGTCTCGGACCAGTAACCGAGGCCGAGTTCGCGTAGCGGTTCCTCGACGCTCTCCTGCGTCGGTGTGAACAGTCTCTCCCAGAACTTCGACTTGGAGGGTGCGAGCGTGGCCAAAGCCGCCTCCATCTCCGCATCGATGTTCGCCAGACCGGTCATCAGGGCCGTGCCCTGTTCGGCGAACGGTTCGTCGTCCATGTCGAAGATCTCGCCGCACTCGAGGACGAAGTAGTGGTCGGGTTCGGTCTGGCTGCGCAGGAAACGCAGCGCATCGCCGGCCATCGTGCCGAGTTCGGGGTGATCGATGCGGCCGAGGAAGTCTTCGAGCCGGGCGATACCAGGACCACAGGGCGCGGTGACCGCGATCAGGTCGAGGGTGTCGTCCCAGATGATCGACTGGCGGGCGAGCGGATTCACGGACACAAGGATCCGGGGGACCAGCGGTATCGCGTACGACCACTCCGAGATTCCTTTGAGTCCACGGGTGCGAGCGGCAGCCGGATTCTCATGCGGGGCAACAGGGGTCGAGTAGAGATAGGTGCGGTTGGCCACTGGCCGAGTCCTTTCTGCGGTTGGCGTCACCTGATTCGGGCGGCGCCCACCATCCTCAATGCCAGGTCTCCGTACAGTTTTCCGATGTCTTCCGGATTCGTGTAGTTGCCGGCCGGGAACCAGCGGCACACGTCGACGCACAGGGACATCAAGGCGAGGGTGACGCCTTCGGCATCGGGGATCGTGAAATCGCCCGACTGCACGCCGGCATCGACAACCTCCCGGACCACCCGCGTCGTGCTGCGGCGAAGCGCGACGACGGTTCGGTAGTGCTCTGGTGTGAGGGCAGTGAGTTCGTACTGGACAACGCGAGCGAGTGAATGGTGCCCCGCCTGCCAACTGGCGAACGTGCTGATCAGTTCCTGCAAGCGAACGGATGGTTCTTCACCCGGTCGGTCGGCGCCCTCGACCACCTTCAACGCTTCGGTGTGGCCTTCGTAGCTGATCGCGAAAAGCAACTCTTCTTTCGAGCGGTAGTGCGGGTACATGGCGGCGGGACTCATGTCGAGGCGCGCAGCGATGTCACGGGTGGTGGTGCCGCCGTAGCCCGCGGAGGCAAAAGCGTCCACGGCTGCCGCGCGGATACGGGCCGCGGCTTTGGAGGGGCTGATCACCACGTCAGGTGAGTCGCTCACGGTTTCCTCCAGGTGTGACGGATTTCGATGTTGACAATATCCCGCTCTCGATTCACTATAAGCAGGTGCTTAGATTCTAAGCGAATGCTTAGGAACATCGTTACGTGTGGCATTGCCACGCCGAAAGGAAGCAACTCGTCATGCGTCGCACTCTGTACGGACCCGATCACGAGGCATTTCGCGAATCTGCCCGCGAATTCGTCAACCGGAACATCCTTCCGGTCGCAGAGAAGCTGATCGACCAGCGCTTCATCGATCGTGAAATCTGGCTCGAAGCGGGACGTAACGGTTTCCTCGGGCTCGAGGTTCCGGAGGCGTACGGCGGAAGCGAAGCCGGCGACTACCGCTTCAACGCGGTTCTGGCAGAAGAGCTCTCGCGCGCCAGTGCAGCTGTCGCCTCGAGCTTCGGTATCCACGCCGACGTCGTAGCTCCCTACCTCGTTCAGCTCACCACCGAAGAGCAGAAGCAGCGTTGGCTGCCCAAGTTCTGCACCGGTGAGATGCTGACGGCCATCGGAATGACCGAGCCTTCCGGTGGATCCGACCTCGCCTCGCTCAAGACCACCGCGGTCAAGGACGGCGACGACTGGATCATCAACGGCTCCAAGACCTTCATCACCAACGGCTACAACGCCGATCTCGTGATCGTGGCGGCACGGACCAGCCCTGAGAAGAAATCCAAGGGCATCACGCTCTTTGCCGTCGAAACCGGCATGGAAGGCTTCGAGCGCGGACGCAAGCTCGACAAGGTCGGCCAGCACGAGTCCGATACCGCCGAACTGTTCTTCGAGAACGTTCGCGTGCCGTCCACCAACATCATCGGTGAGATCGACCGCGGCTTCATCCACATGATGGAAATGCTGCCGCAGGAGCGCGTCGGCGCTGCGGTGTCCAACATCGCGCACGCTGCGCCGATCCTCGAAGAGACGCTGCAATATGCCAAGGACCGCAAGGCTTTCGGTCAGCCGATCGGCTCGCTGCAGTGGAACAAATTCCTTCTCGCGGATCTCGTGACCCGCATCGAGGTCACCCAGGCTTACGTCGACAACTGCGTCGCAGCACACGCTGCCGGCGAGCTGACCGCCATCGACGCCGCCAAGGCGAAGTGGTGGACCGCGCAGGTTCAGAACGAGGTCCTCGATCACTGTGTTCAGTTGCACGGCGGCTACGGCTTCATGACCGAGTACCGCGCCGCTCGCGCGTGGATGGACGCCCGCGTCACCAAGATCTGGGCCGGATCCAACGAGATCATGAAGGAACTCATCGGCCGCGATCTCGGCCTGTAATTTCGCAACTGCAGTCGATACGTCACTGCCGTCCATACGTCACTTCCCGAACCCGACGACACAGGAGCATCACCGCGCATGTCTGTTCTCGACAAGTTCTCTCTGACCGATCGAGTGGTCATCGTGACCGGTGCGTCGTCGGGCCTCGGGGTGGCGTTTGCGAAAGCCGCAGCAGAGGCCGGTGCGGACGTCGTCCTCGCAGCTCGCCGCGTCGACAAGCTCGAAGACACCGCCAAGCTGGTGCGTGACGCAGGCCGCGAAGCGCTGTGCGTGGCCACCGACATCGTCGATCCCGCGCAGGCCCAGAACATGGTCGACGCCGCGATGGAGAAGTTCGGCCGCGTGGACGTCCTGGTCAACAACGCCGGCGTCGGAACCGCTGTTCCGGCAACCCGTGAGACCCCGGACCAGTTCCGCGCCGTCATCGACATCAACCTCAACGGTTCCTACTGGGCAGCGCAGGCGTGCGGCCGCGTCATGCTCCCGGGCAGCTCCATCGTCAACATCTCGAGCATTCTCGGATTGACGACCGCCGGACTCCCGCAGGCCGCCTATGCGGCGAGCAAGGCAGGTGTCGTAGGACTGACCCGTGACCTCGCACAGCAGTGGGGGACACGCAAGGGCATCCGCGTCAACGCGATCGCGCCAGGCTTCTTCAAGTCGGAAATGACCGACCAATACAACGACGGCTACTTGGATGCGATGGCTCCGCGCCTGATCCTCGGCCGCATGGGTGACCCGGAAGAGCTCGCGGCCACCATGGTGTGGCTCGCATCCGAGGCAGGCGGATACGTCACGGGACAGACCATCGCCGTCGACGGAGGAATCACCATCACCTGACGCCGATGCCGAGAAGTCGCCGGCTTTGCCGTATAAGTAGCTGGTGACCTCTCGCGCCGAACCTCAGGAGAACTGGGAAGACCGTCCGCCACCATCCATGGCTGCGACGGAGCTTCTGCGTGACCTGCCGGTGACCGCCCGCGGCGTCCGTACCAGGGCTTCTCTGGTTGCAGCGGCTCGAACTGTGTTCGAGCGCGCCGGGTATCTCGACGCCCGTCTCACGGACATCACCAAGGAAGCGAACTGCTCCACCGGCACCTTCTACACGTACTTCGACAACAAAGAGCAGATCTTCGCCGCAGTTCTCGACGTTGCGCAGGAAGACATGTTGCACCCCGGCATGGGGCGGGTCCGCGATGTCGACAATCCGTATGCGGTCCTCGAATCGAGCAACCGTGCCTATCTGACGGCATTTCGCCGTAACGCCAAGCTGATGGGTCTGCTCGAACAGGTATCGCACATCGATCCGGCTTTCGCGAAACTGCGTCGGGACCGAGCCGAGACCTTCATTTCGCGTAATGCCCGAGCCATCGAACGCTTGCAAGCGGCAGGCAAGGCAGACAGCTCGTTGGATCCGCTGCTGGCTTCCCGAGCATTGTCGGCGATGGTGAGCCGTCTTGCCTACAGTTCGTTCGTCTCGGAAGAACCTGGCGCCGACGGCAACCCTGTCCCGTTCGAGGACGTCGTCAAGACGGCTACCCAAGTGTGGGCCAACGCCCTGGGCCTCGAAGGCGACCGCGGGTAGTTTTCAGCCTTCGCCGCGGGCCGCGAACTGCTCCTCGAGGCTGTGGCGCAATGTCTCCTCGCTGTTCTTGACAGCGTTTTCGACGAACGGCCCGATCAATCGGCCGAGTGCTTTTCCGGCAATGCCCCCGGGGAGTTTGTAGGCGAAGTCGACGGAAAGCTCGGTCTTGGAATCGTCGATCGCGGCGAATTCCCAGGTGGACGAGTTGGATACACCGCCGAGCGAAGACAGCTTGATGATCCGATTCTTCTCCCACTCGGTGACCTCGAGCTTGGAGCGCAACGTGCTGGGCCCGATCTGCATGGCCGCGTCGAACGTGGCGCCGAGCCCCTGATCGAACTCTCCGAACGGGGTGAACTCGGAAACACCGAACATCCAGGTCGGGACATTGCGGTAGTTGTCGATGTAGTCGAAGGCGACATCAACCGGCACGGCAGCAACCGCGGTGTGGCGAACATGGATCATGACTGGTCCCTGTCTTTCGGTGAACACCGACTCTAACCAATGGCTCCGACGTGTTCGGCGGCGGCGCAAGAGCGATCTACGGTATCGGTATGACGAACGAGCTTCCGGTACGCGGGTCCTGGCGCGATTACGAAGACCTGGGATTGCCGAAACCGCTCGCCGCGGCGCTGGAGGCGTTCGTCGAGCAGGGTTATCACGGAACGTCGATCCGTGACGTGGCGTCGCGGTCCGGGCTGTCGGTGCCTGGGCTGTACCACCACTATCCGTCCAAGCAGGCTCTGCTGATCGGTCTGGCGACCGTCGTGATGACGGAGTTGTTGGAGCGAAGCCGCGCCGCCGAACTCGATGCCGGGGACGACCCCTCGGACCGTTTCGACGCGGTGATCGAATCTCTGTTGCGGTTCCACATGTTTCGACGCGAGCAGTCGTTCGTCGCCTCCTCCGAGATCCGCAGCATGGAGCCCGACAGTCGGGCGAGCTACATCGCGCAGCGCGACGAACAGCAGAAACAGGTGGACCGGATCGTCCTCGACGGCGTCGCTTCGGGAGTGTTCGAGGCCGACCATCCCGAGGATGCCAGCCGCGCCGTTGTGACAATGTGCGTCGCCGTGGCGGTGTGGTACCGACCGGACGGTGAGTTGTCTCCGGAGGAGTTGGTGGAGAGGTATTTGGAGATAGCGCGGCGCATGGTGGGGGCGAAGCGGGTGGGGGAGTGACTGTGGGGGCGTAGCGGGGTGGATCAACCGGAATTCTTCAGCAATTCGAGCGCCGCGTCCCGGCCGGCCCCGAAGGGGGCGGTGCCGATACCGATCCCGTCTGCGACGAGGGCACCTTCGTGAAGCAGCATGATTGTCTCGACGAGACGTTCGTCGGCCCGCCCGTCCGTCGCCAGAATGCGCCGAAAGACGTCCAACATTTCCTGCTTCTGTTCGGCGATGACAGCGAATACCTGATGTGAGCGATCACTGAACTCGGCGTGCGCGTTGATCATGCTGCACCCCTTGCCTCCGCTCGCCCTCGACCAGGAGGCGGAAGCATCGAACACCGCACTCAACTGTTCGGCGCGGCTGTGTCCGGCTGATGCCAACTTCTTGTCGCGAAAGATCCGCCACCGCCGATCTCGATCCTTCAGATATTCCACGACGAGACCGTCTTTCGAGCCGAACCGCTCGTACAAAGTCTTCTTCGTGACCCCGGCGTCCAGTGCGACGGTATCCACACCGACGGCGTGAATCCCCTTTTCGTAGAACAACTTCGACGCCGACTCCAGGATGCGACGCGCTTTCGGAGTCAATTCAGGTGTGGATTCCTCTGTCATGGACAAAAGTATACCGATCTGTATAGTCGACTCCATGAGTAAACAGATCGGTATACCTCGGATCGTGACCTCGAGATCTGCCGTGACGGCTACCTTGTCGGTCCTGTTCGTCGCGTGCTGGAGTTCAGGGTTCATCGGGGCCAAACTCGGCGCCGGCAGTGCCGAGGTACCCACGCTGCTGATGTGGCGTTTTCTCCCGCTCGCGGTGGTGCTCGTCCCGATTGTCTGGCTCTCCGCGCGGCGCCGGAACACGATGCCGACACCGCGAGCGCTCGGCAGGCAGATAGTGATCGGGATGCTCTCCCAGAGCGGTTACCTGTTGTCTGTCTATTGGGCAGTCGATCTCGGCGTGAACACCGGGACAACTGCGCTGATCGACGGTATTCAGCCGCTGGTGGCAGCCGCGCTGCTCGGTCCGGTCCTCGGCGTCGCAGTCCCGCGGATGCAGTGGGTCGGGTTGGTGATCGGACTTGGCGGCGTCGCGATGGTCACGGCAGCCGACGCCGGAGCCGGTACATCGGCGCCGTGGTGGGCCTACGCGATTCCGTTCCTGGGGATGGTGAGCCTGGTTGCATCCACCTTCGTCCAGCAACGCGCTCCCACGTCCATGCCACCACTGCAGGCCTTGGCCATCCACTGCTCAACCAGCGCAATAGTTTTCACGATTATTGCGTTTGCTTCGGGTGCTGCCGCACCGCCGAGTGTCAACACATTCTGGATCGCATTGCTCTGGTTGATCGTGTTGTCCACCTTCGGCGGTTACGGCCTGTACTGGTTGTTGCTGCGTCGCATCGGCATCACGTCCGTCAACACCTTGATGTTCTTGATCGCTCCGGTCACCGCGGTTTGGGGCGCACTGATGTTCGGAGAATCCTTCACTCCGTTCACCGCGCTCGGATTGGCGGTGGGCATCCTCGCCGTCATCGTGGTCACCCGCGTGGACAATCGCCCGAAGAAGCAGGACGAGGGCACGGATTCCTGCCCAGCCAGAGCTTCGATCACGTCGCGCTGACGAGGCCCGATCTTGATATGAACCGCTCGCGGAGCGTGGTGAGTTGCTCTGCGGTGAGCTTGAGTCCGTTGAGTGCGTAGTCCTCGATTGTGCCGAAGTGCGTGCGCATTTCGTCCAGCGCGGCGTCGAAGTAGCTGTCACGGACTCCGAGGAGGGGCCGGAGCAGTTCTCCGTCAACGCCTTTGCTCGCGGCGAAGTCGAGGATCGGTTCCGTCATGGGCGCCAGATCAGTGTTCGTCTCCAGATAGTCGGCGCGTACATCGGCTTCGTCGGCGCCGAGGAGGAGCAGGAAAGAAGTTGCGGCCCATCCGGTTCGATCCTTGCCGGTGGTGCAGTGGAAAAGTGCTGCCCCGGCGCGTTTTTCGTCGATGAGGTCGAGGTAGAACGTGCGATAGGCGTCGAGAGCGGACGGCAGGCTGACGAAGTTGCGGTTGGCTTCCTCCATCTGTGTGATCCCACGGCCACCGCTGACACTCTCGGCGTACGCGGCCGGGTCCGTCATGAGAAGTCCGGTGGCCGCGGCGTTGTGGGCATTGTCGGCGAGTACGTCGAGCCAGACTGTCCGCGTCGAGTCAGGGAGATTGTCGAGTGCGCCGTCGCGCTCAGCTGCGGTCCTCAAGTCGTACACAGTCCGAACGTCCAGGCGGGCGACCGCGGCAACGTCGTCGCCGTCGAGTTTTGCCAGCGTCGCCGAACGATAGAGCGCGCCGGCGCGGACGGTGCCGTCTGCAACGGGAATGCCACCGAGGTCCCGGAAGTTCGGAGCGGTCTTCAGGAGAACACGACGATCGAGCGGGTGAGTTGGCATGGCTGACTCCTCGTGGGTTCCGTTTCTGCACTGATCATTCATGCCTTCTGCACACTGCGCACGAGCTTTTCGGCATTGCGTCTCTTGATCCACTTGTCGATGACGAGTGCCATGAAGATCCACCCTCCCAACGCCGTGATCACCCACACGATGATCGGGGCGAGGATCCAGGACCCGACGCCGCTGATCGCAATACCGTCGGGGACCAGGGTCGCAACCCAGAGCGCGAGCAGTGTGGCGACCAAGCCGACACCACCCGCGAGTGGAGCCGCATAGTGCAGTGCCACGCTGAGCACGAACGGGCCGAGAATCATGTGGGCGAGGGTGAATACACCGATAGCGGCCAAGAAACCGTTGACGCTCAGGCTGACCCCGGGTAAAGCGAAATGAACGACGATCAGCGCGATCGCGCCGAGTACGCATTGCGAAACGAGCTGAAACAGCAGACGCATGGCTTGTACCTCCGTGGTCGGGTCGAATCACCCGAGAGTGGTGTGTGCGTGGGGAAACGCTTGGTCAGAGCGCTTCGGGACGAGGAGCCGTCCAGGAGCCGTCGAGCACGGAGGGGTGGGGACGGTACAGGCGCAGCACGTAGTTCCAGCCCGGCATGATGGGCAGTGCGTTCGCGACGCCGTCGAGGTGAACACCGAAGCGGACAGTCGTGCTGCCGTCGGCATCGAGGGCGGCGGTGAGGCTGTTGATGCTGTTCACGCCCAGGGTGTTCTCTTCGAAGTATCCCGCTGCGTTGTACAGCGAGACCGACCAGAACGCATCCACGGGAACGTCGGTTAGGCGGAGACGGTATTCCCCGACCGGGAGACCTTCGTCGAAGTTGACGTAGGTGGCCTCGTACTCGGGAAGGCCACCCCATCCGGAGGCGGTACCGAGCAGGTGCCTGATGGGGTCGACTTCCGCAGCGGTGCCGAATGAATGGTCGTAGGTGGTGATGCCGCGCGCGAGTGCGAGGAGCGCGTCGCGGGTCTCGGTCTGCGACTGCTCGTCGTAGTCGGGCATCGGGAACTCACCGGTTCCGCCGCCGTCGATGGTGAGGGCGTCCTGCAACCGGTTCACCTCGGTGACGTCTTCGGGACTGTTCGGATCGACGAGGATGCGCACGATCAGCGCGGCGTAGTCGGTCCCGACCAATTCGCGCGTGAGCAGGTGCTCTCCCGGATCGCGCAAGATGACGGGACCGTAGTGATCTTGACTGACCACCCACACGGAGATGTAGCGCTTGCCGGTATCGGGCACCGTGATCGTGACGTTCTCGCGCACGTCGATGATCGCGCTGCTGTACAAGGTGTCGCGGTTCTGGCGGATGATCGGCTGGTTGTCGAGTGACCCGAGATCACGAGTGTGGTTCCACGTGCCCAGGCCGACGCCCGCGGCCAGGCGAGCGAACATGAGGTCGGATTCTGCCCGATTGAAGTTCAGGACGTTGACTGCGATCGCGGACATAACTGGTTCCATTCGGTGTCGGGTACGGCACGGGAGCGGGAATCCCTCGCTCCATCGGGGGTGAATCAGCCGAGCAGTCGTGCTTTCGCTGCTTCGAACTCTGATTCGCTCAGTAGGCCCTGCGATTTGAGGTCGCCGAGTTTCTGCAACTCCGCCACGAGATCGACCGAGGCTGTGGGTGTGGGTGTGGGTGTGGGTGTGGGTGCGGGAATCGGGAGTACGGCCTGCTGCTGCGCAAACTCGTACTGCGCGTGCTCGTATTCGGCCTGGGCTCTCCGTTGCCGGCGAGTGGCCATGCCGTCGCTCACGGCGGTCGCGGTACCGGTCACGACCGCGGTACGGGCGGCGAGGCCCAACAGTCCGGGGCGTCCTCGTCTCGGGATGTACGGCATGTCAGACCTCCAATTTCGGGATGATCGTGTCCATGAGGGCGTTGACGACGGGTGCGGGTATCCGCTCGTAGCCCAGCAGCACCGCGCCGGACTCGGCGGTCCGGGCGGCGAGTTCGCGCTGATAGACCAGCTCGAGAGCGACCAGCAGCGCTGACGCGCCGGCGGGGATAGCCGCCGCGAGTTCGGTGATGTCGTCGTGCCCGAGCAGACCGGACGCGCCGAGCATCTCGACGCTGATCTCGAAGCCGTTCGGTAGTTCCTCGACCTCGACGAGGGTGAGTTCACCGTCCTCGGCCTTGGCTATGAGGATCAGATCGAGCAGTCGCACCAGGCCGGTATCCGTGAGGTCGGTGAGCGCGGAGAGCGCGGCGGGATCGAGGCCGGCTCCCGGCAGGCCGAGAAGATAGAAGTCAACAGGTCCGAAGCGGGCACTCATGACAACACCTTCAGCTTCAGTGCGGCGAACTCGTCCTCGTTGATCGCTCCGGCTTCGAGCAACGCTGCGGCTGTGGCGATCTCCTCGCTGGGGCTCTTTCCTGCGACCTCGCGGATATACGATTCGGCAGCGTTCTCGGCGTCACGTGCGGCCTTGTTGCTGCGTTCCGTCATCCCTTCGCCGCGGGCGACGAGGTAGACGAGCGCGGTGAGGATGGGCAGGAAGAGCAGGAAAAATATCCAGACAGCTTTCAACCAGCCGCTCAGCTTGTGGTCGCGGAACAGGTCGGCGATGATCGCGAACAGCGCGAAGAGATATCCGATGAAGACGGTCGCCCACAGCATCCAGCCGAGGCTTTCCCAGAAACTCATGTGTCTTGTCCGTTCGTGTCGGGCCTGCGCACCGGTATTCCGCCAACTGGCGCAATTCGGTTGATTGCGGCAATTCTCACCGGTTTCCGCAGGCTTCGATCGCAGTCTCATCCGAAGCGGATGAGACCGGATTTCCACGGCGGTCGAATGTCTCGAGTATCTTCGACACATGATCGAAGCCGTGCGTGATGCACTCGCCTCCGGTGAAGCGGAGCAGGCTCGACGCGTGCTGCGGAAGAATTGGCTCCGTCTGATTCTCGAATCTCATACCAGGGAACTGGAGCAACTCTGCCTTGCTCATCCCGATCCGCACGATCCGCACATCCTGCTGATAAGAGCGTGCTGCCGTGACCTCAGCGGCGACCCGTACGGCGCGGAGTTTCTCCGCGGGCAGGGTCTGCGGGTGGCGTCGGACGATTTTGTCGTCTGCTTCACCGACCTGCTGCTCGCTCCGGACACCTCGACCAAGGCCGTCATCGCCGATCGCGCGCGCCACGCGCTCTCCCAGTGCGAGCCCGAAGACGATTACCCGTCCGCGCTGTTCCTCCTCGGATGGACCGAGATCAGGCTTCGTCGTGATCTTCCTCGTGCCATCGCGCTACTTCGTTCCGCCAGCGATGAGGCACAGTTGCAGTCGCGTGCGGAGACATTTCGTCTGGCGCAATCCAATTTGGCGTTTGCCCTCACCCACGCGGGAGCATTCACCGAAGCCGAACAGATTCTCGACGGCCTCCCGTCCCGAGAAGTGGCGTCCGACTGGGAACGCTTCGAAGGTGGCCTCCCGCAGTCGAATCGAGGATGCATCGCGTACTGGCGTGGCGACTTCGAGGAGGCGATCGCTCAGTTCGACTCGATCATCGTCGAGGGCAGTCCCGGAACCAACTTCGAGGCGCTCGCCCGGCTGTACCTGGTGATGAGCCTGATCGCTCTGAACCGGGAAGACCGGTACCACAACGCCGCTCGTCTGCTGCGCGGCGTGAGCACTGCGGACAAGCACGGCATTCCTTGGGATACATTGCGACGCGTCACCACGGCCTGGCTCGCCCACGCTCAGGGGCAGGACGACCAAGCGCGCCGGATCGCAACGCCCACGCTGACCCGAACCGGTGCCGCGGTCGCTCATGCCCTTCTCGCGGAGCTCTATCGAGTCTTGGGAGATCCGGAATCGTCGGCTCGGGCGCTTCGTTTGGCAACCTCGGCGGGGCTACCCCGATATGCGTTGGTGAGCACACTTGTCACGTCTGCTGCGTTGAGTTCCGTCGCAGGGCGTGGATCGCAGGCGCACGAGCAGTTGGATCGTGCGCTTGCGGAGGCAATACCCGAGCGGATTCTCGCCCCTTTTCTCAGCGGCGATCCGGTAATTGTCGATCTCTTGAACGCGCACGCAGTACAAGGGTCGAGACACCAGGAACTCCTGCGCACGATTCTGGAAAAACGGAGCCGGCTCTCTGCCCAGCTCACAGGAGTTCTGACCGAACGTGAGAACGAGATTCTCACGTTTCTGCGCACCACGATGACTGCGGACGAGATCGCTGCGCATCTCGGCATTGCCTATCCCACCGTGAAGACACATATTCGCTCGATCTACCGCAAATTGGGTGTGACCAAAAGGCGTGCCGCTGTTCAAGCAGCCGACAACCTAGACCGCGGGATCGGGCGCGATTCCGCGTCGGAGGCTGCGAACCGTCAGGTCCAAGGCCTGTAGTCGCGTCCCAGAACCGCGGTTCACGTAGTCCATGGACGTGTAGAGCAGTGACCACAGCAGGTTCTGCACCCAGTCCGAACCCATGTCGGGGTCGATGGACCCGTCGGAGTGTCCGCGCTCGATGGCGTCGGTGACGTCGTCGTCGTTCGACGCGGACTCGGCAAACGAATCTTCTTGATACACGCCGGGAGTGAAGAACAGGACCGTCAAAAGGTCGGCCAATTCGAAGTATTCATGGCACAGGCGAACCAGTGCCTCGGCTCCGGTGCCCTCACCGAGTCGCGCCGCCGCTGCGGCCTCACCGACGGCGCGGGTGGCCTCGGCGGCGACTGCGTCGACCAGGTCTGACCGTTCGGGGAAGTAGCGGTGCAAGGTGGTTCGTCCGACCTTCGCGGCCGAGGCGATCTCGCTGAGCGTCGCGGCCGGCTTGGATGCGAACACCGAAACGGCAGCATCGAGGATGGCCTTCCGGGTGCGCTCGCGGGTCGCGCTTTGTTCTGGTGCGCTGTGGATCGTTGTCACGAATTCGAAGCGTAGCCGTGTCCGGTTTCGGTATCCAGTGTTTCCGTATCGGAATTCCTCTTGCCCTTTATGGAACATTCGTGTTCCATAAATTCATGCTTGAATCCGATGCGCCTCAGCCCGCGCCGAAATGGAGCAATCTCCGCGTCCTCTCGGAGTTCGCTCGCCCGCATCTGCCCTCGCTCCTCCTCGGATTGGTGCTGGCTCTGTGCGGTTCCGCGGCGACGCTGGCAACGCCGATGGTCACCAAATGGGTTCTCGACACCCTCGACACCGGTGCGTCGCTGAAGGGGCCGATCCTCACGCTCGTCGTCCTCCTGGTCGTCGGTGCGGTGCTCGGCTGTGCTCAGTGGATCGTTCTCGGGACCGCTGCCGAGAAGGTTGTCTTCGACGCCCGGTCTTCGCTCGTGAGGCGATTCCTCGCCGCGACCGTGCCTTCGCTGCAATCGCGATCCGTCGGCGAATTGGTCACCCGGGTCACCTCGGACACCTTGCTGCTGCGGGAGGCGGCGTCGTCGGCCGCAGTGAATATTCTCAACGCAGCCGCGTTGACCATCGGAACAATCGTTCTGATGGGCGTTCTGGATCTGCCGTTGCTGGGTGTGACCATGGTGGCAATCGTGTTCGCCTCCATACTCTTTGCCGTTCTGATGCCGCGGATCTCCGCAGCCGAGGCGCGAACCCAGGAATCGCTCGGTCAGCTCGGCGGCGTTCTCGAGGGCGGTTTACGTGCGATCCGGACGGTCAAGGTTTCCCTGGCCGAGGATCGCGTCGGCGCTCTGGTGACGAACAACGCGTCCGATGCGAAAAAGCATGCGATCACGGCGGTTCGAGTGTCGGCAACCGCGTGGACTGTCGCGTGGACCGCCATTCAAGGCTCGATCATTGCCATTCTCGGCTTTGGTGCCTGGCGAGTCGCCGACGGCGAAATGGCAGTCTCGACGCTCATCGCGTTTCTGCTCTACGCCTTCACACTGATGGGGCCGGTGTCCGAGCTTGCGCAGAACGTGACGTCCGTTCAGTCGGGAATCGCGGCAGCTATCCGGATCCGCGAGATGCAATCGTTGCCCACCGAGCAGTACGACGAGGTCGTGGACGTAGTCGAGAAAACGAGCGCAGCCGCGCCGCTGATCGAGTTGCGCGACGTCACCGTGAGCTACCACGGCTCCAACCAACCTGCGTTGCGCGATGTCTCGCTGGTCATCCCCGAGCGTGGGCACATGGCCATCGTCGGCCCGTCGGGTGCCGGAAAGACGACCCTGCTCTCCACCGTCCTGCGATTCGTCGAGCCGCGATCGGGTGAGGTTCTCCTGCATGGTGTCGGTTACGACGCGCTCGATCACCGGGCTGTGCGAGAGAGTCTCGCGTACGTGGAGCAGGAGACCCCGGTGGTGCCCGGAACGATTCGGGAGAACGTCGTCTTCAGTCATCCCGACGCAACGGACGAAGAGGTGCAGTCCGTTCTGCGCTTGCTCCGCCTCGACGACGCGATCGAGGCCCTGCCCAACGGACTCGACACCGCACTGACCGCCACGTCGCTGTCGGGCGGCCAACGTCAGCGGATCGCGATGGCACGCGCAGTTCTGCGACCGAGTGCTTTGCTTCTGCTCGACGAAGCCACCGCCCAGGTCGACACGCTCACCGAAGCAGCGATTGTCGACGCGATCAACGAACGTGCGCGCACCGGCGCTGTGGTGACTATCGCTCACCGGCTCTCGACGGTGCGTGACGCCGACTGGATCGTGGTCATGGAGGACGGTCGGATCCGCAACATCGGCAACCACGACGAGCTCATGGACAAGGACGATCTGTACCGCGACATGGTGGTTGCCGGCAGGCTCGATCAGGGCGAGGCGATGCTCGAGGATTGTTGACCCGACGCGTCGGCGTGTGCGAGAGTGCTGGTACCGAGCGATCGCTCGGTCGGGATGTTCTTTCGGAGGTGGCTGGTGGCAATCGATCTGACGTACGCGCCCGAGGTGGTGGCGCTGATCGAGAAGACGCGCGACTTCACGCGCAACGTAGTGCTCCCCATCGAAGACGAACACGCCGGTGACATCGCCGTCGCGGGTGGCGACGCCATCCGTATCGAGATGCAGGCGGCAGCAAAAGAAGCAGGTGTCTTCGCCCCGCATGCGCCGATCGAATACGGCGGCCACGGGCTCAACATGAGTGATCGCGCGCCGGTCTTCGAGGAAGCCGGCTACTCGCTCTTCGGCCCGACTGCGCTCAACATCGCTGCGCCGGACGAGGGCAATGTCCACATGCTGGCCCACGTCGCGAACGAAGCGCAGAAGCAGCAGTTCCTCGCGCCGCTCGCGAGCGGGGACATGCGGTCGGCCTTCGCCATGACCGAGCCTGCGCCCGGAGCCGGATCCGACCCCTCGGCCTTGAACACCCGCGCGGAGAAGGTTCCCGGCGGCTGGAAGATCAACGGTAAGAAGTGGTTCATCACCGGCGCCGACGGTGCCGGATTCTTCATCATCATGGCGCGCACCTCCGGCGAGCCCGGGCAGCGCGGCGGAGCGACCATGTTCCTGGCGCCGACCAACACTGCGGGTCTCGTCGTGGGTCGACACATCGACACCCTCGACAAGGCCATGATCGGCGGGCACTGCGAGGTCACGTTCGAGGATCTCTTCGTTCCCGACGAGGCTGTTCTCGGTGAGGTCGATCAAGGTTTCGCCTACGCCCAGGTTCGCCTCGGTCCCGCCCGCATGACGCACGTGATGCGCTGGCTCGGTGCAGCGCGCCGCGGCCACGACGTTGCCGTGGCCAGGGTTGCCGAGCGTGAAGGTTTCGGCTCGAAACTCGGTGATCTCGGAATGATCCAGAAGATGGTCGCCGACAACGAGATCGACATCGCGGCCAGCCGCGCGCTCTTGGTCCAGGCCTGCTTCGAGCTCGATCAGGGTGGACACGCCAGCAACGCGACCTCCATCGCGAAGACCTATGCGGCCGAGGCGATCTTCCGGATCGTCGACCGCTCCATTCAGATGTGTGGCGGAATGGGCGTGTCCGGCGATCTGCCCCTGGCACGGTTGTCCCGCGAAGTGCGTCCCTTCCGCGTCTACGACGGCCCGTCCGAGGTTCATCGCTGGGCAATCGCGAAACGTGTTGTCGGAGCCGCGAAGCGGGCCGCTCGGGAGGAGTCGAAGTGACGGACTTTCCAGGACTCGATCTCGCGGCGCTCCACAAGTATCTGCAAGCCGCAGGCGTCACGGTCAGCGGTGAGTTGCGAGCCGAACTGATTTCAGGCGGCAAATCCAATCTCACCTACGGAATCTTCGACGACAACTCGAAGTGGATTCTGCGTCGTCCACCTACCGCCGGTCTCACGCCGTCGGCGCACGACGTTGCGCGCGAGTTCCGAATCACCTCGGCGTTGCAGAACACTGCAGTACCGGTCGCGCCGACCGTCGTGCTGTGCGAGGACGCCTCGGTGATGGGTGCGTCGTTCACGGTGGTCGAGTTCGTCACCGGTCAGGTGATCCGGGCCAAGACCGAGTTGGAAGCTGTTCCGGCAGAGCAGGTCACGCAGTGCACCGGTGAATTGGTGCGTGTACTGGCCGCCCTGCACGACGTCGATTACAACGCCGTGGGTCTCGGCGAACTCGGCCGACCCGACGGTTATGTCGCCCGCCAGGTGAAGTTGTGGGCCGGTCAATGGTCGCGCGTCAAGACCGAGGACTCGGCAGACGTGGACAGGTTGGCCTCGAGCCTCGCGGACATGATTCCGGCGGAATCAGCCTCGTCGATCGTGCACGGCGACTACCGGATCGACAACACGATCCTTGCGGCGAACGACGTCACCAAGGTTGCCGCAGTGGTGGACTGGGAACTCTCGACGCTGGGAGATCCGCTGGCGGACATCGCGATGATGTGCGTCTACCGGCACCCCGCCTTGGATCTGGTTCTGGGTGAACCTGCCGCGTGGACGAGCCCGTCACTACCCTCTGTTGTCGATCTGGCGCAACGGTATTCGACCGTATCGGGTCGAGAGCTGGCGCACTGGAACTTCTACATGGCGCTCGGGTTCTTCAAACTCGCCGTCGTGGCGCAGGGCATCGATCACCGATTCCGAGCAGGAGCCACCGTCGGCGGAGGATTCGACAAGGCTGGATCTTCTGTGCCGGAACTGATCTCGGCCGGACTCAACGCACTGCAAGGAAAATTCGAATGACTCGATCAGCACTGGTCACCGGCGCCTCCAAGGGAATCGGCCTCGGCATCGCAACGCGCCTGGCATCTCAAGGGTACGGACTGACCATCACCGCCCGTGACGCCGAACGACTTGCGGTCGTCGCCGAAGAACTTACGCGCGCCGGATCGCCGGACGTCGTAGTCTCGGCAGGTGACATGGCGGACGAGAACTTCGCCTCAGCACTCGTCGCCACGCACGGCGATCGGTTCGGCTCCATGCGGGCCCTCATCCTCAACGCCGGAGTGGGAACCAGTGGGCGAGTAGCGGATTACCCCATGCGACGATTCGACAAGACCGTCGCCGTCAATCTGCGGACACCGTTCGCGCTCCTGCAAGCATCGCTGCCGCTCCTGCGCACTGCGGCGGACGCGGACCTTGCCGGTGGCGCGAAAGTGATCGCTCTCGCCTCGATGGCCGGCGTGTATGCCGAGAGCGGCCTGGCCGTCTACGGAGCCACCAAAGCTGCACTCATTTCGATGGTCGAAGCACTCAATGCCGAGGAATCCGGAAACGGAGTGAGCGCGACGGCCATTGCTCCCGGTTACGTCGACACGGACATGTCGGCGTGGACGCACGATCGGATCACACCCGAGACCATGATCAAGGTCGACGACATCGTGGAGTTGGTGGACGGACTGCTCAAGCTCTCGTCTCGAGCAGTGGTTCCGAAGGTCGTCATGACGCGAGCCGGAACCAACGGCTACTCGGCCTGATCAATCCAGCTTGGCTTCGCCCCGCTTGCGGAAAAAGTGGAAGCCGGGCACTCCGACGATCGCCTGACGCAGGTCCTTGACCACTCCGAGGAGTTCGTGGATCTCGGGCGAGACGGAGTCCAAGGTTCCGAGGATGGGCAGGACCGCGGTCACGCGGTCGGTGAGCTCCGGCAGTTGGTCGATCAGTTTGATCGCGGCGCTGACCTCCGCCTCGGACAGGTCGTCGGCGAATCTGGCCGCCAGCGGCGCGAGCTGCAACGCAATGGGCTCGTAGATCTCGAGGAGCTGTCCCGCGATGTCCGAGGTCTGCTCGACGGCCTCGACCAGCGTCTCAGCTCGAATGGTCACGGCGGCGGCTCCGATGACGACGCGGTCGGCGTTGTCGGCGATCTGGTTGATGCGTGCCACCAACCTCTCGACCGAGAAGAGGAGCGCCTCGAGTCGAGCGGGCAGGGTGACCGCAAAAGCGACCGTGGACAGGGACCAGTGCACCACGTCGCCGACGGAGCGGACGACGGTGGAGCTGCCGGGCAAAACTAGAGCCATCCCTCGATACTGCCTGATGTGACGTCAAAGTACAGGTAAATCTCACATTCACGAGGCTCGCGGCGTCTTCGAGGTGTCGGTGCCGGCACGGACAATCAATTCACCCGCTGCCTGCTGCACCGCGCAACCTGGAAGGATCGAGACATGACGGCTATCCGTACACACACTGTGATCGATTCGCCGATCGGGGCGTTGACGCTGGTAGCGGCAGGTGAAAACCTCTGCGGGCTGTACATGGCGGAGCATCGTCACAAGCCGGACGAGTCCACGTTCGGTGATCGTTCCACAGCGGTCTTCGGTGAAGTCGAATCGCAGCTCGCCGAGTACTTCGAGGGTGATCGCACGGAGTTCTCCGTGCCGCTGGCGCCCGTGGGCACAGAGTTCCAGAAACGGGTCTGGGATACCTTGCGAACGATCCCCTACGGCGAAACCTGGACCTACATGGAGCTCGCGCAAACTTTGGGTAACCCACTTGCGATCCGTGCTGCCGCCGCTGCCAACGGCAAGAATCCGATCAGCATCATCGTTCCCTGTCATCGCGTGGTCGGTAGCGACGGCAGCCTGACCGGTTTCGCCGGCGGCCTCGAACGCAAGAGGTTCCTGCTCGACCGCGAGCACGGCGGCGAATCGGATGTTCTCTTCTGATGCGTTCGACTCACAATTCGGTGATCGGGAACGTCTACCGATCGTGACACTCAAACCGTTCGAAGACGTCGTGACCGAATACGGTGCGGTGGTCCTGCGTGTCTGCCGCGCGGTGGTCGGTCCCGTCGACGCCGAGGACGCGTGGTCCGAGACGTTCATCGCAGCGATGCGGGCTTATCCGGATCTGAACCCGGACGCGAACATCGAAGCCTGGCTGGTCACCATCGCGCACCGCAAGGCAATCGACATCACCCGAGTGCGTGCCCGCGTGGCCGTGCCGACAGACGACGTTCCGGAGTTGCCGACGCGAATCGGCGTGCCGGGCACGTGGGATCACGAACTCTGGGACGCACTCGAACAACTACCACTCAAACAACGTGCGGCGGTCGCCTATCACTTTCTGGGTGGGCTGCCGTACGCAGAGATCGCGGACATCCTCGGCAACACGCCGGCAGCCGCCAGACGCGCGGGTGCCGACGGTATCGCCACCCTACGAAGAACCTACTTGTCCGCTACCGCTGCGGAAGGGAGTCACTCATGAGTAACGATGTGTTCGAGGCACTTCCAGCCGTTGACGCCGACGCCATGATCCGCCTACGGGCGCGCCTGGCTGCGCAGGCGTCCGAAGCCGAATTGATCGACGTGGCATACCGAACCGTAGATTCGCCGGTCGGGAAGTTATTGCTCGCAGCGACCGATGTGGGCTTGGTGCGGGTTGCTTTTGCCGTCGAAGGGCACGACCTTGTTCTGGAACGGCTGGCCGGTACGGTCAGTCCCCGAGTGCTTCATTACCCGCGCCGACTCGACACCGTCGCTCGCGAGTTGGACGAGTACTTTGCCGGTGCTCGTCGAGAATTCGATCTGCGCTTGGATTTCCAACTCGCCAAGGGGTTCCGACGCGAAGTGTTGCGTCATCTTCCCGAGATCGAATACGGCCACACTGCAAGCTATTCGGTGGTCGCAGCAGCGTCGGGCAGCCCACGTGCCGTGCGGGCCGTGGGGACCGCCTGCGCCAAGAACCCACTGCCGTTGGTCGTCCCCTGTCACCGGGTGGTGCGCAGCGACGGCAGCCTCGGGCAGTACGCCGGCGGCCCCGAACTGAAAGCGATACTGCTGGATCTGGAAGCCGGCCGGTGAGCGCAGTGACACTGCGCTTTCAGGCGCCCTATGCGGTCGAACCGCTCACCGGTGCCCTGCGGGCTCATTGCGTCGCCGGCCTCGAACGTCACGACGACGGTGTTCACACCAGAGTCATACCGTTGCCGTCCGGCCCGGTTGTCGTGTCGGTGTCGTGGACGGACGAAGGTGTTGTCGTGGATTCCGATGTGCCGGTAGCGGATTCAGCAGAGCTGGAGGTGATCGTGCGTCGTTGGCTCGACCTCGACGCCGATCACACTGCTGTAGAGGCAGCGTTCTGTAGCGATGAGTTGTTGGCCCCACTAGTGACCGCCCGTCCAGGATTGCGGGTGCTCGGCTCGGTGGACGGGTTCGAGACCGCGGTGCTCACCGTTCTGGGACAACAGGTTTCGCTCGGCGCGGCGAGGACGTTCGGTGGGCGCTTCGTCGGCGCATTCGGAGCGGCGGTGGACGCGGAGTTTCTTGCTTTCCCCGACCCGGCCTCGGTTGCAGCGCTATCGCCGGAGGATATTCAGAAAGCCGTCGGACTGACCACTGCGCGCGCAAAAACGGTGCACACGTTGGCAACTGCGGCAGCGAACGACCTCGATCTCTCCTGGGATGCGGATCCCGTCCAATTTCGGCGAGAGTTGTTGTCACTAACAGGAATCGGACCGTGGACCGCTGACTATCTCACTGTTCGAATTCTCGGTGATCGCGACGCATTCGTACCTGATGATCTGGTCTTGAAACGTGCGCTGGGTGTCTCCTCCGGCAAAGAAGCCGCGGCGTTGTCCGAGAAATGGCGACCCTGGCGGGCCTATGCGCTTTTTCATCTGTGGACCAAAGAGGCGTTTCTGTAGTCGGTCAGTCTTTGGCGCGCGCCAATTCGGACGGCCACCAGATACGTTTCCCGATGTCGTGTGAGAGCGCCGGAACGAGGACACTTCGCACGATGATCGTGTCGAGCAGCACGCCGAAGGCCACGGCAAAACCGATCTCGGCCAGGAAGACCAGTGGCAGGATGCCCAGTACGGCAAATGTTGCGGCCAAGACGATTCCGGCTGAAGTGATCACGCCGCCCGTCACTGCAAGACCGCGCAGAACGCCTGCACGGGTACCGAATTCTCCCGTCTCCTCCCGGACCCTGGTCATCAAGAAGATGTTGTAGTCGATACCCAGAGCGACGAGGAACACGAAGGCGAACAGCGGGAAAGACTGATCAGCCCCGGCGAACCCGAACACGTGCGTGAAGAAGAATCCGCTCACGCCGAGGGTCGCCGCGAAGGAAAGCACCACGGTGACAATGAGAATCACCGGGATCAGCAGAGCGCGAAGCAAAGCGGCCAAGACCAGGAAGATCACCACCAACACGATCGGGATGATCAGATTCCTGTCGCGGACCGAGGCGGCCTGGACGTCAAGGGTGGTGGCCGTGCTGCCGCCGACAAGTGCGTCGGCGCCGGGCACGTCGTGGACGGCCGTCCGCAGTCGCTTGACAGTATCGAGTGCCTGCGGTGAATCGTAGGAGTCGGCGAGGGTTGCATTGATCATGGTGCGGCCGTCGATCGGTGCAACGGTGAAAGCCGCTGGGGCGCAACCCGCAGCGGCGGCTTGGGCGACGGCAGCGGGATTGGTCTTGATCAGCTCGCTGACCTTCGCGACGTCCACCTGGGTGCAGACGGCGCCGGGATCCTGCGAGATACCTTCGACGCCGCTGGCGGCCTTGATGACGGCGTCGGCCTGGTCGGCGTTTGCGGTGATCACGGCGGGTGCGCCCGCTCCGGGATCGAACTTCGAGTCGTAGAGTTCCTGTCCGACAACGGCGTCGGGGCGGTTGGTGAAGCTTTCGGTGGATGTCAGGCCATCGGTTTTGAGACTGCCGATCCCGGCCGCGAACAGGATGATCAACAAGACTGTGGCGCCGATCCACAGTGGGCGGTCCTTGCTACCGACGACCTCGGCGATCTTGCCCCACATCCCGTGCGTCGTCAGGTCTGCGGCGTGATCGACCTTGGGCTTGCGCGGCCAGAAGACCCACCGTCCGGTAGCGGCCAGAGCGACCGGCATGAAGGTCATCATCACCAGATAGGTGCAGGCGATCCCGATGGCGGCGACGGGTCCGAGGCTCTTGTTGGAGTTGAGTTGAGAGAACGTCAGGCAGAGCAGTCCGAGAATGACGGTGACAGCCGAAGCGGTGATGGCCGGCGCAGACTCGCGCCAGGCCTTGATCATCGCGTCGAAGCGGTTGGGATACGTGTGCAGTTCTTCGCGATAGCGAGAGATCAAGAGTAGGGCGTAGTCGGTACCGGCACCGATCACCAGCACGAAAAGAATGCCTTGAGATTGGCCGGTCAGCGTGAGTACTTCGGCCTTCGCGAGGAAGTAGATCACCATCGACGACAAGCCGATGGCGAGAAGGGCGGAGAACAGCGGGAAGAACCACAACACCGGCGATCGGTACACGACAAGCAGGATGAGGATCACGACCAGAAGTGCCGCGCCCAGCAGCGCTCCGTCCAGACCGGCAAAGGCGTCGATGAAAGCGACGAGTAGTCCACCTGGTCCAGCAGGGAGTACCTCGACATCACCAGCGGCCTGCTCGGCGGCGTCGATGACGTTTTGCTCGGTGGTCGCCAGGACGTCGCCCGCGACTGCGGTGTCACCGTCTTTGGCGACGAGTGGCACGAAGATCGACGCAGTTGTGCCGTCGGCGGAGTACTGGGTGGGCTGCATACCGTCGGCGTCCACTCCGGAGATGCCGGAAATGGAGTTACGTGCCGAGTCGATCGCAGACTTGTCTGCCTCGGTGAGGGCCGAATCCCGATGGAACAGAACAAAACCAGGGATTGTCTCGACCGCGAGGAAGTTCGCGGATTGGTTGCTGACGATCGTCGATTCGGCGGAACTCGGGAGGTACGAGGCGTTGTCGTTCTTCTGAACCTCGGCGAGTTTGCCTTGGAACGAACCGCCGAATCCACCTGCAATGAAGGCAAAGATGGCAAGGGCGATCACGGTGAAGATCGGCAGTCGACGGCGTTTGACCGCTCCGCTGTCGTTCTGTTCTGCGTCAGTTGTATCCAGCTTGGTCATGGTTCTCCTCGAACACAGTCGACCAGCACCAACAAAGCAACGTTTTCCAGTAGAACACGCAATACGGGCGCGGTGGAACCACTTGGAGTGGAATTGACGACGCTACGGAGTGCCTTTGCCGTAAGTCTCGCGAACGCCGACGTCCATGGGAAAACGGACGACTGTGTCGCCGAACAACAATCGAGTTGCCGAAGCCGCGGCGGCCAGCACGTGGGCGGCACCTGACTCGGGGTTTCGGGTATGCACGACCACTTCGTCGTGCTGGAAGAAGACCAACTCGCCGTCCGGATCTTCGGCGAGGCGGCGCCTGAGGTCGGCGAGCAGGCACAACGCCCACTCGGACGCAGTGGCCTGAACGACGAAGTTTCGCGTGAAACGACCGCGGGCATGAGCGTCGCCGTGGGAGTAGAAGTCGGGAGACGGTGGGGGACAGGCCCGGCCGAGCAGTGACTTCACCACCTCGCCGCGCTCACCTGCCTTGGCAGCTTGCTCGACGTACTCGACGGCGACCGGGAATCGCTTCCGCAACAAGACGAGCAGTGCTTTGGCTTCACCCGCCGTCGCCCCGTACAGGACTCCGAGGATTGCGACCTTGGCTTTTGCGCGATCCCCGCCGAAGGCTTCTGCACCGACAAGTGCGTACAGATCGTCGTCGCCGGCGGCAGCCATCATGCGGCGGTCGCCGGACATGGCGGCCAGAATTCGGGGCTCGAGCTGACCGGCGTCGGCGACGACGAACACGTGGCCAGGATCGGCGACGACGCTCGAGCGCATGGTCTTGGGAATCTGCAGGGCCCCGCCGCCCCGGCTCGCCCACCTGCCGGATACAACGCCACCAGGGACGTAGATCGGGCGGAATCGATCACCCCGCACCCAACTGTCCATCCACTGCCAACCGTTGGTGCTGTACAGCTTGGCGAGTTCGCGATGACGCAGCAGCAACGGGACCGCCGGGTGATCGATTTCCTGCAGAAACCACTTGCGCGTCGACGGCAGTTCGATGCCCTGACGCCCGAATGCCTCGGTGATCTCCACCGACGACGAAGGATTGACCGTGCGCCCGAAGACCTCACTGATCTGGGCAGCGAGTTCCTGCATCCGAGCGGGGAGGTCGTATCCCGTCGGCCGCGGCCCCAGCCGTTCTTCGAGGAGTTCGCGATGCTTCTGCGTCGAGAACGGCAGGCCCGTGTGTGTCATCTCGGCGGCGCTGAGAGCTCCGGCCGATTCTGCTGCGATCAACAAATCCAAACGCGCGTCCGTGCCGATGGTTGCGCGCTGCTCGGCGAACTCGGTGGCGACAGCGACGGGATCGAGAACGGGGGCAGTATCGAAGAGGCCGAGGCGATCGTCGTCGAACTCGTCGGCAGGCGGTGACGGTTTACCGACGCGCATTCCGAGGATCGCGCGAGTCAGGGAAATGTCGTGGCATCGCTGAACCCGTACGCCTGCCCGCAGTAGGGGTGGGTACACGGTTGCCGTGCTGGGCCACACCCATCGCGGGTGCTCGGCTTCCTCGATGGTGCGCACCGCCGCGATCAGGTCGGGGTACTCGACGGGATCGGCGAGCGGCGTTCCACCGGGATCGGTCCGTAGGACAGTTGCCGTCACAGCTCCCGTGGACGTCGTACTACCGGGAACCAGGACAACTCGCACGACGTCAGTGTGACGGCAGGGTCCGACACGACCATGCTCGGCGCTGCTCAGGCAGCGACAAACCGGATGTGCTGACCCGGGCGGGCTTGACCGAGCCGATCGATATCCGCGTCCGCCACCACTCCCACCACCGGATAACCGCCGGTGATGGGGTGATCGGCGAGAAACACGACAGGTTGGCCGCTTGGCGGGACCTGGATCGATCCGAGGGCCACGCCTTCGGTGGGCAGCTCGGTGTCATCTGTTCTTCGAAGTAGTTCATCGGTGCCGACGCGGCCGAGGCGTGCGCCGATCCGGTCCGAGTCGCTCGAAACCTCCCATCGCCCCTGGACGAGCGTTTCGGGGTTGGTGAATCGATCTGCACGTGGACCGAAGACGACTCGAAGGTCGAGAGTCTCGTTTGTCATCGGCGGCACCGGCGCTAGGTCGACCGGCGAGAACGCGATCGGCGACGGCCCGATCGGGAGAACGACACCCGGTTCGAGCGGTGCCGGACCGATCCCGGACATGGTGTCGGTACTGCGCGATCCCAGGACCGAGGGAACCACAATGCCGCCTCTGACGGTCAGATACGTCCGCAGTCCACTCGGTGCGTAGTCGAGGTGGACGGTCTGACCAGGCCGCAGAGAGATCACGCTCGCATGCCCGACCGGAATGCCGTCGCGGTAGGCCTGTGCGGGCGCACCGGTGAACGCGATCGTCGACGAGTGACGGGACCGAAGACTCAGCCCACCGAGGAGGACCTCGATACCGGCCGCGCTCTCGTCGTTGCCGACGAGTCGATTGCCGAGTCCGAGCGATCGCCGGTCCGCAGCACCGGAAACCCCGACGCCCGAGCGCAGATGCCCTATCCGTCCCAGGTCCTGGATCAGGCTCAGCGGCCCGGTTTCGAGTATCTCCAGGCCGTTCATCGTTGTTCCTCGTTCACGAAGCGCACGCGGCCCCCGGGCTGAACGGTGGCCGGTGGAGTGGCGTTCAGGTCCCACATCACGGTGTCGGTGCTTCCGATGATCTGCCAGCCGCCCGGAGATGCCCGCGGGTAGACCGCGCTGTATCCAGCGGCCAGGGCGACGGAACCGGCAGGCACAGACGTTCGTGACTGAGTTCGACGCGGGACGTGGAGTCGCGTGTCGTTTGAAGTCAGGTAGGCGAAGCCGGGTGCGAATCCGATGAAGGCGCAACGCCACATCGCCTCGGTATGGGCCGCAACCACCTCGGATGGGCTCATTCCGAGTGACTGTGCGACGTCGTCGAGGTCGGGTCCGTCGTACCTGACGGCGATGGTGAGTGCGTCTGCCTCGGAACGTTCGTCTGCGATCGAGGCAGAATTGGTCTGCTCGAGATCGTTCAAGCACTTCCGGACGTACGTGAGATCTGCCGCGGGGGTGCACGTGACCAGGACCGTGCGAGCTGCCGGGAGGAAGTCCTCGACCCCGACCGGGGTGTTCCGTGTCAGTGCTTCGGTGAATGCGAGAACGTCGGCTTCGGAATCGAGGTCTACGAGAAATGCGCATTCTCCAGCGGGAAGTATGCGAGTCACGGGGAGGGCTCCCTGTCGATTCGAGTCCGCTCCACGTCCGCTCGCATCCCGGCGATGAAACTCGCGATGGTGGCTCGCTCCGTGGCCGTGTAATTGCCGATGGTGTTCACCGCCCGTGAAATGAGCGGATCGAAGTAGCTCTCGCCGAGAGTGACTGCAGTGGGTGTGACCTGCAAGAGCACTCGCCGTCGGTCCGCCGAGTCCCGTTCGCGAGCTACGTGGCCCGCTTTGACCATGCGGTCGACGAGCGCAGTCACCGATGCCGAGTTGATTCCCAGTTGTGCGCCGAGCCAGCCTGGCGTCGCCGGTGTGTCCGAGCGCTCGGCATCGAGAAGGCAGATCAACGCGCGCACGTCGGTGGAGTGCATTGTGTACTTGTTTGCAAAGCCGGAAACCGCCACGTTCAAGTCGACGGTCAGTGCGCGAAGCGAGTGCACGATCGCCATCGCTTCTTCTTCTGCATCGCCGACGCTCAAGGATGCCTCCAGCCCTGGTGTGTTGTCTCTCGATTGTCTACTATCTCGATAATCGAGAGAAATGGGGGTGGGGGATGGACTTCGATCGCGCATACGACGCTGTACTGACCAAATGGCCGCAGAAACCGCTGGGTGTGGACCTCACAGGCCGGTTCGGGAGCACGCATGTGAACGTCTGTGGACCTGAAAACTCGACGCCGTTGATCCTCTTTTCCGGTGGAGGCGCCACCTCGACGGTGTGGTTCGACAACGTTGCGGCGTTGTCGAAATCTCGACGAGTCTTTGCCGTCGACACCATGGGGGATGCCGGGCGCAGCGTTCCGAATGGTAATCCGATGAAGTCCGCCGACGATCTGATCGAGTGGATGGAATCGATAGTCGAGTACACCGGTGCCGAGGCCGTCGATGTAATCGGACATTCCTACGGCGCGATGATCGCATTGGCATTTTCTTTGCGTCGCCCGGAACGTGTCGGGAAACTTGTTCTGCTCGATCCTAATTCGAGTTTCTCCGGTATGAAGGCGGGCTACCTTCTGCGTGCGCTTCCGCTGTTGCTCAAGCCGTCGCGGGCTGGCCGACGGCGACTGTTGGAGTGGGAGACAGGCGAGTTGAGCATCGACTCCGACTGGCTGTCACTTGCAGAAGCCGGCGCTTCGGAACTCCCGCGCCCCGATCTCGTAGTGCCTCGACGTCCTTCGGCGGAGGACTTGAGTGCACTGGATGTCGAGGTGCTGGTGGTCCTCGCGCAGGACGGACGGGTGCATGATGCGGAAGCGGTGTCGAAGTCAGTGCGGACAACTGTTCCCGCAGCACGCATCGAAGTGTTGGAAGATGCTTCGCACCACAGTATTCCGATGGTCCCGGCCGATGCACTCAACCGGGTGCTCGTCGACTTCTTGGAGGGCTAGCGGATCAGGGTGCGACGACGCACCCCGGACCGATCGGCGTGGCCGGATTGACATCGACCGTTGTGACCGGCCCGCCCGCGGACGTCTGGTAGGCCATCAGAGAGTGTTCGCCGGGTGCAGTCGGAGTCCACAGAGTGACGGCATGGCCGAGTACAACCGGCAAGGTGAAGTAAGGATTGACGGTGTCCCAGATCAATTCCTGCGGGAACATGGTCGATGCCCGGTTCATGTCGACAATCGAGACGTTCGGCTCGTCCAACGCTGCTGTCCTGGCAACCACCAGATACGTGCAACCAGCTCCGTACGGCGTCGTCGGCCCGCTGCTGAGACCCGGAAGGATCGTGACGTCGACTACGTCCGCGGAAGCCGACGTCGCGGTACAGATGGCTGCGCTCGCGCAGAGGGCGGCGGCAAGTGCGGTGGTGCGCGCGATTCGTGAAAGTGTCATACCAGCAGGTCGGTTTAATTCGACTTGGTGTTACAAGGCTGGGCGTGACAGCAGGAAGGCCCCGACCTCCGTAGAGATCAGGGCCTTCCCTGCATAGAGCTACTTTTTGCGCTCGAACTACTTCTTGGAGACGCGGATCAGCTTTTTGTTGACGAACTCGTCCATTCCCCACGGGCCGAGCTCGCGGCCCACTCCGGAGCGCTTGACTCCGCCGAAGGGCAGACCGGGCAACGTCGTTCCGTGCTCGTTGACAAACGCCATTCCCACGTCGAGATCGGCAGCGACCGACCGGGCGGAATCGAGATCGCTGCTCCAGACGGACCCGCTCAGACCGTAGACCGACGAATTGGCAAGTTCCACAGCCTCGCTGGCCGACTTGACCTTGTACACGACGCCGGCAGGTCCGAAGAGTTCTTCGCTGTAGGCACGCATGTCCGGGGTCACGTCTGCGAGCAACGTCGGTTGAACGTAGGCGCCCGGGCCGTCGATCTTCTTTCCACCGGCCAGCAGGGTTGCGCCCTTGGACACGGCGTCGTCGATCTGCTCGATCAGTGTGTCCGCCGCGCTCTGCGAGGACAGCGGGCCCAGGACTGTGGATTCGTCCAACGGGTCACCGGCAGAAACGGATTCGAAGGAGGTCGCCAACTTGCGCGTGAAATCATCGTAGAAATCTTCGGTGACGATGAAACGCTTGGCCGCATTGCAGGCCTGGCCTGCGTTGGACAGACGTGCCTTGGTGGCTGACTTGACGGTGGCATCCATGTCGTCGGAATCGAGGACGATGAACACGTCCGATCCGCCGAGTTCGAGGACGACCTTCTTGAGGTTGCGTCCAGCAGTTTCGGCGACGCTGGTGCCCGCGCGTTCGCTGCCAGTCAGTGACACGCCTTGAACTCGGGGATCGGCGATCATGTCCGCGATCTGTTCGTTGGTCGCGAAGACGTTGACGTAGGCGTCGTCCGGCAATCCGGCTTGTCGCAGAATCTCTTCCATCAGCAGGGCTGACTGCGGACAGTTGGACGCGTGCTTGAGAATGATCGTGTTGCCGAGCATGAGATTCGGTGCCGCGAAGCGGGCGACCTGGTAGTACGGAAAGTTCCACGGCATGACGCCGATCAGGGCGCCGATCGGTCGCCGGTACACAACCGACTCCTCGGCCCCGGGAACGTCGAGCCGTTCTTCCTCGAGCAACGCCGGGCCGTGGTCTGCGTACCACTGATAGATCGCGGCCGAGAGTTGTACTTCGCCCTTGGCCTCTCGGACCGGCTTACCCATCTCCAACGAGATCATTCGGGCCAGTTCGTCTGCTCGCTCTGTGTACAGTTCGGCCGTCTTGCTCAGGACTGCCGCACGTTGCTGTGGCGCACTGTTGCGCCAGGTCAAGTAGCCGCGATGCGTGTTCGCAAGTGCGGCTTCAACTCCGGCGTCATCCAAAGTATCGAATTCCCTGACGGTTTCACCTGTCGCGGGATTGACTGTTTTGTAATTAGCCATAGTTGTACAACGTGCGGAGGGGGTTCGAAGATTCCCGAAACGCCCAATCACATTGAATTGGCCCAACAGGTTTCGATCAAATCCCGGCTGGGTACCACCTCACGCCACCTTGGGACGATGTGTGCGTTGATAGCCCTTGCGGTCGTAGAAACGGGTGGTCACGATGCCGAGTACGACGCCGATCAGTAGACCCACCAACGTCATCCAGACGGCATGTAGCAGGCCGGCCTCACCGCGTGCGCCGAAGAACAGGATGGACCGCGTGCCCATGTAGATCTGGTGCATCGGCTCGAACTGGGCCAGCCACGCGTACAACCTGGGGCTGGCTTCGAGGGGGATGGTGCCGCCGGACGAGGGCAGCGCGAGAATGACGAACACGAACAGGTTGATCAACATGCCCAACGAGCCGAATGCGGCCATCACCGACATCGCCGTGATGCCGACTGCAGTGATGACCAGCGCGCCGTACTCCCACAATGCAAGCCCGTGAGTGACCGGCATTCCGAGGGCGCGACTGATCCACTGGAACAACGCGGAGACTATGCCGGACAACACGATCATGAACGCCCATTTGACGAGCAGCGTCCGAAACCTGTTGATACCCACAACGTCGTTCTGAACGAAGAGCGGACCGAATTCGGTAGGCGCATATCCGAGCATGCCGTCCACCAAGGAATTGACCACGGTTGCTCCGGTGAATCCCGCAAGGACCAACAGCAGCGCGAAATAGAATGCAACCAAACCGAATCCGGTGCCGTCGGGAAGCGGATCGTGGGCAACCGTGAGTACGTTCACCGGATTTTCGAGCAGCAGGCGGCTCGCTCCTGAGATCTGGGTTCCGGTGCCTCCCGCTTCCAACTGCTGGGTGACCAGGGTGGTGAGTTGCTCGCCCATGTTCTTGTTGACCGACGCGAGGGCTGTAGTTCCGATCGACTGGACCAGAGATGCGGAGACGGAACCGGCGCGGGGATTGGTGTAGATCGTGATGATCGGTTGGTCCACGTCACCGGCGACGACGCTGGCCTCTGCCAAAATGATCGTTCTCTTCGTGAAATCACTGGGAATCACGATCGCTCCGTACAGCGTGCCGGAGTTCAGGCGTGATTGCGCTTCGGCGATTCCGATCTGCTGCAGGTCGATCTTCTGGTGGTCGATTCCGCTGTCGAGGCCGGCGGCGATGTCGTTTCCGAAATTCTTGCGGTCGGCGGGGTCGCCGCCGGGAAGAGTGTCCCCTTCGTCCTGGTTGACCAGGGCGATCGGGAACTGGTCCAGGTGTTTCTTGGGGTCGAGTATTCCGCCCATGTACAGCGCTGCCAGCGCCGACATCAAGAGGGTGACCACGATCAACGGCGTCAACCAGAATCGTGGCGTGTGCATGACGGTGCGGGCAGACGGCTCCGTGTTCTTGCTCATCGTCAGTCGACCGGCTTTCTTTCGCGCGGAGTTCCTCGGGCTGAGCGTAAACGCAAAGGTGCGCCGGGGCAGTCTTTCAACTGCTCCAATGCGCTGAGGACATGATGGGCCGACGACGGGCCGGCTTGCCGGCAGTCTCATCCGAAAAGGCCGAGAACGGATCGGTAGGGTATGGCCCGCGGCAACCCTGCCGAGACGATTTCGGAGAAACCGTTGACCAACGTGCTGATAGTTGTCCTGATACTCGTAGTGATCGCTGCCGTCGCGTTTGTGGTCCTGCGTGGACGCCAGGGCAAGCCGAATGCCCGTGTCGACCCGCTCGCCGACTACCCCGAGGTGTACGACCCTCACAAGATCGGAGTCGGCGACATCATCACGTACGCGGGCATCGACCACGTCGTTCGAGGGACCATCACGCTCGACGAAGAGGGTTACATCTGGCGTGAGCACCTTCTCGACGGGTCGACCGGTCGCCGCTGGCTGACTGTGGAGGACGACGAGGGTGAACTGGAGATGACTCTCTGGATGCGTCGGGAAGGAACCAACCTGGTCCCGAACGGCGACGTCGTTCTCGACGACAAGGTTCACCGCAAGATCGAAAGTGGAACGGCGAAGTTCACGGCCGAGGGTACGACGGGTACGGCACCTTCCGGTTCGATGGAATACGCGGACTACGCGACCGCCGACAAGACCGGTCTGATCGCATTCGAGAAGTGGGCGCGCGGACAGTCGTGGGAGGTTTCCACGGGACGGGCGGTCACACGCAGCGAACTCACCGTCATCCACTCGGGCCCCCCGGAATGAGCCTGTATCGACTCGATGTGGAACCGACCGACGTGAATGCCTCGGCACTGGGGTTGGTGCTGGGAGCGCCCTCGCCGCCGGCCCTCGCCGAGTTGGTGATCGAAACTTCCGATGCGACGTTGACACTCGGAGTGCTCGGGGCATCTCACGTGGTGACGGCCCGGGCGTCGGGAAAGGAACTGACCGAGCAGGTTTCGTGCGATGCTCTTGCCGCCGGCGGTGAACCCTTGCCGGCAGTGGAGTCCACGGATAACTACCGGTTCGAGTCTTCTTCGCTGGTCCTGGACCGAGTCGAATTCGATTCGGAAGCTGCATCGTTGAGAGAGTCCGCCGGCCAGGACGGTTGGATCTGCGGATCCTTTCCCGGCGACGACACAGCGTTGACCGCGTTGTGTGGCGTGCGAGACCGCCAGGGGTGGAGTTGGCAGAGTTGGCATTTGTACCCGGGGGAGGGGACAGGAGTGATCGTGAAGACGCGCAGTAGGTGGCGACCGTGAGGGGGCGGACGTGGTTGGCTCCGGTGATGGTGGCGGCCGCAATTGTGTTGTCGGCGTGCGGTGGTGGCGCCAAGGACTTCATCGCGGACAACTATTCCAAGACGTCCCAGGATGGCGACGTCGTGTTGTACTCGTCGAAAGATCCAGTGGGCACGACCGTCTCGCGGATTGTCGACGCGGACGAACCGGCGGCGCGAAGTGCTGACGGCGGCAACGAATACCTGCGCTACGACGACGACATCGTCACCGTCAGTTCGGCTTCGGGCGGTGGCAGCACCATCAAGGTAGAGGACATCGACGGCACGTATCGCAGCGGCGGATACGCGTACCTGGGACCGGGCTTCAACCCGGGATCCCCGGCGGGTGGAAGCAGCGGCAGCGGTGGCTCGGGTAGTGCCAAATGACGGTAGTGCTCAATGAGAAGGAGAACGGCGTGACCAACATCTTTGCATCCACTTCCGTCGAGATCGGAACGGTGGATCCGGAATTGCTCGTCGGTGGCATTCTCGGCACCCTCGCCTATTTTGTCGTCGGCGTAGCGGTCCTGGCAACAGGATTTCTGGTCCTCGACCTCATAACACCAGGAAATCTGCGCCATCAGGTTTACGTCGACAAGAATCCGAACGCTGCGATTTTGTTGGCTTCCAATCATCTTGCGCTGGCGATCATCGTGGTGACTGCAATCCTGACCAGTTCGGACGGCTTTGCCCAGGGACTCGCCGACTCCGCGGTGTACGGACTGTTCGCGATCGTCCTGCAAGCGATTGCGCTGCGTTTGATGAACGCGTTTCTTCCCGGCAAGTTGGTTGCGCTGGTGCAGGATCCGAAGATGTGTGGCGCCGCGTGGGCCGTGGGCGTCAGCTTGCTGTCCATCGGTTTGGTGAATGCCGCAGCACTCACCTGATGGTTGCCGATGATCCCGATGTGAAGGTTGCCGAGCGGTCGACCATGCTCGGCTCACGTGCGCGTGTGCTACTTCTTGCTGCCGTCGCGGCGTGCGCGGCGTGTGGCCTGATCTACGAGTTGGCACTGCTCACTCTCAGCGTGAGTCTGACCGGCGGCGGCATCACCCAGACATCGTTGATCGTCGCGGGATTTGTTGCGGCGCTGGGTATCGGAGCCCTGGCTGCGAAACCTCTGCTGGGACACGCTGCCGTTTCGTTCGTGACGGTCGAGATTCTGCTCGGGCTGATCGGCGGATTCAGTGCCGTCACGCTGTACGTGACCTTCACGTTCTTCGGTTCGAGCGCTACAGTTCTCGTGGCAGCAACGGCGCTGATCGGTATCCTCGTCGGTGCCGAAGTGCCTCTGTTGATGACGCTCTTGCAATCCGGTCGGAGCGACAACGACGCACAGAGCACCGGAAAAGTGCTGGCCAATCTCAATGCGGCCGACTACCTCGGCGCGTTGATCGGTGGTCTGCTGTGGCCGTTCGTCCTGCTGCCGTGGGCGGGCATGATTCGCGGTGCCGCACTCACCGGGATGATCAATCTCGTGGCTGCGGCAGTTGTCGCGCTGATACTTCTTCGGTGGCAGCTCAGCCTGCGCGCACGATTGATCGCCGTCGTCGCAATGCTGTTGGCGGCGAGCTTGATCGGATGGCTGTTGATCGCGGCCTCGGACATCGAGACCACATCGAGGCAGCGGTTGTACACCGATCCAGTGGTGGCCGCCGAGCGGTCGGTGTACCAGGAAATCGTCGTTACCGAGCGGGGCAACGACGTGCGCCTGTTTCTCGACGGAGACCTGCAGTTCTCGAGTGTCGACGAGCATCGGTATACCGAGTCGCTGGTGTATCCGGCCCTGGTCAACGACCCGCGGCGGGTGCTGATTCTGGGCGGAGGTGACGGCCTCGCTGCACGGGAAGTGCTGCGGATGAACAGCGTCGAGCAGATCGTGCAGGTCGAACTCGATCCGGCCGTGATCGAGTTGGCGAATACCCGTCTTCGTGAACTGAACGAGGGAGCGCTGGAGGATCCACGGGTGGACGTCGTTCTCGACGACGCGTTCCGGTGGTTACGAGAAAGCCCGGAACCGGGTTTCGACGCGGTCATCGTCGACCTCCCCGATCCTGACACTCCCGCACTGGGCCGGTTGTACTCCATGGAGTTCTACGGACTTGCTGCTGCCGCGATGAATCCGGGCGGGTTGATGGTCGTCCAGTCCGGCAGTCCGTACTCGACACCGGATGCGTACTGGAGAACGGTGTCGACGGTTGCAGCTGTCGGGCTGAGTGTCTCGCCGTACCACGTCTTCGTGCCGAGTTTCGGTGACTGGGGGTATGTGCTCGCGCAAGCAGGTTCCACGCCGCCTGAGCTTCGACTGCCCGCTGATGTGCCGGAACTGCGGTTCCTCGACGAGCCGACGCTGGCGTCGGCGTCGGTGTTCCCGCGCGATCGCCCGAGGCGGGAGTTGGAACCCTCGACACTCGACCGGCCACGCATCGTCGACGATATGCGCAAGGGCTACGAACGCTGAACTCCGGACCGAGTAGCTTGAACCGAGACTCTCGGCTACGACGGAGGTACGGATGACTGTTCGGATCGAGGAGCACGCCCCGGGAGTTCGGTTGCTCACGATGGATCGCCAGGAGAGGCGCAACGCGCTCGACCCCAAGACGTACCGTGAACTCACGAACGCGATCCGGGAGTCCGACGACGACGATGCAGTGCGGGTTTCGGTGCTGACGGGCGCCGGTGGTGTCTTCACCAGTGGCAACGACATCGGAAGTTTCCAGGACACCGCCGGGAAAGACGGCGGCGAGGCCAAGGATTTGTTGATCGCGCTCGTCACCGCACGCAAGCCGATCGTCGCGGCGGTCGAGGGGTTTGCAGTCGGAATCGGCACCACGATGTTGTTGCACTGCGACCTGGCATTCGCGGGGCGAGGTACACGATTCCGCTTGCCGTTCGTTCCGCTCGGACTCTCGCCCGAGGGCGGATCGAGCTATTTGCTGCCACAGATCGCAGGCCTCAAACGCGCGACGGAACTGTTGATGCTCGGCGATATGTTCGACGCCGACGAGGCTGCCGAAGCCGGCCTGGTCAATCGGGTCGTGGAAGCCGGGACCGCACTCGACGTGGCGCTGGACCGGGCAGTACGCATTGCAGACTCCCCGGCTGAATCGGTAGCGCTGACGAAGATGCTGCTTCGTCGTCCACATCTCGATGCCCTGCTGGAGACCATCGACGTGGAGTCGGATCACTTCGCGAGACGGCGGCGATCCGACGAAGCGCAAGAAGCATTCGCAGCTTTCATGAAGAAGAGGTGATCGAAATGAACGGTGCACAGTCGCTCATCCAGAGCCTGGCCGACTCGGGCGTCGAAGTGTGCTTCGGCAATCCCGGAACGTCCGAGATGCATTTTGTCGCCGCACTCGATTCCGTTCCGCAGATGCGCGCGGTACTGGGACTGTTCGAGGGAGCTGTCACCGGTGCAGCGGACGGCTACGCGCGTATCGCCGGAAAGCCTGCCGCGACACTTCTTCACCTCGGACCCGGAATGGCGAACGGGCTGGCGAACCTTCACAACGCGCGCCGCGCCCACACGCCGATCGTGAACATCGTCGGTGACCACGCCACCTACCACCACGGTTTCGACGCTCCTCTCGAATCGAATATCGACGCGCTGACCGAATGGCTGGAGGGGTGGAGTAGACGTTCCGAATCCACCGCGACTGTCGGTAGCGATGCGGCCGACGCCGTTGCCGCGTCGATGGATTCGGCTGGAAGAATCGCGACGCTGGTCCTCCCTGCCGACGTCTCGTGGGGCGAAGGTGGAGTGATTGCGGGTCCTCGGGACATATCTCCGCGAGCGGAAGTTTCTGCAGCACAGATCGACTCGGTGGTCGGCGCGGTCAATGCCGAGGGACGCACCACGCTGCTGCTGGGTGGCGCAGCCTGCTCCGAGGCCGGACTGCGCGCCGCTTCTCGGATCGCGGCCGCGACGGGAGCGCAAATTCTGGTCGAGACCTTTCCGGCCAAGCTTCAACGAGGCGCGGGGCTACCGTCATTCGAGCGCTTGGGATACTTCGCCGAGCACGCCACCGAACAACTTCGCGGAACAACTCAGCTGGTCCTGGCCGGCGCGGTTTCGCCGGTGTCGTTCTTTGCGTATCCCGGAAAGCCGAGCGATCTGGCCCCTGACGGCGCAGCAGTGACAACGCTGGTGAGCGTCGGTGACGATGTTGTCGGCGCTCTCGAAGCAGTGGCCGAACTCGTGGCACCAGGAGTCGAACCTGTTCTGCAGGAGGTGAATCGGCCTGCGCTGCCGAGCGGGCCTCTGGACGTACGGAACTGGGCCGACGTGATCGGCGCGCTCCTGCCGGATGACGCCATCATCTCCGACGAGGCAGCCACTTCCGGTTGGGCGATCCCGATTGCCCTTGCCGGAGCGCCGCGCCACGACGTGCTTACCCTCACCGGAGGTGCCATCGGCCAGGGCATCCCGGTGGCTACGGGCGCCGCGATTGCCGCGCCGGAACGACCGGTGATCAATTTCGAGGCAGACGGAAGCGCGATGTACACCATCACCGCGTTGTGGACGCAGGCGCGAGAACAGTTGAATGTCACGACGATTCTGCTCAACAATCGCGCATACGCCATCCTGCGTGGCGAACTGCAACGAGTCGGTGCAGATGGTGGCGGCGTCGTCGCGCAGTCGATGTTGGATCTGTCGTCTCCCGACATGGACTACGTGAAGATCTCCGAGGGATTGGGCGTGCCCGCGTCACGGGCGAGCACTGCGGAGGAGTTGGCGGAGCAGTTTGCCGCAGCGCTTGCGGAACCCGGTCCTCATCTCATCGAGGTCATGCTGCCACCCCCGTCGTGATTTCGACTTCGAGTCGATCATCGATCGTGTATTCAATGGAGGTTTTCGGTGCTAGCCGCGATCGGTCTGTCTCTTCCGATTGCCCTCGGCCTGCTTTTCGTCTCGATGCCCATGGCGGTGATCGTGCTCGTCATGATCACCGCTGGAGCACATCGCGGGGCGGCATCTTTTCTACTCGGGTGGGTCCTCGGAATCTCGGCAGTCGTTGCGGTGACCATCGTGATCGCGGACTATTCGTTTGCGGAGTCGGAGTCGGAGTCGGCGTCGGGGTCGGCGCAGAGTTCGGTGTGGTCGAGCGTCGTACGAATCGTGTTGGGGCTCGTTCTGTTCGGATTGGCGTTCAAGCAGTGGCGAGCGCGTCCGAGGGACGGAAGTGATCCGACAGTTCCGAAGTGGATGAAGAGCATCGACGGGTTGACTCCGCGGAAGGCGTTCGGGTTGGCGTTCTTGTCCGCGGCGGTCAATCCCAAGAATGCAGCGCTCGCGGTATCCGGTGCGGCCACTATCGCAGTCGCCACGAATGTTGTTGCCCAACAGATTGTTGCCGCGGTGATCTTCACGATCATCGCGAGCGTCGGTATCGCGTCGCCGATCCTGGTGAAGGTGTTCTCCGGCAAGCGAGCCGACGACATCCTCGTGTCGGCGAAAGCTTGGATGACGGCGAACAATGCAGTGATGATGGCGGTCATTCTGGTGATCCTCGGTGCGACAGTGCTGGGCGAGGGGCTCAGCGGACTGCAATAAGTCGCCTACCATTGGCGGGTGACTGATTTCCACGACGATGCCGCTGGTTCCATTGCTTCCGCAGCTTTGGCTGTTCTGCGCGAGCAAGGCCCGCTGAGTCTCGAAGAGTGGGCGACCCATCTCGAGGAGTGCGGATCGGCGACCGAGGTAGCCGACGTGCTCGAGTATCTGTCCGAACCCATGCTCGGATACCTACCGAGCGGAAAGTACGTTGCTCTCGACACTGTCCTCGAAGGTCTCGTGTTCACTCACCGACTCAGCGCCCTGGAGATTGCGTCCGACATTCTCGACGCGAGCCCCGACCTGGAACCGATCTTGGCATTCGGTGACGGTGACGGTGACGGCGACGGAGAGGACGGGGCGATCCGTGTGATCGCGGCGGAAGAAGCCGCCGTGGAACGCGGAGCGGCCCACTTCCGGAGTCGACGAGTCGTGATGCTCCCGGCCGGAACCCTCGGCGAGTGTGCCGAAGGTGATCTCGTCGGTCTGGCTGTCGAAGACGGACGACTTGCGTTTCGTCTGGTGGAGATCGAGGACGAACCAGATCTCGTACCGTCCCTCGGCGAACCCTTCGAGGAAGACGGCGTCGAGGCATTGGATTCCGTGTGTTGGCAACTCCTGCTCGAAGACCCGTCACTGTTCACAGTTCCCATTGCGCCGTTGAGCGAGCTTTTCGAGGCAGCAGGGTACGAACACGAGCGAGAACTACTGGCTCGGCGGGGATTCGACTTCGATGCCTACGATCTGCAGATTCGGACCGCCCTGGTCGCGAGCACCTACGACCTGACCCACGACGAGGCAGTCTCTGCCGTCGCGTTTGTCGATCTGGCGGATCGCGGATACACCGACGCCGTCATCGCCGATTTCGACATCGCGGACTGGGCCCACCGTCATGTGAGCGCTGCTCCGGATTCTTTTGTCTCACTCGCGGATCCGGGTGCGGCGGTAGCGGTGTTCGATCTCGGTTTTCGGAACCAGGACCCGGTGACCGACGCAATTCTCGAAGCACTTGCGGCCGAACTTTCCGAGCGAGGTCCACGGTCGGTCCGGGCGGCGGCGCATTGGCTCGCCGGTAAGGCAGTCGATCGGCTGGGGCGCGTCCTCGAGGCGGAGGCGCACTACGAGAAGGCGCTCCTTGCCGAATCCGGTTGGGGTCCTGCCCTGTTCGAGCTGGCTCAGTTCGCGTCGGACCGCGGCGACGCGACCCGCGCGTTGTCACTGCTCGGGCGGATCGACGGCGGAAGTGAAGAGAATCTCTACGCCGTACTGCAGGACTTCGTCCCGGTCGATCATCCTGAGCTCGGGCGAAACGACAAGTGTTGGTGCGGTTCCGGCCGCAAGTACAAGGTCTGCCACCTCGGAAAGGCGGATGAATCCGTCGAGTCGGATGGTCGGTGGTTGTACAAGAAGGCATGCCTGTTCGCGTTTGCCTCCGAATACGCCGACATCGTGACCGGGCTCGACGATCTCGAAAACGACAGTCTGTCCGAGGACGAACTGATCGCCGCCACGATCTTCGACGGCTCGGCACTGGACGTGGCTCTGTTCGAGGGTGGGATCTTTGCCGACTTCCTGGCCAGGCGCGGTGAACTGCTCCCGGAGTCGGAGGTTGTCACGGCCGCACAGTGGCTCGGAACCCGGAGGTCGGTGTACGAGGTGGTCGAAACTTCCGACGCCGGCGTCGTGTTGCTCGATCGTGGGTCCGAGGAGTCCGTGACCGTTGCGCACTCGCTCGACGGCACGCCAGGTGATGTGATCAGTGCCCGGGTCCTGACGGCCCCCACTGGCGCACTTGTGGTGGGCGTCGTCGTCATGGCTTCGGAATCGCAGGCTGCGAAGGTCCTCGAGGTTCTCGCTTCCGAGGAGCTCGACGCCGAAGAAGTGGTGCGTGCGTCGCGTGGAGGCGCCGATCACTCGACCGATGACCGGTGACGATGTATCGAGTCGACCCCGTTAAAGTTGGATAGGTGAACGAACCGATGGATGCCAATGACTTGATCGCCGAAGCCGCGATGGAGTTGTTGCGTGAGCACGGCCCGCAGACAGCGGCGGACTGGGGCACCCTGTTGGCTGATGCCGGTCACGGTACAGCCGAGGACATGGCCGAGTTCGTCGAGTACGTCGAGGACCCACTGCTCGGCTACCTGAGTGAGGAGCGGTACGCCGCACTCGACACGTTGTTCGAGCATCGAGTGCTGACCCATCGGCTCACCGAAGCGGAAATCAAGTCCGGCGTCCTCGATGCCAACCCCGATCTGATGATGCTGCGGGTTTTCCTCGATCGTGACGACGACGAGGTCCATGGCATCAGCGTCGTGCACCGCGGGATCGACGACGACCTGTTGGCTGATCGGGGGATCGAGGATCCGGAGTTCCCACATGACGAGGGTTTTCTCCTCGACACCGATACTCTCGCCGAATGTTCTGCAGGCGACTTGATCGGGTTGTTCGTCGCAGACCGTGAGCTGACGCTCTGCACCATTCCCGAGGTACTCGATCCCGCACCCGGATTCGGCGAGAGTCTGGCGACGGTCCTTGCCGACATCGGTGCGGACACCCTCGATGCCATCGTCTGGCAATTGATGCTCGACGAGCCGTCGCTCTTCCGTCAGCCGACCGCCCCGCTGGGCGAGATGCTCGAGGCGGCAGGGTACGTCCGCGACGGCGATTACGTCGCAGTGGACGGTTTCGATTTCGAGGCCTACCACCTGGCGAACCGGGCCCGCATGCTCGAGGTTCGGGAGAACCTGCACCCGGAAGAAGCCGCGTCGGTGATTGCCTTCGTCGATCTGGTGATGGCCGCGAAAGTCGAAGCCGTCGAGGACGCCTCGGACTGGGCGCGCAAGCAGGTCAAAGAGGATCCGCAGGCCTTCGCCGGTATCGCCGAGCCGCCCGCGGCTGCGGCGGCGTTGGAGCTGCTGTCCGAACTCGACGATCACGATTCCGTATTGCATTCTGTTGCAACTGCTCTCGCCGAAAAGGGATCGCGTCGTGTCAAGCCGGCAGCGCACTGGCTGGCGGGCAAGGCTTCGGATCGTCTCGGCAAGATCCTTGCCGCCGAGGCATCGTACGAAACTGCGCACGATCTCGATCCCGATTGGACTCCCGCGATCTTCGATCTGGCGCTACTGGCGGCCGATCGCAGCGATGTGACGCGCGCGCTGGCACTTCTCGGCCGGATCGAGGGCGGCGAGTCCGAGGTTCTGCACGAGGTTCTTCAGCGCTATGCCCCGGCCGAGCACCCCGAACTCGGACGAAATGACAAGTGCTGGTGCGGTTCCGGTCGCAAGTTCAAGGTCTGCCATCTCGGCAAGTCCGAGGTGACGTTCGACGATCGGGCCAACTGGCTGTACGTCAAGGCACAGCTGTTCTCGCGCACTCCGGAGTACTTCGATGCCGTCTTCGATCTTGCGCTCATCCGTGCCGAGCAGTGGAACAGTGAAGAAGCACTGACGTTGGCCGTCGAGGGCGGTTTGGCCGTCGACGTTGCCTTGTTCGACGCCGGTATCTTCGAGGCGTTTGTCGAGCGTCGCGGAGAACTGCTTCCCGCCGACGAGCGGGAACTGGCCGACGAGTGGTTGAAGATTGCGCGCTCGGTGTACAAGGTCGCTTCGACGGAGTCGGGGCAGTCGGTGACTCTCAGTGACGTCCGCAACGGGCATCTGGTGAAGGTCACGGACGAGTGGGGCTCGGTCAATCTCGAGCCGGGCACGCTCGTGTGTGCACGAGTCCTTCCGGCCGGCTCCACGATGCGCACCTTCGGTGGCATCGAACCGCTTGCAGCAGAGGACAAGAAAGAACTGATCCAACTGATCGAGTCGGCGGACACCGAGCCGGGTCAGTTGGTGGAGTTCCTCAGCCGAGGCCTTGCCGGTGCGCCTTTCCGGTAGCGCGAACTACCGAAAAGGCGGGGCGGAAGGCACTAGGGCGTCACCTGAGCCAGCATCATCTGCTCGAAACCCTCACCGTACGGCGGGAGCATTCCCCACTCGCCGCGTGGATCATGCTGCGCTGCTTCGAATACCGTTCGCGCGTGACTGAACTCGAGGAAGCCCTCGCGGCCGTGGTAGTGCCCGATGCCCGAAGCTCCGACGCCGCCGAAGGGTGCGTCGCTCAGCCCCGGGTGTGACATCGCATCGTTGATGGTGACGCCGCCCGAGACGGTGCGTTCGAGTACGGATTCCTTCTCGTCCAGATCGGTGCCGAAGTAGTACAGCGCCAACGGCTTCGGCCGTGAGTTGATGTCGGCGACAACGCTGTCGAGTTCGTCGTACGGCAGGATCACGACGGCCGGTCCGAAGATCTCTTCCTTCATGATCTGCGCGTCGGTCGGAGGGTCGACCACGATTCGCAGTGGGCGGCGACGAGTGTCTGCGGAGAGTTCTTCGTCGGGAACGGTGATGATTCGCGCTCCGCGCTCTGCGGCGTCCGCGATGTACCCCTCGATGCGTGCGAGGTGACGGTCGCTGACTATCGAGACCATGTCTTCGTTGTCGGCGATCGTGGGGAACAGTCCGGTGAACTGGTCGGTGAACGCGTCGATGAATGCTTCCGTGTTCTCGCGCGGAACATAGATCAGGTCGGGAGAGACGCAGAGTTGACCGGCATTGGTCGATTTCGCGATGGCCAAACGCGATGCAGCAGAGCTGATATCGGCACTTCGTCCAAGAACGCTCGGTGACTTGCCGCCGAGTTCGAGGGTGACCGGAACCAGGTTCTTCGCGGCGTTGGCCATGACGAGCTTGCCGACGGTCGTGCTGCCGGTGAAGACGAGGTGATCGAACGGCAGCGACGTCAGTAGATCAGCGACCTCCGGGCCACCTGTCACCACTGCGACCTCCAAGGGGTCGAGCGTTCGACGCGCCGCCTCGGCCAGGACGGCCGCAGTGTTGGGCACGATCTCCGACGGTTTGAGGACGGCGCGATTTCCCGCTCCGAGGGCGCAGGCGAGCGGGCTCAGAAGAGTGAAAAGGGGAGCGTTCCAGGTTCCGATGATGCCGATCGAACCCTTCGGTTGGTACGAGACGTACGCCGTGGCGCCCAGCTGGTCCTGCATCGCTCCGGTGGCTCTCGGTGAGCGAATCATCCACTCTTCGAGCGAATCACGAACATGCTTGAGTGAAACCATCGACCCCAGAACGTCATTCATCACCGAGTAGGCCGGGATCCGGCCGCCGAAGTCCTCGTTGATCGCTTCGGTCAGATCCTTGTGGTTCGCCACCAGGAGATCGACGACGCGTTGGATGCGCTCGCGTCGTATCTGCGCGGACGGAAGACCGGCGGCGCGAGTTGCTACCTGCTGGGCCCGCAGAATCTCGTGGAGATCGGTGGTGACGGCGGCATCGGTGCTCATGGGCACTCCTCGTAGTGGCGAAGTATTGACCGGACCGTATCGACGCGGCGCGAACCGACGCCCGTTTCGTCTCGTTGACCGGGACGGATTCGATTGGTAGAGAGAACACATGTCGCAGACACAGGTAGAAGACACTGCAGTGAAGATTTCCGTCGAGGAATCGGTGGGACTCGGATTCCTGACACTCGATCGGCCGGCGCGGCGAAATCCGCTCTCGGCGGAGACCATGCGCGAGGTGACGGCTGCCCTTCTCGAGTTGTCTGCAGACGAGCGCGTGCGGGTTGTCGTCGTGCGCGCCGAAGGCCCGGTGTTCTCTGCCGGTCACGATCTGACGGAGATGATCGGGCGAACCCTCGAAGACGAGCGGGCGATCTTCGACGGCTGTACCGAGATGATGGAGACCGTGCAGCGGATTCCGCAGCCGGTGATTGCCGCAGTCCAGGGCCCGGCTATCGCGGCGGGCTGTCAGCTGGCTGCGTCGTGTGATCTGGTTGTTGCTGCGTCGAACGCGGTCTTCGGCACGCCCGGTGTCAAGATCGGACTGTTCTGTTCGACTCCGATGGTGGCTCTGAGCAGGGCAGTAGGGCGCAAGCGCTCGATGCAGATGTTGCTCACCGGTCAGACGATCGACGCCGGCACCGCTGCGGACTGGGGTCTGGTGAACTTCGTCGTCACGCCCGGAGAACTGGACCGGCAGGTGCGCGAACTGGCCGCCAAGATCACGACGGCCAGCCCCTTGACGGTGAAGATCGGTAAGCAGGCGTTCTATCAACAGATCGATCTGCCGCAAGCACAGGCGTACGAGGCGATGGCGGAAACGATGGCAACCAACGCCGTGACCTGCGACGCTCAGGAAGGCATGCAGGCCTTCGTGGACAAGCGAAAGCCCGAATGGCGCAATAAGTAACGATCGCTCTTCCGGTTTAGTTGGACGTCCTATAACCTGAGCGAATGAGCCTGGATCCACGCACCAACACCGTCGACGGAGTGCTTCGGCGCTCGGCAGCCAAGTACCCCGACCGCGTAGCCGTCGTCTTCGAAGATCGCACTCGCACCTACCGCGAACTCGACGACGCGGTGACGCGGGTCGCGGCCCACTTGCTCGGTCTGGGCCTCGAACACGGCGACCGCGTCGCGGCATACGGAACCAACTCCGACGCCTATGCGATCGGATTCCTTGCCTGTGCGCGAGCAGGTTTGGTGCATGTTCCGGTCAATTACGCACTCAAGGGGGAGGAACTCCGGTACCTCGTGGCGCAGTCAGGCACCCGCGCGGTGTTGGTGGATCCGGCATTGGCGTCGACGCTCGACTCGGTTCGCTCCGACCTCGATCTCGACCACGTGATCGCACTGCGGGACGCGGAACTGTCGGTGGTCACGATCAGCGAGGCCGGCGAGGTGCCTGTTTTCGAACCGCGTGCGACGTCGACGGATCTGGCGCAACTGCTGTACACCTCGGGAACCACCTCGAAGCCCAAGGGCGCCATGATGTCTCACGGTGCGCTGGTACACGAGTACGTGTCCTCGGTGATCGCGCTCGGGCTCGACAAGAACGACAACCCGCTGATCTGCATGCCGATGTACCACTCCGCGGGGATGCACGTCTTCATGCTGCCGTACCTGTCCGTCGGTGCGACGGTCAGTCTGATGCAGGCGCCGGACATCCCGGAGATCCTGCGCCGCGTCGAAGCAGAAAAGATCGGATCGCTGTTCCTGGCTCCGACCGTGTGGGTACCGCTGGCCAACCATCCGGACCTCGAGACCCGCGATCTGTCTTCGCTCAAGAAGGCGCAGTACGGCGCCTCGATCATGCCGGTCACGGTGCTCAATCGTCTGCGTGAGCGTTACCCGGACATAGGCTTCTACAACTGCTTCGGCCAGTCCGAAATCGGTCCGCTGGCAACCGTTCTCCAGCCCGGCGAGCATGCTGATCGTCCGTCTTCTTGCGGGCGAGCAGTGTTCTTCGTCGAAACCCGTGTCGTCGACGCCGACGGAAACGACGTCGCCGACGGTGAGTCCGGTGAGGTTCTCTACCGCTCACCGCAGCTGTGCAACGGCTACTGGGAAAACCCGGAAGCCACGGCCGAGGCATTCCGCGACGGCTGGTTCCATTCGGGCGATCTTGTCGTGCGGGACGAAGAAGGGTTCATCACCGTCGTCGACCGAATCAAGGACGTCATCAACACCGGCGGCATCCTGGTGGCGTCGCGCGAGGTCGAAGATGCGGTCTACACACACCCGGCTGTGGCAGAAGTTGCCGTGATCGGTACGCCCGACGAGAAGTGGATCGAGGCCGTCACCGCGATCGTCGTGCTCAAGGACGGCAACGACGAGTTGACGCCTGAGGCGTTGATTGCCCACGTCAAGGAGCGAATCGCCCCGTTCAAGGTCCCCAAGCACGTGCGTTTCGTGGCCGAACTCCCGCGAAATCAGAGCGGAAAGCTGCTCAAGCGGGAACTGCGCACTGTCTGACACTTGCTATAGGTTCTGCCTTACCTTCGGTTCGTTTTCAGGTCTTTGACTCCGATTGCCTCACGGTATTGACTTCGGAGGACGGCATGGACTTCGGAAACAGCAAGGTGAGTGGTGGGAATGCAGGTCGATGCAGATGACTTCGCAGATATCTTGGCGACTGCGCGGGAGTTCATCCGCAAGGAAGTCGTGCCGCGTGAGCAGGAGATAGCCGACACCGACGCCATTCCTGAGGACATACGAAAGAAAGCCGCAGCCATCGGGCTCTTCGGCTACGCGATTCCTCAGGAATGGGGTGGGCTCGGACTGGACCTCACCCAAGACGTCGAATTGGCAATGGAATTCGGTTACACGTCCCTGGCGCTGCGTTCGATGTTCGGTACCAACAACGGAATTGCCGGGCAGGTGCTGGTCGGCTTCGGTACCGACGAGCAGAAGGCTCAGTGGCTCGAGCGCATCGCCTCCGGTGACGTCGTGGCTTCCTTTGCTCTGACCGAACCAGGCGCAGGTTCCAACCCGGCCGGTCTTCGGACCAAGGCCGTCCTGGACGGATCCGAATGGGTCATCGACGGCAACAAGCGGTTCATCACCAATGCTCCACTGGCACAGCTGTTCGTGGTGTTCGCGCGCACTCGCCCGGCGGATTCCGATGGTCCGGGAATTGCAGTGTTCCTGGTGCCGGCCGACACGCCGGGAGTCACAGTTGGTCCCAAGGACAAGAAGATGGGTCAGGAAGGTGCCTGGACCTCCGAGGTCACCTTCGACAACGTCCGGGTTCCCGAGTCGGCCCTCGTCGGTGGCGACCAGGACACCGGATACCGCGCAGCGATGACGTCTCTCGCACGCGGACGAGTCCATATCGCGGCCCTCTCGGTGGGAGCAGCGCAGCGAGCGCTCGACGAATCTGTCGCGTTCTCCGTGGTCACCGAACAAGGCGGCACCGCTATCGGCGACTTCCAGCTTGTTCAAGCGATGCTGGCAGACCAACAGGCCGGTGTCATGGCCGGGCGGGCGATGGTGCGTGAGGTGGCCGCGCGGTACGTCAGCGGTGAGGATCGACGTCTCGGCCCCTCGGCGGCAAAGCTCTTCTGCACCGAGATGGTGGGCAAGGTCGCGGATCTCGCCGTGCAGATCCACGGTGGCAACGGGTACATGCGAGGTGTGCCGGTCGAACGCATCTACCGTGAAGTTCGCCTGTTGCGCCTGTACGAGGGAACCAGTGAGATCCAGCGACTGATTCTCGGCGGTGGGCTCGTGGCGCAAGCGAAAAAGCGCAACCAGCGCTGACACATTTACCTGACGAGCTTTAACCTCACGAACGGAGTGGACATGGGATTGTTGGACGGCAAGGTTGCGGTAGTGACCGGCGGAGCCCAGGGCATCGGGCTCGAAATTGCGCGCACCTTCATCAAGGAAGGCGCGACCGTCGTTCTCGGCGACATCAACGAAACCGTGGGAACGGCTGCGGTCGCCGAACTCGGTGGAGAGTCGGTCGCCCGTTTCGCTTCCTGCGACGTGCGTGACTCCGGACAGGTCGAGGCCATGCTCGATCTGGCCGAAAGTGCCTTCGGTCCAGTCGATGTCATGGTCAACAATGCCGGCATGACGCGCGACGCCACGATGCGGAAGATGACCGAGCAGGACTTCGACGACGTGATCGCCGTACACCTCAAGGGCGCCTGGAACGGAACACGCGCTGCCGCCGCCCGCATGCGCGAGCGTGAGAAGGGCGCAATCGTGAACATCTCGTCGATCTCCGGCAAGGTGGGCATGCTCGGGCAGACCAACTACTCGGCCGCCAAGGCCGGCATCGTCGGATTGACGAAAGCCGCGGCAAAGGAGGTCGCGTTCAAGAACGTTCGGGTCAACGCCGTTCAGCCCGGACTTGTCCGCACGGCGATGACCGAGGCGATGCCCGAACGGATCTGGAACGAGAAGCTTGCCGAGATTCCGATGGGTCGCGCGGCCGAGCCCTCGGAGGTCGCTTCGGTTGTGCTGTTCCTCGCGAGCGACCTCTCGAGCTACATGACCGGCACGGTTCTCGAGATCACCGGCGGCCGCCACATCTGATCCGTCCTGTTCGAGTGCAAGAATCCTGAGTGTGAGACTTCTGAGTGTGAGAATTCAAGGGTGACTACTGACATGGGACAGCCGAACTCGGATCTTCCGCTCGACGGAATCACCGTGGTTGCACTCGAACAGGCGGTGGCGGCACCGCTCGCCACCAGACATCTCGCGGACATGGGTGCGCGGGTGATCAAGATAGAACGCGTCGGCGAGGGCGACTTCGCGCGTCACTACGACCAGGCGGTTCACGGTCAGGCGTCACACTTCGTGTGGCTCAACCGTTCCAAGGAATCGATCGCTGTCGACGTGAAGTCGGAATCCGGCCGGCAGATCGTTCTCGATTTTGTCGCGCGCGCAGATGTGTTCCTACAGAATCTGGCTCCCGATGCAGCTGCGCGACTGGGGTTCGGCGCGGAGGCACTGCGCGAGGAATTCCCTCGGCTCGTCGTGATCGACATGTCCGGCTACGGCAGTGCCGGTCCACGGCGCGAGCGCAAGGCGTACGACATGCTGGTCCAAGCCGAGACCGGAATGATCTCCGTGACCGGCACACCGGAGACGGCCACCAAGACGGGTATCCCGGTCTCGGACATTGCCGCGGGAATGTACGCGCTGACTTCGATTCTGAGCGCCTTGTTCCGTAGAGAGCGAACGGGTAAAGGAGCGCTCGTCGAGGTCTCGATGTTCGATTCCACCGTCGAGTGGCTGGGGCATCCGATGTACATGAAAATGTATGCGGACAAGCAGATTCCGCGCGTCGGTCTCGGCCATGCCGCGATCGTTCCCTACGATTCGTACCCCACGAGCGACGGCGAGATCCTGATCGGCGTCCAGAACGACCGTGGGTGGCGTGCACTGATGGTGGACGTGTTCGAGCGCGAGGATCTGGTCGATCATCCGCGGTACCGCACCAACATCGTGCGCGTCGAAAATCGCGGCGAGGTAGACGAATTGGTGGGTTCGCTGACTCGTCTGTACTCGACAGCGGACCTGGATCAGCGTCTGGCCGCCGCCGGTGTTCCGGCTGCAGCACTCAACGACATGGCCGGTCTGCTGGAACATCCGCAGCTGGAGAAGCGGGCCAGGTGGCGGTCAGTGGGCACCGAGAACGGTCCGATCGATGCCGTGCTGCCTCCGATGACGTACTCGGATGTCGAAATGCGTATGGGTGACGTTCCGGCGCTCGGCCAGCAGACGGATTCGCTACTGGCCGAGCTGGGACGGACGGGCGACCAGATCGCAGACCTTCGCCGCGACGGATCGATCGGTTAACGCTTCTCACGTCGCAGGTTCTCGAACACCGCTGCAATCCCTTGTCCGCCACCGATGCACATGGTCTCGATCCCGTACCGTGCCTGGCGTCGGTCGAGTTCGCGCAGCAGATTGGCGAGTATCCGTCCGCCGGTAGCGCCGACAGGATGTCCGAGCGAGATCCCGGAACCGTTGACGTTGAAGCGCTCCTCGATGTCCTGCGCGCTCAATCCCCAAGCCTTGGCGCACGCGAGAACCTGTGCGGCGAAGGCCTCGTTGACTTCGATGAGGTCGATGTCGCCGAGCGACAGGTCGACACGGGAGAGGGCTTTCGCTACCGCTGGCACCGGGCCGATGCCCATCCGGTTCGGCTCCACACCGGCGACGCCCCAACTGACCAGTTTCGCGAACGGACGCAGGCCCAGTCGTTCCGCGTTGGCCGTAGTGGTGACGATGGCCGCAGCTCCGGCGTCGTTCTGGCCGCAGGCGTTTCCGGCGGTGACTGTGGCTTCGGGGTCGACGCGACCTCGAATGGGGCGCAGTGCAGCAAGATCGGACAGCTGAATCCCCCGGCGCGGATGCTCGTCGCGGGTGACGACTGTCTGCTCACCACGGCGCCCGTGCACCGAAACGGGAATGGTCTCGTCGTCGAAGTACCCGCTGTCCTGGGCGTGAACGGCCCGTTCGTGCGATCGCACCGCGTATCGGTCCTGCTCGTCGCGGGTGATCGAGTACTCGCGGCGCAAGTTCTCGGCGGTCTCGATCATGCCGCCTTCGACCGGAAAGTTGACTCCGCCGGAGTTCGTGCGCGGTTTGGCCAATCGGTCGTGGAACTCGACGGAAGGGCGCTTTGTGCCCCAACGCATGTCGGTGGAGTAGAACTCGGTTCCGCTCATGCTCTCGGCGCCGCCGGCGATGACCAGATCACTCATCCCGGTCTGTACCTGCATCGCGGCGTAGATGATCGCCTGCAATCCCGAACCGCAACGGCGATCGAGTTGTATTCCGGGAACGGATACGTCGAGACCGGCGTCGAGTGCCGCGATTCGCCCGATGGCCGCGGCCTCTCCGTTGGCGTAACCCTGACCGAAGATGACGTCGTCGACATCGGTGGACGCAATGCCGGTTCGTTCGACGAGGCCACGCACAACGGTGCTGGCGAGTGTGGTGACGGGAACGTCCTTGAAGACTCCGCCGAATCCGCCCACCGGGGTGCGAACGGGTTCACAGATGACTGCGTCGTGCATGGAATGTGCCTGTCTCGAGGAGAGGTGGGGAATGCGTCGCGTGAACGGGCCGATCGAAGGGCCCCATAGCGACCTGGCCACTCGAATATCCAGCACGCGTGGCGCGGTTGTCAACAGCAGGAACGACCTGTTCGGACATAGTTTCCGCCATACGGTTCGTATGCGAAATCGACTTTGACACATATACCGTTCGGGGATTGAATGGATGCAGCGTCTCTGCCGCACACACGTCGCGGTGGGGTGAAAGTTCCTGGAGTCGAATCAGTTTCGTCGACAGGAGAGCACAAAGTACCGACTGACAGGTGGAACAGTGACTCGTTTGGCGCAGACGGCGGGATTGACCGAGACCCAGAGCGACATCGTCGGGGCGGTACGCGAGTTCGTCGATCGGGTGGTCATCCCCGCGGCGCAGGAACTCGAACACACGGATACGTACCCGACCGACATCGTCAAGCAGATGAAGGACATGGGCCTGTTCGGTCTGACCATCGACCCCGAGTACGGGGGTATCGGCGAATCACTGCTCACCTACGCACTGTGTGTCGAAGAGCTGGCCCGCGGATGGATGAGCGTGTCCGGGGTCATCAACACCCATTTCATCGTGGCCCACATGATTTCCGCGCACGGGACGCCGGAACAGAAGGCGAAGTACCTGCCGCGTCTGGCTTCCGGGGAGATTACCGGCGCTTTCTCCATGTCGGAGCCCGCACTGGGCTCAGATGTTGCTGCGATATCGACCAAGGCAAAGCGCACGGAGTCCGGCGATTACGTGATCGCCGGGCAGAAGATGTGGCTGACCAACGGTGGTTCGTCGACGTTGGTGGCAGTCCTGGTCAAGACGGACGAGGGTGCGGACAAGCCGCACAATAATCTGACGACGATATTGATCGAGAAGCCGGCAGGTTTCGGTGAGGTACTCCCGGGCCTGACCATTCCGGGCAAGCTCGAGAAGATGGGCTACAAGGGAATCGACACCACCGAGATGATCTTCGACGGTTTCGAGATCGGAGCGGAAGAGGTTCTCGGTGGCACCCCTGGCTTGGGATTTCGGCACATGATGGACGGCGTCGAGGTCGGCCGGGTCAACGTCGCCGCTCGCGCGTGCGGAATCGCCCAGCGTGCTTTCGAACTGGCTGTCACCTACGCCAAACAACGAGAGACGTTCGGCAAACCGATCGCCGAACATCAGGCCATCGCATTTCGGATCGCCGAGATGGGCACCAAAGTCGAAGCGGCCCATCTGATGATGGTCAATGCTGCCAGACTCAAGGACTCGGGCGAGCGCAACGACGTCGCAGCAGGTATGGCGAAGTATCTGGCGAGCGAATTCTGCTCGGAGGTCACACAGGACAGTTTCCGCATCCACGGCGGGTACGGCTACTCCAAGGAATACGAGATCGAGCGGTTGATGCGTGAGGCACCGTTCCTTCTGATCGGTGAAGGCACCAGCGACATCCAGAAGCAGATCATCAGCAAGGGCCTGCTGCGCACCTACAACTGAGCCGAGAAGCGGCACCGCGAACATGCGCGGTGCCGCTTTGTCGTGTCAGATCAGTAAGCGGACGGGTAAAAATCAGCGGGTGAAGGCCAGAGTCGTCACCGGTGACCGGTTACCGTATGCGTCAACGGCTTCGACACGGGCTTCGTATGCTGTGCCCGCTGCTGCATCGGGAATCGGAATGTCGAGGCTGTTCGGTCGTGGCATGAAGTAGAAGTCGGAGAGCACCTTCGACGAGACGACCTTCGCCCCGGTGGCTGTGTCCGTGACCTCGACGGCATAGTGATGGACCATCTGGTCGTCCTTCGCCTGCGCGATCCGTAGCGCTGCTTCACCGTTCGCTCCGGTGCTCACCGAGAGCGGGGTGGCCGTGGTGAATTCCGGTGCATTCGTGTTGCGTGCACCAGAGGTGTAGCGGAAGTTGTCCTTGATCTGCTGGTTGGTCGACCCGTCGAGTTCGACCGTCCACCCCGAGCCGCTCAGCGTGCCCGCGCTCGAGTACGGCGGCTGCCAGTTGGCCGACCACGCGCCTCCGGTGTAGATGTCGTGCTTGTCTGCCGCCATGTTGATGCGGTTGATTTCCGTGCGGTCCTGGTAGACCTCCACGAAGAGCGCTTGGGCAGTGGGTGATTCGAAACGGTTCGCGAGACCGGACTCGGTCACCATCTGGTAGCCGTGATCGATCTCGATGTACGACATCGAGCCGTCGTTGACCGCCGTGAAGTCGCGTTGATGGATCGACCGGTCGTCGTTGTTGTTCAGGTGCGAGTGCCCGGAGAAGAAAATTGCCTGAGGGAAGGCACTCAAGTCTTCGGTCAGTCGAGGATTCGACGCCTGTTGGCCGTCCATGGCTGTGTTGCTTGCCGGCCGGTGTCCCTGGACCAAGATCGGCTTGGTCAGGTTTCCGGATTCCGAAGTGATTTCGGTCAGGCGGGACTTCAGCCAATTACGTTGCGCTGAATCATTGTTGTATGTCTCGGTGTTGACCGTGAAGAGATGGACACCGCTGACGTCGGATTCGTAGTATCCGCCACCGGAATCCGGGAACCACTCCGCCGGATATCCGGCTCTGATCGCCGCGAGACTTGCATCGTGATTGCCGTTGGAGATCAGGAGTTGTGTCTCGTTCATGCCCTTCCTGGCGAGATTTGCCTGGAAGATTTCTGCGACGATCTTGTGGTCGGGCCCCTTGCCGTCTCCGTTGTCGTTGATCATGTCGCCGTTGGAGAGGATCGCGTCGGGTTTCGGGAAGATGGAACCGATTGTGTCGAAGAAGCTTTCGTACTTCTTGTCATTGTTCGCGTGATCGCCGACGTGGACGTCGGACATTACGACGACCTGAGCCAGCGGCTTTTCCGAGGTCTTGATCAGGTAGCCGAACGAGACGGCCGCACTCGCGTGATCGCCGCGGAAAGCGGCGACAGTGACGTTGGTGTCCTGTGCGATCTGCAACGGACGTCCCGGCGTGGCAGCTTGGCTGTCGGTGGTGGGTGTCGTTCCGTCCAAGGTGTAGCGGACGGTGGCGCCGCGCTCGGCGGTGAAGGTCAGGTCGACGGGGTGCTCGTACCGTCCGCCGGGGACGCTGACGCCGGGCGCTGCGGGTGGCGTGTTGTTCTCGCCCGAAGAGCTACCCCATTCGAAGGACGAACTGCCCCAACTGGGTTCGGCGTGGGATTCGGCGGGGGCGATGCCGGGAACGGCGAGAGCCGCGGTCACGGCTGCTATCGCGATGGTCGTACGTCTCACGAGGATTCCTTGTCTTCGACGCGGTGGTTCAGACCCATACGTAATTGGTCTGGACCAATTACGGTAGGCGGCGCCGGGTAGAAAAAGGTGTGTCCTGTATGTCCGACTAGTGAAGCGTGTATGAACACCGTCCGCGCTTGCCGGCGGTACTGTCGGCCGCGCTTATGGCAAAGTCGATGCCGTGGACCTACGTCAGATCGAGTACTTCCTTGCCGTTGCCGGTGGGGAGTCCTTGTCGACGGTTGCGCAGAATCTGTCGGTCACCAAGCCGTCGCTGTCGCAGGGTATTCGTGGTCTCGAGCGTGAACTCGGAGTCGAACTGTTTCACCGAGTCGGTCGTGGCTTGGTTCTGACGGCGGCAGGTCGGGCGTTGGTAGGGCCGGCGAGGCAGATGATGCGCAGCAGTGCGGCCGCGTTCAACGTCGCGATCGGTACGGCCGACGAGCCTCGTGGCCGGCTCGACATCTGCTCCGCGGCACATGGTCTCGAAGGTCCGATCGCACGCATCGTGGCGGACTTTCGTGAGCGATGGCCTGCTGTGACCGTTCGGGTCGGTGAACTGCCGCAGGATGCAACGTCTGAGCAGGTGTTGGCAGACGGCGCATGCGAGGTGGTCTTCAGCTATTGGCCACCCGACATGTCGGCGCTGTCCACGAAAGTGATCGGGGTGAACGAATACTGGCTGGCAGTGCCGTCGGGGGTTCATCCTGGCGTCTGGCCGAATGGTGTGAAACCCGCTGCGGGAGAGCCGGTGTCATTGACGGCATTGCCCGATCTCCCAGTGGTGGGTGTACTCAAACACTCGCGGGCGAGGCTTGCCATCGAGTCGTCCCTGCAGGCCGCCGGGGCCCGGACTCGGATGTCGACGGAGTTGTCGCAGCGGGAGACCGTCGGCGCGTTCGTCTTTGCGGGTTTGGGTATGGCATTCATGGAGCGTTCGCTGGCCGAGAGATCGGTCGCGTCCGGCGCGGAGATATTTCCGGTGGAGCCGCCGATCTCACTGAATTACGGCGTCGAGTTCGATCCGGAGACGCTCTCGCCGTTGGGCAGGCTGTTCGTAGACGGCTTGTGACGTGTTGAGACGTTCTCGATGTACGCGGACCCGGCCGGCGAGAGTGGGCCGTCGCGGTAGATCAAGATCGTCTGCCGCGTGATGGGCGGGAAGAGCGAGCGAACCTCGGACGCTGGGGAGTCTTGTTCGGCGATCGATCTGGGCAGCAGCGCGGCGCCTACACCCTGCCCGACCATTTCCCGGACGGCAAGGCGATCAGGCACTTCCACGACGACGTTGGCGAGGTCCAGATCGTCGTCGATCGAATGCCCGCGCCGAACTGTCGATGCCTCGACCACCATCGGCAGGTGCGTAACCACGGCGCGCGGAACCGGATCGGGGAGGTCTGTGGCCAGGCGAACGGGGATCGACAAGACCGTTTCCTGGCTACTCACGGCAATTTCTCGAAGCCCGTCGGAGACATCGGTACCCGGGTGGGTCTCGAGAAAACCGAGTTCACACGTACCTGCTCGGACCAGCGCGCGCACGTCCTGCGCGTTCGCGACGGCGTTCGTGGAGAATCGAATTCCGGGTGCCGTCAGATGGAGGCGTCCGGCGACCTCTGCAACAGGGTCGATGGCAAGATCGGACTGAACAGCTATGGCGAGTTCCCCGGCGCGCAAAGCGGTTACTGCGGCCACGGCGGATTCGGCCCGAGCAACGTCGGCGAGCAACGCACGTGCAGAATCGGCAATTGCCAGTCCGACTGCGGTGGGAGCCAAACCGCGAGTGGTGCGCTCGAAGAGTGTGGCTCCGAGTGCTCGTTCGAGGTTGCGTACGGCCTGCGAGAGTGACGGTTGCGAGATACGCAGGACGTCCGCGGCGGCGGTGACGCTGCCGTGATCGACAACGGCGACGAGATACTGTGCGCTGCGTATGTCCATCCCGGTTGCCTGCATCTGACAAATTCTCCCAGATGACGGCGCCCTGGCGGTGGTGACTTGCTGCGACCTGCAGACATAGGTCTGAGCTATGGCTCTGTGCGCCTTCTCGTCTTTGTGGCGCAGGCCATAGCGATGGTCGACTGTTCCAGTACCACCGACCGCGGTTCGTGCTCGGTGAGTACCTGGAACACAGGAGCGTGATGTGAGCGAGCTTCACCTACCCAACCGGATACGCCACTCGGCGTCGACACGGCCGTCCGATCCGGCGATCACGTGCGGCGACCGAACAGTGACATGGGCTGCGCTGGATGGCGAGACCAGTGCCTTGGCGAGTGCGCTGGCGGGAGTGACCGCAACGGGTGCTCGCGTCGGTGCGCTACTGCGGATGGGGCTCGAAGGTGCGGAAACCTTCATCGCGTGTGCGAAGGCGGGCGCAGTGTTCATCCCGTTGAACTGGCGGCTCAACCCACTCGAACTCGTCGACATCGCCGAGGACGCGGAGCTCGACGTCTTGATCGTCGACGACGAGTTCGCCGCGGGGGCGGCGGCGATGTCCTCAGCGTTGCCGGACATCGAGGTCGTAACCGTGGGAGCTGAAGGGGGCCTGCCGGATTCGCAAACCTGGGCGGAGTTCGTGGCCTCCGGGACCGGCGTCGACCCCGGACAGGGGCACGACCCGGACGCAGCAGTTCTGCAGCTGTACACCTCCGGGACAACCGGCCGGCCCAAGGGCGTCGTGGCCACGCACCGGAATCTGTACAACGAGCCCGAGGGGTTCGACGTCTACGAATTCGGTTCGGATGCAGTCGCACTCGACGCACTTCCTCTCTTTCACATCGCCGGTGCCGGCTGGATGAGTACGTGCTTGTCGGCCGGGGTCCCTTTGGTGCTGCTCGGAGACCTGGCGCCGGCTCGGGTCGCTGATGCCATCGCGACTCACCACGTCACCCACGCATTTCTGGTACCTGCCGTCATTCAGACGCTGGTAGATCTGCCCACTCTCGACAGTTTCGATCTGACCAGCCTGGAGGTGGTCGCCTATGGGGCGTCGCCGATCACTCCGGCGCTCCTCGCTCATGCGATGACCGTCTTGAAGTGCAAATTCGTCCAGCGATACGGGATGACCGAGACAACGGGTTCGGTATCCGTCCTTCGTGCTTACGACCATCACGTAAGCGGACCGCGTTCGGAGTTGCTCCGCTCTGCGGGAAAACCGATGATCGGCGTCGAGATCTCCATTCGAGACGTCACCACTGGTGAGGAATTGCCGCCCAACAATTCCGGTGAGATCGTCGCGCGTAGTAGAAACAACACTCGCGGGTACTGGCGACGTGAACGTGAGACCGCCGAACTGTTCACCCACGACGGCTTCCTCCGGACGGGGGACGCCGGCCATCTGGACGACGAGGGGTATCTGTTCGTCACCGACCGCCTCAAGGACATGATCATCACCGGCGGTGAGAACGTCTATCCGATCGAGGTGGAATCCGTTCTGGCCGAACACCCCTCGGTCGCCGAGGTTGCGGTGGTCGGGGTTCCCGACAAGCGCTGGGGTGAATCCGTCACCGCGGTGGTCAAACTGGTCGACGGTGCCGACATGCCAAGCGTCGACGAGTTGATCGCTTTCAGCACAGCGAAGTTGGCGTCGTACAAGAAACCTCGCCAGATCCATTTCGTGGACTCCCTACCTCGCAACGCGAGCGGAAAACTGCTCAAGTCGAGCCTGCGGACCATGCTGAACGCGAGCGGAGAAGCATCATGATCGTGACCGAAGACGTCGGTGTCGCACAACGTGAGGCGTGGGCGAACAAAATTCTTCCACCGGTGGAACAAGTGCGGGACGGATTGTGGTCGATCCCTGTTCCCATGCCGGACAACCCTTTGCGCTACGTACTCGTCTACGCACTCGCGCTCGACGACGGACTTGCCCTCATCGACGTCGGCTGGGATCACGAACAGTCGTGGCAGGCTCTCGTCGACGGCATTACATCGATCGGATACGACGTTTCCGAAGTGCGCTATGCGGCAATCACCCACCTGCATCCCGATCACTTCGGCCTGGCACCGCGTCTTCGGCAGGTCAGCGGCGCGACGCTTGCGATGCACGTGGCCGATGCGACGCTTCTCGGATACCACGGTCCCGAGCAGACCCGCGACGACATCACCGGCTGGAACCTGCAGTTGTCCGAACTCGGTGCACCGGCCGAAGTGCTCGACGCGTCTCGGGTCGACCTGGTGCGGTTCGCTGAGCACGAAACCATCGACGTAGTTCTGGGAGATGGGGATTCACTCGACCTACCCGGTTGGAATCTCCGGGCCCAATGGACACCGGGGCACACTCCCGGACATCTCTGCTTCGTGGAAGAGGACAGAGGCTTGTTGTTCAGCGGCGACCACATGCTGCCGAGGATCAGCCCGAACATCTCCACGATTCCCGGTGAACTCGAGAACCCGCTTCATCGTTATCTTCTCTCGCTCGAGGCGACGACGACACTGGGCGAATGCGAAGTGCTTCCGGCACATGAATATCGATTCCGTGGGATCGCCGATCGTGCACGTCAATTGATGGGGCACCACGAGGAGCGATTGGCGGAGATCGTGGCTGCGGTGCAGGCTGAGCCCGAATCCACGGCCTGGGAACTCTCGCGCACGATCTCCTGGTCTCGTCCGTTCGACCAGATGTCGCCGCGACTACTTCGCTTGGCAGTTCGCGAAACCCATGCTCATCTTGTTGTTCTGGCCAAGCGGGAGATCGTGACACCGTCCGGCGGCACGCCCGTGCGCTGGAGCCTTCGCGCGCAGTGACCTTTCAAGAATCTCATCACGGAAGTAGGAACCGAACATGAGCGTCGTGCTCACCGACTTCGCCGACGGCGTTGCCGTCATCACCCTCAATCGTCCCGAGGCCAAGAACGCGGTCAACCTGGACCTCGCAAAGGCACTCGCAGCCGCGATCGACGAGTTCGAGGAACGGTCCGATCTCACCATCGGAATTCTGACCGGAGCCGGTGGAACCTTCTGCGCCGGTATGGATCTGAAGGGTTTTGCCCGCGGGGAGCGGCCATCGCTGCCGGGTCGTGGATTTGCCGGTCTGACCGAGGCTCCGCCGTCGAAGCCGCTGATCGCAGCCGTCGAAGGTTGGGCACTCGCCGGCGGTTGTGAACTGGCCTTGGCGGCCGACTTGATCGTGGCATCCACGGACGCGAAATTCGGCCTGCCCGAGGTGAAGCGGGGGCTTGCCGCGGCGGCCGGCGGACTCCTACGTCTGCCGAAAATTCTCCCGTACCAGTTGGCCATGGAAATCGCGATCACGGGGGATCCGCTCAGTGCCACCGTGGCGCATCATCATGGCTTGGTCAATCGGCTCGCCGAACCGGGGCAGGCGCTGACCGTCGCACGCGAGCTTGCGGCCCGAGTAGCGGCAAACGGTCCACTGGCTGTGCGCGCGACCAAGCAGGTACTGGCAATGTCCGCCAAGTACACCGATCCGGATGCCTTTGTCGCGCAACGCGAATTCATCGATCCGGTCTTCACCTCACGTGACGCCAAGGAAGGCGCCACGGCATTTGCCGAGAAGCGCTCTCCTGTGTGGAGTGGTTCATGAGTGCCGAGACGATCGAGCGCGCGGCCGTGAGCATCGATCGTGACGGTGCCGTCGCGACGATTGTTCTCTGTCGGCCGCACCGCCGCAACGCTCTCGATCTCGACGCCTGGATCGCTCTACGTGAAGCAGTCCTCGAACTTCAAGAGGACTCGCAGATTCGCTCTGTGATCCTGACCGGCGCGGACGGGACCTTCTGCGCGGGATCCGATCTGGACAAGCGTGGCTCGTCGCACCCGCTCGATCGCATGCGTGTCATCAACGCAACGGCGATCGCACTGGGCGAGTTTCCCAAGCCTCTGGTGGCGAAGGTCGACGGGTTTGCCGTCGGAGCCGGATGGAACATGGCGTTGCTCTGCGACTTCGTCGTGGCAGCCAAGGGCGCGAAGTTCAGCCAGATCTTTGCCAAACGGGGGTTGTCTGTCGACTTCGGGGGTTCGTGGATCCTGCCGAGACTGGTCGGCCTCCAACAAGCCAAGCGACTGGTGATGCTCGCCGAGACGATCGACGCACAGGAAGCCTACGAGCTCGGGTTGGTGACGTATCTGGTCGAACCGGCCGAACTGGACGAACACACGTCCACGCTGGCGCAGCGGCTCGCCGACGGTCCGCCGGCCGCACTGAGTCAGTCTGCTGCGATGCTCGAACATCACACCTCACTCTCGTTGCGGGAAGCCTTGGACAACGAGGCGAGGGCCCAGGCGGTCAATTTTGCGACGGATGCTACCGACGCGGTTCGTGCCTTCGTGGAAAAGCGGGAGCCGGTCTTCACCGGTGAGTGGGCCGTACCCGGGGTAACTCGGGTGGAGTGAGCGTCAGATCGCTGGTCGTATGATGGATGAGTGGATCTGCACTTCGTTACCTACTTCGTCGCTGTTGTCGACCACGGTGGGATAACGAAGGCCGCTCAGGCTCTCTACATTTCGCAGCCCTCGCTGTCACAGGCAATTCGCACGCTCGAGCGTCGACTCGGCGCCACGCTCTTCGACCGGACCGGTAGGCGGTTGGTTCTTACCGACGCAGGTCGCACGTTCGATCTCGCGGCCAGGAGAATCCTTGCCGATGTCGAGCGCGCGAAGGCGAAAGTGACCGCCGTTCGCGAACTCGAGTTCGGCCGGGTGGACGTCGTCTCGTACTCGGCGTTCTCGATCGATCCGATGGTCGAGTTGGTCAGGCGATTCCGCGCCAACTTCCCCAAGATCGTCGTGCGCGTTCTCGACACGTACGGCCCAGCCGGGGTCGACAATGCGTTGCGGCGAGGGTCGGCCGAGGTCGGTGTCACCGATCTGAGTATCGGGTACGAGGGTTTGGTCACGTCTCCGATTGCCACTCAGGAGTTGGTACTCGCCACCCATGCGTCGTTGTCCGGCCGGCTTGCAGCGCCGTTGACGGATCCGGTTCCGCGAGCGCTCTTGCACAGTTTGCCGCTGGTGGTCGATCTCGGTGATCAATCGAATCAGTTCCGGGGTCTACTCAGCGAAGGCGCCGAAAACGTAGTCGTGGACTGCGTCCATCCTGTGACCACGTGGGAACTCGTGCGTCGAGGGATCGGCGCCACTGTCGTGCCGAGAAGGGTTGCACAGCAGCAGATGACAGACGTCTGCGCCTTCTCCTTCGATCCGCCGCTGACACGCGACGTCGGCATCGTCTATCGCTCGGGCGAGCAATCTCCGGCAGCCGCTGCATTCATCGCGACGGCTGCGGAAATGGCTACCTCCGCCGTTCCGTCCGAGGAAGAGGAGTGAACTGTGGAGTTCCGGCAGATGGAGTACTTCCTCGCGGTCGTCGAGAACAAGGGGATCAACGGCGCCGCAGCGGCTTTGGGAGTTGCTCAGCCGACCGTGTCACAAGCGTTGCGCGGGCTCGAACGTGAACTGGGAGTGAGGCTGTTCCATCGCATCGGGCGCGGCATGGTGCTCAGTGCGGCCGGTCGCAGCCTGGTCGGCCCGAGTCGACAGGTCCTGCGAGACGTAGCTGCGGCGGCTGAACAGTTGACGGCATCCGATGGCGCCATCGTCGGTCGCCTCGACATCATGGCTTTCCCGGCACTGACCTCGGGGACGATCGTCGATCTGATTGCGGAGTTCTGTCGACGGTATCCGCAAGCACGAGTCAGATTCTCGGAACTCGAGCGTGAGGACAATCTGGAAAGTCTCATCCGGGACGGCCACTGCGAATTCGCGGTGGCTCATCTGCCACTCGAGGCGGGAGAAGGCCTCGAGATCGTCGAATTGGGGGAGCAGGAGTACCGCCTGGTCTACCCGGCGGGAACCGAACTACCCGAGGGGCCGGTACGCCTTTCGGAAATGCCGGACATTCCCATGGTGTTCGTTCCTCGCGGGGCAGCGATGGGTGACGCGATAGAAGATTCGATCCGAAAGGCCGGTACCAGAACGGAACTCGCGGTGGTGACCGAGCAACGGGAGTCGCGGCTCCCGATGGTCATCGCCGGGCTCGGCGGTTCGTTGGTCGAGCGCTCAGTGGCCAAATCGATGCCAGGTCAGGTGGTGGAACGGGCCTGCGAGCCGAGATTCCTGCGTGCGTACGGTCTCGCCTTCGACCCCTCGACACTGTCGCCGGTGGGACAGGTATTCGTGAATCTGGTCCACGAGTACCTGTCCGACGAATCCCTGCCTGACGAACGCCTGCCTGACGAACGCCGGTCACAGCACTAGAGTCGGCAGATACGTTCTCGAGCGGCAGCGTACTCGGCGGCGAGACGCTCTACTACTGCATGCGTCGGAAGGACTGCGTCGATCGCTCCGATGCCCTGTCCGGCGCCCCAGATGTCACGCCACGCCTTGGTATCGGTGTCGGTGGTCGCGAAACTCATTGCGGATGGATCGGATTCGGCCAGGTTGTCGGGGTCCAAGCCGGCGGCAACGATGCTGCCCCGCAGGTAGTTTCCGTGTACTCCGGTGAACAGGTTGGAATAGACGATGTCGGAGGCCCCTGAACCCACGATCATCTCCTTGTACGCAGGATCCGCGTTGGCCTCTTCGGTGGCGATGAAAGCCGAACCGACATAAGCAAGGTCGGCACCGGCCGCGAGCGCAGCGAGAACCGAATCGCCATGAGCAATAGCCCCCGACAGCAGTAGCGGACCGGCGAACCACTCACGAATCTCACGAATCAGGGCAAACGGCGACTGCCTACCGGCATGACCACCAGCCCCGGCAGCCACCGCGATCAGTCCGTCGGCGCCCTTCTCGATCGCCTTGCGTGCAAAACGATTGTCGATGACGTCGTGAAGGACGATTCCACCGTATGCGTGGACTGCGTCGTTGATGTCGGTGCGAGCGCCGAGGGACGTGATGACGATCGGGACCTCGAACTCGGCGATGGTCGCCAGGTCCTCTTCCAGGCGGTTGTTGGACCGGTGGACGATGAGGTTGACGGCAAATGGCGCCGACAGATTCTCCGGGTGCTCACGATCATGTTCCTCACGAGCCACGGTGATCAGTTTGAGCCAATCCCGAAGTGCCGACTGCGGACGAGCATTCAGTGCCGGGAAGGACCCGATGATCCCGGCGGTGCACTGCGCGATGACGAGGTCAGGAGTCGAGATGATGAACATCGGTGAAGCGAGAACCGGGACACGCAATTGCGACGTCAGGTCTGCGAAGGTCGTCACCTGGAACCGCCTTTCTGATCGACGGATTCGAGAAGTCTCGAGCGGAGGTCGGTCTTGAGGACCTTACCGGCAGCCGATGTCGGAAGGAGTTCTACCTCGACGACCTCGCGAATCTTCTTGTACGGCAGCACCTGCTCGGCGACAAACGCCTTGATCTGCTCGGCGTCGAACTCGGCGCCCGGAATCATCACCACGAAGGCTACGGGCTCCTGGCCGTTGCTCCCCACTTCGCGGCCGACAACCGCGGCAGTCGAGATCGCCGGGTGCGAAACCAGAATCTCTTCGAGTTCCCGCGGATAGACGTTGTACCCCTTGTAGATGAGCATGTCCTTTGCCCGGTCACAGATGAAGAGATATCCGTCCGAGTCCAGGTACGCGATGTCTCCGGTATCCAACCAGCCGTCGACGAACTGTTCTGCGGTGGTTTCCGGGTGTCCGAGATAGCCGTCGGTGACCTGAGGTCCACGCACCCACAGTTCGCCGCGTTCGTTCTCGCTCAGAACAGTCTTTCGGTCGAGCTGATCGCGAATCTGGATTTCGGTGTCGAAGATCGGGAGGCCGACGCTGCTCTGCCGGTACTGCGAGCCGTTGATCAGCGGAGCGGCCGTGACCACACAGGTGGCCTCGGTTAGCCCGTACCCCTCGACGACGAGCGCTTTGGGAAATGCCCGGCGGAGTGCGGCGAGCGTGACGCTGTCGATCGGGGCAGCGCCCGAAGAGACGACGCACACGCTGTCGGTGTTGCGCACCGTGGCGTCGGGATGAACCGACAGTGCGTGCCACATGGCGGGAGACCCGGTGAGGTAGGTGGCCTCGTGCTTTTCGATCAGCTCGAGCATCCGGCCGGGTTCGAACCGACCGGCAAATACCTGGGTGAGACCGGAAATCAACAGGAACGACGTGTTGAGCAACGAATGTGCGTGGAAGAGAGGTGAGACCACGATGGTCGCCCCGGTCCCCGGCGTCGGACCGAGCACGTCGAGGCCGTCGATGCGTCGAGGCGTGACGAGACCGTCAGGACCTGCTTCCAACTCGTGCCCGGTTCTCCACCCACACATCTGCGTGATGTTGCCGACGACGTTGCGGTGAAGAACACGAACACCTTTGGAGACTCCGGTGGTTCCGCCGGTGAACGCGATGTGTGCGATGTCGTCGCTAAGAACGGAGGCAGGGGTGAATTCGGTGGGTAGATCGGCGATGAAGGCGTCGAACGCGACGACCGACTCCGGTGTATCGAGCGTGCCCTCGGTGTCCTGAACCATCACGATCGTACGTACGGAGGTTCCTGAAGAGGCTGCAAGCAGTACGTGCAGCTGCGAACTCTGAGTGACCGCAGCAACGGCGGACGTCTCCTCTATCTGCTTGCGCAGTCCGAGTTCTGGCTGCAGCGGATTGACCAACGTCACGGTCGCCCCGGCCTGCAGGCAGCCGTAGTAGGCCTGCAGGAACTCGACACAGTTCCCGAGATGTAGCAACACGACATCGCCGACGCCGACCCCAGCCCGCCGCAGTGCACCGGCGAATTGCGCACTGCGCTGACCGAGTTCGCGGAACGTGCACGTGCGCTCGCCGTCCACGACGGCGAGGCGATCACCGTACAGTGCCGCCATGCTGGGTGCCCAGTACGCCATGGTCGTATCCGGGTAGTGCATGTTGTGGCGCAGTTGTGGATTGGCGATCACGCTGGCGCCCGTCACCGGGGAGCCATTCGGATAGCGCCGTCGAGTCTGATGGTTTCGCCGTTGAGATAGCCGTTCTCGAGCATCGAGACGGCGAGCTGGCCGAACTCGTCCGGGCGACCCAGCCGTGAGGGGTTGGGAACCGAGGCTTCGAGGGCCGTGCGCACGTCTTCGCGCAGGCGCGCCAGCAGGGGAGTGTCCATGATGCCGGGAGCAATGGTGTTGACGCGGATTCCGCGGCTGGCGAGATCGCGGGCAGCGGTGACCGTCATACCGACGATGCCGGCTTTGGACGCTGTGTAGTTGATCTGACCGATCTGACCTTCGAATGCTGCGACCGACGCCGTCATGATGACGGCACCTCGCTCACCGTCCACGGCGTCGAGTTCCGCCATCCGTTCGGCGCCGAGACGGAGTGCGTTGAACGAACCGACAAGATTCAGCTTGACGACGAACTCGAAATCTTCGACCGATCCGGCTTTTCCGTCCTTGTCGAGAATGCGCATGCGACGTCCGGCACCCGCGCAGTGGACGACGCCGCGAAGGCCGCCGCGCTCGTGCGCCGCGTCGAGTGCTTCGGCGAACTGTTCGCTGTCGGTGACGTCGGCCGGGGCGAATTGTGCGGCAGCTCCGAGATCGGCCGCCACCTGCTTACCGTCGGACGAAGGCAGATCGATCAATGTGACCTGCGCTCCGGCGTCGAGCAGTCGTCGAGCGGTAGCCAGGCCGAGACCTGAAGCGCCGCCGGTGATCGCGGTGGAAAGTCCCTCGAGTTTCATGAATCAATTCTTCTTTCCTGCTGGATGACGTGTCGGCCCGAAAGCGTTGTCGGGTCAGATCAATTCGAGAATGGTCGCATTGGCCATGCCGCCGGCCTCGCACATCGACTGGAGTCCGTATCGAATTCCGTTGTCGCGCATGTGATGTGCCAGGCGAGTCATCAAGATCGCGCCGGATCCGCCGAGTGGGTGGCCGACCGCGACAGCGCCGCCGAGAGGATTCACACGATCGATGGCTGCGCCGGTTTCAGCCTGCCAGGCAAGGGGGACGGGGGCGAATGCCTCGTTGATCTCGAACGCTCCGATGTCGTCGATGGACAGGCCGGAGCGATCCAATGCCTTTGCGGTGGCGGCAATCGGACCGGTGAGCATGATGACCGGGTCGTCGGCTGCGACCACTGCGGTGTGAATACGGACGAGCGGCTTCCACCCGCGTGCGCGGGCGTACTCGCTGGTCGTGACGAGTGTGGCGCCCGCCCCGTCGGAGATCTGAGAAGAGTTGCCGGCGTGGATGACACCGTCGGCGTCGAAGGCCGGGGGCAACTTCGCGAGCGACTCCAGACTTCCACCTCGCCGAATGCCTTCGTCCTGGGACAAGCCGGCGATCGGAGTGATCTGCCCGGTGAATGCTCCTGCATCGGTGGCACGGCCCGCGAGTTCGTGTGAGCGGAGGGAATATTCGTCCAGAGCCGTTCGAGTGAGTGCCCATTTCCGGGCCATCATCTCGGCGCCGGTCCCCTGGCTGAAACTGTCCACACCGTAGCGTTCGAGTACCGAAGCCGGGAAATGCTCACCGTTCTTGCTGGCGGTTCCCATCGGAACTCGCGACATCGATTCGACGCCTCCGGCTACGACCACGTCGTTCTGCCCGGAGATGACGGTGGCCGCAGCAAAGGAAACTGCCTGCTGGCTCGATCCGCAGGCCCGTGTCAGTGTCACGCCGGGAACGCTGTCGGGCCAGCCGGCGGCGAGTGCTGCTGTACGGGCGATGCTTCCGGCCTGTTCGCCGACCTGACTGACGCATCCCCAGATCACGTCGTCGACCGTCGCCGCGTCGAGTCCGGTCCGTTCAGCGAGTGCACGCAGCACATGTGCAGACAGTTCGGCCGGATGGATCTCCGAGAGGGCGCGGCCGCGACGGCCGATCGGTGTACGTACTGCGTCGACGATGACGGCATCTCGCATGTATCTCTCCTGCTGTTCGTGCCCGGTTCTGCGACTGTGCGGTCGGGGCGTGCCTCGAGTCGATCACGAGCGGGTCGACCCGGCAATGTCTTTCGGTGAATAGCTTTGTTAGCGAATGGCTATACGTGGAGTACTCAGCCGCGGATGAGCTTGCGATCGCGCTCGGGATTGGCGAAGACGAGGACCAGAACCGCGGCGATGACTCCGATGACGCCGATTGCCTGGAAGGACTGGGCGTAACCGTCGGCCGGGGTTGCAGCGTTGTCCACGATGACTCCCGTTGCGTAAGGAGCGATCAGGCCACCGATCGACATGATGGCGAGGAAGAATCCCATCGTTCCGGCAGTCTGCTGCGGCGGGCACAGTTCCGAAATTGCAGCGTTGATGAGCGGGAAGGTGATTGCCGAGAACCCGTAGCCGATCGAGACCATGGCGACAGCGACGATGGGAGTGGAGATCTGTGGCAGGAACAGGAGAATCGATCCGCAGATCAGAACGCCGACGCAGGGAACGATGACGCGGACCGTGCGAGAAGTGAAGCCGCGGCCGATCAACTTGTCCGTGACGGAACCGGAGGTGATCATGAGGACGAGACCGACGATCGAGGGCAGCGCGAACATCGAACCGGCTTGCATCGCACTGTATCCGAGGCCGACCTCGAAGTACGACGGCAACCAGGTGAGAACGACGGTGGTCAGCGCGTAGATGGTGGCGATGAGGAAGCAGCAGCTGACGAAGGTGCGGGAGAGCAGGATCTTGCGCCACGGAACGTTGGGCTCTGTGACCGTCTTTGTGGCTGCCTCGGTTGCTTCTGTATCCGCAGTCTTTGTCGCCTTGACGGCCTTGCTCGTGTACGGGCCCTCGGACCAACCGGCCAACCAGCAACCCATCCACACGAGACCCAGAACGGAGAGCGAGAGAACCGCTGCGCGCCAGCCGTAATGAACGGCGATGAAGGTCAGTACCGGCGCGAGGGCGATCTTTGCCACAGAGGCGGATCCGGCGAGCATTGCGCCGGGAAGGCCGCGCTTGGCCGGCGGGTGCCACGAGTACGCCGCGGTGTGCATCAGCGCCGAGCTGGGACCCTCGGCGAATCCGAGGAGCATGCGCGAGACGATCAACATCGCGAGGCTGGCGCCGAGAACGAGGGGGAGCATGACCACGGACCAGATTGCGGCAAGGATCAACAGTGCCCAACGTAGGGTCAGGTACTTGTTGAGTGGTCCGGCGAGGAATCCGCCGATGCAGAACATCAGGAAGAAGAGCGAGCCGACCATGCCTATTTGCGAAGACTTCAGTCCGAGCTCACGAGCGAGGGGCTGAGCGATGATTCCGAGGACTGCCTTGTCCGCGTAGTTGACGATGTAGAGGAAGACGACGAGCCCGGTCATCGTCCACGCACGCTTGCGGGTACCGAAGACGGGGACTGCTGACGAATCTGGCGTTGCTGTTGCTTCGGGCTGGACGTCGTTACGCTGTGGCGCGATGGGGGTCACGTGGCGTCCCTTCGAGACTGGTGGGCGGATGCGATCGTGCTCGAAGCGCGGCCTCGAAGCGATCGATGATGTTGTGTTTGCCGGCTGACCCATTCAACGTGTTCTGGATCACTTTGGGCAATGTCGCGTCGATGATCGGAACGATAGCGGTTGCCTATGTATCGCAGGTCAGGCCATATTGGTACGCCCTATCGGAGCAATAGCCGATGAGTGTTGGATCGGATGCGGAACATTGAGGCAAGGTGAGATCAGGATCACCCTGTTCCCTCGACCGACTGGAGTTCATACATGCAGCGCACCGTGTTCAACGAGGATCACGAGGCATTCCGGGCTACCGTCCGCGATTTCATCGCGAAGGAAGTAACCCCGGTCCACGAGAAGTGGGAAGAGGACGGTCACCCGCCCCGCGATTTCTACCGACGACTCGGAGAGTTGGGCGTACTCGGAATTCAGGTGCCGGAGGAATACGGCGGAGGCGGCGAGAAGTCGCTCAAGTTCAACGTCGTCGTCGCCGAGGAAGTTGCTGCCGCCGGGGCGTCCTTCGGCTCGCAGTCGGTGCATACGAACCTGATCCTGCCCTACCTGCTCGAGTACGCGAACGACGAGCAGAAGAGCCGCTGGTTGCCGGGCTTCGCTTCCGGAGATCTGATGTTCGCGATCGCGATGACCGAACCGGGAACAGGGTCGGATCTGGCGAACATCGCGACGACGGCCAAGCTGTCGGAGGACGGTACGCACTACGTGGTCAACGGTTCCAAGACGTTCATCACCGGCGGGGTACTTGCCGATCGCGTCCTGGTGGTGTGCCGCACCGCGCCCAGCACAGCGGAGAACCGACGCACCGGGTTGTCGATTCTGGTGGTCGACACGTCGTCGCCCGGATACTCGGTGGGGCGCAAGATCAACAAGATCGGTCTCAAGACCTCCGACACCGCGGAGCTTTCGTTTGTCGATGTACAGGTACCCGTCGAGGACAGGCTCGGAGAAGAAGGCGACGGATTCAGCTACCTGACCCACAACCTGGCTCAGGAGCGCCTGACTATCGCATTCGGAGCGGCCGCCACTGCCAGTGCAGCGCTTCGCTTTGCCATCGACTACGTCAAGGACCGCAAGGTGTTCGGCAAGCCGGTTGCGGCATTCCAGAACACCAAATTCGTTCTGGCCGAATGTGCTACCGAGGTCGATGCCATCCAGTTGGTGTCCGACAACGCACTCGAATGTCATGACCGTGGCACGCTGACGATTCCCGATGCAGCGAAGGCGAAACTGTTCTGCACCGAGGCGGCAGGTCGAGTGATCGACAAGTGCCTCCAACTCCACGGCGGATACGGGTACATCACGGAGTATCCGATCGCACGCCTCTACGCCGATACACGTGTCACGCGAATCTACGGTGGCACAAGTGAAGTCATGAAGACCATCATCGCGAAGGATCTTGGTCTCTGAATTGCTCGTTGCATGTTTTCGGCCTCGGAACTGTGTTCCGAGGGCGAAAACACGTTCGTGAGTGGGTCAGTTCGCCGGAACCCCGACGACGCCGTCCGCAATGAGCGTCGAGGCGTGATCAGCGGTGGTTCCGAGGATGTCGGTGAGCACCGCGACCGAATCGCCGCCGACCTCGGAGGCCGGTCCGGTGCTCAGATGCGCGCCGTCGAACGACGCCGGGTTGGCGGCAGCGAGATAACTTCCGATTCGAGGCTGGTCGAGTGCGGAGAACATCGGGTTGTTCTCGAGTTCACCGGATTTCACAACCTCCTCGAAACTACGGTACCTCTCGAACAGTACTGACGACTGGTCCAGCGCGGCAGCGATCTCGGCGGCGCTGTGTTCCCGGAACCAGTGTGAGAACAGGGCTGTCAGGACCTCTCGATGACGGTAGCGGTCCGCTTCGGTGGAGAAGTCGGCTCCGAGGGCGGCTTCGACGGCGTCGACAGCCGCCGCGGTGCCGGTGACCGACGCAAGGTCACGGAAATGGCGAGTAGTGAGTGCAACGATCATGAACCGGTCGTTGTCGCTGGAGACGAAATCGATTCCGTACGTGCCGTAGACGGCGTTCCCGCCGGACTCGCGACTGCGGCCGTTCACCTGTACTTCGGTGAGGTAGCCGAGGGTTCCCGCGGTGGCCAATGCGACGTCTTCGAGTGGCAGCGTGATCTGCGTGCCGTGTCCGGTCGAGTCACGTTGGCGCACAGCGGCAGTGATCGACAGCGCGGCGTAGAGCCCGCACGCGACGTCCCAGGCCGGCAAGGCGTGATTGACAACTCCGGCGTAGTCCGCGGGGCCGGTGATCTGTGGGAATCCCAACGCGGCGTTGACCGTGTAGTCGACACCGGGGCTGCCGTCGCGGCGTCCGAGAACCTCGAGGGTGATGACGTCGCTACGCAATTGGGCCAGGGAGTCGTGGCCCATCCAGGTGCGTCCGCCGGCATTGGTGACCAGGATTCCCCCGCCGGGTCCCGGAGCCGTGACCAGCTGCCGAATCAGTTCTTGGCCGCGCTCGGCGCGCATGTCCACTGACAGTGACCGTTTACCTTTGTTGAGTCCGGTCCAGTAGATGCTTTCACCGTTGTCGGTGACTGGCCAGCGCTTGTAATCGGAGGCACCGCCGATCGGGTCGATCCGGATCACCTCGGCGCCGAGCTGGGAGAGAGTCAGTCCGCACAGGGGCGCGGCGACAAAGCTCGAGACCTCGACGATTCGAAGCCCGGACAACGGGCCAAGGGTCTGATTCATCTGTGTTCCTCCGTGGTGGAAAAGTGTGTGCTCATGCCATCAACACAGTGAAACGCCAGTCGAGGACCGGGGTGTGTGCTGCAGAAGCATTGTGAGAGAACACGAGTGAACGTAGCTGCACTGCGGTTCCATGTTCGAGGGGCGACGAGCCTTCGACGTGTAGTTCGCTGGTGAGGGTATCGCCCTCGTGCACGGGCCCGGTGTGATCGCACGAGTGCCACCCGAGCACTGTCACCAAGTTCGGCAGAGCGCGGGTTGCCTGGGCGAGTGCAATCCCGATGGTGTGGCCGCCGTAGACGAGGCGACCGTGGGCGCCGACGCGCTCGTCGTGGTGCGTCGCTGCGATGTTCAAGCTCAGCCGGGCAAGCTCGGGGGCGCTGGAGACGACGTCGCCGCTGCTGCGAAACACCGAACCCAACAGGTCGGATTCGAAGTGCCTGCCGGGTACGCGCTCTCGATACGTGTCGAGGTCCCAGCCGTCAGGTGACAGGTACGGATCCGGTTCGGACGGACCGATCGCCCCGAGGTCGTCGGCGTGGCGAACTCGCGCCTCGATCGGATCGGGGCTCAGTGGGAGCATGGCGCAGCGGTAGAAGTCGAGGACCGTGTTGCCGTTCTGGTCGGTGGACGTCATCCGCAGCGCGGCAAGACCGGTGCAAGCGCGTCCCGGCTTGGCCGAGTTCTCCCTCAGCCCGACCACCTCGGTTCGTGTGTACAGGGTGTCGCCGAGCACCGGGAAGCGGTGGAATCGCAGTCCACGGTAGAAGAGGTTTGCCTTGACGTGGTGTGTGACCACGGTCGACTGGCCGATGGCGATGTCGGTGACGAGACCTGGATTCGCCACTGGTGCAGCGGAACCCGTGACACTCGACGACAGGTGTGCGTCGAGCGGAAGGCGCATGCGGTCGCCGAGGATCGCCTGATGGGCGGCGGCGAGTCCACTGGTCAACGTGACCGCGGGGGCTTCGTCGAATACCTGTCCGTGGGTGAGGTCGTCGAAGTACGGTCCTCCGACGTAGTGCTCGCTCATACAGTGACTCCTTCGGCTCGGGCAAGCGTACGACGCGCTGCCACGGCCACTGCCTCGTCGAGCATCTGGCCGTCGAGCTGGGCGGCACCCGAACCCAGGTTTTCGGCCTCTTCGAGTGCGGTCAGTACCCGTCTGGCGTCACGGACGGCGTCGTCCGAGGGGGTGAATGCGATAGTGGCCGAGTCGATTTGCGCCGGGTGGATGACCCATTTGCCGTCGAACCCGAGAGCGCTGGTCCAGTGCGCGGCGTGTCGGAAAGCGTCGTCGTCGGTGATGCCGAGGAAGGGCCCGTCGATTGCTGCGACGCCGGCTGCGCGGCAGGCGATCAGGATTCTGTCCTGAATGGCAAGCCAGTGTTCAGGCAGTGCCGAGCGTGAGCGACCCAGCGCTGCACCGAGATCGGCGTATCCGATGATCGCGGCCTGCAGACGAGGAGTCGCGCGGGCGATGGAGTCGGCATTCTGGACGCCGAGCGGAGTTTCGATCAGGGCTTGCAGGGTGGTGTGGTTCCCACCGGCAGTGAAGAGGATGTGCTCGGCCTCGAGTAGTTCGTCGGCGGACTCGACCTTCGGGACGATCACGCTCGTCAGCGATTCCTCGAGGCTGCCGCAGGCGATCAGGTCGTCGCGGGCCCACGGCGTGGTCAGGCCGTTGATTCGGACCGAGATGGTGCGCGCCCCACCGAACTCGAGCACCAAGGAGCTCACGAGGGTTCGTGCCAGGTCCTTGTTCGACGAAGTGACGGCATCTTCGAGGTCGAGAATCACCTCGTCCGCGCACGAAGAGAGTGCTTTGCGGGCCTTGCGCTCGTCCGAACCCGGTGCGACCAGGGACGCGCGGCGTCTGGTCGCGCGGTAGTGGTTCTCGTCCATGTGTGTCGATTACCTCGATCTGGGGATCAAATGTACGGCCAGTTGCGAAATAGATGAGCTGCCGTGAACGGCGTTGATGTGCACCGAACTGCCTCGATGCTGGCAGTTGCTGCGTATCGATGTCAAGGCCGGTATTGACATTGCGCGAACAATATCGAAATATGGCCGTACAAACTTTTTCAAGTCGAGGCGGATTCATGCTCAAGCTCAACGACGAAGAGACATTTCTGATCGAAACCGTGCGCCGGTTCGTCGACCGAGAGGTCAAGCCCACGGTCCAGGAGGTGGAGCACGCGAACGAGTATCCCGAGAAGTGGATCGATCAGATGAAGCAGATCGGGATCTACGGCCTCGCGATTCCCGAGGAGTACGGCGGATCGCCGGTGTCGATGCCTTGTTATGCGCAGGTGACGCAGGAACTGTCGCGAGGGTGGATGTCCTTGGCGGGAGCGATGGGTGGACACACGGTGGTCGCGAAGCTCATCTCGCTGTTCGGTACCGAAGAGCAGAAGGTGAAGTACCTGCCGCGAATGGCAACCGGCGAGATCCGGGCAACCATGGCGCTCACCGAGCCCGGCGGAGGCTCCGATCTGCAGGCCATGACGACCAACGCCAAGAGTGACGGCACAGATCTGATCATCAACGGCGCAAAGACATGGATCACCAATGCCCGCCGGTCCGGCGTGATCGCATTACTGTGCAAGACCGATCCCAGCGCAAGCCCTCGTCATGCGGGCATCTCGATCGTCCTCGTCGAGCACGGCGAAGGGCTGACCGTCTCTCGCGACCTCCCGAAGCTCGGATACAAGGGCGTCGAGAGTTGCGAACTGTCCTTCGACAATTACCGCATCTCCGAGTCGGCCATTCTGGGCGGTGCTCCCGGAAAGGGCTTCGCCCAGATGATGAAGGGGCTGGAGACCGGCCGTATCCAGGTGGCTTGCCGCGCACTGGGCGTCGCCACGGCCGCTCTCGAGGATTCACTTGCCTACGCACAACAGCGCGAGAGCTTCGGCCAGCCGATCTGGAAGCACCAGTCGATCGGCAATTACCTCGCCGACATGGCAACGAAACTGACCGCCGCGCGGCAGTTGACCTGGCACGCGGCGCAGATGTACGACAGCGGCGAGCGCTGTGACATGGAGGCAGGCATGGCCAAGCTGTACGCCTCCGAGGTGGCGATGGAAATCGCGTTGTCCGCCGTCCGCATCCACGGCGGCTACGGCTACTCGACGGAGTACGACGTCGAGCGGTATTTCCGTGATGCACCACTGATGATCGTCGGGGAGGGAACCAACGAAATTCAGCGCAACGTGATCGTTTCGCAGCTGGTTGCCCGCGGCGGTCTGTGACGGAGTGGTGAGCAAGTAGGATCATGTCGCTATGAGCGGTAAGGAAAGAGAGACGGAGCCGGCGTACCAACGCCTCTCTCGTGAGCTTCGTCAGCAGATCTCTGCCGGTACCTACCGCGACGGCATTCAACTGCCCACCGAATCCGAACTGGCGCAGCATCACGGCGTGAGTCGGCAGACAGTCCGCCGAGCCTTTCACGACCTGGTTGCCGAGGGCATCGTGTACCGAGTACCCGGGCGCGGCACGTTCGTGACCGAGAACAGCGGCCGCTATCTCCGTCATCTCGGATCCATCGAAGATCTCATGAACCTTTCGCGGGACACGACGATGGAAGTTGTGGCACCGCTGCAACGGCGCGTGGACATCGAGGCGGCCAGTCGGCTTCGGCTCGACACCGACGTCGTGTACACCGTGGTCTTCCGGCGGATCCACGAGGGAGTTCCGTTCGTTCAGACGACGGCGCATCTGCCGGAGGCGATAGCTCGGCAGATCATCGACCTGCCCGCCATGGCGGCCGGTGCGGTGAGCGCCAATACGGTGATCGGCTTGCTGGAGCCGCTGATCGACAGTCCGATCGTCGAAGCAGCACAATCGATCACGGTGTCCCCGGCAACGGCGGACGTTGCCAGGGACGTCGGTTGCGAAATCGGCCACGCCATGTTGCGGGTAGACCGTTTGTACTCCAACGCGCAGGGCGTTGCCAACGAGTTGTCGGTGAGCTACTTCTTGCCGGAGCAGTACACGTATCGGGTGACACTGCGCCGCGGCGCTCATTAGAGCTGCGCCGGGGCGCACATTAGAACTGCGCCGGGGCGCACATTAGAACTGCGCCGCGGCGTTGTTGCTTTTCTTTGCTGTTCAACACCTTTCAGGGGAGAACTATGCGAATTTTCAATGGAATCGACGACGTGGAGACAGCTGTCGGTGAGCACTTGGGCTACAGCGCGTGGTTCCCGGTCACGCAGGATCGGATCGACAAGTTCGCCGACGCCACCGAGGATCACCAGTGGATTCACGTGGATCCCGAGCGGGCAGCGCAGGGTCCGTACGGCGGCACCATCGCCCACGGCTATCTGACTCTTTCGTTGTTGCCAGTGCTCGGTGCTCAGGTGATGCGTGTCGACGGAATCTCCATGACCGTGAACTACGGCAGCAACAAGGTGCGATTCCCCGAACCGGTCAAGGTCGGTTCTTCGGTGCGAGCCGGTGCGGAGATTCTTTCTTTCGAGCGCTCCGCGAAGGGCGCGACGATTGTCGTGCGGTACACGATCGAAATCGAAGGAGCGGGTAAGCCTGCGCTGGTGGCGGATACCGTGCGCCTGTTGGTCTCCTGATTCCTTTTCCATTCTTCCAGAACGAGATTCGAGGTCAGTTGTGAAACGAGCAGCATTGGTCGCGCCGGTCAGAACCGCGGTGGGCCGGTTCGGAGGGGCACTTCGTGACGTGTCTGCGGAAAGTTTGGCTGCCACTGTCGTCAAGGAGACCGTGCGTCGCAGCGGAATCGATCCGTCTCGCATCGACGACGTCGCGATGGGGCAGTCGTATGCCAATTCGGAGGCACCGTGCATCGGCAGGTGGGCGGCGCTCGAAGCCGGGTTGCCGATTTCGGTAGCAGGCTTCCAGACCGATCGCCGATGTGGAACGGGTCTGCAGGCCATCGTTACCGCGGCCATGATGGTCCAGACGGGTGCGGCCGACGTGGTTCTCGCGGGTGGCGTCGAATCGATGAGCGGGATCGAGCACTACACCACCGGAGCGCGGTGGGGGACCAAATCCGGTGGGCTGCAACTGTTCGACCGCCTCGATCGTGGCCGCGAGCGCTCGCAACCCGAGTGGCGATTCGGCCGGATCAGCGGAATGATCGAAACGGCCGAGAACGTCGCGTTGCGCTGCGGGATCACGCGGGAAGAGTCGGACGCCTTCGCTGTCGACAGTCACCGAAAAGCAACACTGGCAAGAGATTCCGGCCGATTCGATGCCGAAATCGTTGCCGTCGAACAGACTGATCGAAAAGGGAACGTCACACAGTTTCGTGCTGACGAGGGGATCCGTCCGGATACCTCACTCGAAACCCTGGCACGGCTGCGTGCGGTGACACAGGGAGGCGTCGTGACCGCCGGTAACGCCAGCCAGCAGAACGACGCTGCGGCAGCGATGTTGGTGGTCGCCGAGGATCGTCTGGACGAGCTGGGGCTGGAACCCATCGGGTTCCTCGACAGCTGGGCCGCGGCCGGTTGTGAACCGGCGCTGATGGGCCTCGGGCCGGTTGCCGCCGTCTCGAAACTGTTTGCTCGAACAGGGGCAGGCTTTGACGACTTCGATCTGGTCGAGCTGAACGAGGCGTTTGCGTGCCAGGTTCTCGGCGTCGTGAAGGAATGGGGCTTCGAGGACCTCGATCGCCTGAACGTCAACGGTTCCGGCATCTCACTAGGGCACCCCGTGGGAGCGACGGGTGCGCGTATGGCAACGACCGCGCTTCACGAACTCGGCCGACGCGGCGGCGGAAAAGCACTGTTGACCATGTGTATCGGCGGTGGCCAGGGTATGGCGGCCGTGGTGGAGTCCGCCTGACGGGGTTCGCTTCTGGGTACACTTGCGGCGGGGGATCGGAAGTTCTACGGAGGCAGTCGGTTGACGAATGCAGGTGCAGCAGAGACGAGCGGCGCGCTGAGCATCGAGGATGTTCGTCGCGCCAGGGCTGCACTCGAGGGTCTGGACGTCACCAGTTGGTCCGGTCGCTTCGAGCTGCTCTCCGACGCAAACCGTCTGCGTCTGCTGCTCTGCCTTCACCACGCACCGGGTATCTGCGTCACGGATCTGTCCGTGGCGCTGGGGATGAGCGGCACTGCGGTCTCACATGCGCTGCGCCTACTGCGTAGCCAGGGGTGGGTGAGCGCGACGCGCGACGGCCGATCGATGCGATACCAACTGGCAGACGACACCGTTCACCAGCTGTTGCATTCGATCGGCGCCACACATTTTCACGACGAGACACCCACCCCCGGGCACACGCACAGCTGAGCGTCTCTCAAGGAGTCGCGAAGAACTTCTCGACGGCCGGCGCAGCGTTCGGGTTTCCGTTGGTGATTCCCGCGCCGACTCCGGCAACCGTGCCGATGACTCCACCGACGATGCAGCCGGCGATGAAGTTCGGGAAGATCGACAGGCAGCCGATTCCGACGCCGAGGTTGGCTCCGATGAGCGTCGACTGCAAGCCGCCGTTGTTCCAGCCGATATTGACCTCGTTGGCCATCGTGTCGAACGCGGCTTGCTTCGGATCGTTACCGGGGAAGAGCATCAACGCCGCCTGGCTGTTCGACTCGGCGGTCGGAGTCAGTAGGGGCTGGGACGGATCGAAGCCCGCATTCGGGGGCGCTGCGACCGCGGTGCCGGCTCCGGCGCCGACTGCGGCGACAACGAGAACGGACATGGTGAGAGTTCGGGACAGTTTCATGGGGACGGCCAATCTGTCTGTGTGGAACCAGTCGTGAATGGTGGCGGTGCAGTTCGTTAGCCAGAACTCCACCGTCTGGATCGATCGTGCGGACCTCCTCGGGCACAACGGGACCCGTCGTCTCCGCGCGACGGGCCGTGTTTGGTGGCTACCCGACTCCGGGTGCCCTGAAACCGCCCAGTCTCATTCGTTCTTCGACAAACGCGCGCGCAATTCCTCGACCTCGGCTGTAAGCCGGTCGACCTCGGCTTGCAGGGGTTGGCGTGCCAGAGCGAGGGATTCGTCCATGCGCTCCTTGTCGAAGCGAGGTGTGATGTTTCGACTGCAGTTCCAGTCGAACGCTTCGACCTCGATGACGATGGAACGCTGGGCTTTTGCGGTCATGGTGCCGCCGGGAACTTGCAAGAGCTGTTGCAGTAGTGCAGGGTCCTGGTCCTCCTCGATCACCTGCGCACGCCCGTAGATCTTCAATCTCGTCCGCGTCGGGTAGTCGATGACGAACAGCGAGATGCGATTGTTCGCTTCCAGATTGCCGAGTGTCACGAATTGCTGATTGCCGGGAAGATCGGCGAATCCGATTCGATTCGGACCCAACACATGCAGGAATCCGCGCGGGCCGCCGCGATGTTGGACGTACGGCCACCCGTCGGGCGTCACCGTGGACATGAAGAAGGAATCCACGGATTTCACGAATCCCTGAGCGCGGAAATCGAATTCCATCGGGCCTTCGTCGGGCTGATCGAGTTTCGAACCGTAGACGGTGAAACTCCCGGTCGACCGCTGACGCTCCACCGCAGCGGGGGAGAAGGCGATGTGTGCGTATCGGGTCGACATTCTTTATCTCCTGGTGCTCAGTGCCAGCGGTGGTCGGCAACGGCAGTTCGCGGACCGAACTTGGGTTTGACGGCTTGGCCGCTGACCTGCAGAAGCCTCACGGCGCGGTATCGATGCGGTTGAAGGGGCGCGAGGTACTCCACCATCTCGGCGTCGTCTATCGGTTCACCCAGCAGTGACCACCCGACGACGGCAGCGAGGTGGTAGTCGCCGACCGAGAGTGCATCGGAATCGCCGAAGGCGCGCTGAGCCACTTCGGCGGCAGTCCAGATTCCGACGCCGGGCACCGCTCGCAATCGTTTGGTCGCTTCGGCCCGGGGGAACGTGGATGCCTGCTCGAGGCGGTCGGCGACGCGAGCACACTGAACGATCGTCTTGGACCTCGCGGGATCGACGTTCGCGCGATGGAACTCCCATGACGGCATTCGACGCCATTGGTCCGCGGTGAGTGGAACTCGCATTCCGTCGGGTGCCGGGCCGGGCGGGCGCTCACCGAACTTGGTCAGCAGGCGGCGCCACGCGGCAAACGCGTCGATGCCGTGGACGCGTTGCTCGAGGATCGCGGGAACGAGAGCTTCCATGACGCGGCCGGTGCGGCCGATGCGCAGATGCGGGAAGCGTCGATGAGCTTCGGCGAGCTTGGGATGTTCGGGGGCGAAATCTTTGGCTTCGTCGTCGAGACCGAGCAACGCTTCGGCGCCGATCAGTAATTCCGTGGCGCCGGGACCCCACGCCTGCACCCGCACCGAGTGGCGATCCGACTGAGTGATGCGGTAGGTCACAGGACCCGAAAGTTGGCGGGAAACTCGCCAGATCGCTCCGTCGGCGGACCGCCGATGTGCGGGGTCGCCGGGTCCGCGCTGATGCGGGCTGAGCGTCAGCGCGGCATCGAGTGGTCGCTGAGAAGTCACCGTGACTTCGTCGACCGGAGATAGCGGCGTCATCGAGGTCAGCGTATCGCCACCGTCCATCCTCCGTTAAGGCGTGTGTCGGTGGCGCAACGTATTGTCCGAGCCATGATCATCGTGAGCACCGACGGATCCTGTCTGCGAAACCCCGGCGGGGCTATCGGCTGGGCGTGGGTCAATCACGAGGGTCCGAGCATGTCCGGCGGAGAAGCGTCCGGCACCAACCAGATTGCCGAGTTGCGTGCTCTGTTCGAGGCCGTCGTAGCCCATCCCGGCGCGGATCCTCTGCTCATCGAATCCGACTCGCAGTACGCCATCAAGTGCGCTTCCGAATGGTTGCCCAGCTGGAAGCGCAAGGGCTGGAAGACCGCGAGCGGCGGGGCGGTCAAGAACCTCGAATTGGTGCAGAGTATCGATCGAGCCATCACCGATCGTGTCGGACCGGTGCGCTTCCGCTGGGTGCGCGGGCATGTGGGCAACCACTACAACGAGATGGCAGACAAGCTGGCCGGCGAAGCCGCACGCGCCATCGTCTCGGGGGACATCGCGTCGGTGCCGCTTGCTGCCCCGGTGAAGAAGGAGCCGACCGCCGTGAACTCTCCGTACAAAGAGAAGTCCACGACGGCCGAAGAGCCGGCAGATCTGTTCACACTTTTCTGAGCGGTTCAGAAACCGTCGGCAACCTGAACCAGCGCACGGCCGGTGTACTTGCCTTCGCGTACCTGATCGATCACCGAGACGACGTCGCGGACGGCAACGAGGTTCGTGATCTCTTTCAGATGACGTGGTGCGAGGTCGGAGCCCAGACGGGCCCACAGCGCGCGACGGGGTTCGATCGGCATCAATACCGAGTCCATGCCCAGCAGTGAGACTCCGCGGAGAATGAACGGCAGCACGGTCGTAGGCAGCGCGGCGCCACCGGTCAACCCGCTGGCGGCCACAACACCACCGTAGTTGATCGTGCTCAGAACGTGAGCGAGGGTCTTTCCGCCGACGCAGTCGACGGCCGCCGCCCACTGAGATTTTCCGAGCGGGCGAGGCTTGGCGTCGGGATCCTCGGGGAGCCGGCCGATCACCGAAGACGCACCGAGTGAGACCAGAAGGTCTGCCGCGCCGGGCTTGCCGCTGGAGGCGACCACGTCGAAGCCTGCGCTTGCCAGAAGGTCGACACTGACGGTGCCGACTCCGCCGCTCGCGCCCGTCACCAGGACGGGACCGTCGGCGGGCGTCACTCCGCTGGCCAGAATGGCTTGGACACTCATGGCCGCGGTGAATCCTGCCGTGCCGATCGCAGCAGCGTCGGCGGTGGAAATGCCGTCGAGTTTCACGACCCACTCGGCAGGCAAACGGGCGATCTCGGCGTAGCCGCCGTTGCGGGCGGTCCCGATCTCGTAGCCATGTGCGACGACCTTGTCGCCCGGGGCGAATGCGTCGGACTCGGAGGCAATGACCTCGCCGGCGACGTCGATGCCGGGGACGATCGGGTACTCGCGAACCACCCCGCCTTTCGGGGTGACCGCGAGCGCGTCCTTGTAGTTGACGCTCGAATACTCGACGCGAATGGTGACCTCACCTGCGGGGAGGAAGGACTCGTCGACGGTTTCGGGGGCGAAGTCGATGGTGCCGTCGCTTTCGCGGGCGACCCAGGCGTTGAAGGTAGTCATAGGTCGAACATAAAGGCCTTCGGCCCTGTGCGCCTTGTCGGTAGTGCGAACTACCGGAAAGGCGCACAGGGGGCGGAGCCCCTAGATCAAGCTGCCCTCATGCACGGCTCGATCGAACGCGGGCAGCGGACCACCGTCGCGCAGGGTCGACGCCAACGCCGGATCGGCGAGATGGAGGCGGCCGATCGCGATCAGATCGAACTCACCGCTGCCGATGCGCTCCTCGAGCTGTGGGATGTTGTCCACCACCGGCGCAACGCCTTCGATGCGGCTGTCCCGCAGCGACTTTCCGATCCCGACGCTGCCGACCGCCATCGTGACGGCGCCGGTCAGCTTCTTCGCCCAACCCGCTAGCGAGAGATCGCTGCCTTCGAAGGCCGGGACGTCGAAACGCCTGATGCTGGCATCGAGAACGTCGACTCCGGCGTCGACCAGCGCGCCCAGGATGACGCCCAACTCCTCGGGAGTTTCCGCGATCTTGGCGGTGAAATCCTGCTGCTTGTGCTGCGAGAAACGGTAGATGATCGGCAGATCCGGTCCGATGGCCGCACGGATCGCAGCGACGACGGCGGCCGGGAACTTGGTACGACGCTCCAGGTCGCCGCCCCACGCGTCGTCGCGCTGGTTGGTGCCCTCCCAGAAGAAGGAGTCGAGGAGGTAGCCGTGACCGCCGTGGATCGCGATGCCGTCGAAGCCGAGTTCGACGGCGTGCTTCGCGCTGCGGACGTACGCGTCGATGACGTCCTGGATGTCCTGCTCGGTCATCGCTTCGGTGCTCGCCTGTGCGCGCTCGACGTAGGCAGCAGAGTACGAGGTGACGCCGAGCGGGCCCCATTCGCCGGAGGGGCGCATCGGCTTGAGTGAGGGGTCCATTTGCGTCATCGCACCCCACAGCGGTCCGACGTGCCAGAGCTGAGGCACGATCTTGCCGCCCGCAGCGTGCACGTCGTCGACTACCTTGCGCCAGCCGGCCTGAGCGGCAGGGGTGTGGAGGTTGGGGACATTGGCGTGATCGACAGCAGTCTCGTGATCGATCGCGACGCCCTCGGTGACGATCAGTCCGGTTCCGCCCTCGGCGCGTCGGCGGTAGTAGTCGGCGACGTCGCGCCCGGGCACGCCCTCGATGGAGTACGTGCGCGTCATCGGCGACATGACTATGCGGTTGGACAATTCGAGCGAACGGATACGGAGCGGTTGGAACAGCGGGTTGGTCACTTCGTCACAGCGCTTTCATGAATCGGAAGAATCCGGGGTCCTGGTCGACACGGAGCCGCGTGAGCGTTCGGTAGCTGATCAGCCACCTGCCGTCTTCTTTGCGGTATTCCTCGTGGTAGTGGCCGTAGCCGTGTAGATGCAGTTCTTTCTCGCCGTCGTTCCACCACAGCATGTCCTCCATCGCCCAGATACCGGTTGCGGTGGTGGGCGAGGTCAGCACGATTTCGGGAGTGTGCGCGTGGTGTGCCGTGGTGAGGGGGATGTCGCCGTCGAGCATGTTCCGAATTGCCGCGGTGAGCTTGTCGATGCCCACTACCTGGTTCGAGGTGTCACCGGTCTTGGGTTGCTTGTCCGTCGGGAGTCCGCCCCACGTCTCGCTGACGACGTCTGCGGTGTGCAGGGTCGGGTAGACGTGCCACTGCTTGGTGTCCATGCAGCGTAGGCGCGCGGCGAAGACACGTTTGATTTCCTCGATTGCGAGCAGTTCCTCGACGGCACTGATCGACCCCACTTCGGACTCGGCCTGAGACATTCAACCTCCAACGGTGATCGGCAAGATGGGTTCACACTCGGGTGCTCATGGCGGGCCGTCAACGACCTGTCCCGGTGAGCGCGACGGCGCTCGGTATGGTCGAGCGAACGAAAGGGGTGTCAGACGTGTGTACCGAAGAGGTCCCATCGACCGGACCGGAAGAGATCGTCGAGGTTCGGGCTTTCTGGCGCGAGTTGGGTGTTCCGGGCGTGATCGACGTCCATACCCATTTCATGCCGAAGAGCGTCATGGACAAGGTGTGGGGTTACTTCGATTCGGCGGGCCCGATGATCGGGCGACCATGGCCCATCGCTTACCGCCTTGCCGAGGAGGAACGGGTACACCGTCTCCGCGAGTTCGGCGTCCGAGCTTTCACGTCCATGATCTACCCGCACAAGCACGCGATGGCCGAGTGGCTCAACCAGTGGGCCGTCGAGTTTGCCGCGCAAACACCCGATTGCCTGCACACGGCCACTTTCTATCCCGAGGAGTCGGCAGCGTCGTACGTCGGGAAGGCGTTGGAGTCGGGTGCGCGAATCTTCAAGTCCCACATCCAGGTCGGCAACTACGATCCGAACGACCCTCTGCTCGACAAGGTCTGGGGTCAACTCGAGGACTCCGAGACACCCATCGTGATCCACTGTGGATCGGGACCGGCGCCGGGGGAGTACACGGGGCCCGATCGCATTGCTTCGCTGTTGTCACGGTACCCGCGCCTGTCGTTGATCGTCGCGCACATGGGGATGCCCGAGTACAGCGAATTCCTCGATCTGGCAGAGGCTTACGGCAACGTTCGCCTGGATACGACCATGGCCTTCACCGACTTCACGGAAGAGCAGTGTGCCTTCCCGAAGGCCGACGTGTCACGGCTCGTCGACATGCAGGACCGCATCCTGTTCGGCAGCGACTTCCCCAACATCCCGTACCCGTATCTCACGGCCTTGCAAGCGGTTACGCGCTTCGATCTCGGAGACGAGTGGCTGCGAGCCGTCGTGCACGACAACGCTGCCAAGCTCTTCTCGGTGAGCTGAGTCCCACCGAGAAGAACTTCGGCTCAGCGCAGTTTGATGCTGCCGCCGTCGGCCATCAACGTCTGTCCGGTCATGTACTGGGAATCGTCGCTCGCCAGGAACACCACGACAGGAGCGATGTCGGTTTCGGGATCCCCGATGCGTCCGAGCGGTACCTTGGCAACCGATGCGGCTGCACGTTCGGGGAAGGCTTCCTGCCACTTGACGACGCCTTCGGTGGCAGCGAACGGGCAGACCACGTTGACCCGAATGCCTTCCGGCGCCCACTCGTTGGCGACGACGCGCGTCAGGCCTCGCACAGCTTCCTTGGCCGCAGCGTAGGACGTCTGGGTGGGCATTCCGTCCAAACCTGAACCCGATGCGAAGTTGACGACCGAACCCTTGGTCTTCGCGAGTTCGTCGTGGCACGCCTGCATCAGGTGGACAACGGGGTAGAAACCGGTGTTGAAGGACAGGTCGAACATGTCCTGCGTGGTTTCGAGCAACGGAGCCTGACGGGACGCGTGAGCGTTGTTCACCAGGATGTCGAGCTTGCCGAAAGCCGCGAGCGCAGCGTCACGGATCTGCTCGGCCGAACCGGCAGCAGCAAGGTCGACGTTCAGAAACTTGCCGGAGCCGGCCAGTTCTTGTTCGAGGGCCTGGCCCTGCTCGTCGTTGATGTCGACGAACAGGACCTTCGCGCCTTCACGGGCGAAGACTCGGGTGATGGCGCGACCGATTCCACCGGCGCCGCCGGTGACGATCGCTACCTTGCCGTTCAACCTCATGAAAACGCTCCTCTTCGTCAGTGCTGCTTAAACTGTTGCGGTCTCGTCGACTGCAAGTGCGATCTTTTCGAGGCCGGCGACGCTGTAGGCGGCGTAGGTCTCGTACGGCCCACGGCCGGAGAAGTAGGACGAGAGCTGGCCACCGAGTTCTTCGACTGTGAACGCGGATCCGGCTGCGTCGAAACGATTCTCGACCTTGGGTGCTTCCATCAACGCCACCATCTTGCCGTAGACGACGAATACCTGACCGTTGATCTCGTCGGAATCGGGGGATGCGAGGTAGCTGACCAGGGTAGCGACGCGCTCGGGTGCAAGCGGATCGAGGCCGACGACGCCGGTGTTGTTCTCGCCGAAGGCTTCTGCCGTCATGGCGGTGCGGGCGCGGGGGCAGATCGCGTTGGTGCGGACGCCGTAGCGGGAGAGACCTGCTGCGCTCGAGAGCGTCAGCGCGGTGATACCGGCCTTGGCTGCCGAGTAGTTGGGCTGTCCGGCGCTGCCGAAGAGAAAGGCTTCGGAAGAGGTATTGATGATGCGGCCGTAGACCGGTGCGTCGGCGGCCTTGCTGGCTGCGCGCCAGTGGACTGCGGCTGCGTGTGAGGTGGCGGCGTGACCCTTGAGGTGTACGCGGATGACGTCGTCCCAATCGGATTCGGTCAGGTTGAAGATCATCTTGTCGCGCAGGATGCCTGCATTGTTGACGAGGATGTCGAAGGATCCGAAGTTCTTGACGGCCTCTTCGATGATGCGCCCGCCGAGTGACCAATCGGAGACGTCGCCGGTGATGGCGAGTGCCTGTCCGCCTGCTGCCTTGATCTCGTCGACCACGTCGTTGGCCGCTGCGCCCATGTCGTTGACGATGACGGCTGCGCCGGCAGCGGCGAGTCCGAGTGCCTCGGCGCGACCCAGGCCGGCGCCGGCGCCGGTGACGGCGGCAACTTTGCCTTCCAAGCTCAGTGATTGCGTCATGTCGTGCTCCTTCGATCCGGTCTGGCGAGTAGGTTCAACAAAATTAGTATTCATTCTAATTTGAAGTCGAGAGTTCGGTTGTCGTTCCGAAGAAATCATTCGAGCAAAATCAGAATTAGTTCTAGTTTTGAGCAGAAGATCGGCCGAAAGACGAGTAGTCTCACTGAGCGGGAGCGGTGATCTGGGTCACGAGCGGCGCATGCCACCTTGGGTCGACGCGGCGACCCCACCGCGTACGCGCCCTGCGTCACCACCGATCCTGTCCCGGAGCCACCATGGTTGTCGACACCCAGAAACGTCCCCATCCCACACCGCCGTCGGAGATCCTCACGGCGGGATCGGCTTTCGCGACTTCTGGTGGCGCAACGGGTGAATCCGCCCAGTTCTTGGCCGCATTCGTCGGCACCAGGGTCGGATAGTTCTCACCGAAAACGCAGTACGGTCGGTCCCGAATTCCCCGGGCCGGACATCAAGGAAGGCACCAGTAGTGTCACTGAATTTGGCAGATCTGTACGAGGGCATTTCGGATTTGATTCCGGACCGCACCGCACTCGTGTGCGATGGCCGTCGTCGCACCTACGTCGAACTGGACGAGGGATCGAACCGCATTGCCCGGCACTTGGCGAGTGTCGGTGTCGGGCCGGGCGATCACGTCGCTCTGCACATGCGCAACAGCATCGAGTTCGTCGAGAGTTTGCTCGGCTGCCTCAAGATTCGCGCAGTCCCGATCAACGTCAACTATCGCTACGTCGACGCCGAACTGACTTACCTGTACAACGATTCGCAGTCGGTAGCGCTGATCGTGGACGAGGAGTTCGTTCCCGTCGTGGAGACTGTCCTCCCGGCCGCGCCCGGAATCAAACACGTCGTTGTCGTCGGCGAGTCGGTGGTCCGCGACATCGAAGGCGTCGACGTCGTTCGATATGCCGACGCTGCCGCGGAGCAGCCCGCTACTCGTGACTTCGCGCCCCGCAGCAACGACGACCTCTTCGTCATCTACACCGGTGGCACGACGGGTATGCCCAAGGGCGTCATGTGGCGTCACGAGGACTTCTACTTCGCGGCGCTCACCGGCGGAAATCCGTTCGGTCCGCCGCACACCACCGCTGAAGCTCTGTACGCCGCGGTCCCGAACGTGCCCGCGATGAACATGCTCAGCACTGCACCGTTGATGCACGGCGCAGCGTCGTACTCGCTGTTCACCGGATTCTTCATGGGCGCCAACGCAATTCTCATGGCGCGCTTCGACGCGAAGACGACCCTGCAGCTCGCCGGGAGTGAGAAGGCCGTCTCCATCACCGTCGTCGGAGATGCGATGGCGCGTCCGCTCGCAGACGAATTGGCTGCCAACGCTGCGGATTACGATCTCAGCACGGTCGGAATGGTCTCGTCGGGCGGAGCATTGTTCTCGCTCTCCCTGCGCGAGCAGCTCAAGTCCATACTCCCGAACCTGGTGATCCGCGACGGATTCGGCTCCTCGGAGTCGGGCGTCGACGGCAATCTCGAGATCGGCGAAGACGGTTTGATGCGCATCGCTGCTCGCGACGAGACCCGCGTCGTGGACGAAAGGATGCGGCCGCTGGAGCCGGGATCTCCCGAGACCGGGTACATCGCTCGCAGTGGTCACGTGCCGGTCGGCTACTTCAATGATCCGGTCAAGACGGCGGCTACGTTCCCGGTGATCGACGGGGTGCGGATGTCGGTGCTCGGCGACGTCGGACGTGTCGAAGCCGACGGCTCGATCGTCCTGCTGGGACGTGGTTCTCAGTGCATCAACACCGGTGGGGAGAAGGTGTATCCCGAGGAGGTCGAGCAGGCACTCAAGAGTCACCCGGCTGTGCTCGACGCACTGGTCGCGGGAATTCCGGATGCGAAGTTCGGTGAGCGCGTCGCGGCGGTCATCACGACCCGCGAAGGCTTCGACGTCCCGGACGCTGCCGAGATCGGTGAGCATTGCGCGTCGCAGGTCGCTCGGTACAAAGTGCCGCGCACCGTCATGAACGTTCCGTCGATCAGGCGTTCTCCCAGCGGAAAGGCCGATTACCGCTGGGCCAAGGCCACTCTCGCCGAGCAAGCCTCCTAGTCCGGCCGGAGCCGTCCAGCGCGTTTGTGAGGGACGCGTTGGGTGGCTCCGGTGCTCTAGCCTGTCACCGTCAGAACCAGCAGAGCGACGTTGAGTGCAACGATCAAGCCCGCCGCAATCCACGCCGCGACGGTCGTGATCGGGGCATTTCGCGCGTCGCCCATGAGTTCGGGGTCCGAGGTCATTCGCACCAGCGGGATGATCGCGAAGGGGATGCACAGGCTCAAGACCACTTGGCTGAGCACGAGCGCCAGCGTCGGGTCGACGCCGAGTCCGAGAACGATCAGCGCCGGGATGAGAGTGACGATTCGGCGTGTGATCACCGGAATGCGAATGGCCAGAAGACCGTGCATGATCTCGGCGCCGGCTGCGCATCCCACGGAGGTCGACGCGAGTCCCGAGGCGAGGAGCCCGATTGCGAAGACAACGGCCACGCCCGGACCGAGCGAATTCTCGATCGCGGCATGCGCGCCGTCGATGGTGTCGGTGCCGGGTACTCCGCGCAGAGCCGAAGCGGCCAGAAGCAGCATGCCGATGTTCACGCCGCCCGCGATGATCAAGGCGACGACGACATCCCAACGGGTGACTTTGAGTAGTCGCTGCAACCGTGGCCCGGGCTTGATGTGGCCGTGGCGATCACGTGCCAATGCGGAGTGAAGGTAGATCGCGTGCGGCATGACCGTGGCGCCGAGCATGCTGGCGGCGAGCAGTACGGTCTCGGTGCCTTCGAAGCGGGGCACCAGTCCCGCGACTGCTTCGCTGCCGGAGACGTCGGTGAAGGCGAGCCCGGTCAGGAAGCCGATCGTGATGATGGCCAGCAAGCCCATGACCACGAACTCGAAAGTGCGCTGTCCGCGCCGACTTTGAATCGTCAGGATCACCATCGACACGCATCCGGTGATCAGCCCGCCGAGGAAGAGCGGGATGTTGAAGAGCAGGTTGAGTGCGATGGCGCCGCCGATGACTTCGGCGACGTCGGTCGCGATCGCCATCATCTCGGCCTGGAGCCAGAACGCGCGACGGTTGTTCTTGCGTAGCCGCTGACCGAGCATCTCGGGCAAGGATCTGCCGGAGACCAACCCGAGTTTCGCGGACAGATACTGCACCAGGACGGCCATCGCGTTGGCGAGGACGAGCACCCAGATGAGGAGATAGCCGTACTTCGCGCCGGCTGTGAGGTTGGCGGCGACGTTGCCCGGATCGACGTACGCGATTGCCGCGACGAACGCCGGACCGAGCAGAGCGATGGATCTCCCCGTAGGTCGTCGGCGCGGAGTCGTCGGCTCTTGCGTACTGGTGCTCATCGCTCTCCTGGTCACACGTACTCGGACCTGTTGGTTCGAATAAGTGAACTATAGAGTTCGGGGAGCCAAACTTTCAACAGCTGTGCGCGGTTAGCGACCGCAGAGGGTCCTTAACCGCGCACAGGGGGTTAGGCCGTCACCCCGGCGGCCAGGAGAGCGCGGGCCTCGGGCCGTCCGTCGAGGAGGGCGTTGGTACGCAGTTCGACCTTCCACTCGCCGTCCGTCTTGATCAGTTCCCAGCGGTTCGCGGTGATACGGAGGACCTTGAACCCCGTCGGGTTCTCGGGGTCCTTGATGACCAATTGCGAATGGCAGGTTGCGACGGCCTTGTTGCCGTCGATGCGGATGTGCGCTGGCGTCATCATGTGCGCCGCGCCGTTCATGATCCAGTTCTGGTGAGAGGCGCTGTGAACCATGGCCCGGAGTTCGCCGCGGCCGTGCATCGCGCCGGTGTCGACGTCGTAGACGCCGTCCTCGAGCCACAGGTTCGCGACCTCGTCGGCTGATCCACTGTCGACGGCGGGGCTGTAGGTGGTCAGCAGTTCGGTGATCGCGAGCTTGTCCTCGAGCAATTCCACTCGGGCCAGCAGAGATTCGATCAGGGCGGTCGTGTCGGTCATGGGTACGTCCTTTGCTCGGGAAGGTTGACGGATCAGGAAGTGGTGAAAGCGAGGCCCTCGGTGAGGGCGATTCGGTGAAGTTCTTCTAGCTGTTCGCAGTAGTGCTCGACGTTTCGAGCGCCGATCGAGCAACTGGCGATGGTCGCCCCGGCGTCGCGGACGCGAGTGAGGGCACGAAGCGTGGATTCGGGATTGCCGAGGGGGTCGAGCGGAGCGCCGGCGGGGAGGACGACGTCGAATCCGTCGGGGAGCGTCGTGGCGTCGAGCATTTCCTTCAGTTCGGAGAATCGCAGCCCGAACGGAACCCAACCGTCGCCGTGTGTGGTGGCCCGGCGCAACGACCTCTTGGTCCTGCCGCCGATCCACAGGGGTACGCGCTTCTGGACGGCATGGGGTTCGACGACGAATCCGGAGTAGTCGTAGAACTCGCCGTGATACTCCGGAGTCGGCGTCGACAGTGATGCACGAAGTGCTGCCAGAGCATCGTCGGCACGCGCTCCCCGGTCGACGAACGGAGCATTTATGAGATCGAATTCTTGTTTCAGAGTTCCGACTCCGAGCCCGAGTATCAGGCGTCCGTTGCTGACGCGATCCAGCGTTCCGTAGCGCTTGGCGATCTCGAGGGGGTGGTGATAACCCAGTACCAGCACCTGCGTCGCCAGGAGGATCCGCGACGTGCGGGCGGCCAGATAGCCCAGTGTGGCGAGTGGATCCCAATAGGTTCCGCCGCGTTCGGTGGCAATCTCTTCGGGAACTGCTACGTGCTCACTGCAGGTCAGATGATGGAAACCGAGTCGATCTGCCGTAGCGGCCACTGTGGCGATCTCACCGATGTCGGCACTCGCCTCCCACTCCGAACGTGTGCTCGGGTGCTGAATCAGTACCGGCGTGACGATTCCCAGGTGCATCGGGCGTTTATAGCCCTCCTGCTCGCATGGCAGCAGGGGAATTACCGCTGATCGGGATCGAAAAGGTTGATTCACTTTCCAGGAACTGTGACCTGGGTTATAGTCGGTAGAATCAATTCCAGTTTTCGGGAGGCGTCCATGACCATCGTTGACATGAACGACACACTGTCCACCGTCCAGACCGCCGGTGGGCAACCCAAGAAGGATCTGCCGCCGTCGATGGTCGAGCGGATGACGCTGATTCTCGACGCCTTCGACGGCCGTGCCGCGCGGCTGACGCTGGAAGAGGTCGCGTGCCGTACTCAGTTGCCGCGGTCCACCGTCCACCGCATTCTCGATCAGCTCGTCAAGCTGGACTGGGTCGATCACGCATCGTTCGGCTACTGCCTCGGGCGCCGCGCACTCGGCCTCGGTGGTGGCGACGGCGGCCACAGCCAGATCCGCGAAGCCGCAGCACCGCTTCTGCACGAACTGCACCTGCAGACCGGAATGGTCGTTCACCTGTCGGTGCTCGACGGACGCGAGAGTGTCTACCTCGACAAGGTCGGCGGACGGTTTGCCGCGGCCCTGCCGTCCCGCGTAGGCGGCAGAGTGCTCGCTCATTCGACGGCCGGTGGCAAGGCGATGCTGGCATGGATCGACCCCGAGCGCGTCGACGCTCTGTTCGGGTCGGCTCTTCCCCGCTGCACCGAGAACACGATCACCGACGTCGCTGTGCTCCATCAGGAACTGAACCGCATCCGTCAGCGTCGGGGACTGGCCTTCGAACGCGGGGAGTCGGCGCGTGGAGTCGCGTGCGTGGCTTCGGCAATTCGCGGACACGAGGGTCCCGTCGGCAGCATCGCGTTGTGTGGCGACATGCGGACCGCTCAGCTCGAGCGAGTTGCTCCGCTGGTCGTCGACGCGGCTCGTGAGGTCTCGCGGACGTTGTACCCCGAACTGGGTGCTCCTCGCCGCGGCCGCAAGACGCCTCCCGTTCCGACCAATACGTTCTCGGCGGAGACGATGGATCGCCTGCTGGCAGCGTCGTCCGACCACTGGATCTGACGTATTTCGATCGACTTGTCTCGCTGATCGGGACGGGTCATAGCAGCTCAGCGGTACTGATGGCACCGTTCGGACCATGACGACTGAACTGAGCTACGAGGGAACTCTGAAGGAACTGCAGACCGATCTCGGTGTGCTCCGGTACCACGAAGCCGGCGACGGCCCGCCGCTCCTGCTGCTGCACGGATCGGGTCCCGGTGTCACCGGTTGGCGTAACTACCGTGGCGTTCTCGCGGACTTCGCGGAGTACTTCCACTGCTACGTTCTCGAGTTCCCCGGATTCGGCGTCAGCGATCCCGGCCCCGACCACCCGATGATGATGGCGCAGGCATCGGTCGGGATGTTCCTCGATGGCCTCGGCCTCGGACCGGTCCACATGATCGGCAACTCCATGGGCGGCATCGTCGCCACCAAGGTCGCGATCGACGAACCGCACCGCGTGAGCAAGCTCGTCACCATCGGCGGCATGGGCAAGAACACCTTCTCTCCCGGTCCCGGTGAAGGCATCAAACTCCTCATGGAGTTCACCGACAACCCCACCCGCGAAGCTCTGGTCCGGTGGTTGCATTCGATGGTCTTCGACCGTGCCGTCGTCACCGAGCAACTCATCGAAGAGCGTTGGGCCCTGGCCACCGAGCCGACGACGCTCGAGATCGCCCGTCGTATGTACAGCAGCAAGGCCATGGCCGCCATGGGCGCGGCTGCAGCTGCTTCGACCGCCGTGCCGTACTGGGCGCAGCTGAACAAGATCAAGGCACCGACGCTGTTGACCTGGGGACGCGACGACCGTGTCAGCCCCGTGGACATGGCCATACTGCCGATGCGCGACATCCCGAACGGCGAAGTTCACATCTTCCCCAACTGCGGACACTGGACGATGATCGAAGCCCGTGACGCCTGGGTTGCGTCCGTTCTGGCATTCCTGACGCGTCCAGAAGGCAAGTAATGGGTGCTCCCACTCACCGGGAAGCGTTTCTGCACTTCGGCGGGCTACCTGCCACCGTTTCACCAACAGATTTTCATTCTGCCTAGGCACTCGCCGGGTACCGAAACCAGAAAGCCGGAAAAATCATGGGTCAGGTTCTGGACAACATCTCACAGTTCGCCGACGAGATCCGCGCCGACGGAGTCGAGGGCGACAAGCTGATGCGCTTGACGGACGGCAGCGCGAAGCGACTGCGCGACTCCGGCGTCATCCGGATGTTCCAGCCGAAGGAATTCGGAGGCCTCGAGGCACATCCGCGTGAATTCGCCGAGACGGCAATGGCTATCGGCGCGATGGACGGTGCCACGGGTTGGGTCAGCGGCATCGTCGGTGTGCATCCGTGGGAGCTTGCGTTCTTCGACCGCAAGGCTCAGGAAGAGGTGTGGGGAACCGATCCTGATACGTGGATGGCGTCGCCGTATGCGCCGATGGGCGTAGCGAGGCCGGTCGAGGGTGGGTACATCCTCAACGGCCGCTGGTCGTTCTCCTCGGGTACCGATCACTGTGACTGGATCATGATCGGCGCGATGGTCGGTGACGAATCCGGTAAGCCGTTGATGCCGCCGAAGCACCTGCACGTACTGCTGCCGCGCTCCGATTACGACATCGACCAGGACAGCTGGAATGTCGTGGGCCTGCGCGGGACCGGGTCGAAGGACCTGATCGTCAAGGACGCATTCCTGCCCACCTACCGCACGATCGACGCCGGAAAGGTGTACGACGGGACGGCGTGGAAGGAAGCGGGCCGTACCGAGACGCTGTACAAGTTCCCGTTCTCGTGCATTTTCCCGCTGGGAATCACCTCGTCGTTGATCGGTATCGCGGAGGGTGCGTTGGCGTGCAACATGGCTGCGCAGCGTGAGCGTGTGACGGTCAGTGGTGTTCCGATCAAGGAAGATCCGTACGTGCTGTTCGCGATCGGTGAGGCTGCGGCCGAGATCGCTGCTTCTCGGGCTGCGATCTTGGAGACGGTGGATCGTTTCTGGGACATGACGGAGAAGGGGCAGGAAGTTTCGTTCGAGCTTCGTGCGATCGGTCGTCGTACGCAGACTGCTGCGGCGTGGCGTGCTGTGCGGGCGGTGGACGAGATCTTTGCTCGTTCCGGTGGTGGCGCTTTGCAGTTGAACACGCCGATGCAGCGGTTCTGGCGTGATGCGCATGCCGGTCTCGCGCATGCGATCCACGTACCCGGTTCCATCTTCCACGCGTCGACGCTCTCGCAGCTCGGTGGCGAACCGCAGGGCATTCACCGCTCGATGATCTAGTCCCACAATCACTCTCGAAGCAAGGACGGTTAGGCATGACTGAAATTCGGGGCCTGGGGTATCTCAGGATCCAAACGCAGGACGTGGCTCGCTGGCGCGAACTCGTGGTCGACGGACTCGGCCTCGCGGTCGGTAGTGGCCCGGAAGCCGACGGCCTCTACTTGCGCCTGGACGAGCGTCGTGCGCGACTGATCGTCCTGCCCGGCGAGACGGACAAGGCCCTCGCAGTGGGCTGGGAAGTGCGAGATCAGTTCGCGCTCCAGCGTGTTCGTGAAGCAGTGGAGAAGGCCGGAGTCGAGGTCGAGGTCCTCTCCGAGGTCGACGCCAGCTACCGCGATGCCGAGCAGGTCATCGCATTCGACGATCCCAACGGCAACCGCGTCGAGGTTTTCTTCGGACCGGTACTCGACCACAGCCCGTTGGTCACCCCGCACGGCGGCCGTTTCGTCACCGGCGATCAGGGCCTCGGCCATGTGGTGCTTCCGGTTACGCGTTTCGACGAGGCGTACACCTTCTACACCGAGGTGCTCGGATTCCTCCCGCGCGGTTCCATCCGTCTCGGCGGAATCGATGCGCCGCCGCCGGCTCGCCGCGTTCGCTTCATGGGTGTCAACCAGCGCCACCACAGCCTGGCGCTGTGCCCGGCGCCGCCGGTGGACGAGCCCGGTCTCGTGCACCTGATGATGGAAGCAGAGACTCTCGACGCCGTCGGTCAGGCTCTCGATCGTGTTGCCAAGCTCGGCTTCTCGATCTCCTCGACGTTGGGTCGCCACACGAACGACAAGATGGTGTCGTTCTACGTGCGCGCACCGGGTGGCTGGGATCTCGAGTTCGGTTGCGAAGGCATGCTTGTCGACGAAACCTTCTACACCGCTGAGGAAATCACGGCGGACAGCTACTGGGGCCACGACTGGTCCGACAGTGAACCGCTGGCCGCGTTCACTCCCAAGAGCTAGTTCTGACGCAACGAAAAAGCTCGGTCCCGACGCTTGTCGGGACCGAGCTTTTTCGTGTGCTCGATCAGGAAGCTGCTGCTGCCAAACCGGTTTCGAGGTCGGCGAGGATGTCGTCGATTCCTTCGATGCCGACCGCGAGGCGGACGAGCCCCGGGGTGACGCCCGAAGCGAGTTGCTCCTCGGGGGTGAGCTGCGAGTGCGTCGTCGAGGCGGGGTGGATGACGAGTGAGCGAACGTCGCCGATGTTGGCGACGTGGCTGTGCAGCGTCAGTGCGTTGACGAACTTCTTGCCTGCGTCGACTCCGCCGGCGAGCTCGAACGCGACAATGGCACCGGTTCCCTTGGGCGCCAGCTGCTTTCCGCGCTCGTGCCAGGGTGAGGATTCCAGTCCGGCGTACGCGACCGACGTGACTTCGGCGCGGCCCTCGAGGAACTTCGCGACCTTCTGGGCGTTGGACACGTGGCGCTCGATGCGCAGGCTCAAGGTCTCGATGCCCTGCGAGATGAGGAAGGCGTTGAACGGTGCGATGGCCGAGCCGAGATCGCGCAGAAGCTGAACGCGCGCCTTGAGGGCGTAGGCGGGTGCACCGAGATCGGCGAAGGTGACGCCGTGGTAGCTGGGGTCAGGGGTGGTGAAGTTGGTGTGGCGTCCCTGGGTCCAGTCGAAGGTGCCACCGTCGACGATGACGCCGGCGATCGCGGTGCCGTGTCCGCCAAGGTATTTGGTGGCGGAGTGGACGACGATGTCAGCGCCGTGCTTCAGCGGCTGAATGAGGTAAGGAGTTGCCACCGTGTTGTCCACGATCAGGGGGATGCCGTGCTCATGGGCGACTGCGCTGATGCCGGGGATGTCGAACACGTCGTTCTTGGGGTTGGAGATGGTCTCGCCGTAGAACGCCTTGGTGTTCGGACGGATTGCCTCACGCCAGTGATCGAGGTTGTCCGGGTCTTCGACGAAGTCGACGGTGATACCCAGCTTGGGCAGCGTGTAGTGGAAGAGGTTGTACGTGCCGCCGTACAGGCGAGGACTGGAGACGATGTGGTCACCGGCTTCGGCGATGTTGAGGATCGCGAAGGTCTCGGCGGCCTGGCCGGACGCAACCAGCAGAGCCGCTACTCCGCCTTCGAGTGCGGCGATCCGCTGCTCGACGGCGTCCTGAGTCGGGTTCATGATGCGGGTGTAGATGTTGCCCGGCTCGGCGAGGCCGAAGAGTGCTGCCGCATGGTCGGTGTTGTCGAAGACGTAGCTGGTGGTCTGGTAGATCGGAAGTGCCCGAGCGTTGGTGGCGCTGTCCGGGCCCTGTCCGGCGTGGACCTGCTTGGTTTCGAACGACCAATCGGCGGTCGGATCGGTGTCGACGGGGGTGTTCTCGCTCATGAATTCATACTCCGTGGTGAAGGTGGGTTGATGCGGGTCAGGCGGTTTCGACGACTGTATGCACTGGGACGGGATTGCGGGTGAGATCGAGTACGGGGCAGTGGGCGTCGACCGTCTCCTGCAGCTCCAGATACCGTTCGCGGGTTTCCGGGCCGGTCAGGGTGACGACCACGCGTACCTCGGAGAATCCCGGACGGACGGCGTCGTCGAAGCCGAAGAATCCACGAACGTCGAGGTCACCTTCGGCTCTGGCCGAGATGTCGTCGAGAGCGATACCGTGCTTGTCGGCCCAGACTCGGTAGGTGACCACCTGGCACGACAGAAGCGAAGCAAGGTAGTACTCGACAGGATTGGCTGCGGTGTTCTCGCCGCCGAGGGCCGGCGGCTCGTCGACCTCGACGCTGTACTTACCGAGAGAAATGGTGCTGGCAACGGCGTCGTGCGCCTGGGCGGAAGCCTTGAAGACGACGTGCGCTTTGCTCGCGTCCTTGTCGATGGCGTCGGCGTTGGCTGCTACGACGGAACTCAGGTGTGAGATGGAAGCGGTGGTCATGACAGAAATGTCCCCTGATCTGGGTGTACATACGAGTATCGACGTGAGCGGCGCTCACGTCGTAGGTCCGATCAGTAGATCGGACACCCGGATGTACAGACATGCGCAAAGTCGACATGGCGCCGCCGCGTCAGCAGCGTGCCCGTCTCGTATGCGCCGATTCCCGTCACAGGAGAGACTGTAACCGGTTCATACCCTTTCCGACCAGACGTATAGGGAATCTGTCTCGGATCGTGGTCGCTCATGCGGGCGGCAGTCCGCTCCATCGGGGTGTCCGACGACTGGCAAAGGCGTCGAGCCCTTCGGCGATGTCCGGGGAGCGCAACACTGCATCCTTGGCGTCGTCGGTGACCTCCCATCCGACGGCGTCGGCGTCGGCGTAGAGCGCGTCGATCGCCTTCAGGCTCAAGCTCACAGAGGTGGGGGAGGACTCGCAGATCTCCGCTGCCATCACCAGCGCCTCGTCGAGTGCTTTGCCCTCGGCAGTGACTGCATTGACGACGCCGAGATCCTTGGCCCGTTCGGGATCCAGTGTGCGGCCGGTGATCAAGAGTTCGCGGGCGACGTTGATCGGAAGCGCGCGAGGCGCCCGAAAGAGTGCACCGGACGTCGCAACCAGGCCGCGTTTGGTTTCGGGAAGGCCGAATTGTGCTGTGGCGGAGGCGACGATCAGATCGCAGGCCAATGCGATTTCGAAACCGCCACCCAGCGCGTATCCCTCGACTGCAGCGATCAGGGGCTTGTTCCGCCGGCGCCGAATGACGCCGTACTCGCCGCCGCGGGGCATGCGAAGATCGGCCCGCTCTCGGATATCGGTTCCGGCGCAAAAGATGCTGGGGGTTCCGGTGATGATGCCGACCCACAGATCGGGGTCGTCGTCGAGAAGGTTCAGCGCGGCTTCGATTCCCTCGGCAGTTTCACGATTGATCGCATTGCGACGTTCTTCGCGTTCGATCCTGACGATGAGAACGCGGTCGTGGCGGTCTGTGGAAACAGTCGACATAATTGGACTGTAGTCCATCTATCGAAGGGGTGGTGCTTCAACTGGCGAGACCGACATTGGACACATTCCGGACTGTGGCGAAGACTGTGTCCTGAGGCGGAGAAAGGCAGGTCGACGTGATTTCCAAACGAGAACAGAACAAGCGCGATACCAACGACAGGTTGCTCTCGGCTGCTCGAATTCTGTTCTCGGCGCAGGGTTTCGCCAGCACGACCGTCGACGACATCGCCGAGCGAGCCGAGGTGTCGCGAGCTACCTTCTTCAATTACTTCCAGGGCAAGGACTCGGTTCTCGAGGCGCTGCACAGTGATCACCTCGATCAGCTTGCGGCACTGGTGGATCAGCTCATGGAATCGCCGATGCCGACCTCTGATCGGATCTCCAGGATTTTTCAGGACTTTGCGCAACAGGCGATCATGCATCCGCGCTATCTGCGCATGGTGACTGCAGAACTGGAGCGCGACTTCGCCTCCTCCGGAGCGGGGGCGGCCCACGATCATCGGTTCCACGTGGAACTCCTGCGGATCGTCACTGCCGGTATCGAAGCCGGCGAAGTGAGATCGGACTACCCGCCGCTGTTTCTCGCGCAGATGATCGGTGGTACCTACGGGGCGTTGGTCCGCTTCTGGCGGCAAGACGCCGACTACGACGTGGTCGGCGAATTCGATCGCGGAGCCAGGTACGTCGCGGAAGGCATCGCTGCCCGCTGAGTCGACTCAGGACGTGGTGCCGGCTCAGGGTGTGGGCACTACCAGGGGCAGCATCTGCTGGACGCTCTCCGAAAGATAGTTCGCGGCAGTCTGATCACCGGACAGATGACGCAGCAGACTCTGCTGGAACAGGCCGTCGAAGATCGCGTACATCGCCGGCGAGGTGACCGAGGGCTCCACGTCGAGAAGCTCGGCATAGCGAGAGACGATGCGCCAGATCATGTTTTCGAGACTCTCGTCGATCGCTGCCACGTCGGTTCGGAACGACTCCTCGAACATCGACTGCGCGCGCAGGTCGTACCAGAGGCGGTGCATCGTCGGTTCTTCGATCATGGTCTCCGCGAGCAGTGCGCCGAAACCGGCTTTCAGTTCCTCAGGCGTCTGAGCGGTGGCGACGATGCCGTCGTAGCGGGTGACGCAGCGCGCCTTGTAGTGGCGCACGCAGTGGGTGATCAGGTCGACTTTGTCGCTGAAGTAGTAGTGCAGAACGCCGTGTGAGAACTCCGAATTCTGGGCGATTTCGCGCAGGCTCGTGCGCGCGTAGCCCAGTTCGGCCAGCGTTTGCAGTGCAGCCTCGGCCAGTTGATCGCGTCGCTCGGAGAACTTGTCGACCTGGCGACGTGACACCTTGTCGGCGTTGGACCGCTTCTCCGAAGAGACAGGAACCGCCTTTTTTCCTGCCCCACTTGGCTTCTCGACTGTCGTGGTCACGATGGCACGTCCTGTTCCCTGCGGTTTCCACAGCGGCACGATCGCCGCGTTCGACCCAGTGTAACCCCTGGTCTTTGACGAGCGTGTAACAAAATCTTGACAGTCGTCAAGATTTCTCTTGACACTCGTCCAAAGTTGAATACTCTGTGACTCACACCACTTGGCAGCGTCGCTGTGAACGGTGGCATCGCGAGAGTCGTTTCAGTCATGGAGGCAGTCGAAAATGAGTGTGTTTGATCTCGAGGGACGAAAAGCACTGGTCACAGGTGGTGCCAAGGGGCTCGGAGCCGGTATGGCTGAGGCGTTGGCAAAGGCGGGAGCGTCGGTGATGATCGGCGACGTTCTCGAAGACGAGGGCCGCGCCACCGCGGAGGCTGTCGGTTCCGGCGGAGTGAAGACCGGCTTCGTGAAGCTGGACGTCACCGACGACGCGAACTGGGCAGAGGCGGTTGCTGCCACCGCGGAGACTCTCGGTGGCTTCGACATCCTCGTCAACAACGCCGGCATCGAGATTTCCTCGCTGGTGGTCGACCTCGATCCAGGCGACATCCGACGCATGTGTGAGGTCAACATCCTCGGAACGGCGCTCGGAACCAAACACGGACTGCGTAGCATGCGTCCGGGCGGAGTAGCCGGCACCGGCGGTTCCGTCATCAACATCTCCTCGGTCGCCGCAACCATTCCCTTTCCCGGCATCAGCGGGTACTCCGCGACAAAGTCCGCGGTCGATCGCTTCACCAGGGTTGCCGCCGCAGAGTCGGGCAAGCTCGGCTACGGAGTCCGCGTCAACTGCATCTACCCGGGCCTCGTAGCCACCGAGATGGGGCTCGGACTCGCGGCGGACATGGAGAAGCTCGGCCTCTGGCCCAGTGCCGAAGCAGCAGTCGGTGACGTCATCGGTCTCACCCCGCTCGGCCGTCTCGGTGAAGTGAACGACATGGCGGACGCCGTGGTGTTCTTGTCTTCCGACGCCGCACGATTCATCACCGGTATCGGCCTCCCGGTCGACGGTGGAATGGGCATGTAACTCGCCCCCGATTCGTAACTATCCCCTTCTCTCGTCTTCGAAAGGTTCCACGAACATGTCCGAAAAGAAGCCAGTCATCGTCTACGGCGTCTCCGGGTACACCGGTCGCCTGGTGTGTGAATACCTGCGCGAGTTCAACATCCCGTTCATCGCAGCCGGCCGAGACGCCGCTCGCATTCAAGAGGTACTCGACAAGATCCCCGGTTTGGACACCGTCGATCACGAGGTCGTCGAGGTCGAGCACACTGTCGAGGCGCTCACCGAATTGTTCACCGGTGCACAGGTTGTCAGTAACATGGTCGGGCCGTTCATCAAGCTTGGCGGCACCGTCGTGGAGGCCGCGTTGAATGCCGGTTGCCACTACATGGACACCACCGGTGAGCAGGACTGGGTACTCGACGTCCAGGAGAAGTTCAGCGACAAGTACCAGGAGAAGGGCCTGCTTCTCTCACCCGGCATCGCGCAGATGTACACCACCGGTGAGATCGCGGCCAACATCGCACTGGAAACGCCGGGCCTCGATACGCTCGACATTCTGGTGCTGTGGAAGGGATTCCCCACTTACGCCTCCACTCAGACGATCTTCACCATCCTCAAGGCGAACTGGTACTACCTCGAGCAGAACAAGTACGTGCAGTGGGCGCCCGGTCAGACTTTCGACGTCGTCGTTCCCGGCCAGCACGAAACCGCGCTGGCATTGCCGTGGGGCGGAACGTGTCACCCGGTGTGGTTCAAGAACGATCCGCGAGTTTCCAACGTCAAGGCTGCGGGCGGTGTCTTCGACCGCACCGTGATGGAAGGTGTTGTCGCGACACAGAAGATCGTGGAGGAGCAGATCAAAACCCTGCCTGCCGACGAGCAGGAAGCCGCCCTGGCCGAGATCGCCGGTTCGGTGCAGGCTGGTATGCCGCCTCGTGAGAATCCGCGTATCAACACCTCATTGGACTCCGTCTACGCGTCGGGCCCGCTCGGTCGCTCGCACGTCGTGATCCACGGCAACTGCAACTACAAGCAGACGGGCCTACTGCATGCATATGCAGCACATTCGCTGCTTCAGCAGGCGCCCAAGCGGACCGGGCTTGCCTCGGCTTGCCAGGCGTTCGGCCATCGCGAACTGCTCGGCGCGCTACGTAGTTTCGGGCTGGCGCTGGAACCGGAAGTAACCATCAACGCCTAGCTCGTCATCCTCGTCATCATGTTCACGGCTCCCGGCGTGCATCGCGCCGGGAGCCCCGCCCTGGAGGCTCCCCATGCGTTTGACCGACTATCTCGACAAGGGAGCCTCTCTGGGTTCCACCGCACCGTGTTTGACGATGGGGGAGCGCACTCTCTCCTACGGCGAGGTGCAACAGTTCAGCCGACGCTTCGCAGCGTCGCTTGCGGCTTCGGGCATCGGGCCGGGCGAGAAGGTCGCGATTCTGTCCGGCAATGACCCGATCTCGTTCTCCTGCGTGTTCGGTATCAGCAGGGCCGGCGCGGTCTGGTGCCCGATCAACCCTCGTAACGAAGCCGCGGAAAATCGGGATCTGTTGGATCTGTTCGATTGTCGTGCGCTGTTCTTCCAGAAGTCGTACGCGTCGCTGGTCGACCAGATCAAGGACGCGCTTCCCCAGTTGGTGACGCTCGTCTGCATCGACGGCGAATGGGAATCGGCTCTGTCTCTCGAAAGCTGGCTCGGGGAACAAGAACTCGATGTCGTTGCACCCGACGACGTCACTATGCTGGTCGGCACCGGTGGTACGACGGGTCGGCCGAAGGGCGTGATGCTGACCGGGCACAACATCGAGACGATGACGGCCATCACCTTGATGAGCTATCCGTTCGAGGGACGACCGGTGTATCTGGCGTTGGCGCCGTTGACTCACGCCGCCGGTGTTCTGTGCTTCCCGATCATGGCCCTCGGCGGCGAAGTGGTGATCATGCCGAAGCCCGATCTCGGGTACTTCCTCGCGAACGTTCAGAAGCACAAGGTGACTCACACCTTCCTGCCGCCGACGCTCATCTACATGTTGCTCGAGCACGAGAGTCTTGCGGCCACGGATCTCAGCTCGTTGCAGTGCTTCTGGTACGGCGCGGCACCGATCTCCCCGACCAGGCTCGAGGAGGCGATCGACAAGATCGGCCCGGTCATGGCTCAGCTGTTCGGGCAAAGTGAAGCCCCCATGATGATCTCGACGATGTCACCGAAGGAACACTTCGGCCCGGACGGCACTGTCGCAACGTCGCGACTTTCCTCGGCCGGTCGACCGTCGCCGTTGGTGACCGTGGGGATCATGGACGACAAAGGCGCACTGCTCGACCGCGGTGTGCGTGGTGAGGTGGTGATCCGCAGTTCGTTGGTGATGGCGGGCTATTACAAGAACCCCGACGCAACCGCGGAAGCGTCGGCTCACGGCTGGCATCACACCGGCGACATCGGATACCTGGACGAGGACAATTTCCTGTTCATCGTCGATCGTGCAAAAGACATGATCATCACGGGCGGTTTCAACGTCTACTCGGTCGAGGTGGAGCAGGCGCTCATGGCGTATCCGGGGATCCAGGACTGCGGAGTGATCGGGTTGCCGGACGACAAGTGGGGCGAACGTGTTGTGGCAGTGGTGCAGCCACACCTCGGCGCCGCTATCGACGGCGCCGAGGTGATGGCTTTCGTGAAAGCTCGCATCGGAAGTGTGAAGACTCCGAAGCAAGTCATCGTCTGGGACGATCTACCTCGCTCCAAGGTCGGTAAAGTTCTCAAGAACGAGATCAAGAGTGAGCTGACTGGCTGAATGCCCCCGGAAAGCCTATGTTTCACCGCGCGGAGTGCCTGTCGAAACCGACAGGCACTCCGCCTTCTTGTCACCCCGGCCGGTCGATTGCTCACGAATCGAGTACCGATCATCGGGAATCGTGTCTGTGAAGTTCGAATCGCGACCCGCATCGTCTCTGTGTCAGCCATCACAATGATGTGTTCGAATGAGTACGAGGTGAATCATGCGTCACGAAAGAACAGTCACCGAGCAACTTCCCCTTCCGGCCAGGACCGTCCGGAAGGTCATGCTCCGCTTCATGCCGGTCATCGGATTGGCATACATCGTCCTGTATCTCGACCGATTGAACATCGGCGTTGCAGCATTGACGATGAACAAAGAACTCGGAATATCGGCCTCGATGTTCGGGTTTGCGGCCGGAATCTATTTCTGGAGTTACACGATCTGCGAACCCCCGAGCAACTACATCCTCACAAAGGTCGGTGCGCGGCGCTGGATCACACGAATCATGATCACGTGGGGCGTGGTCACCATCGGAACCGCGTTCGTTCAGGGTGCCAGCGGATTGGTGGCAGCACGATTCCTGTTGGGTATTGCCGAAGCCGGCTTTTCGCCCGGCATGCTGTTCTTCGTCTCGAAGTGGTTCCCGAATCGGGATCGAGGCAAAGCAATGGCGTGGATCGTGACCTTCATCTGTATCTCCGGCCTGGGTACTCCGATCACCACGCACCTGATGGCTATCGACGGCTTTCTCGGGCTTTCCGGATGGCGATGGGTATTCATTCTCACCGGCGTCCCCGCCGTGGTCATGGCGTTTGTGATCTACAAGGTTCTGCGGGACAAGCCTTCCGAGGCGGAGTTCCTCTCCGAGGAAGAACGCGGTTGGCTCACCGATACGCTCGAGTCGGAGGCGCAAGAGCGCGAAGCGGTCGTCGGTAAGCACAGCTTCCTCCAGGGACTCGTGCACCCACGAGTGCTGGTGTTGATCGCCGTGTTCATTTGTTTCACCTTCAGCCTCAACGGTTTCCAGATTTGGATGCCGCAGATTTACGCGCAATTCGGGATGAGCACCAATCAGATCGGATGGGTTGCCGCACTACCTGCACTGATTGCGATCGGACCGATGATCTGGTGGACGCGCCATTCGGACCGCGCCGGAGAGCGCCCCGTGCACTTCGCCATCGCCGCATCGGTCGCAGCACTCGGTTTTGCTATTGCTGCGCTGTTCTTCACCACACCTGTTGTCGCCATCTTCGGATTCTGCATCGCCGGGATCGGTCTCTACAGTTCGATGAGCATCTTCATCACCATGCCTTCGAGCTTCCTTACCGGCGCTGCCTTGGCGGCAGGTTTCGGTGTCATCAACGGAATGGGTAACCTCGGAGGCTATTTCGGTCCACAGGTCACCGGCTGGATCAAGGACGCGACCAACAGTTTCACACCGGCAATCGGGGTGTACTCCGCGGTGCTGGCGACGGCAGCATTGATCGTGCTGCTGCTCAAGGTGATCACCAGAAAGGCCGACAAGGCCAACGCCCAACTGACTCTGGATTACCGGGCGGAGCGCGACGCCGGAACCTTGGTTGCACCTGAGCAGGTTTGAGCCGAGTCTCGGCCCGGAAGATTCCCGATCAACGGGAATTCTTCATTCTTCAGGCGAGCATGCGCAGGACATCATCACTTATCAGGATCACAGTCGTCGACCGTAGTTTCGTCGGCAACGAACAAACGAGGACTTCGTGAGTAGATACTTCGGGCCTTTGCGCCAATTGGGTTTTGTGGTCAACGACATCGACAGCGCGCTGAAGCATTGGATCGACGTTGTCGGCGTAGGCCCCTTCTTCTTCGTGGAGGACCAACCGTTGAACGACTTCGTCTTCCGTGGCAAGTCGAGTGCGCCTCGATTCAGTGTGGCGCTCGCGCACAGCGGAAGCGCGCAGATCGAGCTGATTCAACAACACAACGATGAGCCGTCGGCATTTCGCGAGTTCGCAGATCGCGGGCTCGAAGGACTTCAACATGTTGCCTACTGGACAGCGGATTTCGATCGATATATGGAGGAATCCAAGAACCGAGGGCTCGTCGAATTGCAGAGTGGTAGGTCCGGTAGTGGCGCTCCGGACGAGCGATTCGTGTACTACGAGGACGGCCCGTATCCGGGAACAGTCATCGAAATCTCGGAGGTCAGTGGAAGGAAGGGTGATCTGTTTCGCGCAGTCGAGGCTGCATCGAAGGAGTGGGACGGGTCGAATCCCATTCGCGACATGAGGAAGGTGCTGTAGTCGTGAGTAGGAAGGTAGCGATCGTCACTGGTGGCGCATCGGGGATTGGCCTGGCAACGTGCAAACGATTCGCCGACTTGGGTTGGAATGTCATCTCTGCCGACCTGTCGCATACATCCGGAGACACTGCGCCAGAACCAGATACACGGACAGTCGGCGTTCGAGTGGATGTCACCGATGAGGGGGATATCCGACGGCTTCGCGACGTCGCCGAGAAGCTGTTCGGTCGTGTCGACACGGTTGTGACCTCGGCGGGAACCGCGGACAACGCGCCGATCCGGCACACCACACCCGATCGATTCAGGCGAACCCTCGAGCTGAACCTCGTTTCCACGTTTGCGGTGGTCAGGGAGTTCGTGGATCTGCTCGCCGGAGATGGCGGCGGATCGGTGGTGACAATTGCCTCGGTTTCCGGCCTACGCGGCAGCGTAGACCGCGCTGCGTATTCCGCCTCGAAAGGTGGCGTGGTCGCGTTGACCACACAACTCGCGATCGAGCTCGCCGGCGAGGGGATCCGAGTCAACTGCGTCGCGCCCGGATCGACCCTGACCCCGCTCGCCAGTCGGGCCCAGAGCCCTGAAATGCAGAGCGCCATCTTGCAGTCGATCCCGTTGAGCCGTTACGCGGAGCCGGCTGAGATTGCCGAAGTCGTGACCTTTGTCGCTGGTCCCGGCGCCGGTTTCGTGACGGGTCAGACGTGGACGGTCGACGGAGGTCAGTCGATGACAGCCGGTTGGAATCTTGCGAAGGAGCGACATGACTCTTGACACAACGTCCAATACAACGGAGAAACCGGTAATCATCGGAGTGCACGTCAACGAGAACACCATGCGCGCACCCAACCCCCACATTCCGTGGACGCCCAGCGAAATAGCCGACACCGCCCGCGCTTGTGAGGATGCGGGGGCGTCGTTGATGCATTTTCACGGTCGAGCCGTGGACGGCGGCGTGGATCACTCGGCGGCGACCTACGGAGAGATCGTCGAGCGGGTTCGGGCGGTATCGAATCTGCTGCTTGCGCCGTCGATGGCCAATGTTCCCGGCTACACGATAGATGAGCGGCTGTCGAATCTTGCCCCGAACCAAAGTGATCCGAAACGACGTTCCGACTTCTTGGTCGTCGATATGGGTTGTGCGGCGATGGACTTGATCGATGCGACGACAGGCTTGTTCGCAACCGATTCCAGGGTCTTCGTCAACGACACTCGAACACAGATCGAGTTACTTTCGCGCGCTGGTGAATTGGGAATGACGCCATACCAGACGTCATTCAACGTGAGTTGGACGCGCGCGATCTTCGCCCACGCAAGGGTGCGGAATCCGTCGTCACCATTGGTGATCGCTTTCATTCTCGGTGGTGACGAGTTTCCGGCTGCACATCCGGCGACAGCGGCAGGGCTACGTGCGCAACTGGACCTCCTGCCGGCTGATCTTCCAGTGGAGTGGATCGTCTCGGCCTACCGAGGCAATGTTCTTGCAGCAGCTGAAGAGTCGATCAAGCGCGGGGGCCACGTTGCAATCGGAGCCGGTGACTACCACTACGAAGAACTGGGATATCCCTCCACACCTGATCTGGTCACCGAAGTTGTTTCGATCGCTCGGCGGTACGGGCGTGAACCCGCAAGTCCTGATCAGGCACGTCGAATTCTAGGGGTGGATGGCCATGCGAGTAGTTGAAACCGAAGGTGCCGAACCTACTTTGGTTCATTCCTCTAACGGAAAGAGGGTGTGGATCATGGATTCGATTGCGTTTGCTTCTTCGGCTCAGGCCGGTGATGTGATCGTGACCGGATCACACGGAGGGACGAGTGCTGGAGAGTACGCCGTCGGGTTCGGGGTTCGTGTTGTGGTGTGCAATGACGCCGGCATAGGGAAGAACAAGGCCGGAATCGCAGGCTTGGCTGCGATCGATGCCCAGAAGATCGTCGGCATTGCAGTCGGACACGAGAGTTCGCGTATCGGAGATGGCAACGACGTGTGGGAGTGCGGCATCGTGACGTATGCCAATCCGACTGCGGTCGCAGCGGGTGTGCGTGTGGGCAGCCGCGTTTCCGAAGAAGTGCTGGCACTGATAGAGAGGAGCGTCGACTGATGTTTCGGAACATTGTCGGTGTGGAGAACGGTAGACAGATTGTTGTCATGGACAGTATGTCGCAGATCGAACGGTCGGACCGCGACCGCATCGTCGTTGCGGCATCCAACGGCGGTCAAGAGTCAGGGCGGATGGCGATTGCGACGGGCTGTGCGTTGGCTGTGCTGAACGATGCCGGAATCGGCAAGGATAACGCAGGGATCATCGGAATCGTCCGCATGGGAGATGCGGGACTTGCCGGCGTAGCGGTCAGTCACGACTCTGCCGAAATCAGCAATGGAATGGATATGTGGCACAACGGAACTGTCTCCTACGTCAACGAACCCGCGGCGTCGGCTGGGATACGGGTCGGTGACAATGTTCGCACGTGTGTGAGTGCGTTCGCGGTTTGCTTCCCTGTCGGTCCAATGTCGGCGTCCGAGAGTTCGTCATGATCGGCCATGTGGTCAATCGGCCCGAGGATGTAGTCCGCGAAGCGCTCGAAGGACTTCAGATCCTGCACCCGGAAATGCTCTCCTACCACCGAGATCCGTCGTTTGTGACTCGCGCGGTTGTCGCCCGAGACAAAGTTGTGTTGGTCTCGGGTGGCGGGGCCGGGCATGAGCCGCTACACGCGGAGTTCGTCGGATCCGGCATGTTGGACGCCGCAGTTCCTGGGTCGGTCTTCGCCAGTCCCACAGCCTTTCAGATCCGCGCTGCGGTCAATGCTGTCGAGACCGGACGGGGTGCCCTTCTCATCGTGAAGAACTACACCGGAGACAAACTGAATTTCTCGATCGCGGCCGAGTTACTCGGAACTGAGCGGCAAGTGGAGATCGTGATGGTCGACGACGATCTCGCGACGACGACTGCAGACGAGGGTGGACCTGGACGTCGTGGTACCGCTGCGGTAATTGCCGTGGAGAAGATTTGTGGGGCGGCCGCGGAACGGCACTGGGCGCTTTCCGAGATCGCTGACTTGGGGCGCCGGGTGGTGGCGGCGTCGGCGACGTTGGGTGCAGCTTTCCGCTCGTGCACGGCTCCCGGACAGGATCGTCCGTCCTTCGAACTGGCGCCGGGGGAGATGGAGTTCGGCATCGGAATCCATGGCGAGCGTGGACGTGAGACGCGTCCGACGGTTCCTGCAGCCGAACTCGTGGCGCAGTTGTCGGAGCCGATCCTCGATGCTGTCGGGGTGGAGCGCGGGGACGGTGTGATAGCGATAGTGAATGGGCTAGGGGCAACCCATGGACTCGAATTATCGATTGCCACTGCAGAATTGAAGTCTTTCCTCGGGGATGCCGGTATCGGTTTGGATCGGGTGATTGCAGGTTCTTTCGTCACTGCATTGGATATGCACGGGCTCTCTATCACCCTTCTCCGTTCGACCGAGGAGTTTCTGGATCTCTGGGATGCAACGGTACGCACTCCCGCACTCGCTTGGTAACTCGAATATGCACTACTGAAAAGAGTTTCATGATGACAACGTTGAGCGTCGGGGACACTCGGGCGTGGATCGATCGATTTGCCGACGCTGCCGAAGATCAATTCGATTCCCTCACAGATTTGGACCGGCTTGTCGGAGACGGCGATTTCGGAATGAATCTGCGGACGGGCCTGCGAAGTGCGGTGCAACGACTTCGTTCCGACCCGCCGACCAGTCCTGGTGAAGTGTTCGCCCGTACGTCGGATGCGTTTCTCGGCATCGGTGGGACAAGCGGACCACTTCTCGGTCTGTGGTTCGGCCGGATCGGAGCAGTCTCTGGAGTTGAAGTGACCGCAACAGACTTGGCTTCTGCCCTAGGTACGGCGACAGCTGCGGTGCAGCGTCTCGGCAATGCCCAGGTGGGTCACAAGACCATGGTCGACGCCATGGTCCCCGCAACCAGCGCATTGACCGAGGCGGCAGTCAGCGGGGCAACCTTGTCTGCTGCCTTGAGCTCTGCGGCCACGGCTGCGAGGCTCGGCGCCGAATCGACTCGCGCGATGCTCGCCCGCCGCGGACGCGCGACCTACGTGGGAGAACACGCCAGGGGCGTCGAGGACCCCGGGGCATCGGCGATTGCCATGTTCTTCGCCGCATCCAGCTACAAGAGCGTTCCGGCATGAGCGATCTGCGAGACAAGGTCATCGTCACAGTTGCCCCGACGGGTGGCTTCCTCACTGTTGCCGACAATCCGTTCATTCCGACTCAGCCTGAGCAGATTGCGGCGGATGTGGCACGCTGCCACAGCGCTGGAGCCAGCGTGGCAGCACTTCATGCTCGACGACCGGACGATCAAGCGACCTGTGATGCCGCAATCTATCGGCGGATGAATACGCTTGTCCGCCAAAGCTGCGACATCGTGATCAACAACTCGACCGGCGGCGGAGTCAACGGTGACATGGTGAGTGTTCGCAGTGACGGAACGCGCGTCGTGGACTGGGACGCGAGGCTGCAGGGCCTGCATGGCGGAGCAGACACATGCACGCTCGATGCCATCACGGCCTATGTGACATCACCGGTCGGTGAGGTACTGATGGACACGCCGCCCAGTCGTGCCGCCGAACTGGCAGCGTCAATGCGCGAACTAGGAATCAAACCTGAATGGGAGGCCTTCAGCCCGTCACATCTGCTCCAGGAGATACGTACGTTGACCGAAGAGCAGCCTGGCCCGCACCTCGTCAATCTTGTACTGGGACTTGATCGAACTTTTCAGAATGCGATGCCGTACTCCCCGCAGATCTTGCAGCAGATGGTGGAACACCTACCGGAGAAATCGGTCTTCTCCGTGAGTATCAGCGGGCCAGATCAACTGCGTGGTCTGACTCATGCACTCGTGCTCGGTGGGCACGTGCGTGTGGGAATCGAAGACTATCCGTTTCTCGCGAATGGGGAGCCGGCCGAGAACGTTCGTTTGGTGGAGAACATCGTCGACATCGTCCAGCGACTCGGAATGCAGCCTGCAACACCTGGGGAGGCAAGGGCAATCCTTGGTTTGGAGGGTTCGGATGAGTAGAACACCGACGAGTAGAACACTTCGCTCGCAGGATTGGTTCGGAGGCAATGATCTCAATGCATTCATCCACCGCTCGTGGATGAAGAACCAGGGTATCCCTGATCGGATGTTCGACGGCCGACCGGTTATCGGTATCTGCAACACGTATTCCGAGCTCACGCCGTGCAACGCTCACTTCAGAGATCTGGCCGAGCAGGTGCGACTGGGTGTCATCGAAGCGGGCGGATTTCCAGTTGAGTTTCCGGTGATGTCATTGGGTGAGACGATCATCCGCCCCACCACGATGCTCTATCGGAACCTCGTCAGCATGGACGTGGAGGAGTCGATTCGAGCCAATCCGATCGACGGCGTCGTACTGCTCTGCGGCTGCGACAAAACCACCCCGGCGCTGGTAATGGGCGCAGCCAGTTGTGACCTTCCCACCATTGTCGTATCCGGTGGGCCCATGTTGAACGGCCGCCATCAAGGTAAAACTGTCGGATCTGGAACCTCGGTGTTCGAGATGAGTGAAGCAGTGCGAGCGGGGTGCATGAGCGAATGTGAGTTCAGAGCAGCGGAATCGGCGATGTCTCGATCGCCTGGTCACTGCAACACTATGGGCACCGCGTCGACGATGGCTTCGATTGTCGAGACTTTGGGCCTCACGCTGCCCGGTAATGCTGCGATCCCGGCAGTGGATTCACGGCGACGTGTACTTGCACGCGACAGCGGCGTGAGAATCGTGGAGATGGTCGTCGAGAACCTGACGATGTCTTCGGTCGTCGACCGAAATTCATTCGAGAATGCGATCAAGGTGAACACGGCGATCGGTGGGTCCACCAACGCTGTGGTGCACTTGCTTGCCATCGCCGGGAGGCTGGAAATTCCCCTCGAACTCAGCGATTTCGGGGAGCAGAGTCGTGACGTTCCCCTGCTGGTCAACCTCATGCCTTCGGGTACCTATTTGATGGAAGATTTCTTCTACGCAGGCGGACTGCCCGCGGTGATCGCCGAGCTCGGAGACATCCTCCATCTGGATGCCGCCACGGTTACCGGAAAGACTCTCGGTGAGAACAACTCCGGCGAAACGATTTGGGATGACGACGTAATTCGTAGCACGGCGGCACCGTTGCTGGAGCAAGCCGGCATAGCGGTATTGACCGGCAATCTCGCGCCGAACGGTGCAGTGATCAAGCCGTCTGCGGCGTCGCCCGAGTTGCTCAGCCACGTGGGTCGTGCGGTCGTGTTTCACGGAATGGATGACTTCACGGCGCGCGTCGACTCGCCGGATCTCGACATCGAAGCCGACGACGTCATCGTCCTCACCGGTGCTGGGCCGAAGGGGTTTCCGGGGATGCCAGAGGTAGGTAATCTGCCACTCCCTCGAAGGCTGCTCGAGCAGGGTGTGCGAGACATGGTCAGGATCTCGGATGCGCGAATGAGCGGAACAGCCTTCGGCACAGTCGTTTTGCACGTTGCGCCTGAAGCGGGAGCCGGTGGGCCTCTCGGCGCCGTCAGGGATGGTGATTTGATCGAGTTGGATGTTGCTCGTGGAGTCTTGCGTGTACTCGTCGACGACGACGAGCTGGCCAGGCGTCTCGAGGCGTTGCCGCCGCGCTTACAAAAGAGTACGAGTGGGTATCAACGACTGTTCGTGGATCATGTGATGCAGGCCGACCGCGGAGTCGATTTCGATTTCCTGGTGGGCAGGCGTGGAACGGAGGTACACGGTGACAATCACTGAGCGTGTCGGCCGAGTCGTGGTCGTGACCGGTGCAGGGTCGGGACTCGGCCGCGCAATGGCCAGAGGTCTACTCGACGCCGGACACCACGTTGTATTGGCTGGTCGAAACAGCGTGAGCTTGGAAGGGACAGGTGGGGGTCACGAGCGTGCAGTGGTAATTCCCGCTGATGTGTCCTCGCCCGAATCGGTTCACCGGTTGTTCACATCCGTGACTGAGCGTTTCGGCAGACTCGATGTACTTGTCAACAACGCAGGGACATTCGGGCCGTCGGGGAGTGTGGACGAGATCGATCCTGAAGCGTGGAACGCGACAGTCGCAGCCAATCTCACCGGCGTATTCCTTTGTGCGCGTGAAGCGATTCGTATCATGAAAACACAGGATCCGAGAGGAGGCCGGATCATCAACAACGGTTCGCTCTCTGCTCACACACCACGGCCCGACAGCGCCGCCTACACTGCGAGCAAACACGGTGTGTCAGGCTTGACGAAGTCGATCTCTCTCGACGGCCGAGAGTTCGACATCTGCTGCAGTCAAATCGACATCGGTAATGCGGCAACTGATATGACAGCCGGAATCGGCCACTCCGCCAGACAATCCGACGGCACCACCAAGCCGGAGCCGACATTCGATCCACGTCATGTGGCGGACACCGTTGTACAACTGATCGATCTACCACTCGACGTGAATGTCCCGACTCTGACGATCATGGCCAACCGTATGCCGTACGTCGGGCGCGGTTGACGGCGTCAGCGTCGTTGTAGGACAGGGCGGACGACGGACTGGGCACTCGAGAGATCACGTGAGATGGCGATTGCCGTCGTCCGCACCGCCGCGTCGATACGGGTCAGATTTATTCGGCCTGCCATACCGGAAATGGAGATGGCGCCGAGGACGTCTTCGTCCGGGCCGAATATTGGTGCTGCGGCGCCGACGATCCGGGGAAATGCTTCCTGGCGGTCGAAGGCGACACCACGCTTGCGAACACGATCCAGTTCTCGGTGGAAGAGTTCGGGGTCGGTGATGGTGTTCTCGGTGTGTGCTTCGAGGACAGTGGGCATCGTGAAATCCCGAGAGTTGGTGAACGCCAATACTGCTTTGCCGGAACAACTTGCGTGTGCAGGCCACCGACCACCGATTTGCTGCGGAAGGCGTGGTCCGTCGTCGCCACGGAAGACATCAAGGTAAACCACGTCGAAACCGTCCAATACAGCGAGTCCCACGTTGTGCCCCGTTGCTTCACGCAAGGCCGAAAGGTGGCGCCGCGCTGCTTCGCGGAGGTTTCGCTGCCGTGGAACAGATTCGCCGATCTCGAACAGGAGGAGGCCCAAGCGGTAGTTGGTTCCTTGCCGTTCGAGCAACCCGACTCGGACGAGATCGTCGACCATTCGATACACCGTTGTTTTGGCCATGCCTGTCCGTCGAACAAGCGCTGCTGCGCTGAGAACGCCTGAGCTGTCACGAAAAGTCTTCAGGATCTCGGTGGAACGACCAATTGCCGAAATCTCGCCGTCGGCCCGATGAATGGGACTCACCGAACTATTCTGTCTGCCTGATGCGCGATTGTCGAGGGGCAATCGCGCATCAGATCACGCAGGTCTTCCGGCGACGGGATCACCGGATACCGTCACGACTCGCACACCACGTCCTCTTCCGGCAGTGTGCCGTCGAGCAGGTACGAGTTGACGGCGGCGTTTGCGCAAGTATTCGCGTAACCGGGGAACACCGCATGAGTTCGGCCTGGAACTGTCACGAGCCGTGAGCCTTTCATCGCTTCATGCATACCGAGTCCTTCGTCGTACGTCGTGCGGGTGTCACCGGTTGCCTGAATCTGCAATGTCGGAACGTTGTTGTCGATGTCGATCCGCGTCGGGGCCTCACTGCGCCAGAATGCACACGGCATGATCGTGTTGTGAGTGCCGGCAAAGATCGGCTGATCAGTGCGGTGCTCCTCCAACTTGTCGCGGTACCACTGGGGATCGCTCGGCATCGACACGTCTCCGCAGACAATGGCGATTGTTCCGGCATAGTCAGGGCCGGTTCCCAACTCGGTCTGGAACCACGCCTGCATCAGTCCCGTCAGCTGGGGATGGATGTTCTCGACGGTCTTGCCGGCGGCGAGATCGCGCAACTGAACCAATACCTGTGCGAATGCCTCGCTCTCCATCTCGGTGTCGCCGGTTCCGTTGACGTACATCAGGAATGGAAGGACGTGATCGTCTACGACGTAGTCACCGATACGAATCGGAGTGGTGGCAGCGTCCGAGATCAGCTTCTCGATGAGGGCTCGAACCTCGGCGGGCGTCGATCCGAGTGCATAGGTGGAGTTGTGTTCTGCTGCCCACCGCGAGAAACCGTCGATAGCCTTCTCGTTGGCCGGGCCCATGTCCTGGAACATTTCGTATCCGTATTTCTTCGGGTCCGGTGCACTGTCGAGAACCACACGGTCGATCCGGTCGGGGAACATTTGAGCATAGGTTGCACCTAGATATGTGCCGTACGACCACCCGAAGTACGACGCTTTCTCCTGGTCGAGGGCACCGCGAATCACGTCGAGATCGCGGGCGATGTTCTGAGTATTGATGTGCGGCAGATAGTCCGGGTACTTGTCCCAGCATTTGTCGGCGGCCTCGCGTGCGAGCGCAACACTCTCGTTCCACCCCTCATCCGTGGTACCGGGTGAACGCATCCATGTCATCTGCTCGACGCCGCAGTCGATCGGCGTGCTCTTGCCGAGTCCTCGGGTGTCCATACCGATGACGTCGTATGCCGCTGCGACTTCCGGTGTCATGCCCGCATTCAGAATCTCGGGCAAACCGAGACCTCGGCCGCCCGGGCCGCCGGGGTTGGTGAGCAGGATCCCGCGTCGCTGCGCGGGGTCGGTGGAGGCGACCCGCGAGATCGCCACTTCGATCGTCTTGCCGTCAGCGGCGGAATAGTCCAAAGGTACTGTGACCATGGCGCAGTCACTTGCCGTGGATGTCGCGGTATCGGCGGCGCACGGCCCCCATTCGACAGTCTGATCGTAGAACGCGCTGAGATCGGGTTGTGGAGCTGTCTGCGGGGCAGAAGGTTCCGAGCACGCCGCCAATGCGGGCACAGCGAGTGCGGCCGCAGCGACGGTGGAAGCCAGCCATTTTCGTGGTCGAGGCATGCGTGATCTGGGCATGATGGATCCAGTCATTGTCGTGTCCTTGCGTCGAGCCCTCTTCGGGCAGCATTGATCGCCCCACTTCTGATGTGGGGATTCGGTGTCGGGGTTCAGGGTCGGGATTGGCGGGCGGCGAACTCCGCAGCCACGGCCTTCGCGAATCTTTCCTGGGTGACGGTTCGTCGATCCGCTTGGTGTTCGCGCAGTACCGCTACCAGTCGAGTTGGGGAAGCGTTCTCCGGTGCAGCTTGTTCGGGTAGCACGCTCTCGGTGAAGTCGCAGAACTGAATGGCAAGGGCCGCAATTGTATCCGCGTCCGCCGGTGCGTCGGCGAGGGCATACATGCGAGCTATCAGTTCGATGGCCTGCTCGCGGTTCGGCTCAGCCAATACCCGGCGATGTGCGGACAGGAGTGAATCGCAGACCTCGGGATCACCCCCGGAGACCGTGAGTGCGAGGATCAGAAGTTCGCGCTCGTTGTCGATCCACGCTGTCGGCGCACCGGCAACGACATACTGTGCGAGCACTTCCGAAAATGCATCGGGTAGTTCAGGGTCGGCGTTTCGGCGTAGCGACTCGATGTGAGCACGCTGAACAGCGATCTGTTCGGCCTTTGTTGCCAAGTCCTTGTCGAGGGCATCGAGTGCGGACCGGGTGTCGTGAGCGTCGCCGTCGAGGAGTTCGGCGATCTTGGCGACAGGAATCCCCAGATCGCGCAGGCGGCGGATGCGGCTCAGTCGTGCCAGGTCCACCGCGCGGTACATGCGGTAGCCGTTCGGTTGGCGTTGTGGTTCTTCGAGAAGGCCGTTCGAGTGGTAGTAGCGCACGGATCTGACGGTGGTGCCGGCCAATTTGGCCAGCTCGCCGATGGTCATCATCGCCTTGCCCTCCCGTGATCGAATCGGATTCCGTCTGTGGAAACCATTCTCCAACCCTGACGCGGCGTCAGGGTCAAGGTTCGACCGGGGAACGTGACCGTTGACACATTAAGGATGAAACCTTAACGTGGATACCGTCCGTTACGACATTGTCGATTCCGAGGAAGTGCCCTGATGGCTACCCTTTTTCCTGCGGCAACAATCTTTCCGATCCCCACCGATCCGCTTGCTGCCTACGGTCCACTCGTTGCTCGCCGGAATCCCGAGTCGGTAGTTCCGGCGCCGTACGAACACTTTGCAGTCAAGGCGGTCGCGCCGACGATCGGAGCGGAAATCTCCGGTATTCGACTCAGCGGGGGCCTGTCCGATGCCGTGATTGCGGAACTCCGCCGAGCTCTCCTGGAATGGAAAGTCCTCTTCTTTCGGGATCAGGACCTCGACCGAGCGGAACATCGAGCATTTGCCGAGCGTTGGGGCGATCTGGAACAGCATCCGTTCTTCAAGTACACGCAGCCCGGGCAGACGGACGTCGATGTCACGACGCTGGCCAAGGATGGGATGGTCGGCGGCGTCGAGAACAACTGGCACAACGACGTGACGTGGCACGAGTTTCCATCGTTTGCTGCCGTGCTTCGTGCAGTCGAGGTGCCAGAGGTGGGTGGTGACACATTGTGGGCTGACACCGCTGCTGCCTACGATCTGCTTCCGGAAGACGTCAAGAGGCGAATCGATCCTCTTGTTGCTGAACATGATTGGATCAATTCTTTCGGGAGGTCGATGCCGGCCGATGCCGTCGAGATGCTGCGGCCTGAGTTTCCTGCTGTGCGGCACCCCGTGGTGCGGGTCATTCCCGAAAGCGGCAGGCGGGTGTTGTTCGTCAACATGACCTTCACGCAGAAAATCTTGGGGGTATCCGAAGAGGAGTCGAACGAGCTTCTCGCGATGCTCTACCGGCACGTCAACCGTCCGGAGTTTCAGGTCCGTCTCAAGTGGGAGCCGAATACCGTTGCCTTCTGGGACAACCGAACGTGCCAGCACTATGCAGCCAGCGACTACTTCCCGGCGAGACGTGTGATGGACCGAATCTCGATTGTGGGAGATCGACCAGTGGGCATTGTGGGTTGATTCGGCACTCACTGCTTCGGTTGCCTACTACAAGTCGTAGTTATGTACCTCACATAGCTTTTCGACGCCTTGTCGATATGATTTCGACAAGGCGTCGATAAAAGTCGGCGTGACTCGCATCGACGACTTTGGAGCTTCCCGAATGTTCCTCGCCCTGCGTGAACTGTGGTTTGCGCGAAATCGATTCCTCTTGATGGGTGCCGTGGTTGCCCTCATCGCGATCCTGATGGTGATCCTGTCCGGGCTCTCGTCCGGCCTGGTCAACGATGGTGTGTCCGCGTTGCAGCGGACACCGATCCAGGCATTCGCCTTCGCTCCGGACACGAAGGCAGACTCTGCCTTTTCACGGTCGGTCGTCACCGAAGAGCAGGCGCAGGCATGGCGCGCGCAACCGGATGTCCAAGACGCCGAACTGTTCGGAAACATGATCGTCAATGCAAAAACTCGCAGTGGCACTCCCGTCGATCTCACTCTTTTCGGCATCGAACCGGGCTCGTTCCTCGAACCCGCCCCTGCCGACGGGAGGGCTTTGCTCGCTGACACCGACATCATCGTCAGCTCCACCTTCCGTGACGACGGTGTCTCGATCGGTGACACCGTCGTACTCGACCGACTCGGCACCGAGCTGACAGTGGTCGGATTCACCGAAGACAAACGCACTTTCGGACACGTCGACGTCGCCTACCTGCCCTTGCATACCTGGCAGGAGGTACACGCCGGCGCCAAGATCGGCGAAACTGTCAACGCCAGTGCGTATTCCGAGGCAAGTGTTGTGGCAATCCGAGGCAAGGGCGATGCGTTGCCGGACCTCGCATCGGGAGATGCGGCGGCGGGAACGTCTGCCAAGACGCTCGAGGACTCTTTCGACTCGTCGCCGGGTTTCTCCGCGGAAATGATGACGATGTCGATGATCAAGGCGTTTCTGTACGCGATCTCCGCGCTGGTTGTCGGCGCATTCTTCAGTATCTGGACTGTTCAGCGCGGTCGTGAACTCGCAGTGTTGCGTGCGATGGGTGCTTCCACCGGTTTCCTGCTCCGCGACGGATTGACGCAGGCATTGGTGGTGCTGCTCGGCTCCATCGGTGTTGGCGTCCTACTCGGGTTGGGTCTCGGCTCGGGACTCGAAGGTGGAGGAATGCCGTTCGCTCTCGAGTCCGGTCCGATCGTCAACGGCGCTGCGCTCTTGGCGGTACTCGGGCTGATGGGCGCAGCCGTTGCCATCGTCCGCATCACCCGTGTCAACCCGCTCACCGCGTTGGGAGAAAACCGATGACCACAGTCGAAAAGACCACTACCGGATTGACATTGGACGCGGTCTGTCTTCGATTCGGTGACGGTGACTCCACCGTGCTCGCCCTCGACGACGTGAATCTCGACGTCCGGCGTGGGGAACTCGTCGCGATCGTCGGGCCGTCAGGCGCTGGTAAGTCGAGCTTGCTCGCTGTCGCAGGCGGCCTCGCGCGTACCTCGAGTGGGTCGGTCGTCATAGACGGCACCGACGTCACGGCCATGCCGGCCCGTGCCCTGGCCGAACTCCGGCGAGACAAGATCGGATTCGTCTTTCAATCCGGAAACCTTGTTCCGGCGTTGACGGCGCGTGATCAGCTTCGGCTGGTTGCCAAGATTACGGGGCGGTCCGGACGCGACGCCGATGAACTGCTCGACTCGGTCGGTATGAGTCACCGTGCCGATCGCCGGCCCGGGCAGCTCTCCGGAGGCGAACGTCAACGTGTGGGTATCGCTCGGGCACTGATGAGTAATCCCTCGCTCCTGCTCGTAGACGAGCCGACGGCTGCTCTCGACCGCAAGCGCAGCCACGAAGTGGTTGAACTGCTCTCGCGCGAAACTCATGAAGCAGGCGTCGCTACGATCATGGTGACCCATGATCACGACGTGCTCGGGCACTGCGACCGCATCCTCGAAATGGTTGACGGTCGATTGCGTCAGAGCGAGTAAGCCCGCAAGGGGACTGGAGGAGATTCGGTGCCGAGGATCGATGCCCCCACTGTGGCCGAGCATCGCGCTGCTCAGCGCCGTTCTCTCCTCGACGCTGCACACGCTCTTCTGTCCGAGACCCCGGACCGGCCGCCGGGGCTCGGTGAGGTTGCAGCGAAGGCCGGGCTGGCCAGGTCGAGTGCCTACCACTATTTCCGGTCCCGAGAGGATCTCCTCAGCGCTGTCGTCGAAGACATGTTCCCGCGCTGGAACGACAAGATCGTCGAGGCGATGGCAGGCGCCGACGATCCGGTATGGGCGTACGTCGAAGCAAATCTGCAATTGGTTGCCGACGGGGAGCATGCGATAGTCGGAGCGCTGGCGACGCTGACCCCGCAAACGTTTCGAGATTCGCGGATCATGGAAATGCACGACAGTCTTGTGCTTCCTCTGGTCGAGGCACTCCGTCTCCGCGGTGTGTCGGACCCCAAGCTCACCGCGAAGTTGATCAACTCGCTCGTGCATACGGGTACAGAACTGATCGAATCCGGTTGCAGCATGGACGAAGTCAGGTCCGCCGTGCGCGAGGTCCTCGCGTGACGAGCAGGTTCAAGCCGTAGTCAGATCCATCCGGAGATACTCGGTGATGCGGAGCATCCTCGGGGGTTGGGACACGTCTGAGGAAAGTGCTTGAAATGCTTCGTCTTTCGCGACGAGGCGCGGGGCGCCGAGGCTCACCTCCGTCTCGTCGACCGACAGTCGAGCGCTCCCCGCTTTCAAGACGTTCTGCACCCAGTCCGAGCCTGATCCGTACACCAGGATGAAGACGTAGCCGCCGTCGACCGGATAGGCGTCGAGAGGCGTCTGATAGGTCGTCCCGGATGTGCGTCCGATGTGTGTCAGTACCGGCCACTTCCCGCTCGAGATCGCTCGCGGATTGAACACTCGCTTGTTGACGTGTCCCCACCATCTCGGCATCGGCATCGTGATCTCCTTTCGCGAGCGCCTTACGAGCGTAAGGCTGACTTACACCTGTAAGGGTGACTTACGTCTGTAAGGTTGTCAACGTATTCGTTCCTCGGAGGGGAGTCTGCGTGGCACGGCAACCGCGACAGTCGCTGAACAGAACTCGCGTGATCGAGGGTGCAATCCGCGTTGCCGACGCCGGCGGTGTCGAGGCCGTCACGATGCGACGAGTGGCTCAGGAATTGGGCATCGAAGCAATGTCGCTCTACCACCACGTGCCCAACAAAGATGCGATTCTCGACGGCGTCGTCGATGCGGTCTTCGAGGCGATCGACCTACCCGACAGCGAGTGTGCGGATTGGCGAGATGCAATCCGCGTCCGCGCCTTTTCCGCTCGAGCAGTCCTGTCGCAGCACCGTTGGGCTCTCGGTCTGCTGGATTCGCGACGCAACCCTGGCTCGGCGACTTTGCGTCATCTCGACGCTGTGCTGGGAGTTTTCCGGAAGGCGGGGTTCACGCTGCCGATGGCCGCCCATGGAGCCTCGCTGATCGACAGCTACATCGGCGGATATGTTCTCCAGGAGGCAAATCTACCGATCAGCGCCCCCGGCGACGTCGAAGAAGTTGCGAGTGGCATCCTCGAGCACCTTCCGGCTGAAGAGTTGCCCTTCCTTCACGAGATGATCGTCGATCACGGTCTGAGTCCGGCTTACGACCACACGAGTGAGTTCGCCTACGGTCTCGATCTCATTCTCGATGCGCTGGAGGCGCGCCGAGGCTAGCGCCGAGGCTACCGACGAATCGGTGCGTGCTTGGTGACAATCCGGTGGATCAGGCGAGCAGCGGTCCGTGCAGTGCGATTGTCGACGTCGAGGCTCGGGTTCAGTTCGGCGACATCGAGAACCGCGAGCTTTCCGCTCGACGTGACTCGATCACATACGTATTGGATGGTTTCCAGGCTGACACCGTAGGCCGCGGGTGCGCTGACGCCCGGCGCCACGGCGGCAGGAAGTACGTCGAGGTCGATGGTCAGGTAGACCAGATCGACGTCGTCGAGGAAGTCTGCGAGGAACTGATCCACGACGCCTCGATCGATCACTCCGCATTCTTCGTCGAGCAGATAGCGAACGCCGAGACGGTGGGCCGTGTCGAACAGAGCAGTGGTGTTGCTGGGCTGGCTGATTCCGATCACGCTGTACTGATGCGAGGTACCGGCCGCGGCTTCGTCCTCGGCGATCTGACGAAAGGGCGTGCCGGAGCTGGGGATCGGATCGCCACGTAGATCGAAGTGCGCGTCCAAGTTGAGGATTCCGAGTTTGGCTCCGGCGGTCCGCAACTCTGAGCCCGCGACGCCGAGGTATGTACCGTAGGCGATTTCGTGTCCTCCCCCGAGAACCACGGGGAAGTGTCCCGAATCGAGCGCAGCGCTGACTGCGTTCCCGAGTGCGGCTTGACCGGCCTCGAGTTCTTCACCCGACACGGCAACGGTTCCCGCGTCCTGAATCTGCAGTGGTTCGGCCAGCGCCATGGAAGCCAACCCGGCTCGCAATGCGTCCGGGCCGTCCGCGGCACCGCGACGGCCCTTGTTGCGACGGACTCCTTCGTCGCTGGAGAATCCGATCAGAACACAGTCACCGGGTGCGGTCTCGACTGAATACGGTTGCACGGCATGATGCCACCGCAGATGCTCGGCAGAGGTACCGTCGGAGCGTCCGGTCCACGGCTTGGGTTCGATGTCGACTGCGATCTGATGTGCCACGACGGCCTCCCGGTGAGTGTATTTCAGTAGCTTGTGGCGAGTGCGCCGTTTTTCCAGACCTCGCGCACCAGAGGCACGCCCGGGCGGTAGGCGAGGTGGAGGTACGAAGGTGCATCGAGCGCGATGGCGTCGGCACGTGTTCCGAGAGAAAGGGTTCCGACGTCGGTACGTTGAAGCGCGCGGGCGCCACCGGCAGTGGCTGCCCAGACCGCCTCAGCGGGCGTCATGTGCATGTCTCGCACCGCAATTGCGATGCAGAACGGAAGGCTGGTGGTGTAGCAGGTGCCGGGGTTGCAGTCGGCGCCCAGAGCTACGGTGACTCCGGCGTCCAGAAGTGCGCGGGCGTCGGGGTACTTGTTGCGGGTGGAGAAGTCGGCGCCGGGCAACAGTGTTGCGACGGTGGAACTCTGAGCCAGGACATCGATGTCTTCGGCGGTGACGTAGGTGACGTGATCGACGGACGCGGCACCCATCTCGACGGCGAGCTGGACTCCTGGCCCTTCGCCGAGTTGGTTTCCGTGGACGCGGGGGATCAGTCCGGCGGCGACGCCTGCGCTCAGGACTGCATGTGCCTGTTCGCGGTTGAATGCTCCTCGCTCGCAGAAGACATCGATCCACTTCGCATGTGGCGCACAGGCAGGGATCATCTCGTCGCACGCCATGGCGACGTAATCATCGGCGCGGCCGGCATATTCGGGTGGTGGAACGTGGGCAGCCAGCAGTGTGACCTCGTCGGTGAACTGCCCGGCGATCAGCGCGCTGCGTAGTTCGCTCTCGGTGTTCTGCCCGTACCCGGTCTTGCATTCGACGGTTGTGCTGCCCGAGCGCAAGGATTCGTCGAGTAGGCGCCGAACATTGGCCTGCAATTGCTCGTCGGTGGCCGAGCGCGTCGCTTCGATGGTGTTGCGAATGCCGCCGGCGGCGTACTTTTCGCCCGCCATGCGAGCCGCGAATTCCTCGGCCCGCTCGCCACCGAACACGAGGTGTGAGTGACTCTCCACGAAGCCGGGAAGCAGGGCCCGACCGCCGATATCCTGACCGATATCGGCAGCCGGGGCGTCGGCGGAATCGCCGACCCAAGCAACAACGCCGTCGTCGAAGACGATTGCCGCGTCGTGTCGTACGCCGAGCTTGCCCTCACCCAGAGTCGGGTCATTGGTGACGAGGGTTCCGATGTTGGTCAGAACTGTGGTTCGAGAACCATTCGTAGTCAATGTAATTCCTAACTCAGGGTGAGGTGGTGGAGCTGTTTCAGTTCTCGGTCATCGGGATACGGACGCCGCGTGTGGCTGCCGTGTCGATGGCGTGGTCGTATCCTGCATCCGCATGCCGGATGACGCCCATACCGGGGTCGTTGGTGAGAACTGCTTCGAGCTTCTTGGCTGCGAGTTCGGTGCCGTCGGCAATGCACACCTGACCCGCGTGGATGGAGCGTCCCATACCGACGCCGCCACCCTGGTGAAGTGAAACCCACGAAGCGCCGGATGCGGTGTTGACCAGGGCGTTGAGCAGCGGCCAGTCGGCAATGGCGTCGGACCCGTCGATCATCGATTCGGTTTCGCGGTACGGCGAGGCGACCGATCCCGAGTCGAGGTGATCGCGGCCGATGGCGATCGGTGCGGACAGTTCGCCCGAGGCGACCATCTCGTTGAACTTGAGGCCGGCGAGGTGACGCTCGCCGAAGCCGAGCCAGCAGATGCGGGCCGGAAGGCCTTCGAAGGCAACCTTTTCGCCTGCCATGGTGATCCAGCGGCGCAGGTGCTCGTTCTCGGGGAAGAGTTCGAGGATGGCCTTGTCGGTGGCCTCGATGTCCTTGGGGTCACCGGAGAGCGCTGCCCAGCGGAAGGGGCCGAGTCCTTCTTCGAAGAGCGGGCGGATGTAGGCCGGAACAAATCCGGGGAAGTCGAAAGCGCGGTCGTAGCCGGCCTTGCGGGCTTCGTCACGGATGGAGTTGCCGTAGTCGAACACCTCGGCGCCGGCGTCCATGAATCCGACCATGGCCTTGACGTGCGCGGCCATCGCGTTGCGGGAATCTTCGGTGAACTTCTGCGGATCCTTCTCCGACATGATCTTCATGTCGGGGAAGTCGATACCGATCGGCAGGTAGGCGAGGGGATCGTGCGCCGAGGTCTGGTCGGTGACGATGTCGATGGGGGCCTTCATCTCCAGCAGCGCCGGGAAGATCTCTGCCGCATTGCCTTCGAGGCCGATGGAGAGCGGCTTCTTGGCGTCACGTGCCGCTGTCGCGAGTTCGAGCGCGTGCTCGATGCTGTCGGCCTTGGTGTCGAGGTACTTGTGGGCGATACGACGGTCGATGCGGGTGATGTCGCAGTCGACACAGATCGCGACACCGTCGTTCATCGTGACAGCGAGAGGCTGAGCGCCGCCCATGCCGCCGAGACCTGCAGTGAGGGTGATCGTTCCGGCGAGTGAGCCGTTGTAGCGCTTCTTCGCGATGGCGCCGAAGGTCTCATAGGTGCCCTGCAGGATTCCCTGGGTGCCGATGTAAATCCAGGAGCCTGCGGTCATCTGGCCGTACATGGTCAGACCGAGGTCTTCGAGACGGCGGAACTCCTCCCAGTTGGCCCAGTCACCGACGAGGTTGGAGTTGGCGATCAGGACTCGGGGTGCCCACTCGTTGGTGCGGAAGACACCGACCGGCTTGCCGGACTGGACCAGCATTGTCTCGTCGTTCTTCAGCGTCTTCAGCGTGGCGACCATGGCGTCGAATGCCGCCCAACTACGTGCTGCGCGACCGGTTCCGCCGTAGACGACGAGGCTGTCCGGGTGCTCGGCAACATCGGGGTCGAGGTTGTTCATGAGCATGCGCAGGGCGCCCTCCTGCTGCCAACCGAGCGTCGTGAGCTCGGGGCCGCGGGGAGCACGGACGGGGCGCGGCTCGTGGCCGGGGGTGCTGATTTCCATTGTGTTCTCCTAGCTTGCTGAAGTTCGAAAGATGTTGGGGGATCAGACGCGAGAGTCGGTCATCGCGGTGTGATCGGGGTAGATCATCGACGCAGGCGGATTACTGGTGCGCTTGGCGAGCGGGTAATAGATCAGGCCGGTGAAGACGATGCCGACGAGCCACGAGATGTCGGCGCCACCGAGCATGTCCGTGACGGGGCCGGTGTACATCTTCTGGGCGAGGAACGGGATCTGGGCGAGAACACCGGCGGCGTAGCAGGCCAGGGCAGTGAAGTTCCAGGCTCCGTACCGACCGTTGACGTCGTAGAGCGCCGGAATGTCGATGCGTTCCTTGGAGATCAAGTAGTAGTCGATCAGATTGATCGCACTCCACGGCGTGAACACCATCAGCAATACCAGGACGAAGTTCTTGAAGTTGTCCAGGAAGTCGGCGCTGGCGGCGATCGCGATCAACACCGAGACGGCGGTGAAACCGAGGATGTAGAGGGTGCGCGCGGTGCTGGAGATTCGCGACTGGCCGTTGAAGGCTGTGACGGTGGTCAGGATCGACATGAATCCGCCGTACGCGTTGAGCACGTTCACCGTCAGCTTGCCGACCAGGATGACGAAGTAGATCAGGAAGGCGATGGCAGCGGGTCCGGCGAGATCTCCCATGAAGCCGACCTGGTTACCCAGGAACGCGTCGCCTGCGCAGGCCGCGACGAGAGCGCCGAAGGTCATGGACCACTGTGATCCGATGACGCTACCGAGGAACGTCGACCAGAACGTGGTGCTCTCGGAGGTGCTGCGCGGCAGGTAACGCGAGTAATCGGCGACGTACGGGCCGAAGGTGAGCTGCCAACCGGCACCCAGCGAGATCGCGAGCAGGAAGGTGACGATGTCGAAGCCCTTGATGCCGACGTATGAGGCGACGTCGTACTCGAGGAACAGTCGAACGGCCAGGTAGGAGAATCCGACGATGCCCACGACGGTGGCGATTCTGCCGACGATGTGGATCAGCTTGTAGCCGGTGACCGCGACGAATGCGGTGAGGAGACCGAAGACGACGATGCCGACGGTGGGGCTGTCGATGTGCAGGATCTTGTTGACGGCTTGGCCGGCCAACACAGTGCCCGTGGCAGCGAAGCCGAGGTACATCAGGATGACCAGAACAAGCGGGACGACGGCTCCCTTGACGCCGAACTGGGCGCGACTCGAGATCATCTGGGGGAGGCCCATGCGCGGACCCTGTGCGGAGTGAAGCGCCATGACAGCGCCACCGAAGATGTTGCCGATCAGAAGTCCGACGATCGCCCAGATGGCGTCCGCGCCGAATACGACGGCGAGAGCACCGTCGACGATTGCAGTGATCTGCATGTTGGCGCCGAACCAGAGAGTGAACTGGCTGCGCGGGGTGCCGTGTCGTTCTGCATCCGGGACGACGTCGATAGTGCGTCGCTCCGGAGTGAGGATGACCTCGGCCGGTCCATCGTGAGTCATAGGCCTGTCTTTCTGCTGCGAGCCCGTCGAGCGACGGAATCGACGTCGGGGTAATGCCCACCTTCTTCGTGCTTGGTGCTTTGCGCCTTGCGCTCTGTGCGCTGGGTCACTGTCACTGCGGATAAATGTATATGCCTGTATATACAGGCGTCAATACCCGGAACCAGTTTTCACGTAAATGCTGTGTAACACCCCTCGCGAATCAGAAACCCTTACCCGGGTTGAGGATTCCGAGCGGATCGAACGCGGCCTTGATCGATCGGTGCAGTTGCATGCTGTCCTCGCCGAGTTCGAGAGAGAGCCAGCGACGCTTCAGGACGCCGACGCCGTGCTCTCCGGTGAGAGTTCCGCCGAGTTCGAGGGCATGCCGGAAGACCTCGTCCGCGGCGGTCCACACGGCTTCGGGGACCGAGCCGTCTTCGGTGCGGTCGAATACGAACGTCGGGTGGACGTTGCCGTCACCCGCATGGGCGACCGTCATGATCTTCACCGAATGCTCGGCAGCGGCCCGGTCGATACTTTCGAGCATGTCGGGCAGTTTCGACCGTGGGACCCCGACGTCTTCCACGAGGCATTGCCCGAGACGTTCGGACGCCGGGTAGGCGAGCCTGCGGATCTCGAGTAGTTGTGCGGCTTCCGCTGCATCCTGCGAGACGGCGACAAAATCGGCGCCGGCCTGTTCGAAGTGTTTCTGCATCGCCGCCGCTGCTGCGTCGGCATCGACCCCGTCGGCCTGCGCGATCAGCATCGCGGCAGTATTGTCTTCCAACCCGATTCGTTTCCAGTCGTCGACTGCGCGAAGGGTTGCTCGATCGATCAGTTCGAGCAGGCTCGGCCCGATCCCGTCACGAACGACCGCGGCAACTGCGTCCGCCGCGGAGCGGAGAGAATCGAAACTGCCGACGACGGTGACCGGTGCTCTCTTGGGTTTGGGTTGGAGCTTGAGTGTGGCGCTCGTGACGACTCCGAGAGTTCCTTCCGAACCGACGAGAAGGCTCGTCAGGTCGTATCCCGCAACACCTTTGACGGTCCTTCGACCCGTTCGCACGATCCGCCCGTCAGCGAGTACCACCTCGAGGCCCAAGACTGAATCGCGGGTGACGCCGTACTTCACGCATCGAAGTCCACCGGCGTTGGTGGCGATGTTCCCGCCGATCGTGGAGATCTCGAAACTGCTCGGATCCGGGGCGTACATCAGCCCGTACTCGTCTGCTGATCGACTGATGTCGGCGTTGATCACCCCGGCTTCCACGACAGCGAGCTGATCGTCCGGATTGACCTCGAGAATCGAGCGCATGCGAGTGGTCGAGATGACCAGGCAGCCCTCGACGGCTGTCCCGCCGCCCGCCAAACCGGTTCCCGCCCCGCGGGTTACCACCGGGACACGGTGAGCAGTAGCCCATTTCAGGGCCTCGGAAATGTCGGCCGCAGTTTCGGCGAGCATGACGGCTACCGGATGGCCGGGTTCGGCGAGATGGGCCTCGTCGCGACGGTACGAGTCCATTACCGCCGGGTCGGTGATCAGGCGACTCGAACCGATCGACCGAGCAAGTTCGTGGACGGACATTCTTTTCTCCAGTCGGTCAAAGGTTGTGTGCGAGAGCGTCCACAGCTGAGATCACGGCGTTTTCTGCGGCCCGCTCGCCGACGGTGACCCGCACCCCCTCGCGAGGGAACATCCGGACCGAGACACCCTGGGCGACGCAAGCCGCTTCGAGTGCAGAAGCTCTCTCGCCGAGAGGGATCCAGACGAAGTTGGCTCCGCTGGGGACGGACTCGACGCCGCGCAGAGCCAATTGCTCACGTAGGTGCGCGCGACCCTCGGTTACGGTTTCGACTATCGAATCGGTGTGCGCCGGATCGGTCAACGCTGCGCAGGCCGCGGCCTCGGCAACGGCGCTGAGCCCGAAGGGCGGTGCCGCGCTACGAAGATCCGCTGCGATCGCCGAGTCGGTGATGGCGTAGCCGGCCCGAAGGCCGGCCAATCCGTAAGCCTTGGAGAAGGTTCGGAATACGACGATGTTGGGAAAGGCTCGAAGCAGGTCGACGCCGTCGACATCGCCGGTCGCGAACTCCCGGTAAGCCTCGTCCAGGAGGATGAGGACGTCACCCGGGATCGAGCGGGCGAACGAGACGAACTCCGCGGTCGAGAACTCGCTTCCGGTCGGATTGTTCGGGTTGCAGACGAGTACCGCGCGGGTCTGCGGAGTCACGGCTGCCGCCATTGCACTCAGATCGTGCCTATGTTCGGAATCGAGTGCGACAGGTACACCGCTCGCTCCGGCGATTCCGATCAGAATCGGGTACGCCTCGTAGCTGCGCCACGGGTAGACGACTTCGGTACCCGGGCCCGTGTATGCGGTCAATACCTGCTGGAGCAGTGCCAGCGAACCGGCGCCGACCAATACCTGGTCGTCGCCCACGCCCAGACGGTCGCTCAACCGGGTGATCAGCGTGTCGCCGAACAGCGACGGATACAAGTGCGAGTGTGCGGCCGCGAGATTGACGGCCTCGAGAATTGCCGCCGAGGGTGCAACCGTCGACTCGTTGCTCGACGCCCGCCACCGAACCTGCTCCAGGCCGGCGGCTTTGGAGTATCGAGGGAGTGCTTCGATTTCAGGTCGAGGGTGCGGCCTCAGTGCTCCGGGTGCGGTCATGCCAGGGCACCGATCGCGTTCTCCGCGGCCGCAACGAGTGCGCCGGATGCCGCCAAGTCCACCGCCGCCTCGATCTCGGGGGACAGGAAGCGGTCGGTACCAGGCCCCTGCACCTTCTCGCGTAGCGTCCGGAGAACCGCTCCGGTGGCGGGGGAGGGCTCGAGTGGGGACCGGAGATCGATTCCTCGTGCTGCAGTCAGTATCTCGATGGCGAGAACCCGGGTGAGACCGTCGATGGACCGGCGGAGCTTGCGGGCACCCGACCATCCCATGGAGACGTGATCTTCCTGCATGGCCGAGGAAGGAATCGAATCGACGCTGGCGGGGCTCGCGAGTCGCTTGAGTTCGGACACGACGGCAGCTTGCGTGTACTGCGCGATCATCAGTCCGCTGTCGACTCCGGGGTCGTCGGCGAGGAAGGGAGTCAGGCCGTGATTGCGCGCAACGTCGAGGAAGCGGTCGGTGCGGCGTTCGCTGATACCCGCGACGTCCGCGGTCACGATGGCGAGGAAGTCCAAGACGTAGGCCACGGGAGCGCCGTGGAAGTTGCCGTTCGACCGAACCCGCCCGTCGAGGGTGACAACGGGATTGTCGACAGCACTGGCCAATTCGCGTCCGGCGACGAGGCGGGCATGATCGACGGTGTCACGTGCGCCGCCGGCGACCTGCGGAGCGCACCGCAGTGAGTACGCGTCCTGTACCCTGGTGCAGTCAGGGCCCGCATGGCTGGCAACGATCGGGGAGTCGGCCAGCAGACGCACCATGTTCGAGGCCGCCGCACCCTGTCCGGGGTGGGGGCGAAGTGCCTGAAGATCTGCGGCGAATACCTGATCGGTTCCGAGCAGGCCCTCCACGCTCATCGCGGCAGCAATGTCGGCCAGCTTGAGTAGATGATCGAGATCGGTGATCGCGAGGGCCAATTGGCCGAGCATCCCGTCGGTGCCGTTGATCAGTGCGAGGCCTTCCTTCTCGGCCAGAACCACCGGTTCGAGGCCTTGGGCGGCCAATGCCGTTGCCGCATCGGTGAGTTCACCGTCGGCGGTGCGGACGGAACCTTCGCCGATGATTGCCATCGCCACGTGCGCCAGTGGTGCCAGATCTCCCGAGCATCCGAGGCTGCCGTATTCGTGCACCACCGGAGTGATGCCTGCGGTAAGTAGGTCGGCGTACGCCTGCGCGACCACGGGGCGCACTCCGGTCCGTCCGGTGGCGAGCGTCGACAGGCGTAGCAGCATCAAGGCCCGGATCACTTCGCGTTCGACCTCCGGCCCCGAGCCCGCCGCATGCGAGCGGATCAGGCTGCGCTGCAACTGCGTCCGCAGATGCTCCGGGATGTGCCGGGTGGCAAGCGCGCCGAATCCCGTGGAAACTCCGTACACCGGCGTGGGGTCTGCGGCCAGGGCTTCGATGCGTGCACGACTTTCGGCGATCGCGGCGAGGGACTCGGCGGTCAGTGCGACGCCGTAACCGTTTCGGGCGACGTCGACGACGTCGGCGATGGTGACAGCGCCGATTCCGACCTGGATGGTTCGGGTGGCTGTCTGGGTGGCAGGGGTGGCGTTCATGGGACTCCAATAGTGCGGCAGTGATTCAGTAAGTCTTGTATACGAGACTCTAGTCTTGAATATGAGACGAAAACAAGGCCCGGGAAGTACGCAGCGGAGAATTTTGTTACATGTCGGCGGTCGGGGTCTCCACCATTCGATCGCCGAGGTCGGCGGAGAACTCGGCGCTGACGGTGCGCACTCGGTCGGCGATCAGGGCGCTCTCCTCGGCCGATTTGGAGCCGGAGAGGAAGGTGACGCCGAGAGCTGCGACCGGACGACCGTCCCGTGTGATCACGGGGCTGGCGATGCAATTGATCCCGGATGTCGTCGCATTCTCTTCTACCGCATACCCGCTCTCGCGTGCTTCGGCGAGCAGGTTTCGCAGTTCGGCGAGCGTCGACGGTCCTGTTCCGGTCCGCGTCGGCCAGGTGTACCCCTCGTACAGCGCGCTGATCTGTTCCGCGTCCAGGCGGCTCAGAATTGCCCGCCCGACTGCGGTGAGGTGCGCCGGAAGGCGGGTCCCGATCTCGGTCACCAACCGCACGCCCGGCTTGAGCGGTTCACGTTTGTCGAGGTAGATGACGTCAGAACCTTGAAGTACCGCCAGGTGGGAGGTCTCGTCCGTCGACTGCGTGAGTGCCAGCATGAATCGTTGGCCCTCGCGGTGCAGTGGGCCGGATCGCATGTACGACGCACCGACTTCGAACGCCGAGACACCCAGAGTCCAGGCGCGTTGATCAGCCCAGTACGAGACGAACCGTCGATCCCGCATGACATTGAGCAAATGATGCGTCGTGCTCTTGGGTAGGTCGAGGGCGCTGGAGATGTCCGCGGTCGCGAGCGGCACACCCCGGCGAGCCAGCAGATCGAGCACGTCGAGCACACGCTCAGCGGATTTCACGCGGCTCGTGCTCATGGGTGTGTCCTTACAGGTAGGTCGGAGGAGGTAGCGGGGGACCCACATTGTCTCGGATACGAGACTGAATCGCCAAGTGCTCGGGGTGGCTCAGGGAGTCTGGCTGCCGAGTTCCGCGGACAACCGGGCGCAGTGCTCCACCAAGACGCGACCGTGGCTGGCGCAGACCTCGTCCGTCAGACGGAATGTCGGGCCGACGACGCTGAGCGCCCCGGCTATCTGACCGACTACGTTGTAGATCGGCGCGGCAACTCCGGTCGAGTGGTCCTCGATGGTGTCGTGCGCAATGGCGTATCCGCTCTCACCCACCTTGCCGCTCAACGCTGCGCCGACGGCGGTGCCGTTCAGGGGAACGCTCTGGCCCACCCACCCCATGTGGCGGATCGCGTGCGTGCCCTCGATCTGATCGAGATACAGCGCAGTGTCTTTCGGTCCCATCGTCGACAGGTAGGTCGACTCCCTCGTGGTTTCGGCGATGGCCTTCATCGCGGGCCGGGCTCTCGGCAACAGTTGATTGTCGCCGAGAGCGCGAGCTCCGATCTGCAGTAGCCGCGGGCCGACGCGATAGACGTTGTCCTCGCCGCGAACGACGAACTCGGTTTGTTCGAGGCTTCTGATCAGGCGAAGCGCGGTGCTGGTTGCCAGATCGGTTGCCTTGGCGGCGTCGCCGAGCGTCAACCCGCCGTGCTCGACGATCGCACCGAGAAGTTCGAACGTGCGATTCGCGCTGCGGGTCACGTCGCCGGGGGCCATGTCCTACTCCAAGTGCCGAGGGATGTCTGCGCTGAATCTATCGCGAGCCCGGTAGCACCTCGCCGTGGTGCTCGTCCAGCAGGGGGCTGCGGCGAACTCCTGGACGTCGGCTCTCACCGAAGACGACGGGTTGTCGTACGTAGGAGATCTTTCCTGCTACCGGGTGCACGAACGATTCGACGACTCCGCGGTACTCGGCCTGTGCGGAGGTGAGTGCCTGTTGGACGTCCCAGATCTCCGAGCCGGCGAGCCCTGCAGCGCCGAGAATGTCGACCACGTCGGCGACGGTCTTTCCGGCGGCCCAGTTTTCGATCTCCTTACGCAGTGCCGGCTCGTTCTCGGTCCGAACGGTGTCGTCGGCAAATCGAGGATCTGCGATCAGGTCGACGCGATTCATCGTCTGCGCCAATTTCTCGAACCCGGATTGGCTCGCAACTGCGAGGACGAAGAGTCCGTCGTCGGCCCGATAGGTGTCGAAAGGTGTGGACACCGGATGACGGTTACCGACGCGCGGGGGAGTGAGCCCGGTGGATTGCAGTTGGCTGTGTGCTGTCGGCAGCATGGCGAGCATGCTGTCGAACATCGCGACGTCCAGATGCTGTCCGAGCCCGGTCGCCCGTGCACTCAGCAGGGCAGTACTGATTCCCCAGGCGGCGAACAGCCCGGCGACCAGGTCTCCGAACGACTCACCCAACCGGGTCGGCCCGGATGCTTCCGAGCCGGTGATGCTCATGATCCCCGAAAGGGCTTGGACCACAAGATCGTAGGCTGCAGCTCCGGACATGGGTCCGTCCTGGCCGAAACCGGAGATCGACGCGTACACGATCCGCGGATTGCGAGCCCGCGCAGCCGCGTAGTCGATTCCCAGGCGCTTGGTGACGCCCGGGCGAAAGTTTTCGACGACGACGTCGGCGGTCTCGATGAGCGTCAGCAGCGCCTCACGGTCCTCGTCGTTCTTGAGGTTGAGTGCCACCGAACGCTTTCCGCGATTGAGCACGTTGAAGTAGATGCTCTCGCCGTCGCGGAACGGGCCGAGATGCCGAGAGTCTTCACCATGCTCGGATTCGATCTTGACGACGTCCGCGCCGGCATCCGAAAGCAGTGCGGTGCAATAAGGTCCGGCGAGGACACGCGAGAGGTCGATGACCCGGATGCCGTCGAGTGGGGGAAGTGCAGTCATGTCCGCGCCTTTCAGAACTCGGTGGAACGCGGCGACGGAGCGTTGCCGGCAATGGTGAGCAATTGAATCTGCGAGGTGCCCTCGAAGATGCGGAGAATGCGGCAATCCCGGTACAGGCGTTCGATTTCCGATTCGCGCATGAATCCCGCGCCACCGTGGATCTGCACGGTTTGATCGACGATCGAGAAGCAGGCTTCAGTGGCGACGTACTTCGAAATCGATGCGGCGCGGCGGATGTCCTGGCCGGCGTCCTTGACGTCGGCGGCCCAGTCTGCGGTGACGCGTGATGCGACCAGTTGCGCGTCGCAGCCACCGAGGAGGAGCTGAATTGCCTGGAAGTCGAAGATAGGCGTGCCGAACTGCTTTCGCTCGGTGGCGTACTCACGTCCCAGTTCCCAAGCGCGCAAAGCGATGCCGTTCGCCATTGCCGCGACGTCGATGCGCGCTCGGTTCAGTGCGGTCAAGGCGATGTTGCCGCCGCGGCCTTCGGTGCCGATCACCGAGTCGAGCGGGAGGACGACGTCGTCGAGGTAGACGGTGTATGTCGGAGCCGAGCGAATTCCCATCTTGTCCTGCGGTTCCGAATAGCTGATTCCCGGTGTGCCTTTGGGGACGACGAAGGCGGTGATGCCGCGGAATCCTGCGCTCGGGTCAGTCTTGGCGAAGAGTACGACCAGGTCGGCTTCCTTCGCGTTGGAGATGTACGTCTTGGACCCGGAGAGATGCCAGCCGTCGTCCTCGCGTCGGGCGACGGTACGCATCGACGCGATGTCTGATCCGGCGTCGGGTTCGGTGAGTGCGAAGCCTGCCAGCAGTTCGCCTGAAGCCAACTGGGGCAACCAGCGATGCTTCTGCTCTTCGGAACCGCCGACGAGAATCGGCTCGAGGCCCAGGTAGTGCGCGGTGTAGATCGACGCCAGAGCGGCGTCGGTGCGTGCAACCTCCTCGATGGCGACCAGTTGGGTTCGTGTCGACAGACCCAGTCCGCCGAATTCCTCCGGCACGGAAATGCCCATGAGGTCCTGCTGTCCGAGGCGCTTGACCAGCTGCGCCGGGAACTCTTTGGACTCGTCGCGTGCGGCCGCACCGGGGTGAATCTCGGCGTTGGCGAAGGCTCGGACGGTGCTGCGGAACTCTACGAGATCAACGTTGTCGATGTCGGGCGCGGTCTGGGTGGTCACGGGGGCTCCTTCGAAGCGAGGTGTTCAACAAATTTCATCTAATGGAATCTAATTGCCACTAGTCGGCATGAACTGACTATGGCCGAGGGTGGCGAATTTGTCCAGGGGTGTAGCTGTTGTGTCGCGGCTCACGTTCTGCAATGATCAACTTGTCTAAGCCTGTATAGACAAGTTGATCGCGGATCGAATCCTCTACCAGTCGGAAGCAGCGTGGCTTTCGGCGGAAGGTGCTGACATGAGCCTCGTTTCAGTCGACACGACACCGGACTCCGAGAATGTGAGGAGGGTGTCCAGTACGTATTTCGAGGGCTTGTCTGCGGATCGATACGCTGCGCTTGCCGAAGACCGCAAGCTTGCGATCGTCGCCGCGCACATGGACCTTTCGCGTCGGCGAGGACATAATTCGTCGATCTCGCGACTCGCGCCGGCCGGGGAGTTGGGTGATGGCCCGGCGATTCAATACGTCGGCGACGACATGCCGCAGCTCGTCGAAGCGGTCCTGGCGACGCTCGCCCGTGCTCGCATGGAACCGGAATTCGTGGTGCACCCTGTGCTTGGCACAGTCGTGCAACCGGCGCACAGCATCGAAGGTGCCCGGTTTGGTGAGCGCACCGAATCATGGATCCACATCGGGCTACCCGCACATTGTTCGGACGAGCAGGCTCAGGTGATCGCGGAGGACGTCGACGGAATCCTCGACCGAATCGCGCATGCCTTCCGCGATTCCTTATCCCTGCGGGATCTCGTCGACGAGGCGTGCGAGCAACTGGACTCGGATGGCTACGCAGAAGAGGCTGACTTCCTCCGGTGGTGCAGCGCCGGAAACTTCAGCGTCGTCGGCGGTGCGAAGACAATCGACGGCGAGGAGACGAAGACTCTCGGCGTGCTCCCCGATCCAACCGGCTCCTCGGATTCGAAAGCGGCGCCCCTCTCGGTCGGGGTGATGACTCTCGGGCGAGGGTTCGGTGGCTCCGCCTACGCCACCGAGATCGATGTGTCCGTCGGTGACCGTGCGTACCGGTTCATCGGGTCCTTGACCGCGACCGGCCTTGTCGCGGATGTTCGGCGAACCCCGCTCGTGCGCGGACGTGTCGCAGACATCTTCGATGCCTCCGGATCCACCGTCGATTCGTTTGTCGGACAATCGATGCTGGCAGTAATCCAGTCGATCCCGATCACAGTGCTGTTCGCAGCCGAGCCGGCCCGAATCGCGGACGCGCTGGACGAACTCACTTCCGTGGACGGCCGCACGTCGATCCATCTGTTCTTGCAACCGGTGGGATGTTCTCCTGCGGCTGGGCGGGATCAAGAGTTGTCGGCGTTGCTCTTCGTTCCGCGCGAGAAGTTCAGTACGACGATCAGAACAACGGCCGAGTCGGTACTCGCCGACGCGCTCGGTGCCCGCAATATCGAATTCTCCAGTCGAGTCTCGGAATCTGCCCTGGCCGTCGTGCATTTCACGGCCACAGTCGGCAGCGGCGCGAATTTCGCATCGGCGCGACAAGCGCGGGAGATTCGGGACCTCGTCGTCGACGCGTGCTTGACGTGGGACGAGCGATTCGTTCTGGATGCTTCGCACTACGACGAGCGGCGCAGGCGTGCTCGGTTCGCCGAGCGAGTTCCGGTGGCATACAAGCAGGATTTCGATGCCGTCCGCGCTGCCGAGGACATGGCGGTATTCGATGGCCTCGAACTCGGAGAGGTGAGCCCACGGTTGGCCCGATCTGTCGACGGACCCGGTACTCACAGACTCGGGCTGTACGTATCGGGTGACCCGCTCTCGCTGGGCGAGGTGCTGCCGGTATTGCAGAGCCTGGGTGTCGACGTGGTCGACGAGCGTCCGTACGAGCTCGTCCCGGTGGGGTCGGAACAGGCCTGGATCTACGAGTTCACGCTCGACTATCCGAATGCTCCTGTCGACGGCTTCGACGACTTTGCCGCGCGCTTCGCTGCGACATTTGCCGCGGTTCGACGCGGCGACGCCGAGCCGGACTCGTTCAACGAATTGGTCGCGATCGCGGGACTCGGTTGGAAACAGGTTGTGGTGCTGCGGGCATACGCGGAGTTCTTGCAGCAAGCAGGATTTCCGTACAGCAACAGTCGTGTCGCCGAGGTACTTGCCGATCATCCCGAGATCGCCGGCGGTCTGTGTGAATTGTTCGAGAGTCGTTTCGATCCTGACGCCGTCGACGGTGATCGGGGCGCACGCGCAGCAGCGGCGGTGGATACGGCTGTGGCACAAGTGCAAGGACTGGACGCTGATCGGATCTTGCGCGCGATGTCGGAACTGGTCTGTAACACGTTGCGTACCAACTACTTCGTGTACGGCACCGCATCGCTCGGCGCACTCTCGCTGAAGTTCGATTCGGAGCAGCTGTCCGTATTGCCTTTCCCTCGTCCGAAGTTCGAGATATTCGTGTACTCACCAGATGTCGCAGGTGTGCACCTTCGCTTCGGTACGGTCGCTCGCGGCGGCCTGCGCTGGTCGGATCGGAAAGAGGACTTCCGCACCGAGGTACTGGGACTGGTGAAGGCGCAGGCAGTCAAGAACGCGGTCATCGTGCCTGTCGGCGCGAAGGGCGGATTTGTCGTCAAACGTCCGCCGGTTCCGGGTCTGGGTGCAGACGCAGACCGGGAAGCTGCATTGGCGGCCGGAATCGATTGCTACCGATCCTTCATTCGCGGGCTACTTGACCTGACCGACAACGTCGACAAGCAGAGCGGCGCCGTTGTCGCAGCGCGACGGGTCGTTCGCCACGACGGAGACGACACATATCTTGTTGTCGCCGCGGACAAGGGCACTGCAAAGTTCTCCGACATCGCGAACGAAGTTGCTGCGGAGTACGGATTCTGGCTCGGCGACGCCTTCGCCTCCGGCGGATCGGTCGGCTACGACCACAAAGCCATGGGTATCACGGCGAAGGGCGCCTGGGAAAGTGTCAAGCGGCACTTCCGGGAGCTCGGCGTCGATACCCAGCACGACGACTTCACCGCGGTGGGGATCGGAGACATGAGCGGTGACGTCTTCGGTAACGGAATGTTGTGCAGCAATCACATTCGCCTGATCGCGGCGTTCGATCATCGGCATGTGTTCGTCGACCCGAACCCGGCAGCGCAGAGCTCGTACGACGAGCGATCACGTCTCTTCACGCTCCCACGATCGTCGTGGGCCGACTACGACCCGACCTTGATCAGTGCCGGCGGCGGAGTGTGGGAGCGCTCGGCGAAGCGCGTTCCGATCAGTGACGAGATGCGACAGGCACTGGGCCTCGAGGACGACGTCACCGAACTGACTCCACCGCAACTGGTTCGGGCGATTCTGCGGTCCCCGGCAGATCTGTTGTGGAACGGCGGCATCGGAACGTACGTCAAGGCCTCCGCCGAGTCCGATCTCGAAGTCGGCGACAAGAGCAACGATGCCGTTCGGGTGAACGGCAACGAAGTGCGTGCGCGAGTGATCGGCGAAGGAGGCAACCTCGGCCTCACCCAGGCCGGACGGATCGAGTACGCACGCGGCGGCGGGCGGATCAACACCGACGCCCTCGACAATTCGGCCGGAGTCGATTGCTCAGATCACGAGGTGAACATCAAGATCCTTCTCGACTCCCTGATCAGTTCAGGCGTCGTCGCGGACTCACATCGCGTTGCGCTACTCGAATCGCTGACCGATCAGGTCGCAGAACTCGTTCTTGCAGACAACCGTTCACAGAACGAGCTGATGGGCACCACGCGCGCGGATGCGGGGGCGATGATCGGTGTGCACGGCAGAGTGATTTCGAGCCTCGAGGTTCGCGGAATCGTCGACCGCGTCATCGAAGGGTTTCCGACCAAGAAACAGTTCGCTGCGGCCGAGAAGACGGGAACGGGACTGACGTCGCCGGAACTCGCCACATTGATGGCCCACGTCAAACTCGATCTGAAATCCACTCTGTTGGCGGGAAGCTCGATCGACAACCAGATCTACCGCAAGGCGCTGCTGAACTACTTTCCGGAGGGCGTTCGAGATGCAGGGGGCGATGCCCTCGACCGGCACCCCCTGCGACGCGAGATCGTCGCGACGGTGCTGACGAACAACGTCATCGATCGGGGAGGCATCACCTATGTGTATCGCCTCGGTGAAGAGGTCGGCGCTGATCCGGAGGACGCAGTACGCGCCTTCACCGTGGTGTCCGAAGTGTTCGGTCTGTGGGAGTTGTGGCGCGACATCAGCGAAGCCTCGATCTCGACAGCCGTATCCGACGAGTTGATCCTGCTCACCAGACGACTGCTCGACCGCGCGTCACGGTGGATGCTGACGCGTCGGCCTCAACCGCTGGCGGTCGGGGCCGAGATCAGCCGGTTCGGTGATCGCATCGCCGAGGCATCGGCCGAACTCGATGGCTGGCTGGTAGGTGCAGATCAGCGGAACCTGGCTGCGCGAACTGTCCTCATCACGGACAAGGGCGCGCCGGAGAACCTGGTCAGGCGAGTGGAGATCCTGCTCGACCAGTTCGGGCTGCTGGACGTGGTGGAGATCGCGGACCTCGCCGATCGCACAATCGCGGAGACCGGCGAACTTTACTTCCGGCTGGGTGAACACGTTGGGCTCGTCCCGATGCTCAATCGAGTGTCGGCATTGAGCAAGGACGGAAAATGGAACGCGCTGGCCAGGTTGTCGTTGCGTGACGAGTTGTACTCGACGGTGCGGGCATTGACCCTCGACGTCTTGGCCGACGCGCAAGCAGGTGACTCGACAGCGGAAAAACTCTCCCGGTGGGAAGAGAGGAATGCGTCGAGAATCGAGAGGTCCACTCTCGCTCTCGCCGAGATCGAGGCATCCGGGCAGCACGATCTTGCTGCGCTTTCGGTTGCGACGAGCCAATTGCGGCGCATGGTGGGTTAGGTCCGGCGCGGACGCTCGCGGATGGATCGGAAAGGTGCACGAGGCGGATAGACTTCGGAGGCCGAACGGGAGAACCGACTCGGTGGTTTTCGAGGAACGGGTGGTGGCGATGGCGATTGCCGAAGTGGACGCAGAACTCGCCGTGCTGTTCAACGAGGCAGGCGGCGAGTCCGCCCCTGCCTACGAACGGGTCAAGAACCTCGTGGTCTCGCAGATCAACTCGGGTCGGTGGACCGAAGGCGATCAGCTGCCTTCGGAAAACCAACTGGTGAGTGCGCTGGGATTGTCACGTATGACCATCAATCGAGCGCTTCGTGAACTCACCAGCGACGGTCTGATCGTGCGGATGATGGGGGTCGGTACTTTTGTCGCCGCCACCAAGACCGCGTCCCCGCTGTTCGAAGTCAAGAACATCGCCGACGAGATTCAGCGCCGCGGCCACCGTCATCGAACCGAGGTCGTCTTCGTTCGTGAGGAAGAAACCGACCACGGGCAGACGTTTCTTCGTGAATCGGTGGGCAAACGGGTGTTCCATTCGCTGATGGTGCACTTCGAGGACGAAACTCCGATTCAGGTGGAAGACCGATTCGTGAATCCGAACGAGGCGCCCGACTATCTGCGCCAGGACTTCACCGCGATCACCCCCAACAACTACTTGAGTGACGTTGCGCCTCTGGTTCGCGGCGAGCATGTCGTGGAAGCGGTGTTGGGGAGCCCGGACGAATGCGAGCTGCTCCGCATCGATCGAGGGGAACCGTGCCTACTGATTCGCCGCCGCACCTGGTCGGCCAACGGGTTGGTCAGTGCGGCGCGCTTGATCCATCCGGGTTCACGCAATCGCTTGGAAGGAACCTTCGAGCGCTGATCGTTTCGAATGGCGAATCCTGAACACAGGCTCGTCCGATCGCACCATTTTCGGGTGCAACTTCGGTGCAATCGACCAGGACGTGACTGCGAGCACACTGAGATCATGGGTGGACGGCTATTGCTTCCGCAACCTCACCTCCCGACGAGTGAGACCTGAGCGGATCGCAGTAACGCCATCTACGCCACTGGCTTCCATGATCGAAGGAGTTCGACCTGTGACCGACTTGCCCAAGGACCTACTTGTCGCCCCGAAGTGGCAGGAACGCCTCGACGAACTGGCAGCCAAGCATTCGGTACCGGGCGCGCAGGTCGGTGTGATCGCGCTGGGCGAAGACGGCGCAGCGGATATCCGTGTCATCACCACCGGAGTGACGAGCCTGAACACACGAGTCGACGTCGATGCCGACACCCTGTTCCAGTTCGGATCCGCGAGCAAGATCTGGACGACGACGCTGATCATGCAGCTCGTCGACGAGGGCAAGCTGACGCTGGACACCTTGGTGGTGGAGGTGCTTCCGGAGTTCACGATCGCGGATCCTTCCAACACGAAGGAAATCACGATTCGCCAGTTGCTCACGCACACAAGCGGTATCGACGGAGACCTGTTCAACGACACTGGTGACGGCGACGACTGCGTCGAGAAGTACGTCGACGAACTCGCGACCGCGATCAGCGTCACCGAGCCCGGCGGACATCTGAGTTACAGCAACGCGGGTTTCGCCGTGGCCGGCCGTATCGTCGAGGTTCTTCGTGAGATGACGTGGGACGAGGCGTTGGTCGAATACCTCTGGAAGCCACTCGGATTGACGCACATCATCACCAAGGCCAAGGACGCCCCTCTGTACCGCACCGCCGTCGGCCATGTGGCCAACCCGGATCGGACGTCGCCGGACAAGGTGGTTCCGACCAAGCAGTGGCTGCTTCCGCGCGGTATCGGTCCGGCCGGCATCATCACCGGATCCGTCAGCTCTCTGCTGACATTCGGTGCTGCACACATGCGAGACGGCCTGGCTCTGACGGGTGAGCGCATTCTGTCCGAAGAGTCCGCGCGCCTGATGCGCACTCCGCAATTCGACCTGACCGCGGTCTCGAGCGTCGATCAGGCCTGGGGTCTCGGCTGGATCCTGTCCGACTGGGGCGGTGTGACGTCCGCGCAGCATGGCGGTGCGACGATCGGTCAGATCACTCGTTTTCACACCTTCCCCGAGCTCGGTCTCGCCATGGCCGTAGTCACCAACTCGCGTGGCGGCGGTGCCCTGGCCCACGACATCGAGAAGGAGATCGCGCAGGAGCTCGATCTCGTTCTGCCGGAGCCGAAGTCCGAGCCGAATGCAGAAGACATCGACCTGTCGCACATTCTCGGAACCTATGAATCGACAACCGTTCGCATCGAACTCACGCGTGGCGACGACGGCGGATTCCAGGTGCAGAACTTCGCCAAGATCGAGATCGACGGCGAGCCGCCCGCCCCGCCCACCAAGGTCGTGCCTCTGTCCGCTTCCCGGTTCTCGATCAGTAACGAGAGCGCTTCGGGTGAGATGGCTCATCTCACGATCGATGGCGAGGAATATCTGTACATGACAAGGCTTTTCAAGAAGATTTCCGACTAGTCGCGGCGAGATGATTCTCTCCGCTGAATGAAATCTCGGGCAGGTCGAGGGCGATGAGGGCCCTCGACCTGCCCGCACTACTTTCCCGAGGAAAACTCATGTTGAAACCTCTCGCTCCTTTCCCGGACGTGAATCACCCAGCGGCACTGGATGCTTACGGCCTTGCACCGGTCATCGACGGCCACAACGATCTCGCATGGACAGCTCGCGAGACTGCCGACTACTCGGTGGAGAATCTCGAGAAGGATTCCATCTTCCAAACCGACATCGACAAACTCGGTCGCGGTGGCGTCGGTGCGCAGTTCTGGTCGGTTTACACCCCGTGTGACCGGACGGAGGCCGAGGCTGTTCAGTACACACTCGAACAGATCGACTTCGTGTACCGGTTGATCGAGCGGTACCCGGATACTTTCGAATTCGCGCGTACAGGTGACGACGTGCGTCGCATCTGGAGCGAGGGCAAGGTTGCGTCATTGTTAGGCGCAGAGGGCGGTCACAGCATCGGCAGTTCGCTCGGCGTCCTGAGAATGATGGCGCGCCTTGGTCTTCGGTACATGACGCTGACGCACAACGACAACACCGGGTGGGCGGACTCCGCGACGGACACCCGAGTGCACGGCGGGCTGACCGACTTCGGTCGCGAGATCGTGCGCGAAATGAACCGGCTCGGCGTGCTCGTCGACCTGTCGCACGTCTCGGTGGAAACGATGAGAGATGCCGTCGAGACGTCGTCGGCACCGGTGATCTTCAGCCATTCGTCCTGCTCTCAGCTGTGCGGTCACCCCCGCAACGTTCCCGACGACGTCATGCGGCTGCTCGCGGCAAACGGCGGGGTCATCATGATCGCCTTTGTGCCTATGTTCCTTTCTGCCGAGTACAACGAGTGGTTCAAAGGCGGGCGGGTCGGCCCACGGCCGGCGATGACGGTGGACCATCTGGCCGATCATGTCGAGCATGCCCGAGACGTCGCGGGCATCGACCACATCGGTTTGGGTAGTGACTACGATGGATTCGACGACTTTCCGGACGGTATGCAGGACGTATCCGGTTTCGCGGTGTTGATAGACCGTCTGGCGGAACGCGGTTGGCCTGCGGAGGACTTGGCAAAGCTGATGGGCAACAACGTGTTGCGTGTGCTCGACGAGACCAGTGTGGCCTCGATGTCGAGCCTTTCCTAGCCGTATCGACGCCCGAAAAGATGAGGATGAGAATGAAGAAGATTCGTACCGTTGCACTGAAGGTTCTTGCGTCGGTGTCCGTAGTTCTGGTTGTGCTGGTATCGATAGCGCTCGTATTCGATGTCGGCTCCGCCAAGGCGAGCGTTCCGACCGGGGAAACCGGCAACCAGTTCGTGTCCGTAGACGGAAAGAACATGAGCTACTCGATCCGCGGCAACGGCGATCAGACCATCGTTCTGCTGCCCGGATTCGGAACGTCTGCACCGATTCTCGACTTCACGCCGCTCGTCAACGAGCTGGCACCTGACTACCGCGTAGTCACGATCGAGCCCTTCGGATACGGGCACAGCGACGGAACGGACAAGGATCGCACGACGGCGAACATCGTCGAGGAGGTACACGAGGCTGTGCAGTCTCTGGGGATCGACCAATACATCCTCATGGGTCACTCGATCACCGGTGTCTATGCACTGGACTACACGGCGAAGTACCGCGACGAGGTCACCGCTTTCGTGGGAATCGACAGTAGTGTTCCGGGTCAGCCGAATATGGATACCAAATTCCCGATCGAAGCACTCCGAGTTGGAAGGCAATTGGGCTTGGCGGAATTGCTCTCCAAGTTCGTCGGCGGTGAAACCTCGGACGAGTACCTCGACGCCGCAGCAAAGGACGAGATGCGACAGTTGACTGCGAAGAACAACTTCAGCGACACCTATCTCAACGAGATGGATCATCTTTCCAGCAACTTCGCAGAAGCAATCGGCAGGACATTCCCGGCTGATCTTCCGATTCTGTTGTTCGCCGTGCAGAACTCAGAAGTCGAGGGCTGGACTGCGCTGCACGAAGGACAGGCAGCATCGGTCGATCATGGTGAATTGGTCTTGCTGGACGGAGATCACTACCTGCACCACACCAAGTCGAAGGAGATCGCCGAGAACGTCAACAGGTTCATGGGAGAACTGAACTAGCTTCGGTAGACGTTAGGTTGAACGCGGGGTCATCGGATTCGATGGCTCCGCTTCTTCCATTTTTGACGAAAGTTCGGAGGCATTGTGGCGCAGACCTTGTCACGCGAGGAACTGGCGAGTGAGCTGGACACGGCGTATTCGAAACTCGACGCGTTACTCGAGAGCGCCGCCGAGGCCGATGTTTTCGACGTCGTTGCCGTCGATGCGTGGACGGTGCACGACGTACTCGCTGTGCGTGTCTGGTGGGCAGAGGCCGTCGTAGAGTGGATAGGTGCCGGACTGCGAGACGAGACCCCGCAGACGCCGGCGGCGGGTTACAAGTGGACGCAAACACCCGCGCTGAATCAGTCGGTGGTCGAGGCGAGTGCAGGTACCTCGGTTCGAGAGCTTCGGGATCGTTTGCGCGCGGCTGTCGCAGCGCTGCGTCGATACGTGGAAACTCTCGACGAGGATCAACTGCTGTCGGTCGGGGTTTTCTCGTGGACCAGGACCTGGCCGGTGTCGAGGTGGATCGCAGTCAACACGATCACCCAATACGCGTCCTTGTCGAAAATGATTCGGCGAGTGCTGAAGTCGAACAATCAGCCCTGAAGTCGATGCATCCGCCAGACATCTGGTCCGTCGGGGAGCGCGGCCTGGCCGACGATCGTGAAACCGAACCGTTGGTACAGCGGTAGATTTCGTTCGGTTGACGTATCGAGCCAGCAATCCTGTTCAGTTCGATCCAGCTCCGCCAAAGCATGTTTCAGTAGCGCAGAACCCAATCCGGTTCCGCGTGAGCGCAGCGTCGTACCGATCGTTGCCAACGACCATGCGTTGTCGGGGACGGGAAGCGCAGACAGTTGTTCGTCAGCCTGAAGAACGCGCTCGAACCGATCTCCGTGCAGTTCGACGATCTTCTCGACGGTCGCTTCATCTGGCTCCGGGGCGTCGGGCGGCAGGACTGCGATGACGCCGTTGCCGGAATCGTCGATGTAGGAACGCCCGAACGGTAGTGCCAGGTGTTCGAGGTAGATCCGTTGCAGAGCCGCGACGCGTTCCACGTGGGAGTCTTCGGCGACGCACCAGTTCGTCCAGGGGTAGTCGGCAAACGCCTCGCCGAGAACCTCGGCGGCACGGTCGAGGTCGTTGATGGACAGCGGTCGAACAGAATTCTGCATAGTGCCACTTCAGCACAGTCGATCCTGCCGTCGCCACTCGATTTCGGCGGTGTAGCAGGTGCGCGGGCCATGGTCACGTACTTGTGAGTTCATTCAAGAAAGTTGGACGCGGCTGTCGATCCTGCGTTCACTGGTAGTGATCGGGTAATCGCCCAGCTGTCAATTCCGGGCACGTGAGATCCGGGTATGGCGATTGTCCGCGAAGGGAACAGATATGAACAGGCTCGAAGGCAAGAAGGTAGTGATCACCGGCGCCGCCAGTGGAATCGGGCGTGCCGCAGCACAACTCATGGCGGCAGAAGGCGCCGCGGTGCTGGTTGCCGACCTCGATCCGGCGCGAGCAGAGGAAGCGGCGGTGGCGATTCGCGAGACCGGTGGCACTGCACTGGGTTTCGGCGTCGACGTCATGAACGAGGGCTCCCTGGCCGCGATGATCGAAAAGGCGGTCGCCGAATTCGGCGGCATCAACGTCTTGTGCAATCACGTGGGCGGTAGCAATCCGCGCAAAGATCTCGACCTGCTCCGGATGGACCTGGACGAGTGGGATCGCGTGATGTCCCTCAACGTGCGCAGCACTGTCGTCGCTTCACGCCTTGCCATTCCGCACATGAACAGCGGCGGCGGAGGGTCGATCGTCAACACGGCCTCGGTCGGTGGATTGATCGGAGACTCCCTGCAGTCGGCCTACGGGTCTGCCAAGGCGGCGGTCATCCGGTTGACTCAATACATTGCAGTTCAGTACGGAGCAAACGGTGTTCGGTGCAACGCCGTAGCGCCGGGTGCGATCATGACACCCGCACTCGTGGACAACATCCCTGCTGACGTCATCGAAGGCATGAAGCAGGCCAACGCCCTGCCTTACCTCGGCGAACCCGAAGACATCGCACACGCCATGGTCTACCTGGCGTCGGATGAATCTCGCTACATGACGGGGCAGACCCTGGTGGTCGACGGCGGACTCACCAGCAAGAGTCCACTCGCGACCGGCCGTTCGTCGGTGTTGAGCTGAGTCAGCTCCGCCAACCGTTGGGGCCGGCTCCCAGAACCTCGATGGATCCCTGACTGGCGTGTGAATGCTTGGTGCGGTGCGTCATTCGCCACGTTCCGTCGATTCGCGACCACGAATCGTGGTAGTCGCCGAGCGTGAAGAAGTTCAGGTGAGCTTTGCTCCCGGTGCCCACGTGCATGTCACTGACGTAGGAGCGGCTGGTGGCGAGATCGCCGACCACCTCGACCAGCACGTTGCCGATCAGATGTTGGGTCGGACCGCACTCGTCGAGGAACGAGCGGATGGAAGCCACTACCTCGGCAGGTCCGCACAGAGTTCCGGTTCCCAGTTCCGCCGTAGCGTCCGGCGTCATGATCCGGTGGAGTTCATCCCAGTCCCGCGCATCCATGGCTCGGGCGAACTCGAAGATGGAGCGGGTGATCTCACGTTCGTCGAGAAGGGTGGTGATGTCGACGCTCATGCTGTGCGCCTTTCTTAACGTCGGGGGGTTAATAAAGGCGCACAGCAGATGTCAGCGGTTCAGCAGCTTGCGCATCGCTTCGGCAGCGCCCTTGACCATCTTGTCTCGGGGGAAGCCGCTGCGCTTCTTGGCGCCTTCGTAGTTTCCTGCAGCAACCCAGATCGGGCCGTCGGCAAGGTGTTCGAGACCTTCGCGTGCAACATCTTCGGGCTCGGCGACGTTCATGCCCGGGATGTCGAAGTTGAGGCCGGCGCGAATCATGGCCGGTGTGCGAGTGACACCGAGAATGAACTCGACGACGTGAACGCCGTACGGCTGGAGTTCGAGCCACAGGCTTTCGGCGAAGATGCGACCGAATGCTTTGGACGCCGCGTAGATGCTCTGGTGCTCGGAGCCCATGAATCCGGCCAGCGAACCGAGCAGCATGATGCCGCCGCGTCCGCGATCCTTCATCAGACCGCCGAAGTGGTGTGAGAGTTCGAGCTGCTTGTTGATGTTCAGCTCGATGACTCCGGCAAATCCGGTCAGATCACCGGTCACGAACTCGTGGCCGTAGCTGTTGGCGCCGGCGTTGAAGATGAGCAGGCCGACCTCGACGTCGTCGGTGACCGCCTTGATCTGATCGAGCGCGTCGGGAACCAGCAGATCCAATGCGAGAGTGCGTACTTCGACGCCGTTGGCGCGTGCCTTGGCTGCGGTCTCCTCGAGTGGGCCCGGCTTGCGGGCGATGAGAACGAGGTTGATGCCGATCTTGCTGAGCTCGTCGGCGAACCCCGCGCCGACACCTTCGGAACCGCCGGCGATGACTGCCCACGGGCCGTAGTACTGAGGATCGATCATTACTACCTTCTTCGAAAGATGTTGGCTTGACTAGTGAAACGGAGCCGGTACGGGTTCGCTGTCGTCGACGATCGGCTTGGGCACCGGCTCGTCGTTGAGAATCTCGAGCTCGCCCGCTGTTGCAGCGTTCACGATCGACGCGATCAAGGCGCCGCACTCCTTGCGGGGAGCACCGGGTCGTCCCTCACGTTGCCCGAATTCACGGTCGTCGGCGATTTCGAGGCACTGGGCGCGGGCCTGGTCACTCCACTGAACGGTGGTGTGTTCCCAACTGTTCTTCTGGACCAGGACCTGCGCCTTGCACTCAGCGCACTGAAGAGGCTGCATCTTCGTCTGCCTTCTTCGCAGCGAGGTTGTCTTCGACTTCCTTCTGCCAGGCGGCGACGGGTCGCGCGGTGTCGAGTTCGAATTCGAAGCGCTCGGTCATCTCGGGAGCGATGTCCGCGACGTCGACGTAGAACTGTTCGTACCAGCGACGGAGCTGGTAGACCGGGCCGTCTTCTTCGCACAGGAGCGGATTCTCGATGCGAGTCTTGTTCTTCCAGATCTCGACGTCCTGCTCGAATCCCTTGGCGATGAACGTGCCGAAGTTCGCGGCCATCGCGTCGGCGGCTTCGCCCTGGAAACGATCCGACTTCTTGACGATGATGCCGTACTGGAGCACGAACTTGTCTGCGCTGACCGGGTAGTGGCAGTTGATGAGCACGGACTCGACGTTGTAGTCCTCGTACTCGTAGGTCAGGTCGTCGACCATGAAGGAAGGACCGAAGTACGTCGCAACCGAGTTGCTTCCCACCATCTTCGGGGTGCCTGCCGCGTGGGGACGCATGTCCGAGCGAGCGACGCCGCGCATGTACTGCGTTGCGGCGTGGCCTTCGAAGACGTTCTTGAAGTACGTCGGGAACGAGTAGTGGACGTAGAAGAAGTGGGCCATGTCGACGATGTTGTCGACGATTTCACGGCAGTTCGTGTCGACGGTCGTGGTGTACCAGACCCAGTCGCTCCACTCGTCGCTGAGCGCGCCTTCGATGCGGGGGATGGCTACGTCGTCGGTCGGCGGGTTGCCCTCGGGGTCGTGCCAGACGAAGAGCATGCCGTCCTGGTCGAGCGTCTGCCATGCGCGCGTCTTGGCCAGCGGGGGAACGCGGCGTGCGTACGGAATCTTCTGGCACTTGCCGTTGCCGCCCCAGCGCCAATCGTGGAACGGACAGGCAATGGCGTCGCCCTTGATGGTGCCCTGGCTCAGGTCGCCACCCATGTGACGGCAGTACGCGTCGAGGATCTTGACGTTGCCTTCACTGTCGGCGAAGACGACGAGCTTGGTGCCGAACGCCTCGATGGAGTGCGGCTGGCCGTCCTTGAAGGACTCCGTGAGCCCAATGCAGTGCCATCCACGTGCAAAGCGAGTAGGCGCGGTTCCAGCTTGGATCTCGCGAACTTCGTCGTTGTCGGACTGATTGATCGTCACGATGAGTCCCGTCCTTTCCAGGGTCAGTGTCGACGCCCGACGCTAGGGGAGCGTGAATTGCCTCTGGGGCCTCGTCTCACTGGCCGGGACCAGCGGAGAGCGCGAGGATCCGGCGGCTCGTCCCGGCCTTCGGGACTTCCGATCACCGGAACGCGCGACCGACATATCGTGGCGAGGCAGCCGTTATGTCTATCTGCCGATCCGCTCCCTCACGGTTCGGTGCGAGGAGTGTCTCCCATGGTCAACAAGGTTCTGAGTACCGTCCGTGATCTGCTTCCGAAGATCGCGGCCCGTGCTCAGAAGGTCGACGATTCGCGCAAGATCTCCGAACGGACCATCCGGGAACTGTCCGAAGCCGGTGTCTTCTCCATGCTTGCGCCGAAGAGATACGGAGGCGCCGAGAGCGACCCGGTCCACTTCTACGAAGTCATCAGGGCCATCTCCGCCGCCTGTGGCTCGACCGGTTGGGTCGCCTCGGTGGTGGGAGTGCACCCGTGGCATCTGGCGCTTTTCGACGACCGAGCGCAGGACGACGTGTGGGGAGAGGACCAGACGACGCTCATCTCGTCCGCCTACGCACCGGTCGGACGACTGACGGCGGTGGACGGTGGGTACGAACTATCGGGCCAGTGGGGTTTCTCCTCCGGCTGTGACCACGCAAGTTGGGCATTGCTGGGAGCGATGGTGGTCGGCGTGGACGGCCGTCCCGTCGACTTCATGACGGTGCTGGTGCCGCGCACCGATTACGAGATCCGCGACGTCTGGGACGTCGTGGGAATGAGAGGCACCGCGAGCAACGAGATCGTGGTCAAGAACGCGTTCGTTCCCGAGCACCGCCTGAAGCGCAATTACGAAACCGCGCAACTGAGCGGGCCCGGCCAAGCGGTCAATCCTGGTCCGCTGTACAAACTTCCGTTCGGGAGCATCTTCACCTCGACGGTCGCTGCTCCGTGTGTGGGTATCGTCGCCGGTTGTTACGAGGGGTACCTGGACGTGATGCGTGAGCGCGTCCGTCTGAGCCTGGGTGGCGGACGGTTCAGTGAGGACCAGTTCGCTCAGGTCGCCGTCGCACGTGCGTCGTCGGAGATCGACGCTGCGATTCTGCAGATGGATCGCAACATCCGGGAGATGTACGAACTTGCGGTCGCCGGTCAGGAGCTCCCACTCTCGATGAGGCTGCGTGCGCGTCGTGACCAGGTTCGCGCGACGGAACGCTCGGTGGAAGCGATCGACATGCTGTTCAAGACGGCAGGCGGCAACTCCCTCTCCCGCGGAAACCCGATCGAGCGTGCGTGGCGTGACGTTCATGCGGGCAGCGTTCACGTTGCCAACGAACCCGAGCGCGCGTTGGCGCTGTACGGCCGGGCGGCGTTCGGGCTGCCGGTGGAGGACAACCTGATCTGACGGGTTGGCGCGCCACCGGGTGGGGTATTTGCCTTTGGATGAGGGAAGTTCCGGCTCTGACCATCGGCTCGATCGTCGACATGGCAGGTGTCGCTCGCGCGAAAGTGATGCCCGCGGCTCGAACCGGTGTCTTCGAGGAAGTCGGTGCGGGAGTCTCACCGAGCTGGAACGTCTTCTGTAGCGACGATCGTATTGCCTTCACCGATTCCTTCTCGGTCGTCGGTGATCTCCGATTGCGTATCGACCGATCCGACCTCCGCGATCTCGGCGGGGGTGTGTCGTGGGCACCGGCGACGTTGCACGAGCAAGACGGTTCGACGGCCGCCGTGTGCACTCGTTCCGCGCTTGCCGCGGTCGTGGCGCGGCTTGCTGCCGACGGACTGGACGCTCGGGTGGGCCACGAGATCGAGTTCACTCTTTTCGGTGATGCGTGCGGCGGTGAGTGGTCGGCCTACGGTCTGGGCGCAGTCCTCGGTCGCGAAGACTTCCTCAAGGACCTCCTGCGCAATGCCGAACGCGCACAACTGCATATCGAGCAAGTCCATGCCGAGTACGGAGTAGATCAATTCGAGATGTCGATCGCTCCGAGTGCTCCTGTTCAGGCCGCTGATCTGGTGGTCTTGGCTCGGATACTGATCAGCCGTACGGCCAGAGCTCACGGCTGGACGGCCTCGTTCTCGCCGATCCCTGCTATTGGTGGTGCGGGGAACGGTGCGCACCAACATTTTTCGTTGACCGCAGATGGTAGGCCAATTTTCTCCGGTGGCAATCGGGAGCACGGAATGACGGATGCGGGAGCTTCCGCCTTGGGTGGAGTCCTCGCTCATCTGGCGGAATTCACCGTTGTCTTTGCGTCCTCTCCACTTTCGGGTATCAGGCTGCGGCCGGACAATTGGTCGGGCGCCTACGTCTGTTGGGGGCTCGAGAACCGGGAAGCCGCACTGAGGTTCTGCGCAGAGTCGCCGTCGAATCCACACGGCGCCAACGCCGAACTGAAACTCGTCGATCCGTCGGCCAATCCGTACCTGGCCACCGCTGCGATACTGGGTCTTTCGCATATCGGTATCGACAATTCCGCGCAATTGCCTCCGGAAATGGTGGTGAACCCGTCGACTCTCACAGAGGCGGAACGTGATGAGCGCGGGGTGACCCGAGTCCCCACCGACGTCGGCGCGCTCGTGCAGAATTTCAGCTGTTCCTCGGCGGCGAAGAAAATCTTCGGGGAACCGATCGTCGAAGCATTGGTGTCAGTGAAGGGAGCCGAGCGGGAGACGTTCTCCCAGATGGACGAGGCGACAATCGTCGAGCGACTTCGGTACACCTGGAGTTGAAAGGGTTGACGGCCACGATCCCGAGTTCTATGTTTAAGTTATTCCTTAATTAAGGAGTTGCTTACATGGATGGGCGAAGTGGCCGGCTCGATGCAGTGTTCAGCGCACTGGCAGACCCGACGAGGCGTGAAATGCTCTCTCGCCTGACGGATGGTTCGATGACCGTCGGTGAGCTGGCCGAGCCGTTCGAAATGAGTAGACCCGCCATCTCGCAGCATCTCAAGGTGCTCGAGCGAGCCGGTCTCATCGAACGAACCGCCACCGCGCAATGGCGCACATGCACCCTTCGCGCAGAGGGTCTCGACGACGCGAGCGCCTGGGTCGACGAACACCGGCGCGGTTGGAACGAACGCTTCGATCTTCTCGACGAGCGTCTACGTGAGCTGAAACAACGTCGACCGAAGAAGGAGAAGGACAATGAGTGACCAGAATGCCGATGCCACTGCAGAATTCACCATCACCCGGGTCTTCGACGCGCCGCGCGACCTTGTCTGGCAAGCGTGGACCGATCCCGACGAGGCGGCGCGTTGGTGGCACCCTGAGGGTGTCAGCAGCCCGCGGGAGCACGTCACGATCGATCCCAGAGTTGGCGGAACGTACCGCTACCTGATGATCAACGACGAGAATGGTGCCGAGTTCCCCACCGGTGGAACCTATCTCGAGGTCGACGAGCCGAAGAAACTGGTCTTCACCTGGGGGAATCCAGGAGATTCGGTGGATACTGCGCCGCGAATCACGGTCACGCTCGCAGATCGGGGCGACAAGACCGAGATGACATTCCATCTGGTCGGGGTCCCGGGTTTCAAGGGCGACGGCAACGTCTACGACGGGTGGGAATCCGCGTTCGACGTGCTGGACCAGGTGTACCGCGGCGAGTAGTCGGGAATCGGACACCGCCACCGGGGCACCGATGATTGAATGGAGTGAATACACCATTTAATCACCGACGTGGGAGAGCCTGATGGCACCAGAGGTTGCGGTAGTTCTCGAGGGTTATACCTACTTCGAATGCCCACGCTGGCACGAAAACCGGGTTTGGGTGTCGGACTTCTATACCTATCAGGTGATTTCGGCCCGCGAGGACGGGACCGACATACGCGTGGAGGCGGAGGTTCCAGGGCAACCGTCGGGGCTGGGGTGGCTTCCGGACGGCAGATTGCTGGTGGTCTCCATGCGGGACCAGAAGATTCTGCGGCGAGAATCCGACGGCGAGTTGGTGGTGCACGCGGACTTGTCCGAGTACGTCAGTGCCAACGTCAACGACATGCTGTTCGATGCGCAGGGACGAGCGTACGTAGGCAACTTCGGGTTCGACCTGATGAACCTGGCTCCCGTCGAAACGGCAGATCTCCTCCGCGTCGACCCGGACGGATCGGTACACGTCGTGGCGCGAGATCTCCACTTCCCCAACGGTATGGCTCTGACGTCGACCGGAGATCTGCTCGTGGACGAAACGCTGGGAAATCGAATCAGTGCGTTTGCGGTCCAGGCCGACGGCTCCCTGAGCGAACGCCGTGATTGGGCGTCGTTCGGGCCGGTACCTGGTGGACCCGAGATGGAGACCACTCTCGCTCAGATCGTCGTTGCGCCCGACGGATGCTGCATCGACGGAGACGATTCGATGTGGGTGGCCGACGCACTCGGAACTCGTGTTCTTCATGTGATCGCCGGCAAGATAATCGATGAAATTGCCTTCGACAGCGGTGTCTTCGCGTGCGGGCTCGGCGGCTCCGACGGACGTACGCTGTTCGTCTGCGCCGCACCGGACTTCAACGAGCACGCTCGTAAGGTCGCCAACGAAGGAAGGCTGTTGTCGATTCGCCTGGAGCCGTTGGGCTGACATGGAATTGGTGACCTCGCTACCTGCCGACACTCCGCTGCGGCAGGTAGCTCAGCACGTCGAACGCATCGAGAAACTCGGTTTCGACACGGTGCACATCTCCGAGACCGTCCGCGATCCTTTTGCGGTGGCAGCACTCGCCGTCGAACACAGCACCACCCTCACCGTCCGGACGTCGATGGTTGTCGCATTTGCGCGCAGTCCCATGGTGACGGCTTTGGCTGCGTGGGATCTGGCGGACTTCTCCGGTGGACGATTCCAATTGGGGCTTGCGACGCAGGTGCGGGGTAACATCGTCGGACGGTATTCGATGCCGTGGACGGATCCTGTTGCGCAACTGCGTGATTACGTCGGCGTTGTGCGTGAGATATTTCGCGTGTTCCAAACGGGCGGCAAACTCGACTATGCCGGTTCGCACTACACTTTCAACAGGCTGCAACCCTATTTCAGCCCGGGGCAGATCGGTGTTCCTGCTCCGGAGATCTGGACCGGGGGAGTGAACTCTCGGATGTGCTCCCTCGCGGGCGACGTCGCCGATGGATTTGTGGCTCACCCCACCAGCTCGCATCCGAAGGTGCTCGCGGAGAGGATCATTCCGTCATTGACGGGCGGTGGGAGGAAGCCGAGACTGATTGCCGTTCCGAAGACGATCACCGGCAAAGATCGGGCCGCGATCATCGCGCAGCGAGAAGCGGCGCGCAGCGAACTCGCCTTTCTCTACTCCACTCCGGCGTACCGAGTCGCGCTGGAGGTCCTCGGATTGTCCGAGGTCGGGGAGGAGCTGACAGTGATGGCGCGGGCAGGTGACTGGGCCCAGTTACCTGCCGTCCTCACCGACGATGTTCTCGACATCTTGGTCACACAATGCACTTATGCGGAACTCCCCGACGTGCTGAGTTCGAAGTACGCGGGCCTCTGCGACGGGATTGCTCTGGCGGTGCCGACGGATCCTGCAGACGACGGTGCCTTCAGGGCGATGTGTGAGGAGCTTCGATCTGCAGCGTCTGCCGAATGACCTCCGTCGAGTGAGGTCTGCTCGATGTGATCTGCCTGCTCTCCGGGGGTTCAGTTGCCATCTCACCTGTGACGGGTGATGCGCGAATTCCGTGTGGCCACCAGATTGGCTGCAGAGGGTTCCGCGTGAGGTCACGTCCGATGGCGTCGCGTGCTTGCGTGGGCGAGAAGACGAGAATCGGAGGAAAGTGCTCATGGGTGCTGAGACCAAGCCTGCAACGCCGTTCACGGTCGAGGTCAACCGCGCGGCAGTTAACGACTATCCGATGTCGGACCGAGCAGATTTCGGCGATGCCGACCGCGGATTCATCGCCGGGTGGGACAACGACCAGGTCTTCAACGACAACGGCGATTTGATCCACGACGGTCAACCGCTCGAATACATCGGCGATGACAAACAGGCTCCGGAGACGGTAAACCCGAGTCTGTGGAGGCAGTCGCAGTTGGTGAGGCGCTGTGGGCTCTACAAGGTGGTCGACGGTCTGTACCAGGTCAGGTTCGCAGTAAACCTCACCATCGTCGACGCTCCCGACGGACTCGTCATCATCGACACCACCACCAGTGCCGATCTCGCCAAGGCGGGCCTGGAGTTGTTCCGTCGTGAACTGGGCAACACCAAGCCTGTCGTCGCGATCATCTACACCCACACGCATTTCGACCACTACGCCGGAGTCAAGGGTCTCGTCGACGAGGCAGACGTGGTTTCGGGCAAGATTCCGATCGTCGCGCCCGGAACCATCGAATCGTTCAACAAGTTCGCGATCGGTGAAAACGTCATCACCGGCAATGCGATGTCGCGACGCATGGGGTATACCTTCGGTTTGATTCTGCCGCAATGTGATTGCGGTCTGGTGACAGTTGGTCTGGGTTCGGGTGCCGACAACATGAACATTCACATGACCTACATCCCGCCCACCGACGGCATCACCAAGACCGGTGAGGTGCGCAACCTCGGTGGGTGGGACTTCGAGTTCCTGTACGCCCCGGACACCGAGGCGCCGGAGGAGATGCACATCTGGATTCCCGCCATCAAGGCACTCACCTGTGCCGAGAACGCCAATCACTCGATGCACAACATCCAGACGATCCGTGGTGCGCGCACGCGAGATGCACGAAATTTCGCGCGGTACCTGGACGAGACATTGGTGCGGTGGGGCGACGACGTGGAAGTGCACCACGGCCCGCACACGTGGCCGGTGTGGGGGAACGCCACGGTAGTGGAATTCCTTGAATCGCAACGAGACATGTACAAGTTCATCCACGACCAGGCGCTCCGATTCGCGAACCAGGGTTACACGCCGCTCGAAGCTGCAGAGGTCGTGCGACTTCCGGAAGCCATCGGCCAGAAGTGGTACAACCGTTACTACCATGGCGGACTACACCACAACGTGCGCGCGGTTTTCCACAAGGAACTCGGTTTCTGGGACGGCGATCCTGCGACGATCTTGCCGTTGTTGCCCGAAGATCACGCCAAGCGGCACGTCGACTTGATCGGGCGGGACAAGATACTTGCCGAGGGCCGCAACGCCTTCGACTCGGGTGACTATCGTTGGGCTGTACAACTTCTGCATCATCTGGTCTTCGCCGACCCGGCTGACGACGAGGCGAAGAATCTACAAGCCGATGCCTACGAACAACTCGGGTATCAGCAGGAAGTACCGCAGTATCGGTCGATCTTCCTCGCCACTGCGATGGAACTGCGGAACGGGGTGACCGGCGCCGGTCAGGTCAATACCGACAGCACCGACACGATTCTGGCGATGCCGATCGATCTGCTCTTCGACTACGCGGGAGTACATCTCGTTGCGGAAAAGGCCGATGACGTCGACATTTCCGTCAATTTCAGTTTTGCCGACACCAAGCAGGACTGGAACATGTGGGTGCGTCGAGCGGTGCTGAACGCCCGCTCCGGACGTGCTCCCGACGCACAACTGACTCTCACCGGCCCGAAGGCGCTACTTGCCGGAATTCTGCTCCAACCAGGCAAAGCGTCCGCCATTCTCGACAGCGGGAAGGTCACGTACGACGGCGATGTCTCGACTCTGTCGCGTTTCGCCGACATCATGGACGTGTTCGACCCGAATTTCAACATCGCGACACCGTGAGAAGGAGAATGGGGCAACCGATTTCCATTCGGCTGCCCCATCATCTGCTGCTCTACGATCTAGTGCGTCACTTCGCCATGTCCTGGGCTGCTCGGTAGGAGAAGACCATGGCAGTACCGAGCGGAACTCCGGGGCCGGGGTAGAAACGCCCGCTCAATGAAGCACTCGTGTTGCCGGCGGCGTACAGACCGTCGATGGCGCTGCCGTCGGCGCGCAGGACACGGCCGTCGACGTCAGTGACCAATCCGCCCTTGGTGCCGAGGTCACTGAGGACGATGCGGGCTGCGTAGAACGGACCGTTCTCGACGGCCGTCAGTGCCGCATTCGCGCCGCCGTTGGGTGGGCAGAAGAACGCGTCGTACGGGTCTTCGCCGCGGTGGAACTCTTCGTCTACGCCCAGTTTTGCCGCATCGTTGAACTTTTCGACGGTGCTGCGCAGCGCGTCGGCCGGCAGTCCGGTCTTGGCGGCGAGTTCTTCGAGCGTATCGGCGGCGACCCACGTCCCGGCTTCGAGATGCTTGGCGGGTGCGGTATTCGGGATACAAATGGCGGGCAGCCCGCCACCCTCGCGCGAGTCGAAGATCATGAACGACGGTACGGCCGAGCCGTTGTCGTCGTGCGCATCCATCGCTCGCCCGAACTGGTCGTACGGAAGCGACTCGTTGAGGTAGCGCTCACCAGCGTTGTCGACGACAAGTCCGCCGCGAACGCCGACCATGAAGGCGGCGCTGCCGTCCGGCTGCTCGACGCCGGGGCAGAACCACGCCTGATCGAGCAAAGCGGTTGCGCCACCGACAGCGATACCGGCAGAGATCGCATCGCCGGTGTTGGCGCCGAAGGGACCCATACTCCAGATCGCCTTGCCGGGGGTGCCGGCCTGCTCACGCATCTCGGTGTTGCCCTCGATGCCGCCCGCTGCCATCAGGACACCGCGGTTCGCCTTGATTCGCTGGGTTTCGCCGCCGGTTTCGACCTCGGCCCCGACGACTCGTCCGTCCTCGACGATCAGGGACGTGAGAGTGGATTCGGTTCGAAGTTCTGCCTTGCCCGTGCTCTGGACTGCGGCCAGCAGACGGCCGATCAGTGCGCGCCCACCGATCATCGGGCCGGGCGCATGGCCTTGACCGGTGCGGTCTTGGTCGAGTTCGGGACGCACCTTGCCGGCGAGTTCACCGATGTCCGCGGGATCGAGATCCAGTGGGTTGATGGAGCGTCCCGTGTCCATCCTGCCTTCGGCTTTGTAGTAGTCGGGGAACGCGCGGAACTCGAATTCGATGTGCGGGTTCTGCTCGAGTAGGGCGACGACATCGGGAGCGGTCTCGACATAGGCGTTCTGGCGCTCGGACTCGGAATCGCCGAGCAATGCGCGTAGATAGGTGCGTGCGTTCTCCGTCGAGTCGGGGAGTCCCGCACGTTCCTGTACCTGGGTTCCCGGCAGCCAGATGGATGCGCCCGAGTACGCGGAAGTTCCGCCGAAGCGATCGGTTTTCTCGAGGACGATCGTCGTCAATCCTCGAGCTGCCGCGGTGTATGCGCCGGTCAGCGCGCCGCCGCCGGAGCCGACTACCAACACGTCGCACTCGGTGGTCCAGTCCTGCATCATTGCGTCCTTACTCCAAGAGGGTGGGGTGTCCACGGAATACCGCACGGCGAGAGAAGGCCATGCCAGGTCCCACTGAGCGGGCAATATGCCGAGATGGGTGGTCGAGATGAGAGAATTGGCGAGGTCGTTCGCGACCGGGACACAGAATCGATGATGGGGGCGACGTTGCCGAGAATTGCCGAGGTCAGGGACGCTGCAGAGCCCAGTTCGGACGAGCAGCGGGCGCGCCATGTGCGGATGCTGGAAGCGGCCGCCGAATTGGGGACCGAGAAGGAACTCTCACGGGTACAGATGCACGAGGTCGCCAAGCGGGCGGGCGTGGCCATCGGCACTCTTTATCGCTATTTCCCCTCGAAGACGCACCTCTTCGTCGCTGTGATGGTCGAGCAGATCGATCAGATCGGTGCCAGCTTTGCCAGGCATCAGGTTCAGTCGGACAATCCACAGGATGCGGTGTACGAGGTATTGGTTCGCGCCACTCGCGGGTTACTGCGTCGGCCGGCTCTCTCGACTGCGATGCTGCAGTCGTCCAGTACCGCCAACGTCGCGACGGTGCCGGACGTGGGCAAGATCGATCGCGGATTCCGGCAGATCATCCTCGATGCGGCTGGGATCGAGAACCCCACCGAAGATGACAACACCGGGCTGCGTCTGCTGATGCAGCTGTGGTTCGGGGTCATCCAATCGTGCCTCAACGGTCGAATCTCCATCCCCGATGCGGAGTACGACATCCGCAAGGGATGCGACCTGCTTCTGGTGAATCTCTCACGACACTGACGTGACCTCGCCCCTCCTCGGGGGGTTCGTCATGTCTTCAAAATTGAAATCAATTCTATTTTTGGATCGGCACGGGTTCAGAGTTGATGTCAATCCGGACATTGCCCTGACATCATTAATAGAATAAATTACAGAAAATTGAACGGTGAGCCAGCTCACCGACCGAAAACTCCACGAAGGAGCGAACATCATGGGTCATGCAGTCATCGTCGAGGCCGCTCGGACACCGATCGGCCGTCGTCGCGGCGCCCTGGCGGGACTGCACCCCGCCGAAATTCTGGGAGCAGCGCAGCTCGGCGTTCTCGAGCGGGCAGGCGTAGCACCGGAAGACATCGGACAGATCATCGGTGGCTGTGTCACCCAGGCGGGTGAGCAGTCCAACAACGTCACGCGGCAGGCGTGGTTGCACGCCGGATTGCCGTACAGCACAGCGGCAACCACTATCGACTGCGCCTGTGGATCTGCCCAGCAGGCAGTGCATTTGATCTCCGGCCTGATTTCCTCCGGTCAGATCTCGGCCGGTATCGGTTGCGGCGTCGAGGCCATGAGCCGTGTGTTCCTGGGCCAGGCAAATGCGCCCGGAACGGGGAACCCGTACCCGGACGACTGGACCATCGACATGGGTGATCAGTTCACCTCGGCGCAGCGCATCGCCGAAAAACGCGGCATCACGCGCGCCGACGTCGACGCCTTCGGTCTCGAGTCGCAGCGCCGCGCAGCTCAGGCCTGGGCGGAAGGCCGCTTCGACCGCGAGATCGTTCCTGTCAAGGCTCCGGTGGTGGACAAGGAAGGCGTGCCCACTGGTGAGATTGCCACTGTCACTCGCGACGGGGGACTGCGTGAGACGACGGCAGAAGCGCTCGCCGGGCTCGAGCCGGTTATCGAGGGCCACATCCATACCGCCGGAAACTCGTCGCAGATCAGTGATGGCGCCGCTGCGGTACTGCTGATGAGCGAAGAGCGCGCACAGGAACTGGGATTGAAGCCCCGCGCGCGGATCATCGCGTCCGGCATGATCGGATCCGACCCGTTCTACCACCTCGACGGTCCTATCGAATCCACCCAGATGGTGCTCGACAAGGCCAAAATGACCTTGGACGACATCGATCTCGTCGAAATCAACGAAGCATTTGCATCCGTCGTGCTCTCCTGGGCGCAGGTTCACGGCGCCGACCTGTCCAAGGTCAACGTCAACGGTGGTGCGATCGCGCTCGGGCATCCCGTCGGCTCGACGGGTGCTCGTCTGATCACCACTGCGCTGCACGAACTCGAGCGCTCGAACAAGTCGACGGCTCTGGTCACGATGTGCGCCGGTGGCGCTCTCTCGACCGCCACCATCATCGAACGCATCTGACCCGTACTGACACTGTCGAATTGACGAGGTAGACATGACTATTGGATTGAGTGAAGAAGATCGTGACCTCCGCGACTCCGTACGGGGCTGGGCGGCGCGTCACGCAACACCCACCGTCATCCGTGAAGCGGTCGAGGCGAAGGTCGAAACCCGCCCCCAACTCTGGAACGGGCTTGCCGAGCAGGGACTTCTCGGACTGCACGTAGCCGAGGAATTCGGCGGTGCCGGATACGGATTGGTCGAACTCGCTATCGTCGTCGAGGAACTGGGACGCTCGATGGTTCCCGGACCGTTCCTGCCGACGGTAGTGGTCAGCGCCGTACTCAGCGATGCCGGGGTGACCGGCGGGCTACCGGCGCTCGTGGACGGCAGTACTCTCGGAGCTGTTGCACTGCAGCCGGGTTCACTGAAGATCACACGCGACGGTGGTGTCGCCACTCTGAGTGGTACGTCCAGCCACATTCTCGGCGGTCATGTCGGCGACGTGTTCCTGCTCGCGACCGACAGCGGATTCGTGTTGCTCGAACGCGATCGTCTCGAGGTCACGGACTTGGCCAGCTATGACGTCGTGCGTCGTAACTCCGAGGTCACCGTCGATGGTTTGGTCCTCACCGATTCCGAGATCCTCACCATCGATACCCAGCGTGTACTCGACATTGCCGCAACACTGTTCGCGGCCGAGGCATCAGGCTTGGCCGACTGGGCAGTCACGACCTCGGCCGACTACGCGAAGGTGCGTCAGCAGTTCGGTCGCGCGATCGGCCAGTTCCAGGGAGTCAAGCACAAGGCTGCCCGCATGCTCGCTCTTGCCGAGCAGGCGCGCGTCTGCGCTTGGGACGCTGCGCGTGCGCTGACACCGGCGAACGGCGTCGGTGCCGAAGAGGCTTCTCTCGCAGCAGCAGTCGCCGGAGCCACGGCCCTGGAGGCAGGCTTTTCCGTCACGCGTGACTGCATCCAGGTGCTTGGCGGAATCGGTTACACGTGGGAGCATGACGCGCACCTGTACCTGCGCCGCGCGCAGTCCTTGCGAATTCTGCTGGGTTCCACGGCATCTTGGCGTCGTCGTGTTGCGGAGCTGACCATTGCCGGCGCCCGTCGCGTGCTCAGCATCGAGTTGCCGCCGGAGGCAGAGGCGATCCGCGCCGACGTTCGCGCTGAACTTGCTCCTGCTCTCGAACTCGAAGGCGCCGCACAGAAGACGTATCTCGCGGAAAAGGGCTACACCGCACCGCACTTCACGGCTCCGTGGGGCAAGTCCGCCGATGCTGTCAGCCAGCTCGTGATCGCCGAGGAATTGCGCGCGGCGAAGATCAAGCCGCACGACATGATCATCGGCAACTGGGTCATCCCGACGCTCATCGCGCACGGCAACGAAGAGCAGCTTGCCAAGTTCGTCCCGCCGTCACTGCGCGGCGACATAGTCTGGTGCCAGCTCTTCTCCGAGCCCGGCGCAGGTTCCGACCTCGCGGCCCTGAGTACCAAGGCTACCAAGGTCGACGGTGGCTGGAAGTTGCAGGGCCAGAAGGTGTGGACGTCGATGGCACGCGACGCGCACTGGGGAATCTGCCTCGCGCGCACCGACGCTGACGCACCCAAGCACAAGGGCCTGTCCTACTTCCTCATCGACATCAAGAACAGTGGCCTCGACATTCGTCCGCTGCGCGAGATCACCGGTGAAGCACTGTTCAACGAAGTCTTCTTCGACGACGTCTTCGTTCCTGACGAGTGCCTGGTCGGCGAGCCAGGCGACGGCTGGAAGCTCGCTCGCACCACGCTGGCCAACGAGCGTGTCTCGTTGTCCAACGACTCGTCTCTCGGATCGGGTGGCGAGGCTCTTCTGAGCCTGGTCGACGGACTGCCCGGTGGCATCGACGACGAGCAGTTGACCGTTCTCGGAAAGGTGCTGTGCGACGCGCAATCCGGCGGTCTGCTCGGTCTGCGCACCACGCTGCGCTCGCTCACCGGCGCGCAGCCGGGCGCCGAGTCCTCGGTGGCAAAGTTGATCGGTGTCGAGCACATCCAGCAGGTCTGGGATGTGGCAATGGAGTGGGCCGGGCCGAGTTCACTTCTGGGCGACCAGCATCGGATGTCTGCAACCCAGATGTTCTTGAACTCGCAGTGCATGTCCATCGCGGGTGGTACAACCAATGTTCAGCTCAACATCATCGGTGAGCGAATCCTGGGTCTGCCTCGCGACCCCGAACCGGGAAAGTGACCTGCACATGAGCAATCGCACCTTCGTCATCGGCGTGGGCATGACCAAGTTCGAGAAGATCGAGACCCGCGACTGGGAATACCCGGACATGGTGACCGAAGCCGTCTCGAATGCCCTGGCCGATGCCGGGATCGGCTACGACCAGATCCAGCGCGCTGCAGTCGGTTACGTGTTCAATGCGTCGACAGCAGGACAGCGAGCTCTCTACGAGACCGGTCTGACCGGCATTCCGATCTTCAACGTCAACAACAACTGCGCCACCGGCTCGACGGCACTGATGACCGCGCGCGAATGGGTCCAGGCCGGGCAAGCCGAGTGCGCTTTGGCCGTCGGCTTCGAGAAGATGACCAAAACTGCACTGACCGGCACCGGTGAGATGCCCAAGGTCACGACTTTGGACTCGCAGCTGAAGATCATGGTCGAGGACTACGGTTTCGCGCGCTCACCCATGACTGCGCAGCTGTTCGGCAATGCTGCCGTCGAACACATGAAGAAGTACGGCACGACGGTCGAACAGATTGCAGCCGTGGCGGTCAAGAACCACAAGCACTCGGTCAACAACCCGTATGCGCAGTTCCGTGACGAGTACACCCTCGAACAGGTGCTCGGTGACAAGATGATTCACGATCCACTGACACGTTCGCAGTGCTCGCCGACTTCGGACGGCGCCGGAGCCGCGATCGTCGTGAGTGAGAAGTTCGTCCGTGAGCACGGACTCGAGGGCCGCGCGATCGAGATCGTCGCTCAGGCCATGACCACCGACACCGAGGCAGCGTTTGCCGAGAGGTCGATGATCGACGTTGTCGGCGCGCCGATGACGGCGGCGGCCGCCGAGCAGGTCTTTGCCGAAGCCGGCATCAGCATCGAAGACGTCGACGTCATCGAACTGCACGACTGCTTCGCGATCAACGAGATCATCACCTACGAGGGCCTGGGGATGTGCGCCGTCGGAGAGGGCGGAAGGCTCGTCGAATCCGGCGCGACCACGTACGGCGGCCAGTGGGTCGTCAACCCGTCGGGTGGTTTGATCTCGAAGGGACACCCGCTGGGTGCGACGGGGCTGGCCCAGTGCGCCGAACTCACGTGGCAGCTTCGCGGGACCGCGGACGCTCGCCAGGTCGAGGGCGCACGAATCGGATTGCAGCACAACCTCGGACTGGGCGGCGCGTGCGTCGTGACGGTCTACCGAGCCGGAACTTTGGAGAACTGATGGCTATCGATCTCGAGGTGGCGTTGTCCGCCGAACCGACAGTGCGCGAAGCGTCGTGGACCGACCGCGACGTCATGCTCTACCAGTTGGGACTCGGAGCAGGAGCGAATGCTCTGGATCCCGCAGAACTCACCTGGGTGTACGAAAAGGGTCTGAAGGTACTCCCGACGTTTGCAATGGTTGCAGGCCAGGGAGTTTCGGCGGGTGTATTGCCGGCACCGTCGATGAGTATGCCGGGAATCGACATCGACCTGCGCAAGATTCTGCACGGTGGGCAGTCTCTGACACTTCACGCGCCGATCCCGTCGACGGGTGCTGCTCGTATTTCCTCTCGGGTCGCCGACGTCTGGGACAAGGGAAAGGCAGCTGTGATCGTTCTCGAGACCGCGGCGCACGACCTTGACGGGAACCCGTTGTGGACCACCGGAATGCAGATCTGGGCGCGCGGCGAAGGTGGCTTCGGCGGCAGTGCCGGTCCCGAAGTTGTTGCCGGGGTGCCCGATCAGGCGCCCGACAAGGTACTGACGTCGAGCACGAGTCCCTCACAGGCGCTGGTGTACCGACTCAGTGGAGACATGAACCCGCTGCACGCCGATCCTGCCTTCGCGAAGATGGCGGGCTTCGACGCTCCGATTCTGCACGGCCTGGCGTCGTACGGCATCGTCTGCAAGGCAGTGGTGGACGGAATCCTCGACGGAGATCCGACGAGGGTGAAGAACTACTCGGTGCGGTTTGCCGGTTCTCTGTTCCCCGGCGAATCCATCACCACCTCGGTATGGCAGGACGGCAACACGTTGACGTTGGCGGCGACCTGCCCCGAGCGCGAGAACTCCCCGGTTCTCACACACGCAACAATGGAGATCAACTGATGGACCTCGGTACACACCCCACGGCAGCCACACACCCGGGCGGCACGATTCTGACGTCGCCGCCGCAAGACGCCCCGGTCGACCGGGCCACGGCAGCAGCCCGACGCGTTGTCGACGCGATGCTGCGGACCGACCGCGGAAACGCCAACCTGGACCGGGTTGCGGAGGAACTCAACAGCATTGCCGAGCACCTAGAGCAGCACTCACCCGAAGTGGCTGAGCGTTTGATCGACATGTGGAACGGTGAGGGCGTGACTCGTCACGATCCGGTGACCGGCCCCGAGAATGCCATTGCGCCGCCGCTCGTTCTGGAAGGGCTCGCTGACGGGTCGGTGCAGGGAGTGGTCACGTTGACGCTGCCGTACCAGGGACCTCCCGGCCATGTACACGGCGGTGTTTCGGCGCTGCTGCTCGATCACGTTCTCGGCGTCGCGAACGCCTGGGGCGGAACTTCCGGCATGACAGCACAATTGAGCACTCGGTACCATCGCCCGACTCCGCTGTTCGAGCCCCTCACGATCAGCGGCAAATTCCTTTCCAAGGACGGCCGCAAGATTCACACCGTCGGTGAGATCAAGACTGCGGACGGCGAATTGTGCGTGTCGGTAGAGGGCCTGTTCATCGACAAGACCGTGCCGCGCCCCAGGTAGGGGTTCTGACGAAGGAGGGCCCAGTGGGCAAGCTCGACGGACGTGTAGCAGTGGTCACCGGTGCCGGTATGGGCATCGGGCGCGGAGTGGCGGGCGCGTTCGCGCGTGAAGGCGCGTCGGTGTTGGTTGCCGAGATCGACGAGGCAGCGGGCCTCGAAACCACCCAGTGGTTGCGGGACGAATGGGGCGTGGAGGCTGAGTTCATCCGTACCGATGTCACCGACAAAGCGCAGGTTGTCGCCATGGTGGACCGGGCCGTCGAGCGGTTCGGGCGCCTCGACATCCTGGTCAACAATGCTTGGCGGACTTTCGGTTTCGCTCGGCTCGAGAACATGACCGACGAGCAGTTGCGCGGCGGTTTCGACATGGCAGTGATGGCCGCTTTCTGGGCCATGCAGGCCGCGTTGCCGGAACTCGAGCGTCACGGCACCGGCCGCGTGATCAACATGTGCAGCCTCAACGGGGTGAATGCTCACATGTACTCGGTGCAGTACAACGCGGCCAAGGAAGCATTGCGAACGCTGACTCGCACTGCTGCCCGCGAGTGGGCCCCCAAGCATGTGAACTGCAACGTTATCTGTCCCGGTGCGCAGAGTGCGGCGTACAAGCGTGTCGCCGAAGCCAATCCGGAGAACGTGGCAGTGATGGCCGCACAGAACCCGATGGGGCGGATCGGCGATCCCCTCGACGACATCGGCCCCGTTGCGGCCTTCCTGGCGAGTGACGACAGCCGCTACGTCACCGGCAACACCCTCTTCGTCGACGGCGGCGGGCACATCAACGGTGTGCAGTGGGCGCCGACCGTCGACTGATCGGCAGTTGTTCGGCTCGAGATTCCGGTGTCTATTTGGCCGTGAAACCGGCGTCGACCGGCAACGCGATACCTGTGACGTATCGAGCCTGATCCGAAACCAACCAGGCTATCGCGTTGCTGACGTCGGCAGCCTCGATCAGCCCGACGTTCAAGAGGTTGCCCACGTCGGCTCCGCTCGATGTGGGGGAGTCCGCAAACAGTTTCGCGACGGCGTCGTTGACGACCATGGGTGTATTCGCGCCCGTCGGGTGCACGGAGTTGACACGAATATTGTGGGGAGCAAGCCAGTGCGACCACGTCCGACCAAGCCCCACGATGGCATGTTTACTCGCGCAGTAGCCGTCGGACCCGCCGGTGCCGTCACCTCCGCGACCGACAAGTCCCAGTGTTGATCCGGTCAGGACGATTGCGCCGCCTGTCCCTTGCTCGATCATCGGGGGCGCTGCGGCCTGGACGGTATTCCAGACACCGAAGAGATTGACCTCCATCTGGTCGCGGAAGGCGCGAGCATCGTCGACGTCCGGAGACATCATGCCGATACCGGCGTTGGCCAGGACGATGTCGAGGCTGCCCAACTCCGCAATTCCTTCGGATACTGCAGCTTCTAGCGCAGGTAAATCGCGAACGTCGACTTCTCGCGCGACGACATGTCGCCCGAGGGCCTCGACCATTGCCGTTGTCTGCCTCAAATCGTCGTCGGTTCCCATCGGGTAGGCCACCGATTCGATCTGACGGCAGATGTCGAGCGCAATGATGTTCGCGCCCTCCTGCGCCAGTCGCACGGCGTGGCTTCGGCCCTGACCTCGGGCGGCTCCGGTGATCAGTGCGGTTTTGCCTTCCAACTGTCCGGGCATGGGTGCTCCGTCCGTCGAGATACATGATTCCTCGGTCATGAGTAATGACTCGAGCGGAAGGCGAAACTCGTCGCCGGCGACGTAGTCTGAGTTCAGATACAGCGGGAACTCGCTTCGGAAGAGAAGGGGCTCGGTATGTCCGATTGGGAGAAGAAGTTCGAAGCTGAAGCCAAGGGCCTCCTGGCCGAGGCTGAAGAAGAGCTGACCGTCCTCGAAGGTGTCGACACCATCGATCCGTTTGCCGAAGACGATCCGTCAGCGGGAGATGACGACACCAAGCCGACGTCAGACTGACCCCGGCGACACGTCGACGCACCTCGGCACCTCAGAACGGTGGCGGGTCGTCTCCGTAATCGATGGGTTCTCGATGGGCTCGCGGTGATTTCCGCTGCTCACATTGAATGTGCTCCTGTGCTCTTTTCTGAATCTGTCGGCGCCGGCGATTCCGTTCACTCTGGATACGCGCAGCCTTGTTCTCCGCCTGGGTCCGTCGATTTCGACCGCCCTGCGGCGCTATCGGTTCGGCCGACCCCGCCGCCATCCCTGCAGGTCGCGTTCGGTAGCGATGCCCGGTCGGTGACGTCAGCGACAAGGTCCGATCCCCGTTCGACGCGAACCGCCAGCGATCGGAATGCTTGAGGCGATGATGATTGCGGCAGAACGCACTCATATTCGATTCGACTGTCTTGCCGCCGCGTTCGGGGTCGCCATGATGGAACGGTTCATTGTGGTCCAGATCGGAATTCCAGGCCGGGACATCACAATGCAGCCATTGGCAGCTGCCCGCGATGATCCGCAACCAGGTATCGAGAACTGAACCAGGCCGGTAGACGTACGCCGAACCGGGCACCGATTCGGTGGCGGTATCAGCGGGTACTCGGACGTTTCGAATTACGGCGTCTTGGGCGATGTCGCGAGCATGCTCAGCGCTGATCACCCCGTACCCGTCGAGGTGAGCGGGCTCGCTGTCTCCTCGCAGAGTGGAATCAGTCATCACGACGTGAACCACGGGCCGACGAACGACAACACCGCCGCTACGATCCTGCGGGCAATCAGCTCCGCCACAGTTGCACGGCAAGAATGGTGATCCGTTGGTCAATTCGAAGAGTGCGTCGGCTCGCCGCTGCTCGTACGTTCGAGAGTCGTTTCGGCATACCGACGTTGCCAACTCGCGTAGTCGGCCGTCGAATGCCCGAGCCTGCTCTGCCGGAACGCTTCCCAAGATCTTTGCCATCCCGTCCTCGGCAGCGCTGACCCCGACAAACCGATCGGTGAGCGCACGACGTCGGCGTTCTCGCATACCTTCTGGGTCCACCATCGCCACGATCCGATCGATCGCCGCTGTAAGTCGTCTGCCCGTCAGGCCCGTTCCGCCGGCTACCGGTGGGGCGAGAACTTGTTCGAGCAGTTGTCGTTCCACCTCGTCGATCAGCTCGTCTTTCACGTTCGCGGTCGCGGAATCGATCAAACCGACTTGGTACAGATCCAACTCGCCACGCGCCATCGCTGCTCGAGTGCGGTGCAGCCGAGTCTTCAACGAGAACCCCAACCCGATCAATTTCCCGGCCGCGGCGCGACCCATCGTGAGTGTCGCGCCGACTTCCGATTCCGCCATCTCGTGTGCGGTCGACGACCACGCACCACCGGCGACATGCTCTGAGCTTCGCCGCGAAAAGAACTCGGCAATCACAGCGAGCTTGCGTTCGACCAGCATCGCCTCGCACGCATGCAGATCTGTCATGAGATCAACCAGCGCACAATCGGTTTCGGTACCGGTCAGCTGTGCCGAGATACCGAAAAGCTCTGTCGCGGGGTTGAACATGCATTCATCATATTCGAATTCATGTTCGAATGCAGCCGAATCTTCAAACCAGTCGGAATAGTCCGAATCGTGAACCTCAACGCATTTCAAGGGTTTGGCGTAGTGCTGTCAGCGGATCCGAGGCATCTCGACGCCCACGCGGTCCAGGCCCTTCGGGGTTGACGAAGCGGCCCTCGTCCGAGCGGGTCCACTCTCGTACGGCCCATCGCTCCTTGATCGCCCAACGACCGTCGCGTCGCTCCATGTGGTCGATGAATCGCGCACCGCTGGTGAAGTTGACCATCCCGATGCCTTCGGGACCGCCCCAATGTGTGGACATCGAATACGCCTCGCTGATCGCCTGGTCGCCGTGTAGTTCGACCAGGTGGTTGCCGATGTGATGCATCGTGCCGCCGATCGCCGAGAGTTTCGGTGTGACCCAGGCGATGTACTCGTCTATGTTGCCGTCGAAACCGGTGTGGTGGTCGATCGCGTCCGGATGGTAGGCGCTGCGGACGAGATCGAAGTCGAGGCGGTCGATGCCGCGACAGTACGTCAGAACTACCTCACGGATTGCCTGCTTGTCGATGAGATCTTGCAGTGCCCGGTCCATGTCACGCCTCCTTGATGCTGCTCATCCAGTCGAGTAGTTCTGGTAGTTCTTCGGCTGCGCAGTCGAATACGGCAGGTCGAAAGACGACGACGGACGCGCCGCGGTCGAACCAGTCCCGGGCTTTGTCTGCCGTTGCCGAGAGGTCGACGGACCCGTTGTCGCGTCGAATCGGTGCTGCAGATACTTGCACACGTGCGGTATCCGGGTCACGGTCGTGGGCCTCGAACGTGTTGCGCAGCAATGTGACACTGTCGGAGAACGTTCCCAGATCGGTCGGGTTCACGGTCCAACCGTCGGCGACGCGTGCGATGCGGTCGAAGTTCCGCTGACTTGGTCCGAACCCGAAGAGCACTGGTACTCGGGGCTGGATCGGCAGTGGGAGGCTGTGGTAGTTCTCGAAGGCGAAGTCGCGTCCCTTGAAGTTGGCCGGGGCATTGGTCCACAGTTCGCGACACGCTGCGACAGTCTCCTCCATGCGCCCGAATCGCGCATCGAAAGGCATGTTGGTGGCAGTGTATTCGGCTTCTTGCCAACCGACGCCGAAGCCCATCACAGTTCGACCTTCGGACAGTGAGTCGAGTGTGGCAACCTGTTTGGCGAGCAGAGCCGCCGGACGAACAGTGGCGATCAGAACCGACACCCCGAGGCGAGCACGTTCCGTCACTGCAGCGATCGAGGACAGCAATGAAATCGGTTCGTACCAAGGGTGATCCAAGGGGAACAAGAAGTTGTGTTCGACTACCCGCCGAGCGTGTGCGTCGGCATTGAAGCCGAGGTGATCGCCGGTGCAGATCAGATCGACTCCGGCACGGTCAGCGCGCGCGGCGAAGTCCAGAACCGGGCGAATCTCGCCGTCGAACAGGGCCTCGAGGCCCAGAACGTTGACGCCGATTTCCACCGTCGTTCCTCTACAGCGCACGCTTGGCATGAGCGGACATGTCGCCCATGTTGTCCATACAGAAGAGTCTCGAGCTGAACTGCCACGATCCGTCGACGCAGCTGAAACGATCGAAGTAACGCCCCGACAGGATGGGTTGCAGGGCAAGTGTTTCAGTGCCTTGTATGACCGTGATGTACGAGAGCGCCGACGCCGATTCGCCGTCGACTGCGATCCGCGTGTTTGTCAGCAGGTGCTTGGTTCGTGGAATCGGAGGATCGCCGTACATGCGAATGAAGCCACTGCAGGCTGCGAACACGGCATCGGCGTCGGATGAAATGAGCGTGGTGGCAATCCCGTCCGGCCCGCACTGCCCGTAGTCGGACCGGGCGAACAATGCGGAGACTTCACGCAATCTGCCCTGATCGATCAGATGCGTGTACTCGCAGAGCAGGTCACGGATCGCCGACTCGGCGACGATCCGTGACAGCTCCGCGGTCATACGGTGATCTCGCGCCGAACCATCTTGCCGGTTGCGTTGCGAGGCAACAGATCATTGGTGATGCGCCACTTCGACGGCACCTTGAAGTAGGACAGGCGCTCGGCGGCGTAGTCGCGCAACTCGGCCTCCGTGGTGTCCGCTCCGGGACGCAGGACCACCACGGCGGACACTTCCTGGCCGAGGTCGGGGTGCGGCATGCCGATGACAGCGCACTCGATCACGTCGGGGTGTTCGTCGAGCGTCTGCTCGATCTCGGTGGGGTAGACGTTCTCGCCGCCACGCAGGATCAGGTCGGAACGACGACCGGTGAGACGGAGACGTCCGTTCTCGATGACGCCGAAATCGCCGGTGCGGAGCCAGCGTCCAGGTGCAATTGCAGACTCGGTCGCCTCGTCGTTCTCCCAGTATCCGAGCATGACGAACGGGCTGCGCACGCACACTTCACCTTCGATGCCGTCCGGCAGCCACTCGCCGAAGGGATCGCGAATCTCCATCGAGACGGTGATGATCGGACGTCCGAGAGTGCCTGGGAACTCTTCGAGTTCGGCGCCGACGGCGACTGCGATGGCGGTGCTGCATTCGGTGAGACCGTAGCTGTCGACCAGAGCATTGCGTGCGAACGGCACCTGCTCCTTGAGTCGTTCCTTGAAAGCGGGTGACGACGGCGCCGACGCCAGCGAGAATGCAGTCAGTGAGGAGACGTCGTACTTGGCGATGTTGCCGTGTTCGAGTAGACGCGACGCCATCGTCGGCACCGCACCCCAGTTGGTGACGCGTTCGCGTTCAACCAATCCGAGCACCTTGTCGACGTCGAAGCCGCCCTCGGTCAGGATGACGGCACTGCCCGTCGCGAGACGGGGGACCACCAGATTGTGCAGGCTGGCGATGTGGAAGAGCGGGGAGGTGAGTAGATAACGCAGTGGGCTCGGCTTGGATGCGTCGTACTCACGGCCGGTGAATGCTGCGCCGATCGCGTCGCTGTACTTGTGGTAGTCGACGACGGCCATCACGTTGCGGTGCGAGTGGAGTGCGCCCTTGGGGCGGCCGCTGGTACCACTGGTGAACAGGATGACGGCGGGATCGTCCTCGTCGATGTCGGTGCTCGGCACGTCGGAGCCTGCATATTCCGCGATGAGCGCGGGCAGATCCTCCTCCATGGTGAGGACCGTGATGTCTGCCGGCAGTTCGGGGAGGGCGGCGCCGCGCTTGGCGTCCACGACCAGAACCTTCGGACGTGAGAGCTCGATCCCGTGGGTGACCTCGCGCGGAACCCACCAACCGTTGAGACCGACAGCGATCGCGCCGAGCGCCTGCGTCGCGAAGAACGTCATGACCCATTCGGGAGTGTTGGCAGCGAGGATGCCCACACGGTCGCCCTTGCGGACGCCGTACTTGTCCCGCAGAGCAGTTGCCAGCGCGGCGACGGAATCGGCGTGCTCGGTGAACGAGATTCGACGATCGCTGGTGACGAGATAGTCGCCGTCGCCCCAGGCGCGAGATGCCGAGATGAGTTCACCGATGGCGTGACCACGGTTCTTCATCACGGGCATGACGGTGCCGAGAACCTCTTCTTCGACGATCTCGAACGGCCCACCTGGACCGGTGAGGCGTGAGACCGCCTGGTCCAGAAGCAACTGCGGATCTGCGGGGGCAGTCATGGAATGGCCTTTCGTATTGTGGCGCTTTTCACGTCACAAAATCTCACGAGAAAATCATATCTGTGGCGGCGGTTACCACTGAGCGAGACTGAGACGGTTCCGGCTTTGAGGCGTCGATACGTTCGAGTCGTATCGCAGTTGGAGTAATCGACATTCCGATATCGACTAGGACACAGGACACGATGACGAACACCGCCACCGAAGCATCTTCGAATGCAGCTCTTGCAGCTCCTCAGCGCGAGGACGTCGCGCAGATGTTGATCGACCGTCTCGGTGATCAGCACTTGGGTCTGCGGACGCGGACGCAGGACTGGAGCTGGGACGAAGTGGTGCGCGAGAGCGCAGCGCGTGGCTCGCTTGCGAAGTCGCTTCGCGCGCCTGGACCGTTTCACATCGGAGTCCTTCTCGAGAACGATCCCGAGTTCCTGTTCTGGCTCGGCGGCGCGGCCCTGACCGGAGCCACGATCGTCGGCATCAATCCGACCAGGCGTGGAGCCGAGCTCGAGGCCGAGGTCCGGTACGTCGACTGCCAGCTGATCGTCACCGACAAAGCGGGCTACGAGAAGTTGTCCGGCCTTGACCTCGGACTGACCGAAGACCGTTTCGTGCTCGTCGACGACGCGTCCTACCCGGACAAGATTGCAACGCATCACGTCGAATCGCCTCAAATCGACCTCGGCGTCGACGCGTCGACTCTGTTCCTGCTTCTCTTCACCTCGGGTACCACCGGAATGTCCAAGGCAGTGCGGTGCAGCCAGGGGCGCCTGACACGGTTGGCCTACGCGAACTGCGCCAAGTACGACATCGACCGCGACGATGTCTGCTACTGCTGCATGCCGCTCTTCCACGGCAACGCGCTGATGGCCCTGTGGGCGCCTGCCCTTTCACAAGGAGCCACCGTCTGCCTCGTCCGCAAGTTCACCGCTTCGGGCTTCATGCCGGACGTTCGGTTCTACGGCGCAACATATTTCACCTACGTCGGTAAGGCCTTGGGGTATCTCATGGCGACGGCAGAACAACCGGACGACATCGAGAACACCCTCACACACGGATTCGGGACCGAGGCCTCACCGGGGGACAAGGCAGAATTCATCCGCCGATTCGGTGCACAACTTTTCGAGGGATACGGCTCGAGTGAAGGTGCCGGTTCGGTGGTGCTCGATCCGAACCAACCGGCCGGAGCGCTGGGCCGACCCGCGAACGAGAACATCGTCATCGTCGATCCCGACACCCGCGAAGAGCGCCCCCGCGCGATCCTCGACGAGCACGGTCACGTGCTCAACCCCGACGAATCGATCGGCGAGATGGTCGACAAGGCCGGATCGAAGAAGTTCGAGGGGTACTACAAGAACGAAGACGCCATCGCGGAGAAGATTCGCCACGGTTGGTATTGGACAGGCGATCTCGGCTACGTCGACGAGGCCGGCTTCATCTACTTCGCCGGACGCAAGGGTGACTGGATCCGGGTCGACGGTGAGAACACCTCGGCGCTGATGATCGAGCACATCCTGCGTCGTCATCCGAAGGTGATTGCCACGGGTGTCTTCGCGGTGCCGGATCCGCGTTCGGGTGATCAGGTGATGGCTGCGATCGAGGTTGCCGATCTCGCCGATTTCGATCCGGTCGAGTTCGCTGACTACCTTGCCGCGCAGGCGGATTTGGGTACCAAGGCGGCGCCACGATTTGTTCGCGTTTCGACCGACCTGCCCGTCACGGGCTCCAACAAGGTTCTCAAACGTGAGCTTCAGGCCGATCGCTGGCGTACCGACGAGCCGGTGTTCCACTGGGTGGGCCGCGGCACTCCCGAATACACGTTGATGACCGAAACTGACGTGGTGAATCTGGAGAAGGAGTTCGAGACACACGGCCGTTCGCGGTTCCTGTGAGTGGAGTTGCGCTGGTCACCGGCGCCTCCCGGGGGATCGGCCGAGAGTGCGCGCTTGCATTCGCGCGCGCCGGATTCGACGTAGCAATCACTGCTCGCACCGTTCGTGAAGGAGAGGGGCGGGCAGCCCCGCGAACCAGGCAAGGCGAGCAAGTGATTCCGGTGCCCGGCAGCCTGGAGACGACGGTTGCCGAGATCGAGTCCTTCGGTGTGCGCGCATTGGCCGTTCCGATGAACCTGCTCGATCTGACATCCGTCCGCGGCGCCGGTGAACGGGTGCTGGCAGAGTGGGGACATGTCGACGTGCTGGTGAACAACGCCTACGCGCAGACGGTCGGAAACATGGACCGGGTGCTCGACATCGAGATCGACGACGCTCAGGCGATGGTGATCGGAAATTATCTGCACCAACTCGCTCTGGTTCAGGTGATACTCCCGTCGATGATCAAGAGGGGCAACGGCGTAGTGGTCAACCTGGCATCGGGTTCGGCGACCATGGATCCGCCTGCGCCGCCCGGCGAGGGTGGTTGGGGTTTGTCGTACGCCGCGTCGAAGGCGTCGTTCGGACGTATCGCCGGAGCGATCAACTCCGAGTATCGAAACGCCGGAATCAAAGCGTTCAACCTGAGTCCGGGATTTGTCATCACGGAATCAGGTAAAGCCCGCGGTGGCGCGGAAGCAATAGTGGAAGCCGGATTTGCGGCCACACCGGCATCCGTACCCGCTGCAGCGGCGGTGTGGCTTGCAACAGATCCCGATGCGGACCGGTTCGTCGGTCGCGTCGTGGACGGTCCGAAATTGATGGCGACACTGGAGGAAACGGTATGAAGCTCGGCGTGGTCGTTCCGGTCGAACTGGGTCGAAGCGGAGACCCTGATTGGATTCTGCAATTCGCCCGTGCGGCTGAATCGCTGGGTTTCGACGAGATCTCGGCAGTGGAGCACTCGGTGGTCATCGCCGACACCGAGAGTGAATACCCCTATTCTCCGACCGGCAAATCGCATCTTCCCGATGACTGCGACATCCCGGATCCGCTTGAACTGCTCTCGTTCGTGGCGGGTGCGACAACCACGTTGGGCTTGTCCACTGGAGTTCTGGTGCTGCCAAATCACAATCCGGTGGTGCTCGCCAAGCGATTGGCGACGCTCGATCGCCTTTCGGGTGGGCGATTGCGCATCTGCCTCGGTCTGGGGTGGATGAAGGAAGAGATCGAAGCGTGCGGCGGTGACTTCGAGCGCCGCGGCAAGGTAGCCGATGAGGCCATCGCGGTGATGCGTGCACTCTGGGTGGGCAAGGAAGCAGTCGATTTCGACGGCGATTACTTCTCGTTCAAGGGTGCGTACAGCTGGCCGAAACCTCATCGCGAGTCCGGAGTTCCGCTCTACATCGGTGGACACAGTCTTGCTGCTGCTCGGCGTGCCGGCCGGTTGGGTGATGGTTTCCAGCCGCTGGGACTCGCCGGTGAAGATCTCGACAAGGCCATTGCAGCGATGAAAGCTGCTGCGGTGAAGGCAGATCGAGATTCTGCCGACGTCTCTCTGGTACTCGGTGCGAGCCTGCCCAGGCTCGACGAAGCGAAACTCGAGTGGGCACGCGGCTTGGGAGCCGATCGAATCGTGCTGTCCGCCAGCCGTCGTGGCACGTCGCTGGAACTGATCATCGACGAAATGGCCGAATGCTCGAAGCGGCTGGGGCTCGTAGCGTAATTCGCCCCGTCTGATCAGGGATGGGCCAGCCCGTTCAGGAGCATCGCGCCGACGAAGGCTGCGTTGTCGGCCGGGCTGTCGGCTCGGCGGGTGAAGCACCGCAATAGGAGGGTGTTGGTGATTCCCGCGGCGATGTCCATCGGAGCACTGATGGTCGACAAGACTCCGTTGTCCTGGCCCCGCTGCACAATCGGCGCGATGATCGAGGGAATGTTGAGTTTCTCTTTGAGTGACAGCAGGCTCTCGGGCTCGCCGTAGGTGTCGAGGGCAACGGCAACCAGCAGTGCATCCATGAACTCTGTTTCGTCAGAGGCTAGTTGAGCGCAGCGGAGTAGGAAGTTCTCGATGATCGCGACGTCGCCGAGACCGATCAGGATGTCGTCGGCAACAGTTTCTCGCAGTGAGTCCACTCGGCTCTGAAGGGCTGCCACCAGGATGTGGGGCTTGGTGGGAAACAGTTTGTTCGCGGCGGCGCGGGGGACTGCCGCAGTGTCGGCGATGTCGTTGATCTGCGTCATGAAGTATCCGCGTTTGCCGAATTCGCTACGGGCGGCGGCGAGAAACGCCGCTCGCGGATCACGCGGCAGCGGACGCGTCTCCGCGGGCTGGTCGATGGGACTGACAACGTCATCGAGGTGTTGGTGAAGGCCAGACGTGTCGACGACGGCACCCAATATCGCGAGCAGCGCGTCGGACATGATGTCGGGTGAGACGGAGCGGGAATCGGTGCGGCTACGAATGCGGAAGCCGTCGATCACCGCATTGACCGTGACAGCGAAGGTCTTGGTGGTGAACGGCCTTCGGAGTGTTGCGTCGGTTTTCTCGAAGAGGGCCTCGTAGGCCGCGGACACGAGCTCGTCGCGTCGACGATATTCGTTTTCCAGAGCGGTGGAGGTTCGCCGGTGTGAGCCCGCAAAAATGTGTGAGAGAAGACTTCTTGCAGTCGACGCGTCGTTGACGATTGCGTCGAATGCCTCTTTGACGAGAGTGGTGACCGTCGGACGAAGCGCGTCGTCGTTTGCTACCAACTGTGCGCGCACGGTCTGCTTCACTTTGTCGGCGCTGTGCAAGGTCGATTCGGTGAGGCTGGTGATCACGGCCTCGATGAATTCGGATTTGGTTCGGAACTTGCGAAAGAACGTGGCCTGCGATGCACCGGCGTGGTTGACGACCTGTTCGCTCCGAAGTCCGCGTTCGAGAATGTCTCGAGGGGCCTCGACGAGCGTCGTCACGCCTGCATCGACGAATTGCATGGTGGACGCGTCGCGGTCAGTCAACAAACGGAGTGACCCCGCGACCACGCTCCGTTTCCATGGGAGTTCGACCGCGCTGAAAGCCTGGAAGTAAGGGACACCACCGATGAAGACTGCCGACTCACCCAGCCTCAGTAGGCGTGAAGTACAGGTGCTGTTGACCTGGATTCGCTGCGACTCGAAAGCCGAAGTCTCCCGTGAGTTGTACATCGCGGAGGGAACGGTGAATACGCACCTCGCCCGTATTCGAGGGAAGTACGACGGAGTGGGCCGGACAGCCCCGACGAAGATGGCACTGCTTGCACGCGCCCTTCAGGACGGGCTGATCGGTATCGACGAACTCTGATCGAAGCGCGAGCGATCGGGTGCGTCGATCCGGAAAGTCAGTCGAGGGCGGTGGCGTCGGTTGTCGGTGTCTTGGTGCCGGGAGTCGCTTCGATGTCGAGAACGACCTGGCTGTCGGTGGCTTCTTCGGGGAAGACGTACCGACGCATGGCCCACCAGCGGAAGGCCGTGGCCAGCAGGGTTCCGATGATCGATCCGCTGATGAAGTCCGCGAAGTTCTCCATGAAGAGGGAGACGTTGGGCTGGCGCAGGTGGAACACGTAGCTGGAGATCCACAGCGGAACCTGGTTGATGGCCAAACCGATACCCGCGACGATGAAGAACAGCGCGGCCTCGTGATGGCGCTGTCTACCACCACGCTGAGCAAACGACCATTCGCGGTTGAGCACGTAGGACAGAACCGTCGCGATGAGGACTGCGAGGATGTTGGCCGTCACCGGGTGCTGAGGCAGGACCGTCCACTTGATACCGAAGAACAGAACCGTGGTGACGATGAAGGCGATGCCGCCGACCACCAGGAACTTGAGCATTTCTGCGTGCGGCAGGACGCGCACGAGGACCCGCTCAGGAAGCCTATTGACCATCTTTCCGACAAACGCCATTGTTCGAGGCTAACCCTGAATACGGCCGACGGCACAAATCGTCCACCCACGTGTCGGCAAGATCATCAGAATCCGTACCCGAGAATTGCGGGCTTCTGCGCGTTGAAAGCGAAGTCGAAATTCCGGATCTCCTGCGGATCGGACGCGTGGAGCCTGTGCGCCGCCGCGAAGGACTTGGCCTGGTGCTCGCCCAGGTACAAGCTGCTCAGAACATCAGAGGGCATCGTGATCGCAGGCTCCGCGTCAGTGACCGTACAGGTGGCCTTGCCGCCCTTGACCTGAAGCGCGAAAGTTCCGCCGGCCTTCAGGAACGGATCGTCGACCTTGATGACTGTGTCCAGGTCAGCAGCATATTCACGAGCCTCGAGAGCCGCGGGCACGTTCATGATGCGCAGCCACAGTCGATCGGAGCGCGTCGTCGTCCGGGCAAGGCGGTAGTCCGTGAGCATCAGCCGGAGTGGATCGGCAGGATGCTGGCGTGTCTCGATCCGGGTAACGAGGTCGAGGCCGCAGATCGTTCGCCACAGCGCCGCGTGCGCATCTTCGGTGATCGTCACGAACTCGTCGATCCGGGCGATGCTGTCGCGGCCCTCGCTCGTGTGCCGGTAAGCGATGTATCCGTCCGCGTGTGTCAGAAAGAACAGTCCGGAGGCGCCGTCACGATCCTCGGACGGGTCGGCGAACATATGGTCCCAGAGCGGTTGCGGACGCACTTGAGCGCCGGGTGTCTGCAGCCGCCAGCGGTCGTAGATCTCGGGTAGAAGCGTCGAGGCAGCTTTGATGTCGACGATGGACACGCCACCGTTGTCGGGCACCTCGGGGCGGAACCGCGCGAAGCGGCGATCGAGGGTGATGCCCTCGCTGAAGGTGGCGGGGCCGTATCCGAAGCGGTTGTAGATGCCGGCTTCGCTGGCCGTCAGGGCGGCCAGTGGTGCTCCGGTCGACTCGATGTGGGCGTGAAGTGCAGTGAACATCGAGCGTAGGACGCCACGACGACGGTGAGTCGGGGCGACGGATACCCAGGTGATTCCGCGCGTGGGGAGTTGGCGTCCGCCGGGCACGGTGAATTCCATGTCGATTTCGATGGCCACGCCGACGGGTAAGTCACCGTCGACGGCGAGGATGATGTCCTCGGGCTTGTAGAGCGCCTTCGTCAGTTCGCTGACCGCGGGAGACGGGTGAAAACCGAACCCCACCGAGTCGAGTAGTTGGAGAGCCGGCCAGTCACTCTCGGTAGCGGTGCGGATGGTGATCTTGTTTTCGGGGCTCACGTATATCGACTCTGGCATAGATTGCGTGAAGACGCACATGAATATCGGGGCTGACGTTTCCTCACCGGCTCCCAGGGGTACCGCCCGACGGACCAGTCCTGCGGCACGGAGAAAACCGATACGGAGAAACACTGTGGCGATCACCGACATCAAGGAATATGCCCATCTGACCGAGGAAGACGTCGAGGCGCTCGGGCGCGAGCTGGATGCCATTCGGCTCGACATCGAGGAGAAGCGCGGAGCGCACGATGCTCGATACATCCAGCGAACGATCGCGTTTCAACGCTCATTGATGGTGGCCGGCCGCATCGTCTTGTTCGCCAGCAAGAAGAAGCCTGCCTGGATTCTGGGGACTGCGCTCCTGGGTGCCGGCAAGATCATCGAGAACATGGAACTCGGCCACAACATCATCCACGGCCAGTGGGACTGGATGAACGATCCCGAGATTCACTCGAGCAACTGGGAGTGGGACAACACCTGCCCGTCCTCGGGATGGAAGCACTCGCACAACTTCACTCATCACAAGTTCACCAACATCGTCGGCCTCGACAACGACGTGGGTTACGGAATCATGCGCGTCACCCGTGATCAGAAGTGGCACGCCGACTATCTTTTTCAACCGATCACGAATTTCGTTCTCGCGACACTGTTCGAGTGGGGCGTGGCACTGCATCACCTGGAAACGGACAAACTCCGCAAGGGCGAGGTGAAGTGGTCCGAGAAATCGGAGATGGCCAAGGACGTCGGAAAGAAGATCGCGCGGCAGGTGACGAAGGATTACATCCTGTTCCCCGCTCTGACCGGTCCGGCGTGGAAGACCACGTTGACGGCCAACGTCGTTGCAAATCTCATCCGCAACTATTGGAGTTACGCCGTCATCTTCTGCGGGCACTTCCCAGACGGTGCCGAGAAGTTCACGCTCGAGGAATTCGAGAACGAATCGCGCGCTCAGTGGTATCTGCGACAGATGCTGGGGTCAGCCAACTTTCACGCCGGTCCGGTCATGGCATTCATGAGCGGCAACCTCTGCTACCAGATCGAGCACCACTGCTTCCCCGACTTGCCGAGCAACCGGTACTCGGAAATCGCTGTGCCGCTGCGCGACCTGTGCGACAAGTACGACCTCCCGTACACCACCGGCCCGTTGTGGAAGCAGTACGGATTGACGCTGCGGACCATCTGGAAGTTGTCTCTGCCCAACAGGTTTCTCTCCGCGTCTCAGGACGATGCTCCGGAGACGCATTCGGAGTTGAAGTTCCGCATCCGCGGTGGAATCAAGGAAGTCTTCGGCGTCGATCCGCAGACCGGTAAGCGGCGCGGCCTGCGAACTGCGATCGCGATGGTCTCGAGCTGAACGGTTACCGCTTGTGCGCCATTGAACGAACTACGAGATCGCCGGTCGACTGGATCGCCTGGACCAGCACGATCAAGATCACGACTGCGACGAACAGCACCGGGGTGTTGAATCGTTGGTAGCCGTACTTGATCGCGAAGTCGCCGAGACCACCGGCGCCGATGGCGCCTGCCATGGCCGAGAAACCGATCAGCATCACCGCCGTCAGGGTTGCTCCGGCTACCAAGCCCGGAACCGATTCGGGCAGTAGTACTTTGACGACAATGTCCTTGTCGGTAGCGCCCATGGACCGTGCGGCCTCGACGCGTCCGGAATCGACCTCACGCAGAGCGTTCTCGACGACGCGCGCGAAGAATGGCACCGAGCCGATGGTCAGCGGCACGATAGCTGCCGTGGCACCGAGCGCTGTCCCGACGATCGCCCTCGTCGCCGGGATGAGTAGAACCAACAAGATGACGAACGGCAGCGAACGGCCGATGTTCACCACGGTGCCCAGTACCGAATTGAGGACGCGGTTGGGACGGATTCCGTCGGGCGCGCTCGCGTGCAAGAGAACGCCGAGGGCGATACCGATGATCACGGTGAGCACGAACGAGACGCCGACCATGTAGAGCGTGTCGAGTAGGGCTTCCCACGCTTCGCCGAGGGAATCCTGCCAGGACGTCTTGTTCATGAGAACGTCACCTTCACTCCGCGCTGCGAAAGATGTTCTTCGACAGCCTTTCTTGTCTCTTCGTCGCTGACGAGTCCCGTGTGCGAGGCGAACTCCACGCGAAGACGGCCGACCTGATGGGCTCCGATGTCCTCGATCCCGCCGGAGATCACGGTGACGTCGACGTCGAGATCCCGTGAGAGTTGGGAAATCACGGGCGAGGTCGACAGTGAATCGACAAAGGTGAGGAGCGCCGGAATTCCGGTCCGGGATGTTCGCACCGTTCCGGTCGGCAGCAGTGCTTCACCGAGAGGCGAGTCCGGGTCCGCGACCAGTTCGGTGAGAGTTCCCTCGTCGACGATGCGGCCCTGATCGATCAGAGCAGCGCGATGGCAGATCCGTCGAACCACGTTGAGCTCGTGGGTGATCAGAACAATGGTGACACCGAGTCCTCGATTGAGGTCGGCGAGCAGGTCGAGGATCGAGTCGGTCGTGTCCGAGTCGAGGGCGCTCGTGGCCTCGTCGCACAGGAGGACATCGGGTGAAGCCGCCAAGGCTCTCGCGATGCCGACGCGTTGTTTCTGGCCACCGGACAGTTGCGAAGGGAAAGCGTCGCGTCGGTCTTCCAGACCGACCAGCTCGATCAGTTCGTCGACGCGGGCACGTCGATCTGCCCGCGAATACCCCGCCACTTCGAGAGGAAACGCGATGTTGGCGGCGACGGAGCGGGAATGCAGCAGATTGAAATGCTGGAACACGACACCGATCCGCTTGCGTGCATCGCGCAACTGCGCCGGGCTCAGCGCAGTCAGATCGGTGTCGCCCAACAGAATCCGGCCGCTGGTGGGGCGTTCGAGCAGGTTGAGGCATCGCAGCAGAGTGGACTTGCCGGCGCCGCTCTTGCCGATGATGCCGAAGATTTCGCCGTCTTCGATTTTCAGGGACACGGAATCGAGTGCATGCAGAACTTTCGTGCCGCTGCGGTATTCCTTGGAGACCGATTCGATCGAGAAGACCATGACGGGTCTCGATCAGGTGGCGCTGGCCGGAATGACCGAGCCCTGGTAGGTCTGCTCGATGAATGTCGCGACGTCGGTGGACGTCAATGCCTCAGCCAACTTCTGCACTCGCGCATCGTTTTCGAGGGAGGTACGAACCGTCAGGACGTTGGCGTACGGGTTGCCTTCGGCCTTCTCGAGCACCAGTGCGTCCTTGGCCGGATTGAGCCCGCCTTCGATTGCGTAGTTGCCGTTGATGATTGCGAGATCGACGTTTCCGTCATCGAGCGTGCGCGGAAGCTGCGGGGGATCGACCTGGGTGAACGTGAGCCCCTTGGGGTTGTCGATGATGTTCTTCTCGCTGATCTGGGTGATGTCGGTGCCGGGGGCACCCAACTGCTGATCGAGCTTGATCAATCCGGCCTGCTGCAACAGGTACAACCCACGGGCGAAGTTCGTCACGTTGTTGGACAAAGCGACCGTTGCGCCCTGGCGTAGGTCGGCCACGTTGGTGACCTTCTTGGAATATGCACCGAGGGGCTCGACGTGGACCTTCGCCACGGCGACCAGGTCGTCGACACCCTTCTCCTTCGACCACGATTCCTGGTACGGCACGTGCTGGAAGAAGTTGGCGTCGGTGTCTCCGGCTTCGAGCACCTCGTTGGCGTCGAGATCGCCGGTGATCTCGCTGACCTCGATCTTGGTGTCGCCGAGCAGGCCATTTTCTTCGACGAACTTCAGGATCTCGGCATGCGGAACAGAAGAAGCGACGATGCGAAGGGGTGCGTTCTCGTCGGAGGAGTTGTCGCTCGAGCACGCTGCGACGGTTCCGACTGCGACGGCGGCCACTGCGAAGGCAGCGAGGAATCTTCTGGTGCGCGAGCGTGACATGTGAATCTCCAAGACATAGCCGAACGCCACGCCGAGATGGCGTGACAGTTCGTGAACGCTAGCCCGGTAATCCTCCTGTGAGGAGATACAGAATCACCGCGATTTTTTCGTCTACCTATTGTCCGAGGAGGATGACCGGAACGTCCTCCGCGAAATCGACCACCAATTCGCGACGCGAGAACAGCCAGGTGCCGTCGACCTTGTCGAAGCTGTCCTGATAACGAATCTCGATCCGGTTGTCCCGGTGGCCCTCGCCCCGCGGATAGATGTGGTGGGCGGAGCAGTAGGCCTCACCGTGCGCGGTGGTGGGGCTGTCGAGGTCGAGGATCTGCTGCTCGACGATGTGCCGGGTCGAGTGCAGATGTGAGACCGCATCGACCACTGAACTACTGACAACGGAGTTCCCACGTATCTCCGTCGGTGCATCCGTTCCGTTCAATGCCGGCGGCAAGACGAATGCCACGTCGTCAGTGAAGAGAGCCGCAAGTGCGGTGGTGTTTCGGCGGTCGACGGCCTGCGCGTACCTGGCGGCCAAGTCGGTGAGAGCGACGCGATCCGATGAGTCCATGCGCATATCTCACCTTATGTGACGCCGCTCATGTTTCGGCTTCCCGCTCAACGAGACATTCACAGCGCCCACCTGGGCATCTGGTTAGCGTCCAGGCCAAGAGTTGCCAGCCATGAATGCCATAGGAGAAACAGCGATGGATCTGAGGGAATCGCCCGAGCAGCAGGAGCTCCGCAAGGAGTTGCGCGCGTATTTCGCGGCGCTGCTGCCGGAAGAGAAGCGTCGCGCGGCCGGCGAGCAAGGTGTGGGCGGCGAGTACTTCCGCGAGATCGTGAAGTTGCTGGGTAAGGACGGCTGGCTCGGCATCGGCTGGCCCAAGGAATTCGGTGGCCAGGGACGCTCCATCGAAGAGCAGTTCGTGTTCTTCGACGAGGTTCAGCGCGCGGGTCTGCCGTTCCCCTTCGTGACGGTCAATACCGTCGGACCGACGTTGATGAAGTACGGCACCGAAGAGCAGAAGGAACGATTCCTGCCCGGCATTCTGGCCGGCGACATCGTTTTCGCCATCGGATACACCGAGCCCGAGGCCGGAACGGACTTGGCTTCGCTCAAGACCCGTGCGGTCCTCGACGGTGACGAGTGGATCGTCGACGGCAACAAGATCTTCACCAGTGGCGCCAACACCGCCGACTACGTGTGGCTGGCGTGCCGCACCGACGCGGATGCCCCCAAGCACAAGGGCATCTCGATCCTGATCGTCCCCACCGAGGACGCAGGCTTCGAGTGGTCACCGATCAACACCGTCGGCGGCTTGATGGTGACGTCCACGTACTACTCCGGCATTCGTGTTCCGTCGAAGGACGTCGTCGGCGAGGTCAACGGCGGCTGGCAGCTCATCACGGCTCAGCTCAATCACGAGCGAATCGGCTTGGCAGCGATCGGTGGGCGTACTTACGGTCTGTGGAACCTGGTCCTGGACTGGGCCAAGGAAAACGGCGCCATCGACATCCCATGGGTGCAGCAGGACTTCGCTCGTACACACGCCAAGCTCGAGGCCATGCGACTGCTGAACTGGAAGATGACGGCAGCCGTCGCGCAGGACACGCTCTCCGGAGCCGACGCCGGTGCCACCAAGACGTACGGCACCGAAACTCACGTCGACGTCTATCGCACCCTCCTCGGAATTCTCGGCTCCGCCGGACGCATTCGCCCGGAGTCCCCAGGTGCGCTGCTTGCCGGTCAGATCGAACAGATCTCGCGTCAGGGTGTCGTGAACACCTTCGGTGGCGGCGTCAACGAAGTTCTGCGTGACATGGTCGGCACCATCGGCTTGGGACTCGTTCGCGAAAAGAGGGTCAAGTGAGCGACATTTCGGCGCAACTGGACGCCTTTGTCGGCCAGACTCTGGTCCCCACCACCTGGGGGCCCGACGAGGTCAACATCCCCATGATCCGCCATTGGGCCGAGACCATGGGCGATACCAACCCCGTCTACCTCGACGACGAAGCTGCCCGCGCCACCGGACGTGACGGCGTCGTCGCTCCCGCTCAGATGCTCCAGGTCTGGATCATGCGGACGTTCACCGACAAGATGGCGGGCAACGACCCGTCGCAGGTGTGGACCGATCTGATCGCCACTCTCGACGCAGCCGGTTACAGCTCCGTTGTGGCAACCGATTCCGATCAGGAGTTCTTCGCCGAACTGCGGCCAGGAGATCGCGTGAACTACACCGAGGTCATCGAGTCGATTTCGCCGGAGAAGAAGACCGGACTCGGTGTCGGACACTTTGTCACGACGCTCAAGACCTACCGCAACGGTGACGGCGAGGTGGTCGGCACCCAGCGGTGGCGGACGCTGCGGTTCAAGCCTCAGGAAGCTGCTGCACCGGAGGCGCCGCGCGCTCTGCGTCCGCGTCCGGCTCTCAACGCGGACAACGCTTTCTGGTTCGAAGCCGCCAAGGAGCACCGTCTGGTGATCCAGCGCTGCACGTCCTGCAAGACGCTGCGTCATCCCACCGGCCCGATGTGCGGGGAGTGTCAGTCACTCGAGTGGGACACGATCGACGCGTCGGGGCGCGGCACGGTGTACAGCTTCGTGGTCAATCATCATCCCAAGATCGACGCGTTCGACTACCCGCTCGTCGTTGCGGTAATCGAACTCGAAGAGGGAACACGATTGATCGCCAACATGGTGGGTATCGCGCCCGAAGATGTCGTGGTCGACATGCCCGTGGAACTTGACTGGATCGACGCCGACCCGGATCTGACGCTTCCCGCGTTCCGGCCGGCCGTACGCGAGGAGCACTGATGGACTTCAATTTCAGCGAAGAGCAGGAAGCAATTCGCGCACTGGCCGACGAGGTCTTCACCAGCAAGGCAACGATCGAGCGCACCAAGGAGATCGAACTCTCGGCCGAGCGCGTCGACCGTGAACTGTGGCGCGAACTCGCGAGCACCGGGCTGCTCGGCATCGCACTGCCGGAGGAGTTCGGCGGCGGCGGCCTCGGCTTGTCGGAGCTGTACGCACTGCTCGAACAGCAGGGACGTCACGTTGCGGCCGTGCCGATCTGGGAGACGACCCTTGCGGCATCGGCTGTCAATGAATTCGGCTCCGATTCCCTTCGCGCCGAGATCCTTCCGAGTGTTGCCGACGGCAGTCGATTCCTGACCATCGGTCTCGAAGAGTTCGGTCCGTACACGGGCGGCGACCCACTGACCACGGCTGAGCAGGACGCCGACGGCAACTGGACCGTGACGGGTGAGAAGGCCGTAGTGCCGATGACTCACGTCGCGAACCTCGCTCTCGTTTCGGCAACCGCTTCCACCGGTACGGCACTGCTGCTGGTGGATCTGAATGCCGAAGGAGTGACGCTCGAACAGACGCAGTCCACCAACTGGGAGATCTGTGCCAACGTCACCTTCGCCGGTGCGCCGGCGCAGCTCATCGGTGCGGCCGACGGTACGACGGTTCCGTGGCTGATCGACCGAGTTCAGCTGGCGTTGGCAGCAATCCAATGGGGTGTCGGATCGGGCGCAGTCGCGCAGGCCGTCACGTACCTGAACGGCCGAAAGCAGTTCGGCCGTCCGCTCGCGACCTTCCAGGCTGTCAATCATCAACTCGCTGACTGCTACATCGATCTCGAAGCGATGCGCGTGACACTGTGGCAGGCCGCCTGGCGCATCTCCGAGGGCCTGGATCTCGGCACCTCGGTACTGGTCGCCAAGTGGTGGGCAACCGACGGCGGACAGCGCGTCGTGCATCGCACCACGCATGTCCACGGCGGCATGGGCGTCGACACCGACTATCCGGTTCACCGTCACTTGCTGTGGGGCAAGCAGATTGCTGCCACCCTCGGCGGTTCCAGCTCCGACCTCGCGCGTCTGGGTGCGCAGCTCGCATCCGGTGTGGAGGTGCTCGCATGACCGTTCTTGCCGGTCGCAGTTACGCGGACATCATGGTCGGAGAGGCACTGCCCGAGTTGGCGATCCCGCTGACCCGTACGTTGATCGTCGCCACCGCGATCGCCACCCGCGATTTCCAGGACGTGCACCACGACCCGAGCCTGGCTCAGGAGCGCGGCTCCAAGGATGTCTTCATGAACATCCTCACGAGCAACGGTCTCGTCGGCCGGTACGTCACCGACTGGGCCGGATCTGCATCGACCTTGCGCCGCATCGCCATTCGTCTCGGGGCGCCCAACTACCCGGGCGACACCATGACGATGACCGGTGAAGTCGTCTCCAAGGAAGACGGAGTGGTCGTGGTCAAGGTACAGGGCGCGAACAGCCTGGGGAATCACGCATCCGGCACCGTCGCAGTCGCTTTCAAGGAAGAGGGGAGGCCCTGATGGCGATCAGCCCGCTCTCGGGTGCCGCTGCCATCGTCGGCATCGGATCCACCGAGTTCTCGAAGAACTCCGGCCGCACCGAACTGCAGTTGGCGTGTGAGGCCATCATCGCGGCGCTCGCTGACGCCGGTATCGATCCCTCCGAGGTCGACGGTCTGTCCACCTACACGTCGGAGACGAACGGCGAAGCGATCGTGGCTCGCAACTGCGGCCTCGGTGAGCTGAAGTTCTTCTCGCGTATTCACTACGGTGGCGGCGCTGCGTGTGCCACGGTGCAACAGGCTGCTATGGCAGTTGCGACGGGTGTTGCCGACGTCGTGGTCTGCTACCGAGCCTTCAACGAGCGCTCCGGTGTGCGATACGGCCTGGGGCAGCACGATCGACCCATGGACAGCACGGCGGACCGAGCGGCATATGCGTGGATGACTCCTCAGGGATTGTCGACTCCCGCTCAGTGGGTCGCCATGTTCGCCCGTCGATACATGCACCAGTACGGTGCGACGAGTGAGGACTTCGGACGAGTTGCAGTGGTGGCGCGCAAGCACGCCGCCAACAACCCGGCTGCGTGGTTCTACCAGCGCCCGATCACGCTCGAAGATCATCAGAACTCACGCTGGATCGCCGAGCCGCTGCACCTGCTCGACTGCTGCCAAGAGACCGACGGCGGCCAGGCGCTGGTCATCGTCTCTGCCGAGCGCGCAAAGGATCTGGCCAACAAGCCCGTCGTCATCAAGGGCGCCGCTCAGGGCAGTAGCAAGGATCAGCACATGATGACCAGCTACTACCGCCCCGACATCTCCGGTATCCCCGAGATGGGCCTGGTTGCTCGTCAGCTGTACGGCCAGAGTGGCCTGAGCCCCGATGACATAAACGCAGCGATCCTGTACGACCACTTCACCCCGTTGGTGCTTCCGCAGCTCGAAGAACTGGGCTTCTGCAAGCCCGGTGAAGCCAAGGACTTCATCCGTGAAGGCAACCTGGAGATCGGCGGACGCCTGCCGTCCAACACTCACGGTGGTCAGGTGGGCGAGGCATACCTGCACGGCGTCAACGGAATTGCCGAAGGTGTGCGTCTGGTCCGAGGCACATCGACCAATCAACCGGCGGGCGTCGAAAACGTGCTGGTCACAGCCGGGACGGCAGTACCCACCAGCGGTCTCGTTCTCGGCGCTGTTTGAGAGAGGAAATGACAGTGACAACTTCGGAAGCTGCGAAGACCGCCGGTGATTGGCGCGGAGCCGATCTCGGTACCCGTACCGTGTCGTACACCGAGCGCGATGCGATCTTGTACGCACTTGCCGTGGGCGCCAAGGCAACCGAACTGGACCTCGTCTTCGAGGATCAGCTTCGGGTACTGCCGACTTTTGCGCTGACGCTGGCGCAGTGGGCTCCCGACGCTCTGGGCTCGGCGGGCGCCTTCGACACCTCGACGGCACTGCACGGCTCGCAGGAACTGAAAGTGCTTGCCCCGCTGCCGCGTAGCGGTGACGTGACCTTGAAGGCTTCGGTCGGCGAGGTGTGGGACAAGGGTGCAGCAGCGGTGTTCGAGGTCAAGGTCGAGTGCGAATACTTCGTCGCAACCTGGTCACTGTTCGCTCCCGGTGCCGGTGGATTCGGCGGAGAACGTGGACCCTCACGTCCGGCGGAGCCGACTGGCGAGCCCTCGCTCACCGGTGTGCTGACCACCGCGGAGAACCAGACGGCGATGTACCGGCTGCTGGGCGACAAACACCACATCCACATCGATCCCGAGGCTGCGGCGCGGATCAACCAGCCCCGTCCGATCATGCACGGGTTGTGCACGTTGGCCGCCAGCACACTCGAGCTTGCTCGGGTCGCCGGAGTGCATCCGGCTGATCTCGTCAGCCTCGAGGGCCGATTCGCTGCGGCAATCCATCCGGGTGAAGCGCCGTCCATCGTTGCGTGGGGAACTCCCGACGACCTTGCGTTCCAGGTCGTCAAGGATGATCAGGTGGCGATTTCCGGTGCACGAGTGAGCTTCTCCACTCACTAGCCCCTCCATACTCAACTGCGGGGTGCTTGACCCCCTCGTCGCGCCCCGCAGTTGTTCGCACGAAAAAGCAGCCCCTGAGCACATTCGCTCAGGGGCTGCTTTGCGAGTGATTCAGTCCTGATGGGTCGCCATGTAGCGAGCCGGGTATTCGCCGCCGCCGTGAACGGCGATGTCGGCGCCGTTCACGTACGAGGAGAGTGGGCTCGCCAGGAACAGGCAGGAGTTGGCTATATCGGCCGGTACGGCCATACGCTCCATCGGAATGGTCTTGGTGACCGCAGCGCCGCCGTCGGCACCGTAGACCTCGGCGGCAGCCTCCGTACGGATCAGGCCGGTGGTGATGTGGTTGATCCGGACCTTGGGCGCCCATTCGAGGGCCAACGCCTTGGTCAGAACGAGGAGGCCCGCCTTGGCCGCGCTGTACGCCGCGGTTCCGGGCTGCGGGTCGATTGCCGAGACGCTGCCGATGTTGATGATGGCGCCGCCGTCGTCCTGCGTCTGCATGACTGAGTTGGCAGCCTGGGCAACGTTGAAGGGAGCCAACAAGTTCAGTGCCACGATCTTCTCGACGAAGCGGGGCGACACCGTCGCAGCATCGGCGTCAGGGGAGCCACCGGCGTTGTTGACCAGGACGTCCAGACGGCCGAAGCGCTCGACTGCGTCCTGGACGAGGGCTGCGGCGTCGGCGGGGTCACGGACGTCGGTGGCGCGAAAGGCGGCGCTACGACCGTCGGCGGTGGGTAGAGACTCGGGCTCGTTACGGCCACAGACCAGCACGTTCGCGCCCGCGGCGAGGAAGGTTTCGGCGATCACGTAGCCGATGCCTTTGGTGCCACCGGTGACGATCACCGAGCGTCCGCTGAAATCGACGGGGTTGGGCAGTGTCACGGTGGAGCCTTCCTGGTGCGGTGCCGAGCTGAATTGCCGCCCAAGGCGATTGACGCGACATGGTCGCACACCTTAGGGTCAAGCAAGTGCTTGGTTGTTTTGTAGGTCGAGTGTAGACGACAAACGGCGGCAGTCACCAGAATCGACCGGTCCTTCCCGCAAAAGGGACCTCTGCGTCGACAGACATTGGAGTAGTCACATGGGCAAACTCGAAGGCAAAGTCGCACTCATCACGGGTGCGGGTCAGGGAATCGGGCAGGGGATTGCCCTGGCCTTGGCCAAAGAGGGCGCAATGATCGCCGTTGCGGGCCGTACCGAATCCAAGTTGCACACCACCTGCGGACTACTCGCTGACATCGGCGCGCGCGGTGAGGCGGTGGTCTGCGACGTCAGCAAGAAGGACGACATCACCGCGGCCGTGGACCGTACCGTCGAACTGTTCGGCGGAATCGACATCCTGGTCAACAACGCCAACGACTCCAAGCCGGGTCCTCTCCTGAGTGTGCTCGACGAAGACTTCGAGCGTTCCTTCGCTACGGGCCCACTCGCCACCCTGCGCATGATGCAGGCGTCGTACCCGCACATGAACAGTCGTGGCGGTGGCGTCATCATCAACATGGTCACCTCGGCGGCCGTGCGCTGGGATGCCAGCAACTACGGCGCTTACGGTTCCATCAAGGAAGGAATGCGCTCGTTGACCCGCGCCGCGGCCTGCGAATGGGGCAAGGACAACATTCGAGTTCTCAACGTCGCCCCGCACGCCAAGACTCCCGCGTTGCAGTGGTGGATGGACAAGAATCCGGAAGAGGCGGCGGCATTTGTCGCGGGTATTCCGCTGGGACGAGTCGGAGATCCCGAGACCGACATCGGGCGTGCCGTCGTCTTCCTCGTCAGCGAAGACGCCGGTTACCTCACGGGTGCCACGATCCCGCTCGACGGCGGCCAGTCACGCTGGGGCTGACCGCCATCTACCCGATCAGGTCATCACGGCGCCGCCGTCGACGGCAATCGTCTGCCCGGTGACGTTGCGAGCCTTGTCGCTGAGCAAGAACGCGACCATCTCGGCGATGTCTCCGGGTGTCTGAGCTCGACCCATCGGAACCATCTGGGCAACAAAAGAATCGAAGACGTCGGAATCGGAGACATCTGCGAGCGAGGGATCGCGTCGACGCAGTTCCTTGATGGTCCGCAACCACATGTCGGTGAGGATCAGTCCGGGCATGACGGTGTTCGAACGGAGTCCTCGGGTCGCGCCGATCCGGGCGACACTGTGACTCATCTCGATCACCGCGGCCTTCGACGGTCCGTAGTGCGCGAGCATGTCACCGCCCAAGCGGGCGCCGATCGACGCGATGTTGACGATCGCTGCGGGACCCTCGGTTCTACTCACGAATTCTCGGCACATCAGGAAGCTGCCCTTGGTGTTCACCGCAAAGGTGTTGTCCCACTGGTCTTCGGTGATTTCGAGAAACGGAGTGAAGACGCCGATGCCGGCACCGTTGACGAGTGCTGCCGGTCTGCCGATCGACGCAGCCACGTCGAACGCGTTCTTGACGTCGCGTTCACGTCGAACGTCGCATCGTTCCGTGTGAACCTCTACGCCAAGGCTTTCCAGGCGTGCTGCGGTGTCGGCGAGCGCCGCCTCTACGATGTCGAGGAGAAGCAGGGTGCCGAAGTCCTCGGCAAGGCGCTCGGCAATGGCGGCACCCAACCCGGCTGCTGCGCCGGTGACGATCGCTACCGGCGCGCTCACGGCAGATGCGTTTCGAGCAGTGGTGCAAGCAGTTCGGCCGCGCGCGCTGCCGTGATGACTTCGCTCGGGTCCACCTTGGTCACCACTTTCGAGGCAGAATCTTCGTAGACGTGCTCACCGATGAGTCGACCCTGCTCGTCATATGGCCAGACGAATGCCAAGGTACGACGTACGAGGTACCAACCGTCGGGGTCGATGTCCGACGACTGTTCGAGGACGGTGGACGTGGATCCACCCGATTCGTGGACAGCGCCGAACACCCCGTCTCCGAGGATCGAACCGGGGACGAACTGACTGAAGAGGGTCTCGCCGGAGAACCCACTGTCGGATACGGCGAAGTCGGACTTGCCGGTCCACATGACAAGGGTGTCCGTCTCGGCGAGCGACTGGTAGAAGGTGGTGACGGCGTCCATGCCGTCCAGAACAATCGACTGCCCGTCTTCGAACAACCGGTAAACGGGTTCTTCGACGGTCATGTCGGGCGAGAGGATTTCCTTGTAACGACCGGAGACCTCGAGCAACGCGTGGCGTCGGTAGTTGCGGAGGATCTTCTGGTGCCGTGGATTGTCGATGGTTTCCAATTGCTTTTCGACGCCATCCATCATGTGGACGAATTCGTGCTCGTACTTGCTCATCACATCTCCTGGTTTCGCAGATTCGGCGGGCTGTCCGGATCTGCGACAACTGTGACCCTGCGAGGCATTCGTTGTACATGTAGAACTTCGTTCGAAAATTGCCAGTTTGCTTAACGCCGCTGTTCAGATACCGTGATGGTCATCACTTCATGGGTCTACGGCGGCCGTAAACAACCGAATGGACGGTAATGAAAAAGGCGCGAAGAGGTGAGGATCTGAACCTGCGGTTGGTGTCCTCGTTGCTCGTCGTCGTGGCGGAAGGGCACTTCGGACGAGCGGCAGACCGGTTGTTCGTCACGGCGCCTGCTCTCAGTCAGCAGATTCGTCGACTCGAGGAGCAGGTGGGAGTCGAGTTGGTCGATCGCAGTTCACACCCGGTGGTGCTCACCGCCGCGGGTGAGGTGTTCGTCGCGGATGCGCGGCCCGCGCTCGAGTTCGCCGTTCGCGCGATGAACGGGCTCGATGCACTCGAGCGTCGGCGGGCCAGGCGGTTGCGGATCGGATTCATCAACGGGGCTGCCGGAAGTTTGGGGCGTGCGGTGATCGATTCGTTGCATGCGGAGGTGGAGCTGGTCCAATTGGATTGGTCCCAACAGGTTTCCGCGGTGGCGAGCGCGACCGTCGATGCCGCCTTCGTGCGGCCGCCACTGCCGGTGCTCGACGGTGTGGTGCTCGAACGGATAGGCGTCGAACCGCGGGTGGCGGCGTTGCCTCGAGGACACCGACTGGCGGGTCGTACGAGCATCGAGATTTCTGAAATAGATGGGATGGTGCAGGTTTCGAGTGACGGTGCACCACTCGAATGGGTGAAATGGTGGTCGGTGGACCCGCGCCCGAGTGGTGTACCCGTCCGGTACGGTCCCTCGGTCCGCACGATGGACGAAGCGCTCGAGGTCGTCGCCAACGGTCGAGCGGTGGTCATAACGGCAGCAACCATTGCCGAGTACTACACCCGCTCGGATGTCAGTTTCGTGCGAATCTCCGACATCGAGCAGTGTTCGATCGATCTGTGTACCCGTGAGGGGGACACTGGTCCGGCGGTGATCGAGCTACGCAAAGCCGTAGCCGCCCTGGGCCTCGGCAGGACGACGAGCGAGTGACCGAAAGGTGGAGTGATCAGCGAAACCGTTCGCGATACTGGTTCGGGCTGCACTGCCACCGGGATCGGAACCTACGCGCTGCGTGGCCGGGATCGTGCCATCCGACGGCGCGGGCAGCCCCGGAAATGCTGAGTTCTGTTGTGCGCAAGAGAGATGCGAGATGTTCGACGCGCAATGTCTGCAGATAGGACATCGGACTGGAACCGGTGTCGGCAACGAACACGCGGCTCAATTGTGAAGGCGAGAGGGCGACCTCCGCGGCCAGCGAACCCAGAGTCCAGGGATGATCGAGGTTATTGCTCATCAACTCCACAGCCAGTTCGACCGTTGCACGGTAGCTGCGTTCTTCACGGCTATTCACCGTGGCGGAGACGAGAGGCTCGAGCACGGAGAACGCTGCGAACAGCAGGGCATACTGCTCGAAAATTCCGATCCCGAGATCTCGGGATCGGCCCGTGCCTGCTGCGAGTTCGTCGAAGAGTTCGGCCAGTTGCGCGGTGCGGTCGTCGGCATCGAGGATGAGAACGGGGCGAGGCGCGCGCGACTGCGGAGAAAACGCGGCACCCCAGCCCGGAACTCTCGTGATCCAGGACAACTCGTCGACGAACAGCGTCGGATCCAGGAAAACATTGGTGGTCAGCAGGCAATTCGATTCGAGGCTGTGGCGTGTGCCGGGAGTGAGGATCAACACGTGACCCGAACGAATATCCGTCACATCGTCTGCGCTGCGCTGGACTGCTCGGCCATCTCGTACGAGAGCCAATTCCACCACGTCGTGGCTGTGTACTTCCACGTCGTGGTCGAGGCGAAGATGCTCGGCGCGCACTCGGCGACGGGAACGCTCCGTGGTGTTCGTCGGCGTGACGCCCACGTTTCCCTCCTCCCTTGCAGTTCACGGCTTCGTAGATAGGAACTCCACATCGTCGACTGTCAGTTCGTCCAGTTCCTGAGGCGTCAGGTTCCGGCCTTCGGCGATCGCCGCGTGCATGCGGGCGAAGACGTCGTCGGCCACCTCGTCTGCGTCGGCTTTGCGTTTCCAGTATCCAACGATATGCGAGTTCATCGGGGAGTAGCCGATGTCCAGGCGGAGGAGGTGACGGACTCCGCGGAGCGAGCCTGCCTCTCCCGCGGCCCAGACGTAGTCAGGCTGATGTGCCGACAACGCTTGACGGAGCTCTTCGATCATCGTCTCTTCGTCGGACCCGTGGATCCACCGAGCGCGACCGTCGGCGGCCGCTTCCAACGGAATCTCATTCTCCGGGCTGTCGGTGATCAGGAGCGTGATCGCTTCCTGATCGGTAGTGAGAGACTCCAAGATCGTCATGATCGCGGGGAGCGCGGACACGTCACCGAGCAGCAGCAGGGAACGCGCCAGCTCCGGGAGTGGTTGGTTCCCTGCAGCATTGGTCAGTCCGACAACGTCGCCGGGAACGGCGTTCGTGACCCATCTGCCTGCCGGCCCGTCGCTGTGGACGACGAAATCGATGTCGACCTCACACAGTTCCCGGCGGTGTGCGCGGATCGTGTACGTCCGCACTATCGGCTTGGGTGCGTCGTCGGGGTACTCGAAACCGTGTACCCCGACGGTCGGAATCGTCAGTTCTCGGGCGGCTGCGGAATGGTCGGCGTCATCGGGCAGAAAGATCTTCACCTTCGGAGCGATGCCGACGCAGTCGTAGTCGCGGAGTTCGCCGAACGTCACTCGAACGAAATGAGGCCCTATCTCCCTTTTCCTTGTGACGACAGCGCGATGGGTGGTGAATCGGGGGCGGATGGCCGTTTGCGTGTCCTGCATGTGGTGCTCCTTGGAAGCAATCGAAGTTAGGTATACCTATCTTCAAGCGAGACCGGTCTCGATGGTGAGGATGCAATGCGCATCTACCGGGATGCAATACGCATTGTTGCCGCATTCGTTTTAGTCAGTTAGACTAAAACCATGAAAACGACGCGCACTGCACTCGAAACGGTCGAGACGGCAAAGGTTTCGGCTGATGTGTTCGGGGGAGTCTCCAGTGATCTCGACTCCCGCCGCGCTGCAAAGCGTCGTTTTCATCGGCTCGCCTCTGCCATCCATCCGGACCGGGCGAAGCCCGAAGATCGGGTGCGGTACTCGGCGGCAACATCTCGGTTGAACGAGCTCTACCGGAGTTGGTCGGCAGAGTTCGAGTCCGCAGATTCTCGTCCCGTATATGTAGGCGAGCGGGGAGAGTATTCGTTGGGTGGACTGGTAGCCCGCGGCTCGGTCGCCAACCTGTACCGGTCCGATGCCGGTGTCGTACTCAAGATTCCGCGAAACCCTCGGGCGAACTCGATGATCGAGGCCGAACGGAATGTGTTGACGGACATCGAGAATTCGTGCGAAGCCGGTTGGGCAGCGCCGTACTTCCCGCGGTTGATCGACCGAATCACTCATGTGGACGCCGGCGCGCGACGCCAGATCGACGTGCTGGACGATCTGACCGAAGGTTTTGTGAGTCTCGCCGACGTCCGTGAGGCGTATCCAGGTGGCCTCGATCCACGGGACTGGGCGTGGATGCACCGACGGCTACTTCGTGCTCTGGCAGCAGCGCATGCGACTGGTTGGGTGCACACCGCGATTACCGCGGAGAACGTGCTGATCGAGCCTGATCGGCACGGGGTGGTGCTGGTCGGCTGGTCCTTTGCCACCCGTACGGGCAGCCGCCCGGTGGCGACGATCGGTTCCGATCGTGATTCGTACCCACCGGAACTCGGCGAAGGAGCGTCTCCGGCCTGGGACGTGTACATGGCTCATCATTTGATGCTCCGAATGCTGGGCGAGCAGACCCACGAACGGATGAAGGCGTTTGCCGACGGCTGCATGCAGGACAACCCGAGATTGCGTCCCGACGCGGTCGACCTACTTGGCGAGTTCGACGAACTCCTCGATCTTCTCTATGGCCAGCGGACATTTCGTCCGTTCGCCGTTCCATCCACGAAAGGACAGTGATTGTCATGGGCTACGGATACTGGGACGACAACACCTATTTGGCGGGCAAGACTTTTCGTGCCGCACGCGGTGTCGACGACTTCGGTTACACCGATTCGCTTCGGTCGCGTCCGCGAAGCAGTTGGAAAGCGGACCCGACCCTCGACCCCTTCGGCGTCGACAAGCGTGAATGCCGAGACTCGGACGGGCACCCCGATTCTCTCCCGATAGCAGTGCTTTTCGATGTCACCGGCTCGATGGGCGCTGTTCCTCGAATCATGCAGGACAAGCTCGGAAAGCTGCACGGGCTGCTGCAACGCAAGGGATATGCGGATGATCCGCAGATTCTGTTCGGTGGTATCGGCGACGCCGATTCCGATCAGGTGCCACTACAAGTCGGCCAGTTCGAGTCGGGTAACGCGATGGACGAGCAGCTTCGGACGATCTTCCTCGAGGGCAACGGTGGTGGTCAGAAGTCGGAAAGCTATGAATTGGCCGCATATTTCATGGCACGTCACACCAGTACGGATGCCTGGGAGAAGCGCGGAAGGAAAGGCTACCTCTTCATCATCGGCGACGAGCTGAACAAGCCGCGGCTCTCGGCTCGTCACATCCGTTCGGTGATCGGGGACAAGGTACGTCAGGACGTGTCGGTGCCGTCGATCTACCGTGAACTCGAAGAAAGATGGAACGTCTACTTCGTTCTGCCGGATCAGTCGTCGTACTTCAACGATCCGGAAATCGCGGATCACTGGAAGACGTTGCTCGGTGAACGCTTCGTCAAACTCGACGATCCCGCCGCGGTGTGCGAACTGATCGCGCTGACGGTCGGAATCGGCGAGGACCGCATCGACCTGCGTGACGGACTGGCGGATCTCCGCGACATCGGTTCAAGAGCTGAAGCCGAGACTGTCGGCAAGGCTCTCGCCCTGATTCCAGGGCGCAGCACCGCGACGGTGGCCGGGTTGCCCCGCGATCTCGGAACGAGCACTGACGATGTCGATTTCGCTTGAGAGGAGAACATGATGGAGCCGTTCGAAGACCGCGACATCGTCGTCGTAGACCTCGGGTTCGGAGATGCAGGGAAGGGAGCAACCGTCGATTGGCTGTGCTCCGATCAAGCCGACCTGGATGTGGCCGCAGTGGTCCGCTTCAACGGTGGGGCACAGGCAGCGCACAACGTAACGGTCGGCGAGCGGCACCACACGTTTTCGCAGTTCGGTTCGGGCACGCTGTCCGGCGTCCCGACGTTTCTCTCGAGATTCGTGTTGGTCGAGCCCATCGCGCTCGCCCGGGAGGCGCGTGCTCTGGAAGCGCTCGGAGTTCGAAACCCGTTCGATCTGATACGGATCGACGCGCGCGCATTGTTGACGACACCGATTCACGTGGCCGCCAACAGGGCCCGCGAGGATGCTCGCGGCGGTAACCGACACGGCTCGTGTGGAAAGGGGATCGGTGAGACTGCGGCGTATGCGCTCGAAGTTGCGAATGCGCCTACGGTGGGGGACTGCCTTCGGCCGGACTCCTTGCGTCGTAAGTTGTCGGCGTTGGCCACATTCCACGATCCGATGATCGCGGAGAGTCGCCACGGTTTTCCGCCGATCGACGACATGGTCGACATGTATACGGAATTCGCTGCGGTCGTGGACATCACCGGTCCGGATGCTTTGGGTGCGATCGGTGCTGATGGCCGATTGGTGTTCGAGGGGGCACAAGGTGTCCTTCTCGACGAGTGGCGGGGCTTTCACCCACACACCACATGGTCGACGGTCGAGCCGTCGAATGCGCGAGCAATGATCGACCAGTTGGGCCGGGACAGTTACGTACTCGGTGTCACCCGCACCTACATGACACGGCACGGAGCTGGGCCCTTCCCGACCGAGGATCCAGCGCTGGCGAAGGTCTTGCCCGAGGAGCACAACGGCACCGGCGAGTATCAAGGTGAGTTTCGGATCGGGCACCTCGACGAGTTGTTGTTGCGCTACGCAATCGAGGTCAGCGGTGGCGTCGACGGATTGGCGCTGACGCACCTCGATGCGATGGATCGTGGCCTGACGGCAGGCATCCCGATCCACGGGGTGCAGGAATACGAGGGGTGGCGATCCCTCCCGGTCGGACAGTGGAAGGATCTCGATCACCAACAGGCACTGACAGATGCCTTGCAGGCGGTAGCGGTTGTGCCGAAGGGTATTCCGACTGACAGGGAGGGCTTCGCCGGTTACCTGGGTCAGGAAATGGGAGTTCCGGTGGTTCTGACTGCCGACGGCCCTGACCGGGCCGATCGTCGTGAGTGGAGCCCTGTGCCTGCATGATGGATGGTGTGGACCAGTCTCTCGTCTCGATCGACGTCATCGCTCTGCGGTTCGGTAACCCGGAGCCGGGGCAACTGCGATTTGCCGTCACGCCGCGGCAAGCAGAGCCGTACACCGGGCAGTTGGCGCTGCCCGGTGTACTTCTCGGTGCCGGTGAGAGATTGCAGGATGCCGCCAGGCGAGCGGTGACCACCAAACTCGGAATTCCCGAAGAGAAGATCCTGGCCGGTGGACAACTGACCGTGTTCGACGAGCCCAATCGCGACCCTCGTGGTCCGACGCTCTCGGTGACCATGTGGGCAGTGATCTCGTCTGACGAGGTGCCGGGTTCAGCCGAATGGGTGAGCTGGGACAACCCGGGGGACCTTGCGTTCGACCACAATCGGATAGTCGCCGATACTCGCCCCATCCTTGCGGACACCCTCTTGTGGCGAGATCAGGCATTCACACGAGCGCTGCTGGGACCGTCGTTTCCGGCGTCGTACGCCTTGGCCGTGGCGGAGGAGCTTTCCGGTGTGCGTCCGGACCCGGGCAACTTGAACCGCACACTCAAATCGTTGCCAGGACTGGAACGAACCGACGAACGAGTCCGGGTCAACGCCACCGGGCGACCCGCGGTGGTCTGGGCGTGGACCGAAAACAGCTGACCTACCTCAGAAGTTGCCCCGCGCAGCCTGCTCACGCTCGATCGCTTCGAACAGGGCCTTGAAGTTTCCCAGTCCGAATCCCAGCGATCCGTGGCGCTCGATGATCTCGAAGAACACGGTGGGACGATCACCGATCGGCTTGGTGAAGATCTGTAGAAGATAGCCGTCTTCGTCGCGGTCGACCAAGATGCCTCGCTTCTGCAATTCCTCGATCGGGACTCGAACCTCGCCGATGCGCGCTCGGAGTTCGGGATCCTCGTAATACGAAGCAGGAGTGGAGAGAAACTCGATTCCTTCGTCGACCAGAGCGTCCACCGCTGCGAGGATGTCGTTGGTCGCAAGTGCAAGATGCTGAGCGCCCGGGCCTTGGTAGAACTCGAGGTATTCGTCGATCTGTGACCGCTTCTTCGCGATGGCAGGTTCGTTGAGTGGGAACTTGACTCGGTGATTGCCGCTCGAGACGACCTTGCTCATCAGCGCGGAGTAGTCGGTGGCTATGTCGCCGCCCACGAACTCGGCCATGTTGGTGAATCCCATGACCCGGTTGTAGAAGTCGACCCACTGGTCCATCTTCCCCAGTTCGACGTTTCCGACGACGTGGTCGAGGGCCTGGAAGATTCGTTTCGGTGCGCCGTCACGCTTGCGGTACGACGACGTCCGTTCGACATAGCCCGGGAGGTAAGGGCCGGTGTAGCGGGAACGGTCGACGAGGGTGTGCCGAGTCTCGCCGTACGTCGCGATGGTGGCCAGGCGGACGGTGCCGTGCTCGTCGGTGATGTCGTGCGGTTCACTCAACACCGTCGCACCTTGGGTGATGGCGTGCCCGATGCACTTGTCCACGTCGGGGACGCTGAGCGCGATGTCGCGAATGCCGTCACCGTGACGGCTGTGATGTTCGATCAGCGGACTAGCCGGATCCACAGCACCCTTGACGACAAACCGGACCGCCCCGCTCTTGAGTACAAACGCGTGGTGGTCGCGGTTTCCGGTCGACGGACCTGAATAGGCCATCAATTCCATGCCGAACGCAGACTGGAAGAAATGCGAAGTCTGCGTGGCGTTTCCGACGATCCATTCGAGTCCGTCCCACCCGCTCACGGGGAAGGGATCGTGATCGCTGTCGTACTCGACCAAGCCGACCAACTGGCGCAATTGCTCCAGATCCAGGCCGGCCAACTGTTCGTCGTCGGTGAGAGTCTGTTCGACGGTCATGATGAGTCCCCTCTGAGTGCGATGTACACAGCGCGGTGCTCGAGTTATGTTCGGCACTGCCAGTACAAACAGATAAGTCCTTCCAAGGTTGGGTAGTCAACGGAGGTAGTTGAAAGTAGACACAGCGCCGGAATCCGAAGACAACGGCATGGTTTTGTAGGCAGTTTGCATAGTTGAATGGCGAGTGGAGCAGACGTGAATCTCGACGCAGTGGATCTGGCTCTGTTGGACGCGATGAACAAGCACCCGAGAGCCGGTGCGTTGGAGCTTTCGCGTCAGGTCAAGGTTGCCCGGGCGACGGTGCAGGCGAGATTGAAAAGGATGGAAGACGCGGGCGTCATCGCCGGATACGCGCCGCACGTCAATTTGGCTGCAGCGGGTTTCGGAGTGCAAGCATTCGTGACTTTGCAGATCGCCCAAGGGGCGCTCGACACCGTCACAGCGGAACTCGAGGCAATCCCCGGTGTGCTCGAAGCCTTTGCCACTACCGGTTCCGGCGACGTGCTGTGCAGGATTGCCGCTGCGTCGCACGAGGATTTGCAAGCGACGCTGCTCGAACTGAATCGGTCGGGGATAGCCACCCGGTCGACCAGCGTCATGGTTCTCTCGGTTGTGGTGCCGCTCCGGTCGATGCCCCTACTCCAGACTCTGCAATCGGAGCAGACGACCAAGGCCCCGGCATACCGACGAGGCGGTCAGTCTCGCTGACGACCCGGAGCCCAGAATCCCAGAACGATCGCGGATACCCACATGATCGCGGCGAGCGTGAGTGCTCCTTGATCCATGCCTTTGATGAAGGATTCACGGGCGAATTCGGCCAACTGGGCTCCCTGCGGCCCGGCTGCTTCGGCGACATGGAGAGCAGCGGCCAGAGAACCGGATACCGGTTCCTTGGCGGGTTCGGGCAGCAAGTCCACCGCGGGCTGGACGTGATTGCCGTAGCCGGCGGCGAGGATACTTCCCGCCAGTGCAACACCGATGGCAGAGCCGATCTCACGGGTTGCGTCGTTGACTGCTGATGCAACACCCTGTTTGGAATCCGGTGCGTTGGAGACGATGGCAGCAGTGGCGGGGGTTGTCGACAAGCCCAATCCAATAGCGGCTACTACCAAGGGGACACAGACTTCGGCATAGGTCGAACTGGGGTCCAAGCGCGTCAAGAGCGCAATTCCGGTTCCGAGGAAGGCAACCCCGGTGGCGGTGAGAGCGCGAAGGCCGATACGCGGAATCAGTAGGGGCGCAACCACGGACAGGGCCATCACCGGCACGGCGATAGGCATGAGGGCGAGTGCCGATTGCAGGGGGGAGTAGTCGAGCACCAGTTGGAGATACTGCACGATCAGGAAGAACAGGCCGAAGGTCGCCAGAAATTGCAGGGTCAGTGACGCCGCGCCGCTGCCGAATGCGCGATTGGCAAACAGTCTGACGTCCAGAAGTGGATGGCGAGTGCGTAATTCGACCCAGCTGAAGACTGCCGTCATGGCAATTCCGCCGATCAGCAACGCGAGAACCACCGGATCGAGCCAACCGCGGGCGGGTGCCTCGATCATGCCCAGGACGAACAGTCCGATCGAGCCGGCGATCAGTGCGGTGCCAGGCAGATCGAGGGGAGCTGCCTCCGCGTCTTTCGATGTCACGATCGTGAACGACACCACGAGGATCAGGACGGAGACGACGGCCAGGCCGACGAAAATCGAATGCCAGGACCACTTTTCGAGGAGCAGTCCGGAGACGACGAGTCCGGCGATTGCACCGGACCCTGCGACGCCGGACCAGACTCCGACGGCGCGGGCACGCTGCGCCGGCGGGAAACCTGCAGTGAGCAGAGACAACGTCGCCGGCATGACAAACGCGGCGCCGACGCCGGAGATCACGCGGGAGACGATGATCCACGACGGCTCGTCCGCGAAGACCGGAATCGACGAGCCGGCAGCAAAAACTAGTAGTCCGAACATGAGCAGTTCGCGTCGACCGTAGCGATCGCCGAGTGCGCCCGCCGGCAACAAGAGGCAAGCCAGTGTGAGCGTGTACCCGTCCACGATCCACGTGAGCTGGCTCTGTGTTGCTCCGGTATCGCGGGCCAGGTCGGGAAGGGCCGTGTTGAGTGCGGCCATTGCTGCGACGACCAGCGCGACAGCGCAGCATGCGACCGTCAGCATCCAGATCTGTCGGATGGTCCACGTCGACTGTTCGAGCGTCGTATCGCTACTCACGAAACCTCCCGATAGAAACAAGACCATCAGTATCGTTACAAGAACAGCAGTTCCACAACCCCCAAGTGGGTATAACTGAAGTTGTGACGGTGGGAATCGACAAGCAGGGAATCGATCAGCAGGGAAACGACGAGGACCCGCGCAAACAGCGCTCCAGGTCGAGGTTGCTCGACGCAGCGACCACGCTGCTGGCAGAAGGCGGCGTCGACGCCGTGACGATCGATGCCGTCACCAAGTTGGCCAACGTCGCGCGTGCGACGTTGTATCGGCATTTCGACAGCGGCACGGAGTTACTCGCCGCGGCATTTGCACGTCTACTACCGCCGGTGCCGGAGATGTCCGGTGAAGGCGATCTCCGCGCGCAATTGCTCGAGTTGTTGACCAGTCAGGCCAAGGCCATCGAAAGCGCACCGATCCAGGTGACGGCGATGTGCTGGCTCGGCTTGGGACCGGAGCTGAAGGGTTACTCGAGCGTCGATGCCCTGTCCACGGACAAGCCCGAATTGCGATCGCTGCGGCAGACGGTTTTCGAGCAGTACCGTCACGCGTTCGATCGGATCCTGCGCTCGCCGGACGCGATCGACGCGTTGGGGGAGTACGACTACGACGTCGCACTTGCTCAGTTGGTGGGACCTTTGGTGCTCACCAAGCTGGCCACGCTGACGCCTCTCGGGGAGGCTGCGTGTGAGCAGATCGTGGACGACTTTCTGGCTGCACGCGGAGTGTCGAGCTGACGCTCACGGCTCCAGATTGCGTCGAAGGACGTACTGTTCGAGCCTGTCGATTCCGCGTACTCGTCGCGGACGGAGGTGTCGCAGTTTGAAATTGGCGTCCGAGCCGAGCTGGGTGGCCAACTCGGAGTCGATCAGCACAGTGCCGGGGCGAGCGGAGCTGGTGAGGCGCGCGGCCTTGTTGACCACCGAACCGTAGAGATCTCCGAAGCGAACCAACGTCGGCCCCATGGCCAGACCCACCCGAAGCTGTGGATCGTCGTGATCGGCGAGGACCGCCTGCTGGATCTGCAAGGCGATCTCGGCGGCGTAGTGGGGGCTCTCGGCGGCGAACATGACCTCGTCACCGACGGTCTTGACCACCCATCCGTAGTTGCGACCGATGATTTCGGTGGACGCGGACTCGAACCGCTCGAGCAGATCGTTGAGTTCGGCGGAGTCGAGGCCGCGGGTCAGTGAGGTGTACCCGACGATGTCGGCGAAACCCACTACCAGAACACGACTCGCTACTTCTTCGCCCGGGTTTCCGACGTTGCGGCCCGTCGAGGACGCGACGTGGCGCTTCCAGACGTACGTCTGCAGAGATTCGACAGCGGGAATGATCTCGGCGCCGAGGCGCAGAACGATCTTCCGGATCGTTTCGGGCTCGTGATCTGCCGAGTCGGCGAGCTGGTCGATGATGTGTGTGCTGATCAGCGAGACCTGCCACTCGGCCAACCTCGACATCGACTGCCCGAGTGAGCGGGCGGCAGCGACCTCACTGCTCTGCGAGATGACTCCTCGATTGACCATGTCGATAATCGTCTTGAGGGCGTCGGCGTCTTGCTGGGTGAACATGACGGCGTCGGGATCCTCGTCGACGGCAAAGCCCATCGCGACCCACAAACGATCGGCACGCTCGCGTGTCACACCGGCGAATTCCGCGATCTGTGACTGAGTGAAACAACGGGGCCCGCCGAGGAGAGACTCTTCGATGTCGGCTTGAATCCGGCTGAGCAGATGAGCATCGACGTCGACCGGATCAGCAGTGTGATGTTCGGCAGCGTGAGATTCAGCAGGGGCGGGTTCGGTGACCTCGTCGATCCACTCTGACTCCGAACTGCTCACCGTGCTCCTTCTTGCCGCAACGAATTTCTGTCCACCATCTTCCACGCGGTGCCCCGAGAACAGTACTGAATTGGCCGAACCGTCTACGGATCCTCGGGGTCAGGCGGGCGGTGAGAGTCAACACGTCGGTGGCTTGTGCAAGAGTTGCCCCGAGAAATGCACTGTCGATACTGAAATGCACTGTCGATACTGAAATGCACCACGTACTTCTGAAAGGACCTGCGCATGCCACCCCGTAGACGTTCCGGCGCCGCCGCATCAACGCCGGATCACCTCACTGCGGAAAATCTGGCAGCGCTCGCCACGGCTGTCGCCGAAGGCAAGCGCGCCACCGTCTATCTGCGCGAAGCGACTCCCAGCCTGGGGATCGAGGCCGGTACCTCGGCGAAAGTCGTGTCGGTGGACGGCAACACAGTGCTGATTCGCCCCAAGGGCGTCAACGACGAATTGCCTTTCGAGGCAGAGGAATTGCGCATCAACCGCGTCTCCGCGGCACCGGCCAAACCGGCGCCACGGCCCAAACCAGTTGTGGAGTCCGAACCCCTGATGGAGCCACTCGTAGAGCCTGTTCGACCGAAGCCGCGTGCGCAGCCTGCACCCGCTCCGGTACCGACTACCACTGCTGCCCCTGCCGCGACACCTCGTCCGGCCGTCAAGCGTGCGAAGAAACTGCCGGCCGGCATCAGCGTCACGATCCATGCGGGCGCGGACAACGACTGGAGCGTGACGGTCACACAGGGCGCGAAGCGTCCGGGCAAAGCAGTTCCGGTCGCACCCGATGCAGTCGAGCGAGCTGTCCGCGAGTTGGGTGAGCCCACCGCCATCGAAGCCGTCGAGTCCATCATCGTCGCTGCGCGAGACATGGCTGCGGCTCGAGTCGACGAGTTGAGCCGCCAGCTCGAAGAGGCGCGCAAGATGCTCGAGGCGCTCGGAGCCACCGACTAGAACCGCTGCGTAAGTCCGCACTTTCCGGGGTATGCGTTTTTTGCAGCGGGGAGATTACCGGCGGAGAGATTGTGATGTTGCAGCGAATTGTTTCGGCTCTGGCAGCGTTGGTCTTGGCACTCGGACTCGGCTTCATCGTCAGCAGCAATGCGGTTGCTGCACCCACGCCCATGGGTGGTGGCTCGGGCATCATCATCGACAACCAGTTGGTGTGTACGTTGACCACCATCGGTCACGACAACGGCGGCAGACTCGTGGGTATCACCGCAGGTCACTGCGGCGGTCCTGGGTCGTTCGTGATCCCGGAAAGCAACGAGGACGCCGGCGTGGTCGGCACCTTCGTCGAGTCGAACCCGGACCTGGACTACGGGGTCATCCAGTTCGATCCGGGCAAGGTCACACCAGTGCGCACAGTGGGCGCGGCGACCATCACCTCGATCGGCGCACCGGCCAGTTTCCCGGCCACAGCCTGCAAGGAAGGCCGTACGACGGGCACCACCTGCGGCGTCGTCTGGGGAGACCTGAGCGCCGACGCATCCACCTGGACTCAGATCTGCGTCGACCACGGTGATTCGGGAGCCCCGGTCACGGTCGGGACGACGCTGGTCGCGATGGTCAACGCTTATCTCTGGGTGCCGTGCCTGGGGCCGGAACTCGGCACCAACATGACCTCCATCGTGGACACGATCAATGCCCACGGAGGCGTCGGCGCCGGGTACCGGCCCATCTAGCAGCGAGCTGGGATCAGCCGCACACCGCTCCACCCGATGCTGATCCCACGAGCTTGGAGTACTTGGCCAACACGCCACGTGTGTAGCGAGGCGGCAACGGCTCCCAGCCCTCCTTGCGAGCTTCCAGTTCGGAATCGTCGACCAACAATTCGAGTTGTCCGGTACCCACGTCGAGCCGGATCTGGTCGCCGTCGCGAACGAACGCGATGGGACCGCCGTCGACGGCCTCGGGCGCAACGTGTCCGACACACAGGCCGGTGGTGCCGCCCGAGAATCGTCCGTCCGTCAGCAGCAGGACGTCCTTGCCGAGACCCGCACCCTTGATCGCGCCCGTGATGGCCAGCATCTCGCGCATTCCAGGACCACCCTTCGGGCCCTCGTAGCGGATGACGACAACGTCACCGCCGGTGATGGTTCCGTCCTCGAGAGCATCCATCGCTGCGCGCTCGCGTTCGAAAACTCGTGCAGTGCCGACGAATACATCCGACTCGAATCCTGCCGACTTGACCACCGCGCCGCCGGGAGCGAGCGACCCCTTCAAGATCGTGATGCCTCCGGTCGGGTGGATGGGCTTGTTCATCGCCCGCAAGACCTTGCCGTCCGGATCGGGCGGGGTGATGTGCGCCAGATTCTCCGCAACAGTCTTGCCGGTGACGGTCAGACAATCTCCGTGCATGAGTCCCGCGTCGAGCAATGCCTTCATGATGACGGGGACGCCGCCGATACGGTCGACGTCCGTCATGACGTGCTTTCCGAAAGGCTTGACGTCGGCGAGGTGCGGGACCTTCGCGCCGACGCGGGCGAAATCGTCGAGCGTCAACGGGACGTACGCCTCGTGCGCGATCGCGAGGAGATGGAGCACCGCATTGGTGGAACCACCGAATGCCATGACTACTGCGATGGCGTTCTCGAACGCTTCCTTGGTGAGGATGTCCCTCGCGGTGATTCCGCGGCGCAGCAGTTCGACCACGGCTTTGCCGCTCTCGCGCGCGAATCCGTCGCGGCGACGATCCGGTGCGGGCGGTGAAGCGCTGCCGGGCAGCGACATTCCCATGGCCTCGGCGGCGCTGGCCATCGTGTTCGCGGTGTACATACCGCCGCACGCGCCTTCGCCCGGGCAGATCGCCCGTTCGATGGTGTCTACGTCGGCGCGGCTCATCAGCCCACGCGAGCAGGCGCCCACGGCCTCGAACGCGTCGATGACGGTGACTTCCCGCTCGCTGCCGTCGGACAGCTTGGCGACGCCGGGGAGAGTCGACCCGGCGTAGAGGAACACACTGGCGAGGTCGAGGCGGGCCGCCGCCATCATCATGCCGGGCAAGGATTTGTCACAGCCGGCGAGAAGAACCGATCCGTCGAGGCGCTCGGCCTGCATGACGGTCTCGACGCTGTCCGCGATCACTTCACGGGAGACGAGGGAGAAGTGCATGCCCTCGTGACCCATCGAAATGCCGTCGGAAACGGAGATAGTGCCGAATTCGAGGGGGAACCCGCCGGCCTCTCGGACGCCCTCCTTGACAGCCTTGGCCAGGCGATCGAGGGACAGGTTGCACGGGGTGATCTCGTTCCAGGACGAGGCGACGCCGATCTGCGACTTGACCCAGTCGTCGTCACCCATTCCTACTGCACGCAACATGCCGCGCGCTGCGGTCTTTTCGAGTCCGTCGGTGACGTCACGACTTCTGGGCTTGATGTCGGGTTCGGTCATTTTCCAAGCATAGGCGTCGGCGGGGTGTGTTTCCGGCAGACGAGCGACTCGAGTTGCCACGAAACGCCGGCCGTCTTGAATAGACTCATTGCATCGCAGTTGGGGCTGGGTGCGCAGGTGCTTCGAATACGGGGGGATTCAAGTGGAGTCGGAGCTGATGTCAGCTTTCGGGTTTGCAGTTCTGTCGGCGGTCTTGACCGGTGGTGGTGTCTTCCTGGTTGTTCTGACGGTCCTGCACGAGATCGCCCGGTGGAAGGGTCGATTCGTATCGGTGTGGTTGACGTTCTTTGCCGCACTGCTGATTCTGCCCGTGCTGTTCGGTGCGTTGATCGTCGGCTACGCCGCGTTCACCCAGGTCGACGGGTCCGAGACTCTGATTCCGTCGGTGTTCTGGATCCTGATTGCGACCGGGGGTGCACTCGGCGGATACATCGGAGTCAAGGTCGGTGTGGTTCGGGGCTCGGCCCTCGACTACCGGTTGTAATCCGGATCGGCTCGATCAAACTTGCAGAGAAGCGCAGGCGAAGCCTGGGTGAACATCCCGAAGCTCTCTTGAACGGCTGTTCAGGTGCGGGTTCACTCCTAGCGTGCACACGAATGCCTTCGATCGAATATCCAGACGTGGCCTGCTGCAGGGATCGGCGGCACTCGCCGGCGCAGTAGGCCTCGGTGTCGCTTCGGCGAGCCGCGCCGGTGCCGAGGTTCCGGGTGGCAGCCCGGGCTTCGCGCACGGCGTGGCATCCGGTGACCCGTTGCCGGATGCGGTGATCATCTGGACCCGCATCACCCCGACGGCAGAGGCGACGCCCGGTTCCGGCGTCGGGCCGGCGGTGACGCTCAACTGGCAGGTCGCGACCGATGAGGGGTTCGCGAGCGTCGTGGCGTCCGGAAGTGTTGCTGCTTCGGCAGATTCCGATCACACCGCGAAGGTCGACGTCACCGGACTCGATCCGTCGACGACGTACTGGTACCGATTCATTGCGGGTTCGGCCGTTTCTCCGGTGGGCCGCACCCGTACGGCTCCGTCGAACTCTGCGGATCTCGATCGGCTTCGCTTCGGCGTCGTGTCCTGCTCCAACTGGGAGGCGGGGTATTTCGGTGCCTATCGTCACCTCGCGTTCCGCGAAGACCTCGATGCGATCATCCATCTCGGTGACTACATCTACGAGTACGGGCAGGGGGAGTACGGCGCGAGAAACGGATCCGTTCGCCTTCACGAGCCGGCCCACGAGATCATCTCGCTGGCCGACTATCGAATTCGGCACGCGCAGTACAAGACCGATCCGGATCTGGCAGCCCTTCACCTGAAGTTGCCGTTCATCGCCACATGGGACGACCACGAATCGGCCGACAATGCGTACCGGGACGGCGCCGAAAACCACACGCCCGGCGTCGAAGGCGATTGGGCAGATCGAAAGGCGAACTCGGCCAAGGCATATTTCGAGTGGATGCCCGTCCGGCCGTCGGGTAGTGGTTCGAGCGTTCAGCTGTATCGACGGTTCCGTTTCGGGAATCTGGCCGAGATCTCGATGCTCGATCTGCGTACCTACCGCGACGAGCAACCGACCATGAAGCAGGTCGACGATCCGTCGCGCTCCATTACCGGACGCGCACAGATGGATTGGTTGACCAACGGAATCGTCACCTCCCCGACGCAGTGGAAAATCGTCGGCAATCCGGTCATGATCACGCCGTGCGTGTTCCCGCCGCTGGAGCCGGCGACCACCGCGGCGTTGACCGAACTGGTGGGAGTGCCGCAGGCCGGTGTCCCGTACAACACGGATCAGTGGGACGGGTACACCGCCGACCGCACCAGGCTTTTCGACGCGATCACCTCGAACGGTGTGGACAACACCGTTTTCATCACCGGTGACATCCACACGTCGTGGGCTTGCGACCTACCGACCAACGCCGCCGACTATCCGGGTGGGCCGACCGTCGGCGCCGAGTTCGTCGTCCCGTCGGTGACCTCGCCCAACATCGACGACATGCTGAAAGTGCCGCCGCGCACGGTAACCGTTGCGGCAGAGGAGGCATTCAAGGCCGTGAACCGACATGTGCGGTACGTCGAACTGGATTCGCACGGCTACGGCGTATTCGAAATCGCCCGCGAAGGTACTCAGATGGACTGGTACTACGTCGACGATCTCACCAATCCGCAGAGCAATGCGCACTACGCCGTGAGCTACCGTCTACCGGCAGGCGCGGGCAGTAGAGTCTCACCCACCTCGGCCGCCCTCGATCAGGCCTCGTACCGACCAGGAGTCGACCAGTGAGTATCGAAGTTTCGCGTCGTAGCGTTCTGATCGGTGGAAGTGTTGTCGCCGGAACGGCTTTGCTCGGAACGCCGGCTCGTGCGAGTGTTCCCACCAGCGCCGGAATCCCAGACCTGGACGTGCATGTCATCGTCGTCGACGGCATGCGTCCGGACGAATTGCGATCGGAGCTCACCCCGACGCTGACCGGGCTTGCGGTCGGCGGTATTCACTACCCGGACGCCAGCGCCATCCCGATCGCGGAGACGCTGCCGAACCACACCGCGATGATGACGGGAGTGCTGCCGGCGCGTTCGGGCGTACCCGCCAACTCCGTCTACGATCCGTCCATCGACAAGAAGCGTGACCTCGATCGGCCTTCCGACCTGCAGACGTCGACGGTTCTGGATCGGGTGCGCACCGAACTCGGATTGACCACTGCAAGTGTGCTGTCGAAGCACTACCTGCACGGGCTGTTCGGTAACCGCGCTTCGTTGGTGTGGGATCCGCAGCCACTCGTCCCCGGCACCGAGCACGCGCCGGACAACTTCACGATCGACGCGCTGATCCGGATCGTCGGGGGGAACTCCCCGCGACTGTCGTTCACCAACCTCGGTGACGTCGATCGGGTCGGGCACCTGGATCTGTCCGGTCCGTCCATTCGTATCGCACGTACAGCCGCACTTCAGAACACCGACAGCCAGGTTCGCCGCTTCGTCGACTTCCTTCATGACACCGGTCGTTGGAATCGGAGCATTCTGATCGTGTTGGCCGACCACTCGATGGACTGGTCGGAACCCGCGCGGCTCATCGGCTTGGATCGACCACTGAACGCGGATCCGTTGCTGGCAGGCAAGATTCGGATAGCCCAGAACGGCGGCGCAGATCTGATCTACTTCGTCGGGCCGGACGGCGAACGGGCCGAGGCCGTCCGCCGGATTCAACAGATCGTGGAGGGCGTCGAGGGCGTCGAATCCAGCCACCTCCCGGCCGAATTCGATCTCGGCACCAATGCCGGTGACGTCGTTGCGTTTTGCGCTCAGGGCTGGCGGTTCAGTGATCCGACTCCGCTGTCCAATCCGATTCCCGGCAACCACGGCCATTTCGTGACGCTGCCCATTCCGTTCTTTCTCAGCGGTGGGCATCCCGCTCTCGACGGTGGACGGAAGATCGACACGCAGGCTCGCACGATCGACGTCGCGCCGACGGTTGCGGCACTGCTCGGCCTCGGTGCACCTGCCGGTGGTTGGGACGGCGTCGCTCGCACGACGGGTGTGTCGCTGAACGTCTAGCGAGGATCGCGACCGGTCAGGGCAATCAGCTTGTCCTGCAACGACGCATCGTCAGGGAGGTCGACGGGAGCGGAGAAGAGTCCGCTCTCGGCGAGCATGTCGCGCTGCCCGTCGAGGTCGGACCAGACGGCCTCGACGAGGTCAGGGTCGAGCCGCTCGTCGGCTCCGACCGCTCGCGCGAGGTCCCAGGTGTGGATCGTGACGTCCGAAGTCTGCTGGCGCAGATACGGTTCCACCTTCACCGTGCCGTACGAGAGGTGAACGTGGGCGCTGAGGTCCGTCGATTTCCACGCCTTGATGGCGGCATCGGAATACTTCTGCCATTCGGTCCACAGGTCGTCCCCGACGGGAACGATGTCCGGTGTCGCCTCGCCGACCGTCAGTCCGGCCAGGAGCGGCGGTACCCACTGCTGCTCCTCGATGACGTGGCGGACGAGGTGTTCGACGTGCCAGTCGGAGTCAGGCGTGGGTGCGTTCCAGTCCTCGACTGCGGCGAGTCGTGAACCGAATTCGCGGTGGGCGGTGAGCACGAGTTCGAGCCAATCGAATGCCATCACTCGAGGGTAACCCGATCAGCGTGACGTTAATCGGTGCGTCAGGCTTCGATTCGGTGAAGACTGTCGAGGTTGTCGCTTACTCGAATCGAGGAGATTTCATGACCGTCCCCACCGTCACCCTGGCTGAAGGCCTCACCGTCAGTGCTCAGGGATACGGCGCGATGTCCGTCGCCCCGGTCTACGGCCCGGTGGACCCGGCCGAGGCGCTTGCCACGCTGCACCATGCGGTGGACATCGGGATCACATTCATCGACACCGCCAACGTGTACGGCGAGGGCGCGAGTGAGCGTGCTGTGGGGGAGCTTCTCAAGGACCGCCGAGGCGAAGTGCAGCTGGCGACGAAGTTCGGTCTTGTCGGCAACATCGCCAACGGTCAGCGCGGGATCAACGGAGACCCGGCGTACGTACCGCAGGCACTCGACGAGTCTCTGGGACGACTCGGCGTCGATCATGTTGATCTCTACTACTTGCACCGGGTCGACCCGAACGTCCCGATCGAAGACACCGTCGGCGCGATCGCAGAGCAGGTGAAGGCGGGCAAGGTCCGCAACATCGGCCTGTCCGAGGCGACCGGTGACGAACTGCGTCGTGCGTACGGGGTGCATCCGATCGCGGCGATCCAGTCGGAATGGAGTATCTGGAGTCGGGACGTCGAGAACAAGGTAGTACCCACCGCCGCTGAACTCGGAGTCGGATTCGTGCCCTTCTCGCCGGTCGGTCGAGGCTTCCTGGCGGGATCGTTCGATGCGGCGACGCTCGGTGACAACGACCTGCGCCGACGCTTCCCCCGCTTCTCGGACTCCGCGCTCCCTGCCAATCAGAAGGTTCTCGACGTGGTCCGCGCCGTCGGCGACGAGCTCGGCGCGACGCCTGCACAGGTTTCCCTGGCATGGCTCGATGCCAAGGGCCGTCAGTACGGGTTGCCTTCCGTGTCGATTCCCGGCACTCGGTTCGCTGCACGAGTCACCGAGAACGCCGGAGCGTTGGACATCGTTCTGAGCGAAGACCAGATCGCTCGCCTAGACTCCCTCGCCGCGATCACCGAAGGCTTCCGGTCGGCTGATCTGAATTGGGTGTCTCAGGGCCGCGAATAATCATGTCCTGAGCCTTGCGAAAGACAGGAGTAACATACAGACCCGATGAAAAAAGTGTGGTTGGTCTGGGGTGTCGGTGTTTTTGCCTACGTGATCGCCGTGCTTCACCGCACTTCGTTCGGTGTCTCGGGTCTGTCTGCTGCTGATCGGTTCTCGATATCACCCAGCGTTCTGTCGAGCTTCGTCGTACTGCAGATCGTCGTGTACGCCGGTATGCAGATTCCGGCGGGAGTCCTCCTCGACCGCTACGGTTCGCGGATCATGATCGCAGTCGGTGCGTTCATCATGATGTCCGCGCAGTTGGCCCTCGCCTTCACCGAATCGCTGCCCGTCGCGATCGGTGCACGTATTGCCGTCGGCGCCGGCGACGCTCTCACCTTCATCTCGGTGCTGCGGTTGGTACCACAGTGGTTCCCGCCCCGGCAGGTGCCGTTGGTCTCGCAGTTCACGGGCATCCTCGGTCAGCTGGGCCAGGTGATGTCCGCGCTCCCGTTCATGTTGCTGTTGTCCGGTCCGGGCTGGACTTTTGCCTACGGCAGCGCTGCGGCCGTCGGACTGTTGGCGTTTGCTCTGGCGCTGAGTGTCATCCGCGACGTGCCTCCCGGTGCCGACGTGGTGGCCGTGCCTGCCGGTGCCAAGGAGATCGGGCGACAGATCAAGACGGTGTGGATGCGACCCGGCACCCGACTCGGGTTCTTCAGTCACATGGGGACGCAGTTCTCGATCACGACGTTCGCACTGCTATGGGGTGTGCCGTATCTGAAATCGGCTCAGGGTCTCGATTCCGCGACCGTCGGCTCGCTGCTGACGCTGTCGGTCATCTCGGCAATCGTGGCCGGCCCGATCCTCGGCATTCTCACCGGTCGCTATCCCATGCGTCGATCGTGGTTGGTTCTCACCATCATGGTGGCCAGCGCGCTCATGTGGACGATCGTGCTTTCGCGCAGCGAACCGTCTCCGCTCTGGTTGTTGACGATCCTGGTGATTGTGATCTCGGTGGGTGGGCCGGGTTCGGTGATCGGCTTCGACTACGCGCGCACATCCAATCCGAGTTCGGCGATGGGAACCGCCCAGGGCATGGTCAACATCGGCGGATTCCTCGCATCCCTCATCGTGATTCAAGTGATGGGCGTGATCCTCGGACACATGGGTGGGTACACGTTCGACGGATTCCGCGTCGCCTGGATGGTGCAATATCCGGTCTGGGTTCTCGGCATCATCGGCGTACTCGTCACCCGGGGTAAAGCCCGGCGCGCCCTCGCGGCAGAAGGCGTGCACGTACGCCCGATCCGCGAAGTCATTCGTCGCAACAAATAACTCGATCGCCTCGGGTAATTCATCCCCTGCGGGTGAGGTCACTGCGCGCCAGAGCTACCAGGCTTGATGGATGAACGACACAATGAACATCGGACCGGTCGAGCTCGTGGTGCTGGCATTCCCAGGTTCAACTGTGGATCCTGAAGCTGTCGCCGCGCTGCAGAACGTGGTGGAACGAGGTTTTGTCACCCTGCTCGACCTCGTGTACATCGCCAAGGACGCCAACGGACAGGTGTCGCAGATCGACGTCGACGAAGATCTCACCGACATCGGACTGGCGATTCTCTCCATCGAAGCCAAGGCATTGATCAGTGACGAGGACCTGGACGTGGTCCGTGAGTCACTCGAGCCAGGAACGTCCGCCGCAGTCATCGTCTACGAGCAGACATGGGCGCGTGAGCTCGCGACGACGGTTCGCGGTGGCGGCGGCGATGTAGTCCTTCACGTTCAGATACCGCGCGAGGTAGTCGTCGCAGCGGTAGAAGCAGCATTTCAGTAGCGACAATTACCCAAGGAGTTCGCAATGGTTTTTCGAGGTGGACGCAGAGGGCGGCCCGGATTGCTCGGCACGGTGGCACGCACTGCGGTAGTGGCTGGAACCGCAAAAGCGACGTCCAACGCCATGGATCGACGGAGTCAACGGAAGGCCTCCGAGCAGCAGCAGGAGTATCAGCAGGAGTACCAGCAGCAACAAGCGCCGCCGGCACAGGTCGCTCCCGTGCAGTCCGTTCCCCCTTCGGGTGCTGACGATCTGGTCTCCAAGCTGCAGGAGTTGGGGCAGCTTCATCAGTCCGGCGTGTTGACCGACGCGGAGTTCGCGGCGGCAAAATCGCAGCTGTTGAGCTAGTCCCCGCTGATTATTGGAGTCCTGAACAGGTTTACCACACTGGACAATTGAAGATGAAAGGCTGATCTATGATCGATCCACGCGCAGCATCGGCCGCAGTCGAAGCGGCGAACGCCCGAGTCGCCGAGACCCTGCCGTTCTCCGACAAGACCGATTTCACCGATGCCGAGCGAGGGTTCATCGGCGCGCTCGATCCCGGCGTGGTATCCGGTCCGGACGGAAAAGTGCTGTGGGACAACGATTCTTACTCATTCCTGGATGAGGAGTGCCCGCCGACCGTCAATCCGAGCTTGTGGCGTCAGTCGAGGTTGGTCGCCAAGCAGGGACTCTTTGCGGTGACGGATTCGATCTATCAGATTCGCGGCCTCGATCTGTCGAACATGACGTTGATCGAGGGGGAGAGCGGGATCATCGTCGTCGATCCACTGATTTCTCGGGAAACCGCGGCCGCTGGTCTCGCGTTGTATCGGGAGCATCGTGGTGATCGACCGGTCGTCGCGGTGATCTACACGCATTCGCATATCGACCATTTCGGTGGGGTCAAAGGGGTGACCACCGACGAAGATGTCGCTGCCGGGCGATGCGTAATCGTCGCCCCCACTGGACTCGTGGAGCATGCCGTCGAGGAAAACGTCTATGCGGGAACGGCAATGGCTCGACGTGCGGCCTATATGTACGGGGCCGCATTGCCCCGAGGTCCTCGCGGTGCCGTCGGAGCCGGGTTGGGGCAGACCACCTCAACCGGGACGCCGACGCTCATTTCGCCGACGGTGTCGATCTCGACGACAGGTCACACGGAGACGATCGACGGCGTTCGGATCGAGTTCCAGATGACGCCCGGAACCGAGGCCCCGTCCGAGATGAACTTCTACTTCCCGGACTTGCGCGCGCTGTGTATGGCGGAGAACGCAACTCATACTCTCCACAACCTGCTCACGCTACGGGGTGCCCTGGTACGAGATCCTCACGTCTGGTCTGCGTACCTGACCGAATCGATCAATCGTTACGCCTCACGATCCGACGTTCTGTTTGCGTCCCACCACTGGCCGACGTGGGGGACCGAACGGCTCACCGAGTTCATGTCATTGCAGCGCGACCTCTACGGGTACCTTCACGATCAGACACTTCGTCGAATCAATCAGGGGTGGACCGGTCTCGAGATCGCCGAATCGATCGAACTGCCACCTGCATTGGCGCAGGCATGGCACACGCACGGGTACTACGGTTCCGTCAGTCACAACGTCAAGGCCATCTACCAGCGCTACATGGGATGGTTCGACGGTAACCCTGCGCATCTGTGGGAGCATCCACCCGTCGAATCGGCCAAACGTCACGTGGAGTTCATGGGCGGATCGGCAGAGGTGCTCCGAAAAGCTCGGGAATCATACGAGAGCGGAGACTTTCGGTGGGTCGCGCAGGTGGTGAACTACGTCATCTTTGCCGAACCGGGCAACACCGAGGCCAAGACCCTGCAGGCCGATACCTTCGAGCAGCTCGGGTACGGCGCAGAGAACGGCACCTGGCGAAACTTCTACCTCACCGGTGCATACGAACTGCGCAACGGTTCGGTGGGTACGCCCACAGTTGCTGCAGCTCCTGATATCACCGCAGCGTTGTCGGTGAAGCAGGTGTTCGACGCTGTGTCGCTCCGCGTGGACGGAGTGAGTGCAGCGAATTCCCACATCGTCATCGACTGGAACATCACCGACGAAAACATCGTGCACCGAACGGAACTGAGCAACGGCGTGCTGATCCACTTCGACGTGGAAGGTGGGTCTGCAGATGCTGGGTCTGTGGATGCGACGTTCAGTGTGAGTCGTCTCGGCTTACTCGGTGTGCTGCTCGGTGGTGCGGACCTGGGCGCCGAGATTGCGAACGGCAGTATCTCGGTTGCCGGCGACCCGGCGAAACTCGCAGAACTTGCGGGGCACCTTGACGAGCCTGATCCGAATTTTGCGATAGTCACGCCGACCTAGCGGCGTGAGACAGTTCAATGATGATGTATTTCAACGAGTCTCGAGTTCTGGGCGCTTCTGAAGTTGTCCGTCATGTCCCTGGTTGCCGAAAGTGTGTTCGATTAAGCTTTCGGTATGGGCAGTCGGGGCTCGTGGCAGCTGGATGGTGAGGACCTCGAGGGTGAGGTTCTGGATCTGGTGCGTGTCCGGCACGAATTGCAGTCGCGGATGGTGTTGCTGATCGTGGAGATGTTTTCCCGGGAGGTTCTCGGCGGGAAGGGTTTTCGGGCGATCGCGCAGTGGTTGCACGGGTCGACGAATCTGGAGATCGGTGAGTGCAGTCTGCTGGGTCGGGTTGGCGCGGTTGTTGACGCTCGAACCCGTGGTGGGCGATGCGTTTCATCGTGCCGATGTGGACAAGGCTCGCAGGATTCTGCTTGATCTGGCGTCGAAGAATATTGCGGATTGTGATGCGGTGCGGGCGGCGATTCGGCGGATCGAGAAGCAGTACGGCAACCGTGAGGACGGTGTTCCGGTCGGGGAAGACTCTGAGCGCAACGAGTTTTACGCCTCGAAAGGCTTGTATGGGCGGGTCACGGTCAAGGGCGATCTGGATGCGATCAACGGGGCACGGTTGATCACGCTGCTCTCGAGCCTGTCCGCTCCGACACCGGAGAAGGACGGTGTCAAGGACACCCGCACGCCGGCATTACGACGGGCCCACGGGTTCTGCGAACTCCTGTGCCGGTACGAGCGGGCGGGGTTGGGTCCGATCGAAGGTGGGGTGAAACCGCACATCACGGTCACCGCCAGCGCCAAAGACATGACAGATCTGCAAGCTTTGAAAGACCTCCTGCCGTCGACTCAGGAATTCGGGTTCGCGTGGACGGATTGGGTGGGCCCGATCAGTATCGACACGGCCCGGATGCTGGCCTGCGACTGCACGGTCACGCGGATCTTGTTGGATGAGAATGGTGTTCCGCTCGACTGCGGTAAGGAAGCGAGAACCGCGACGGTGCCGCAAAGGCGGGCGTTGGCCGTCCGGGACGGTGGGTGTGCGTTTCCGGGGTATGGGACTCCGTCGGGGTGGTGCGATGCTCACCATATCGTTCATTGGAATGATGGTGGCCCAACAGATCTCGATAATCTGATCTTGTTGTGTGGTCATCATCATCGGACGTTGCACCACACGGAGTGGCGTTTATCCGCCGATGTCGATCGACCCGTATCAGCACCCGATCGGCGGGAACAGCCCACCCACAGCGGCGTGAACCGCGACAACTGAAGACGTGAGCACCGGGGCATAACCATGCCCCGGTGCGTGCTCAATCCAGTATTTACTCAAGACAACGTGATGTCGGCGATCAGTCCGTGATGATCGGATCCCTTGATCTCGATCCGTTCGAGGGACGTCGCCACAGCGCCTTTGGTGATGATGTGGTCGATACCGACCATCGCCGGATACGACTTGTCGGTCGGGTAGGTCGGGATCAGGCCGGAACCCAATTGATCGGCGGCGCTGGTATATCCGTTTCTGAGGAGATTCCGAAACTGCTTGTTCGAGTACGACGCATTGAAATCGCCGCTGACTATCACATTGTCCATCCCGGCGGCTTCGTCCATGTAAGACCCAAGCCTTTGCTGCTCGGCCGCCCACACCGAAGCCGGCGAGATGTACGCCGGTGCCGGATGCACGGCGAACAATGTGACTGGCCGCGCCAAGCCGACATTCAGCTCTGCCGAGAGCGTTTCGGGTGAGAACCCGTCGAGGCTACGTGGATTGGAGAGAGGAAAGCGACTGTAGATTCCGGCCCCGCCACCGCCGTCGGCGTAGGGGACCAGGAACTGGTGGCTCAAAACCTCTTCGAGCCCGGCGGCTTCGAGCGCGTCGACTTCCTGGTACGTCAACTCCTGGACCGTCACCACGTCGACGTTGCTTTCGCGGACCATCGCTACAAGCGACTCCGGATCCGCTGTACCGATCATCAAGTTGGCCTGCATCATCCGAATCGACGGGCCGTTCGCAGACGTCGACTCGCCAGTTCCGCTGATGTACAGCGGGCTCACGGACCATCCGAACAGTGCAAGGACGACAAGGGATGCGGCGCATACGATCCACTGACGCCCGATACCCGAGACGACGGCACCGATCAGCGGAGCAATCATCAACAAGGGTGCCACTGATGCCAGAACGATCACGATGTTGTGATCGACGTCCAGCTGAGTTGCGATCAAGGCAACCACACCAGTCACGATTCCGGCCACGCCGACCACGGCCGAAAGGCGGCGAAGAACCAGTCGACGAGGGGTCACGGTATCGGGGTGCATGACGTCCATGGAAGCAGAAGAGCGTCGTAGCGCAGAGGAACCGCAGGTGGAGTCGGTGCGCCCTATTGTTTGCGTCCTATTGTTGCGGATACGGCAGATGGCTGCTGCTGTTCTCACTGACGGAGATCGAGCGGCCGAGTTGGGGGAAGGCGCGTTGAGAGCACGCTGGTCTGTCACAGACTTTGCACCCCGCGCCGATCGGCACGATGGTCGCGGGGTCGTCCGTCTGGATTCCGTGGGAGTAGACCATGCGATCGGCGTAGCCGATGTCGCAACCGAGTCCGACGGCGAAGTTCCGCTCGGGCGCGAGGTATCCGAGTCCGCCGCTGTGGGTGGTGCGCGCCACCCAGAGGTATGTCCGGCCGTCAGGCATCTTCGCGACCTGGGTGAGGATGCGGCCTGGGCTCGCGAATGCCTCGTGGATAACCCACAGTGGGCAACTGCCGCCGACTCTGGAGAAGTGAAAAGCGGTAGCAGACTGACGCTTCGAGATGTTTCCGGCGCGATCGGTTCGGACGAAGAAGAAGGGGATGCCGCGTTGGCCATGACGCTGGAGAGTGGACAGCCGGTGACAAACTGTTTCGAAGCCGACCTCGAATTTGAGGCTGAGCAGATCGATGTCGTACCGCAGAGCCTCGGCCGATTCCAGGAATTGGGTGTACGGGAGTAGCAGTGCGCCGGCGAAGTAGTGCGCGAGTCCGATTCGAGCCAGTGCCGCGGACTCGGCACTCAACGATTCGTCCTCGGCGACAAGGGAATCGATCACGTCGGCCTGCGTGAAGAAGGCCAACTGCATCGCGATCTGGAATGCGCGTTGGCCTGCCGACAGACGCCGCGCCAGGGTCAGGATCGACTTCTCCGGATCGTAGAAGCGCTTGGGCCCGAGCTTGTCTGGTTCGTCCGTGCGGATCGTCACGGTGACGCCGTGCTGATCGCGAAGCAGTCGTGCCAGCTGCAGATCCACTGCTCCCACGGACAACCCGTTGTCCACGAACATCCGCTCGGCAGCGTCGTCGAGAACGGCGATGTGGTTCTTTCGGTCGTAGAAGAAGTCTCGAACTTCTTCGTAAGGCATGGGCACCAGCGACACGTCAGATGCTGCCTCGCCGGACAATTGCGTCGAGAACTGGTCCAATTGCTCTGTTGCGGCGTGAAGGCGGCGGTGCAACATCACGAGGGTGCGTCCGACCGCCGGCATTCGGGCCACCAATTCGTCCACCTCTGCCAGCGATACGTCCCCGGATTCCGAGGTTTCGGCCAAGGCGTGATGAACGTCCGCAACGAGTCGTGCGTCGGAATCGGAAGCGAAGAATTGCACGTCGAGATCGAACTCGGCGTTGAGCTTGAGAAGGACGGGGACCGTCAGCGGTCGTTGATCGTTCTCGAGCTGATTGACATAACTGGGGGAGAGTTCGAGCGCCTTCGCCAGTGCGGACTGTGACAGGTTTCGTTCTTCCCGCAGTCGTCGCAGCCGCGCTCCCGCGTACATCTTCTTCATCGAATCTCCTCGGTGCCGATCGGGTTCACCCTACCGAGAAGCCATTCGCAACATTCGCAACATTGCAGGACTGTTATTGCACAAATAGGCAATTGCGAGGGCCTATCCCGAGGTGAACGAGCTGCGTAGCGTGCAAATAGATACCGAAGCACGTGAGAAGAGGATCGATGAAGACGCATCTCGTACGCACCCACCGCTCTGCCGAAGAGTTCCCCAAGGAAGACCACCTCGCGTGGAAGATCGCGGAAGTTGCGACGGATTCCGTCGAGGTCACCGACGCCACGTCCGACATGATCGTCAACCGGATCATCGACAACGCGGCAGTTGCCGCAGCTTCCCTGGTGCGCCGCCCCGTAGTGAATGCGCGTGCACAGGCGCAGTCTCATCCGTACACGCCCGGTTCCACCGTGTTCGGTATCTCGGGTACCTTCTCGCCTGAATGGGCCGCATGGGCAAACGGCGTAGCGGTTCGTGAACTCGATTTCCACGACACGTTCCTGGCCGCCGAGTACTCGCACCCCGGTGACAACATCCCGCCGATCCTTGCCGTCGCTCAGCACGCCGGGCGTGACGGTCAAGACCTGATTCGCGGTCTGGCGACTGGCTACGAGATCCAGATCGACCTGGTTCGGGCTATCTGCCTGCACGAGCACAAGATCGATCACGTCGCACACCTCGGCCCTTCGGCCGCGGCAGGTATCGGAACCTTGCTCGGCCTGGAGACCGAGACGATCTACCAGGCAATCGGCCAGGCGCTGCACCTCACGACGGCTACACGGCAGTCCCGCAAGGGCGAGATCTCCAGCTGGAAGGCCTACGCGCCGGCGCTGGCCGGCAAGGTTGCCGTCGAGGCAGTCGACCGTGCGATGCGCGGTGAAGGTGCACCTTCACCGATCTGGGAAGGCGAAGACGGCGTGATCGCCTGGCTGCTCGGTGGCCCGGACAAGGAGTACCACGTTCCGCTTCCGGGTTCTGGTGAGGCGAAGCGCGCCATCCTCGACTCGTACACGAAGGAACACTCCGCGGAGTACCAGAGCCAGGCGCCGATCGACCTCGCTCGCCGGATGCGTTCTCGCGTCGGCGATCTCGACCAGATCGCCTCGATCGTCTTGCATACCAGTCACCACACCCACGTCGTCATCGGCACCGGTTCCGGCGATCCGCAGAAGTTCGACCCCACCGCATCACGCGAAACTCTCGATCACTCGGTGATGTACATCTTTGCCGTTGCGCTGCAGGACGGTACGTGGCACCACGAGCATTCCTACGCGCCCGAGCGTGCACAGCGCCCCGACACGATCGAACTGTGGAACAAGATCTCCACACGCGAAGATCCCGAATGGACACGCCGTTACCACTCGACGGATCCCGACGAGAAGGCTTTCGGTGCCCGCGCCGAGATCACCTTGAAGAGCGGCGAGGTCATCGTCGACGAGCTTGCGGTGGCCGATGCGCACCCGCTCGGCGCACGTCCGTTCGCTCGCGATCAGTACGTCGCGAAGTTCCGCACCCTCGCCGAGGGCGTCATCGAGCCGAGCGAACAGGATCGCTTCCTCGACGCGGCACAACGCACCCCCGAATTGAAGGCAGGCGAACTCGATCAGCTGACCTTCACCGTTTCCGAAGACGTTCTCGCTCGGGCCCCCAAGGTCGCCAAGGGACTCTTCTGATGACGGGCCTCATTGCCGCATCGACGTCTGCAGCAGACAAGCGGATTGCCTTCCGGGCCGGGCTGACGTCCGGAAAGATTCAACGACTCCCCGGTGCGATCAATCCGTTGACAGCCAAGCTCATTCAGGAAATCGGGTTCGAAGGTGTCTACGTTTCGGGTGGTGCGTATTCCGCCGGATTGGCCCTTCCCGACATCGGGCTGACCACGTTGACCGAGGTCGCCGCCCACAGCAAGCAGATCGCGCGGGTCACCGACCTCCCGACGCTCATCGACGCCGACACCGGTTTCGGTGAACCCATGAGCGCTGCCCGCACGGTCACGATCTTCGAGGACGACGGTATAGCCGGTCTGCACCTCGAGGATCAGATCAACCCCAAGCGCTGTGGGCACCTCGACGGCAAAGCGATCGTGCCCACCGAAGACATGGTTCGCCGAGTTCGTGCTGCAGTCTCGGCACGTCGCGACCCGAACTTCGTCATCTGCGCGCGCACCGATGCTGCCGGAATCGACGGTATCGACGCAGCGATCGAGCGAGCAAAGGCCTACGCGGATGCCGGTGCCGATCTGATCTTCACCGAAGCTCTTGCCACCGAAGCAGACTTCGAGAAGTTCCGCGCAGCAGTCGACACTCCGTTGCTCGCCAACATGACCGAGTTCGGGAAGTCGAATCTCATTTCGGCGAAGACGTTGGAAGAGATCGGTTTCAACGCCGTCATCTACCCCGTGACCACTCTTCGGTTGGCGATGTTCGCCATCGAAAAGGGCCTGCGCGAGATTTTTGCGGAGGGCACGCAAGAAGGGCTGCTCGGTGAGATGCAGCACCGCAGCAGGTTGTACGAGATTCTCGAGTACGAGCGTTACAACGAATTCGACAGTGGCATTTTCAATTTCAGCTTGGAGGGGAGTAGGACATGACCGAACAGATTCCGACGATCTACAAGGGCTTGGCCGGAGTTGTCGTCGACACGACGGCTATCTCCAAGGTAGTGCCCGAGACGAATTCGTTGACGTATCGCGGTTACGCAGTGCAGGACCTCGCCGCGAATTGTAGCTTCGAAGAAGTTGCGCACCTGCTGTGGTACGGCGAACTGCCGACTCCCGAGCAGCTCGAATTGCTCTGTCTGCGTGAGCGTGCGGCTCGCCGTGCCGATCGCTCACTGCTCTCGCTCCTGACCAAGATGCCCGACAACTGCCACCCGATGGACGTGGTCCGGACGGCGATCAGCTACCTCGGCGCCGAGGATCCGGCGGAGGACGACAACTCCGAGAAGGCCAATCTAGCCAAGGCACTGCGGATGACGGCCGTGCTGCCGACCATCGTCGCAGCCGATTTCCGCCGCCGGCGTGGTCAGGATCCCATCGCGCCGCAGTCGGACCTGGGTTTCGCCGAAAACTTCTTGAACATGTGCTTCGGTGCTGTTCCGGAGCAGGCGATCGTGAAGGCCTTCGAGGTCTCGCTGATCCTGTATGCGGAGCACTCCTTCAACGCCTCGACGTTTGCCGCTCGTGTTGTGACGTCCACACTTTCGGACATCTACAGCGCAGTGACGGCTGCGATCGGCACGCTCAAGGGCCCGCTGCACGGCGGCGCAAACGAAGCCGTCATGCACGACATGCTCGAGATCGACGACCCAGACCGCGCGGAAGCCTGGATGTCGGAGAAGTTGGCCGCCAAGGAGAAGGTCATGGGCTTCGGACACCGTGTCTACAAGAACGGTGATTCGCGTGTTCCGACCATGAAGCAGGCGCTCCTCGACGTAGCGGCAGCGACGGACGGCGAGAAGTGGGTGCAGATGTACGAGATCCTCGAGAAGGCGATGGTCAGTGCCACCGGAATCAAACCGAATCTCGATTTCCCCACCGGCCCTGCATATTTCCTCATGGGCTTCGATGTCGAGATGTTCACGCCGATCTTCGTGATGAGTCGAATCACCGGATGGACGGCGCACATCATCGAGCAGGGGCAGTCGAATGCACTGATCAGGCCGCTGAGCCAGTACTCCGGCGTGCCGCAGCGGACCGTTGTGGCATAACAGTTTTGGTAGTCGTGGCATGACACCCCACTAATGCTGCGTCGGCGAGGTTCGGTTCTGGCATCACCGTCTCCTGGCCTCGTCGACGCTTCTCCGTTCGCACTATCTGCAACTTCGCACCGAATATTCGCAAAGATACTCGAGTGCAATGTGTTTCGTTTGTTCCTTGTCGGTAATAGCGTCAGTGTCATGACTGAAACGCACGAAGACATCTCGATTATCCGTCGTGGCGAGACGCTTGACGTCGTGTTCAACCGGCCGGAAAAACACAACGCACTGACTCCTCAGATGTACGACGCCATTGCCGGAGCCTGCCGGAGCGCCGACTCCGACCGCGAGATCCGGTTACTCACTCTCCGAGGTGCTGGGGGAGAGGCGTTCTCGGCGGGTTCCGACATACGCCATTTTCAGCCCTTCTCGAGTTTTCACGAAGGGCTCGATTACGAAAGTCGGTTCGTCGGCGTGCTGACCGAACTCGAGAAAGTGCGGGTTCCCACGCTGGCGGTCATCGATGGTGTGTGCGCGGGAGCCGGGCTGTTGTTAGCGGCAGCGTGCGATGTGCGGATCGCGACGCGCGGGTCCCGCTTCTGCCTCCCGATCGCGCGCACACTCGGAAACTCGTTGTCGGTCCATTCCGTGGCGTTGCTCGCGGACAGGATCGGCAGTTCGCGTCTGATGTCGTTGGTCGCTCGGGCGGGGGTCATGTCGAGCGACGAGGCTCTGCGGAACGGCTTCCTCAGCGACTGTGCAACAGAGACCGAGTTCGCGAGCCTGACTGCCCAGGTATCGCAGGAACTCCTTGCGGCTGCCCCGATGACCGTGTGGACGATTCGAGAGTCCCTGCGCCGCATCAGGACCCGATCGATCACCGACAACGATGATCTGATGCGCATGATCTACAGCAGTGACGACTTCAAAGCCGGTGTCGACGGTTTCCTTCGCGGCGAGCGACCGGTTTGGGCCGGCGCGTAGCTCGGCTGTAGAACCAAAGGCTTGCGTTGGAGCGCGCTCTAACCCTTAGCGTTCCCGACCATGACAACAAAGACCTGGATCATCACTGGAGTTTCTCGAGGCTTCGGCCGCGAACTAGCACTGTCCGCACTTCGATCAGGGGACGCGGTGGTCGCGGCAGTTCGTCGCCCTGAAGCCGTTGCAGATATTGCGTCGGAGCATCCGGATCGGTTCTCGACTGTGACGTTCGACGTCCGAGATACCGAAGCAGCTCCGGGGGTAGTCGAACACGCGCTCGAGCGTTTCGGTCGCGTCGACGTGCTGGTCAACAATGCCGGTCGTGGGATGGTCGGCGCGGCGGAGTTGGTCGACGATTCGACCTTGCGGGATCTCATGGAACTGCACCTGATCGGACCCGCCGCGTTGGTTCGCGCCGCCCTCCCTTCGATGCGAGTGCAGGGAAGTGGGACGATCGTGCAGATGAGCAGCCAAGGCGGCCGGATGTCGTTTCCCGGGGTCGGGGCGTATTCGGCGTCGAAGTTCGCGCTCGAGGGTTGGTCGGAGGCTCTCGCCGGTGAGGTCGGGCAGTTCGGCATCCGAGTGATGATCGTCGAGCCCAGCAGATTCCGCACGGCATTCAACACCCCCGGCGTTCTGAGTTTCGCCGAATCATCATCGGACTACCGTGAAGTGCTCGATCCGGTTCTGCGTGACATGGCGGCGGCAGACGGTGTTCAGGAGGGCGATCCGGAGAAAGCAGCGGCAATCATCAATGCGCTGGTGCACAGTGAGAACGTGCCACTTCGTCTGCCACTCGGAAAGGAAGCCGTGGAGCGGATATCCGCGTCGTATCGGAAGAATCTCGCCGAGGTATCTGTCTGGGCCGACCTCGCTCGCAGCGCCGATTTCGCGGATGCTGCCGGACCTGTCCGCCCGTTCTAGGCTGGGAGTCATGGCTACCGAAGACTTGATGCGTAAGGCGCTCGAGGCCCTTGGGGAAGTGGACGGGCCCATGTCGATCGAGATCATTCACCGGCTCGTCGATGCAGGGGACGTCGAAGATCCGATGTCGATCGCCGAAGTGTCGGACCTACTGGATGTTTCGGCACACACCCTGCGCTATTACGAGAAGATCGGCCTGGTCACGGTCGATCGTGACTCGAGCGGACATCGTGTGTACGGCCCGGAATCTATTCGCAGGCTGGTGTTTCTGACCCGCATGCGTATATCAGGCATGGCGATTCGTGACCTGCAGCACTACGTCGAACTGGTGGACGCCGGTGAAGGGACAGTTCCGGAGAGGCTCGACATGCTGCTCGAGCACCGGGACATCGTTCGTCGGCAGATCAAGGAGCTCACGTTGTCTTTGGCTGCGACGGAGTACAAGATTGCGACGTACGGCGGGCGGACCGGGGAGCAGGAGTAGCGCGGGCTACTTCTTGTCCTGCGTTCGATCCAGCCCGCCTTCCATGGATAGCGCCAACTGCTTGAGTGCCGCGAGAATTTTTCCGCGGTCCCGTCCGAGTTTGGTGAATAATTCACCGTGAGCGGCGAGTTCGCGAGGAAAGACGTCATCGACGACAGCGTTTCCCTGGATCGTCATCGTGATCAGTGCAGATCGCCTGTCTTCGGGATTTCTCGTGCGGGAGACAAGGCCTCGCTTCTCCAATCGTGCGAGTGCCTTGCTGACTCCGGCCCGAGACATACCGAGGCGTTCGGCGAGACGAATCGCGGTGACCGGTTCCTCGGCGTATCGAAGCGGCACAAGCAGTTCGACTTCCGAAACGGTGAGGTCCGCGGATCGGTACACCGGTTCGACGGCGAGTTCGAGAAGCGCCGTGATCCGCTTGAGTTGCGCGACAACTTCCATGGGCGACGTGTCGAGGTCAGGATTGTTTTCGGCCCAAAGGTTGCACGTACGGGAGCGGAGTGTTGGTTCGTTCACGATTCCTCAGTTTTGTTAACTGGTAAACAAATTTGCTAGATTGCCAGAATAGCTCACCGTCTGGGGTGGGACGAACTGCGGGACTGGGGGAGTGCATGAGGTTCGATGTGGTGATTGTCGGTGGCGGTGCGGCGGGGTTGAGTGCCGCGCTTGTTCTGGCTCGGGCTCGGCGGCGAGTGATGATCGTCGATGCTGGTAACCCGCGCAATGGTGTCTCCGAGCACCTGCACGGGTACCTGACGCGGGACGGTGAGAGTCCTAGGCAATTACTTGCGGCCGGCCGCAAGGAGGTTCTCGAGTACGGCGGCGAAGTGACGACTGGCACCGCAATCGGAATCGAGCGAACGGACGACGGTGGATTTCTTGTGCAAACCGACGCGACTGCGTCGCTGGAGGCACGGACTGTTCTGGTGGCGACGGGGTTACGTGACGAGCTGCCGAACATCGCTGGGCTGCAGGATCGCTGGGGAGTCGACGTTTTGCATTGTCCCTACTGTCACGGGTACGAGGTTCGTGATACGCCGATCGGTGTACTCGGTGGTGACAACAGACCCTTCACGATTCATCAGGCGTCGTTGGTGCGCCAATGGTCGGACGATGTTGTCTTCTTTCCGAATCGTATCGAGCTGACCGGCACCGAGCGGGATCGGCTGACTGTCAGGGGGATTCGCATCGTAGAAGGCGACGTGGCCGGGGTCTCGGTGGCAGACGGTCGCATGGACGGCGTCGAGCTGGCCTCCGGTCAGGTTGTTCCGCGGAGTGTGGTGTTTGTCGGTCCACGGTTTGTTCCACGCGACGCTTTGCTGACTGACCTGGGATGTGACGCTCACGAAAATGGTTGGGTGGTAACTGATCCTGCGGGAGGTACCAGCACGCCTGGTGTGTGGGCCGCCGGGAACGTGTCGGACTCGCCTGCACAGTTGATCACCGCCGCCGCCGCTGGGTCGAAGGCTGCGATTGCACTGAATCACTATCTGCTCGAGCATGATATCGTGCGAGCGGTCGCGACCGCGACCGAACTTCAGCCGAGTGTGACCGGAAGCAGCCCTCGCGGGGTCTCCTGAGCGATCTGTTCAAGCGCAGACTCCAACGTCGGAAATTGATACTGGAAGCCGCTGTCCGCGAGCACCCCTGGTGAAACCCAGCGACTCTTCGTCACCAGTTCAGCCTCGGTGCGGATGATTCGCGCGCCGAACTCGAGCATCCAGCCCGGCGTCGGAAACCCGTATTGTCGGCCAAGTTTCGCTCGTACCATCCGCATCATGTCGGTGTTGGTTACCGGATACGGGGATGCGATATTGACGGGGCCTGAGATCTCCGGATGCTCGTAGATGTGGATGATCGAGCGAACGACGTCGGAAATGTGTACCCAGCTGAACATTTGTCGTCCGTCGCCCATTCGTCCTCCGAAGCCTGTTCGGGCCAGGTTGACGAAAGGGTTGATTGCTCCGCCGCCGGCTCCGAGAACGATCGACATTCGTAGCGCTACTTTTCGAACCGGGGTTGGGGCGGAGAACAATTCGTGCTCCCACGCTCGCGCGACAGAGACGGAGAATCCCTTACCCAGTTCGCCGCTCTTCTCGTCCATCGGTCGATCCCGCGCGTCTCGGTAGATCGTGCCGGTACTGGCATTCGCCCAGAGCGAAGGTGGCTGCGGCGTACGGGCCAGTGCGCGACCCAACAGTGCGGTCGTTTCCACGCGGGAGGAGAAGATTTCGTCGGCATTGCGCTTGTTGTATCGGCAGCTCACAGAGCGTCCGGCGAGGTTGATCAGCAGATCCGCGCCGCTGAGTACGTCGGCAACACCTTGCTCGTCGGACCAGATGGCATCGCTCGTTCCTCCCCGGCCGATCGTTCGTACGTCCACCCCGTTGGGTTCGAGCGCTCGAACGAGAGATTGCCCTATGTAGCCCGACGCACCGGATACAACGACAGTCTTCATGATTTTGTGTTCCCCTCTGGAGAAACGACTTTGGTCATCAGGGCGGCGACGTCACCGACCAGGCCGCGGGCCACCGGTAGCCGGGCGAGGGCGAGTGTTTTCGCGATGATCGGGACCAGTCCGTCGACCAGGGAACGAGTGCGCGTTTGCCCCGGAGACGAGTCGGTGACCCAATGCAGCGTCACGCCCAGGTAGCTGAGCCACAAGAGTGTGGGGAGCTGGGTCGCCAATGACGCCGGCGTCTTCTGCTTCGACGCCGCCAGTGCTTCGCGCATCAATTCGACGGCCATCGATCTCGCATCGCTCGACTCGGCCGAGAACGGGCTGGACGGCGATGCGGTTGGTAGGGCAACGTGCAGAAACGCGCCACCGAACCCGTGATATGGCCCCATGACATCGAGTCCGGTGTGCAGAACGATCGCGATATTTTCCGCGAGTGAGCCACCTTGCCGCAGGAGTGGAAGCGCACGCTCTCGGTGATCACGTTGGATGACGAGATACAGCTCGTGAACCAGTTCGTCCTTGCTGGCGAAGTAGTAGTAGGCATTCCCGAGGGAGACACCTGCCTCAGTCGCGATCTTGCGCATGGTCGTCGCTGCGAAGCCCTCGTCGCGGAAGAGCCGCAAAGCTGTTTCCACCAGCTTTTCCCTGGTTTCGATCCCGCGACTGCTCATGGGCTCCCCTTCTTTGAACGTGTTCAAGTTCAGCGTACGCCTTGAAGTTGAACACGTTCAATAGACGATCTGTTGCGAGGAATATAATAAGCGCGCATACTAAATTCATGATTGAACTTGCGCTCGGTTCGACAGGTGGCCGGCGATGAACGCCTGGTTGGGGGTTGTCTCGGCCGAACATGTGCGTCGCGCAGTGGATCTTGGGATCGCGCAGATCGGGCACGGGAAGAGGTCCGGATTGGAGCGGATGAAGGCGGGCGATGTGCTTGTTTACTATTCGCCGGTCGAGTCCATTGGTGATCGAGATCCGTTGCGCGAGTTCACAGCCCTCGGTGTGATCGAAGAGGGTGAGATCTGGCAGGCGGACGAGGGGTGCTTCAAGCCGTTTCGGCGTCGAGTGCGATACGAGCAGTTCACGCCCGTTCCTCTCGGCGACGTACGGAGTCGATTGGCAGTGACCTCGACACCGAATTGGGGGTATCAGCTCCGCCGAGGCTTGATTCCGTTGGATGGCAACGACGTCGAGATTCTGCGCTCGGCAACGAGCTGACACACTGACGCTGTGGCGAAGAAACTGGAAACCGACTTCGAGGATGCGGGCGACAGTCCGGGTCTGATGTTGTGGCGTGTCACCAATGCTTGGCAGGCCTCGATTCGCGCGGCGCTGCGGCCCTTCGACCTGACTCACGTGCAGTTCGTTCTGCTCGCCGCTCTGACCTGGCTGGACGCGGAAACGCCGATAACTCAACGCGATCTTGCCGAGTATGCGCGCACCGATCCGATGATGACGTCACAGGTGATACGGACCCTCGAATCCAAAGGGTTTGTCGAACGACGTCCACACCCGACCGATGCCCGGGCGCGTTCACTGGTGGTGACCCAGACGGGTGCGAACTTGGCAGGCAAGGCGAATCGCTCGGTGGAAGCATCGGACCGGGAATTCTTTGCCGCTCTCGGGGATCGTCAGGCGGCCTTCGTCGCGATGCTCGGCGTGCTCGACCGAAAGTAGCGACCCCTAGATTTCTGAGGACTACTCTGAAGTGTGCTGCAGCAGTGCATATTTGGCTTCCAGCCCGTCCAACAGGGATTCCAGCGCGAGTTCGAAACTGGCACCGTCGATTTCCGCAGCACGCTCGCGTAGCAGGTGTGCTCGCGTGAGGTGCGGGTAACGCTCGGCGTAGATCGCCGGATCGTCCACGAATCCGCCGGAGAACGTCGCTGTCGCAGCACCCATGACCACGTACTTGACGGAAGCGCCGATCAGCGTTGCCGTGCGCTGCGGCCATCCGGCCCGCACCAGGCCGCCATGGATGGCGTTGGCGCGGTCAAGGGCGATGGGCCTGACGCTCGGACCGTAGGCCAAGTAGGGAACGATGTTGGGATGCTTGCCCAGGGCCGCATGGTAGGACCGCGCCCACGTGCGCAGCGCACCGCGCCAATCGTCTGAGTCGAAGCCGCTCACGTCGACGGACTCCATGATGACGTTCGCGACGTCGTCCAGTAATTCGTCCTTGTTGGCGTAATGGCTGTACAGCGACGGTGCCTGCACGCCGAGGACGGTGGCGAGTTTGCGCATCGAGAAGTCTGTCAAACCGTGCTCGTCCACCAGTTTCAGGGCGGTGTCCCTGATGATCGGCTTGCTCAGTAGTGGAACCCGCGGTCGCGCCATCGCACAGAAACCTTTCGTCTGAGTACTGGACAACCTTACACTGTGAGTTTATTATCCAATTAACCTAACAGTGTTCGGGAACGTGGAGGATCAGATGACACGGGTGTTCGAGAACAAGTCAGATCTCCTGGGGGCGGTCGGTGAAATGCTGGGCTCGAGCGAGTGGGTCGAGGTCACCCGCGAGATGGTCCATCAATTCGCCGACGCGACCGGTGATCATCAGTGGATCCACGTCGACGACGAAAGGGCAAGGCGTGAATCACCTTTCGGTGGTCCGATTGCCCACGGGTATCTGACCCTCTCGCTCCTGCCGCTTCTGTCGAAGTCCGTGTACCGCATCGACGGGGCGAAGATGGTCATCAATTACGGGTCCGACAAGGTTCGATTCCCGAGTCCGGTGCCTGTCGGAGCCAAGGTTCGAAACACTGCAGTGCTCTCCGCGATCGAAGAGTTGCCGAACGGTTCGATGCAGAGTCAGATTACCAACACCGTCGAGATCGAAGGCGTGGACAAGCCCGCCGTTGTTGCGCAGACCGTCGCACGAATCTTGTTCTGAATTCCTGACATAAGAAAGCAGACTCCACATGAATCTCGAATTGACCGGTGAGGAAGTTGCGTTCCGCGAGGAGATGCGAAAGTTCTTCACCACGGAATTTTCGCCCGAACTTCGTGCACGTGCAGCAGGATTCGGAAAGCTGACGCGTGAAGACATCGTTTCGGGCCAACAGATTCTGAACGCTCACGGACTGGCGGTTCCGCACTGGCCGGTCGAATGGGGCGGCAAGGACTGGACTCCGGTACAGCGCCACATTTATTCCGAGGAAATGCAGTTGGCGTCGGTACCCAACCCGTTGCCGTTCAACGTGAGCATGGTTGGCCCCGTTATCGCGGCCTTCGGCTCGCAGGAGCAGAAGGAGAAGTTTCTCCCGGCGACGGCCAACGCCGATATCTGGTGGTGCCAGGGTTTTTCGGAACCAGAAGCAGGCTCGGATCTCGCTTCACTCAAGACGGCCGCTGTCCGTGACGGCGCGGATTACATCGTCAACGGTCAGAAGACGTGGACTACACTCGCGCAGCACGCCGAGTGGATCTTCTGTCTGGTGCGGACAGATGCCAGTGCCCAGAAGCGGCAGGCAGGAATTTCGTTCCTGCTCATCGATCTGGCAACTCCCGGCATCACGGTTCGCCCCATCAAACTGATCGACGGCAGCGTCGAGGTCAACGAAGTGTTCTTCGACAACGTCCGCGTACCTGCGGAAAATCTTGTCGGCGAGGAGAACAAGGGCTGGGACTACGCCAAGTTCCTGCTCGGCAACGAACGCACGGGGGTCACACGGGTCGGGTTCTCCAAAACCCTTGTCGCCACGGCAAAAGAGAAGGCGCGGGAGGTCCGCGTCGGAAAAGGCACACTCCTCGAGGATCCGTTGTTCGCGGCTCGGTTGGCTGAGCTGGAAAACGAACTGCTTGCACTGGATCTGACTCAACTGCGAGTTGTGGCGAGTTCGGCAGACGGAAAGCCGAATCCGGCATCGTCGCTGCTCAAGCTCCGTGGCTCTGAATTGCAGCAGGCGGCAACGGAATTGCTGATGGATGTTGCGGGTCCGGACTCGTTGCCGGTGAACACGGCCGAGATCGACTCGCCGGAGTGGGCGCAGCAGGCGGCGCCGCGCTACCTGAACTACCGGAAGGTTTCCATCTACAGCGGATCAAGTGAGGTGCAGCGCTCCATCATTGCCTCCTCGATCCTCGGATTGTGAGCATCTGACATGAATTTCGAACTCGACGACGAACAGACGATGCTTCGCGACACAACGCGCGAATTACTCAGCCGCAGCTACGACGCGGAGAAGCGCAACGCCACCTCGGCCACTGACGAGGGATGGAATGCCTCGGTGTGGAAGCAGTTCGCCGAACTCGGGCTGCTCGGCCTACCATTCGCGGAGGCCGACGGCGGGATGGGCGCTGGGCCGGTCGAGACCATGGTGGTGATGACCGAACTGGGCCGCGCGCTTGCACCCGAGCCGTATTTGGGTGGTGTTCTGATCCCCGGCGGTTTGATTGCTGCGATCGGTTCGGCAGATCAGCGGGCGCGACTCCTGCCGGTGCTCAGCGACGGAACCACTTTGTCGGCCTTTGCCCATACGGAACCTGGCACGCGCTGGCCGGTCGCCACTGTCACGACCGCGGCCTCGCAGGCGGGATCGGGGTGGACGATCACCGGCGTCAAGAACCCGGTCCTGCAGGGCGACAGCGCGCACGTCGTGATCGTCAGCGCCGCACTTCCAGGCGGCGGCACCGGGCTCTTCCTGGTGGATGCAGAAGGTGCGGGTGTCACCCGGACTGCGTACGCCACCCACGACGGCCGTCGCGGTGCGCAGTTCACGTTCACCGATGCCGCGGCCGAACAACTTGGTGAGGGCGGCGATGTCACGGCGGCGATCGTCGAAGCAGAGGTCCGGGCGCAGGCAGCTCTGTGTGCCGAGGCCATCGGAATCATGACCGAAGCGCTCCGACTGACGACGGATTATCTGAAGCAGCGCAAGCAGTTCGGTGTTCCGCTCGCGAAGTTCCAGACGCTGACGCATCGTGCGGCCGACATGTACGTCGCTCTCGAACTGGCGAGCAGCATGAGTCTGTACGCCACCATGGCCATCGCCGACGGTGTGATCGATCCGACCATCGCGTCGCGAGCGAAGCTGGCTGTCGGTCGCGCTGCGCATCAGATCGGTCAGGAAGCAATTCAGATGCACGGTGGTATCGGAATGACGGCCGAGTATCCGGTCGGGCACTACGTCTCGCGGCTGGTGGCCATCGAACACACTCTGGGCGCTTCGGACGATCACCTCAGGGTGCTGGCCGGCGGCGTCTCGCACTATTCGATGGTGAACGTCACCGAGTAGATCGGTGGGTGAAGATAACGGGAGGTCATGCGCAGGTCGCGTGGCCTCCCCTTGTCCGTGCGGGGGGCGGCCCGCGGCATTCGAGGTCGAGTAAAATCCCTGTGATCAGTCCGAGAAGAGAAAGGGATCGAAGTGACCGCGCATACCGAGCAGCTCGAGTTCCAAGCAGAAACACGTCAGCTGCTGGATCTGATGGTTCATTCAATCTATACGAACAAGGACAGCTTCCTTCGTGAGTTGATCTCCAACGCTTCGGACGCGCTGGACAAACTCCGCCTCGAGTCGTACCAGGACAAAGACCTCGACGTCGACGTCTCCGATCTGCATATCGAGATCGACATCGACAAGGCGGCACGCACCCTGACCATCCGCGACAACGGCATCGGAATGTCGCGTGACGAGGTCGTCGACCTGATCGGCACGCTCGCCAAGTCCGGTACCGCCGAGGTGCGTCGTAAGCTCAAGGAAGCCAAGGATGCAGCGGCATCCGAAGAACTGATCGGTCAGTTCGGCATCGGCTTCTACTCCACGTTCATGGTGGCGGACAAGGTCACGTTGCTGACCCGTCGCGCCGGTGAAGATCACGCGACGCGCTGGGAGTCGACCGGCGAAGGCACGTACACGCTCGAGCATGTGAACGAGGCGCCGCAGGGCAGCTCCGTGACCCTGCACCTGATGCCCGAGGATTCCGAGAACGGCCTGCACGACTACACGTCGGAATGGAAGATCAAGGAACTGGTCAAGAAGTACTCCGACTTCATCGCGTGGCCCATCCGCATGGATGTCGCTCGTACGTCGACGCCGGCGGAGGGCGAAGAGCCCGAGGTCACCATCGAGACCGAGACGATCAACTCGATGAAGGCTCTGTGGACTCGCTCCAAGGACGAGGTGTCCGAGGACGAGTACAAGGAGTTCTACAAGCACGTCAGCCACGCCTGGGACGAGCCTCTCGAGGTCATCCCGATGAAGGCCGAAGGTACTTTCGAATACCAAGCGCTGCTGTTCATTCCGTCGACGGCGCCGTTCGATCTGTTCATGCGTGAGCGCAAGGCCGGCATCCACCTCTACGTCAAGCGCGTCTTCATCATGGACGACTGCGAAGAGTTGGTGCCCGATTACCTGCGCTTCGTCAAGGGTGTGGTCGACGCACAAGACCTCTCGCTCAACGTCTCTCGTGAAATTCTGCAGCAGGACCGGCAGATCGCTGCCATCCGTCGTCGTCTGACCAAGAAGGTCCTCTCGACCATCAAGGACATGAAGGCGAACGAGCCCGAGAAGTACTCGACCTTCTGGACGGAGTTCGGGCGCGCGCTCAAGGAAGGCCTGATGGCCGATGCCGACAACCGTAAGACCTTGCTCGACGTCTCGTCCTTCGCCTCGACCAACAGCGAAGAGGGCGTGACCACTCTCGCGGAGTACGTTGAGCGAATGAAGGACGGTCAGGAACAGATCTACTTCATGACCGGCGAATCTCGTCACCTCATCGAAAGCTCCCCGCACATGGAGGCTTTCAAGGCCAAGGGCCTCGAGGTTCTGGTTCTCACCGACCCCGTGGACGAGATGTGGGTCGACGCCGTCTCGGACTTCGACGGCAAGACCTTCCAGTCGATCGCCAAGGGCGAGGTCGACCTCGACACCGAGGACGAGAAGAAGGCGGCCGAGGCCGAGCGCGAAGAGAAGGAGAAGGAATTCGGCGAGTTGCTGACGTGGCTGACCGAAACCCTGTCCGACGACATCAAGGAAACGCGTCTGTCGACGCGACTGACCACGTCGGCCGCCTGCATCGTCGGCGACGCGTTCAGCATGTCTCCGACGCTCGAGAAGATGTACAAGGCTTCGGGTCAGCCTGTTCCGCACAGCAAGCGCATCCTCGAGCTCAACCCGGAGCACCCTCTTGTTTCGGGGCTGCGGGAGGCGCAGGCCGCCAACGACAATGCGGAGAACCTGACGGAGACGGCTCAGTTGCTCTACGGCATGGCGTTGCTTGCCGAGGGCGGCGAGCTCAGCGACCCGGCGCACTTCACGCGCCTGCTGGCCGATCGATTGGCCCGCACGGTCTGATCTCGCGCAGTCCTATTTCGTCGTAGCTCGCTGGAACTCCCGGCACTCACCTTCATGGGTGAGTGCCGGGAGTTTTTTCTTGATCGTTTTCTATTGAGGACCGTTTCTGTCCGCAATGACTTCTAACGTAGTTCTCACAGGGCAAGGAACCCACGAGCGAAGGAAAACATCATGAACGCACCGACTGCCACCGTCACCGGCGAGCGCGCGGATCTCCTCCAGAGCCTGCGTCAGCATCGCGAATTCCTGCTCTTCACCGTCAAGAACCTCACCGACGACCAGGCTGCTTCGAGGCCGACCGTGAGCGAACTGTGCCTCGGCGGATTGGTCAAGCATGTAGGTCAGGCAGAAAAGGGTTGGGTCGACTTCATTCTGGAAGGGCCGGCCGGACTTGGTGGTGACTTCGACCCGACCCAGTGGTCGGAAGAGATGCAGCAGGAACGGGCGAACGAATTTGCCATGGTCGAGGGTGAGACCTTGGCAAGCATCGTGTCCGAATACGAGGGGATCGCGGCGAGGACCGACGAGTTGGTGGCCTCGCTGGACAGCCTCGACATCTCGCATCCACTGCCGTCGGCGCCGTGGTTCGAAGTGGGAGCTCGCTGGTCAGCGCGGCGCGCACTGCTGCACATCATCGCCGAGACGGCCCAGCATGCGGGCCACGCGGACATGCTTCGTGAAGCCATCGACGGATCCAAGACGATGGGTTGATCGACAGCTCGATCAACCGGGATGTTTACACATCACACAAATATGTAACACTAGTGTCTATGAGCACCGAAAAGTCTGCCTTGCAACCGCCGATGCAGTGGGACGCCTGGGGCGATCCGACCAAGAAGCGTGAACTGTCGGACGCAGTCACATCACTGTTGACCGGATTTCTCGGTGTCTCCGCACCGACGCGATCGCGCCTCGCGATCGAAGACGTCCAGGTGGTTCCGTCCGCTATGGCTCAGTCGCACGTCGAAGCGCTGGCCGGGCTGGTCGGGGCGGAGTACGTCAGCACCAAGGATTCGGATCGAATCCTTCGGGCCGGTGGCAAGAGCACCCCGGATCTGCTCCGCCGTCGTAGCGCCGAGCCGCAGGACGCACCGGACGTAGTCGTCACTCCAGGGACAGACGCAGAGGTCGAACAGGTTCTCCGATACTGCTCTGCCAACCGGATCGCAGTGGTCCCGTTCGGTGGTGGCACCAGCGTCGTCGGCGGGCTCGATCCCATTCGTGACGGGTTCGACGCAGTTCTATCTCTCGATCTGCGCAGGTTCGATCAGCTCGTCGGGTTGGACGAGGAATCGGGTATCGCGACGTTCGGCGGCGGAACCACCGGTCCACGCGCCGAGGAGCTTCTGCGTGAGAACGGCTTCTCGGTGGGGCACTTCCCGCAGAGCTTCCTGTTCGCCACTCTGGGCGGGTTCGCCGCCACCCGTTCTTCGGGGCAGGCGTCGGCTGGATACGGGCGCTTCGAGGACATGGTTCAGGGCCTCACCGTTGTCACCCCGAGTGGCGTGATCGAGACCGGGCGTGCGCCGGCATCCGCTGCAGGCCCCGATCTGGGTGAGCTTTTTGTCGGCTCCGAGGGCACGTTCGGCGTCATCACGCACGTGCGTGTAAGGGTTCACCGCCTGCCCGAAACCACCGTGCGCGAGGGATGGAGCTTCCCCGACTTCGCTACCGGCGCAGCCGCATTGCGTGAGCTGGTTCAGGAAGGATCGGCTCCGACCGTCCTGCGGTTGTCCGACGAGGCCGAGAGTGGCGTGAATCTGGCGACCACCGACAAGATCGGTGAGAACGCCTTCACCGGTGGTTGCCTCGGGATCACCACCTACGAGGGCACGGCTTCGCACACCGCTGAACGGATGGCGGAGGCCCGCGCAATTCTCACCGCTCACGGCGGAACTTCGCTCGGTGAGGAGCCCGGAAACAGTTGGGAGCACGGGCGATTCGATGCACCGTATCTGCGTGACGCTCTCCTCGATGTCGGTGCGCTGTGTGAAACCCTCGAGACGGCAACCACCTGGGGCAACCTCGCGAACCTGCGCTCCTCGGTCACCGAGGCACTGACGAAGGCTCTCGTCGAGCAGGGTACTCAGCCGCTCGTCATGTGCCACATTTCGCACACCTACAAGACCGGCGCTTCGCTGTACTTCACAGTGGTCAGCGCGCAGACCGAAGACCCGATCGCTCAGTGGCACAAGGCGAAGACTGCCGCGGGCGATGCGATCATTTCGGCCGGCGGCACGATCACCCATCATCATGCAGTCGGCGCTGATCATCGCCCGTGGATGAAGGACGAGATCGGCGAATTGGGCGCGAATATCCTTCGCGCAGTGAAGAATGCAGTGGACCCTGCCGGCATCCTCAATCCTGGAAAGCTGATTCCGTGACCGAAACCCGCAGTCAGATCGAGAAGGTTACCGTCCTGATCAATCCGATGGCGGGGCATGGTCACGCGCCTGCGGCCGGACGCAAAGGTGTTGCGCGACTGCGTGCTCGGGGAGTTGCCGTCACCGAGATCATCGGAACCGACGCCGACGACGCCAAGAAGTTGGCGCGTCGTGCGATCGAGGAAGGTACCGACGCGCTGGTGGTGGTCGGCGGCGACGGCGCCATCAGTATCGGATTGCAGGCTGCTGCCTTGACCGACACGCCGATCGGACTCATCCCGGCAGGCACCGGCAACGATCACGCCCGTGAGTTCGGTATTCCCACAGGTGATCCCGAGGCAGCAGCCGATGTGATCGCCGACGGCGTCGTGCAGCAGTCCGATCTGGCGAAGATCACGCTGGCCGACGGTTCCGTCGTCTGGTCGGGAACTATCATCGCCAGTGGATTCGACTCGCTGGTCAGCGAGCGGGCCAATCGGATGTCCTGGCCCAAGGGGCCGATGCGCTACAACCTGGCGATGCTTGCCGAGTTGGCGAAGATGAAGCCGTTGCCGTACCGGATCGAACTCGACGACGAGGTCATCACGGTGGACGCGACGCTGGTCGCAGTCGGTAACGGGCGTTCGTACGGTGGCGGCATGCTCATCACCCCGGGCGCGTCGAAGTCGGATGGGTTGCTGGATCTGACCGTCGTCGGGCATGGTTCGAGGTTGCGTCTGGTGCGCCTGTTTCCGCGGGTGTACAAGGGAACTCACGTCTCCTTGGATGCGGTGCAGACGTATCGGTCGAAGAAGGTGCGGTTGGTCTCCGAGGGCATCATCGCCTACGCGGACGGCGATCGGGTGGGGCCGTTGCCCATCACGATCGAGGCAGTTCCCATGGCGCTCAACATCTTGACGCACACTCGGATCTGAGTCGGTTCTGCCGGTCACGCGCAGGTATGGGGCACGCCTCCGTCGAACCGCGAGGCCAACTGAACAGCATTGAGGCCGACCAGGCTGGTCTGGTGACAAACGAATTTCGTTCCGCACCAGACCAGCCCGCCAGACCACACTCATATTGAGAGTGTTAGAACATCTTTTCAGTCGGCGCTTGCCGACTCCAGACTTCCCCACCCGGCGCCTTCACTGGATGCTGTGTTGAGGCCGAACAAACCGATGGTGATGAGACCGGCGATCAGCGCCGCTACATTTGAAAAGTAGTCAGACGACATCGTATTGCACCTCAGCCTTTCTTAGGATAGCGCGGGGATCAACTCAGCGATTGGCCCCAACGAGCCCATCCATGAGTCGAATACCACCGCAAGGAGGTCGAGAACTACTGCCTGCAAAGACATTGCGCGGTTGTTCCTTTCACTGGGGGATGAACCCGAACGATAGGTTCAGAGGGGTCCGGATCAGAAGATCGAACATCATAGGGAGCATCTGCGTCACCGTCTGGCCCAACGATGACGTGGCCTCGGCAATAGATCCCATCACTGCGCTCCGCTCGAATAATTGTTGGACGACATCGCGTTCAGGCCGTCGATCGAACCGCCCAGCACGGGTGCTACCCCGGAAATGAAAGCACCCATCAGGGCGACGAATACTGCAAGCATTCAAAGGTCCTTTACGAGACGGTGAAATGGAAGTTGTATGCCGACAGCCATATCAAGTGCTTGTGAGCAAGGAAGGTCGAGGTGCCGATGTGGGTGGTGCCCGCATTGGACCAGGGGTTAGCGCTCGTGACGGTTGTCGGCGGAGTCGTAGTTGGTAGCGTGGCAGTGTTGAGCGTCAGTTCGACGTATCCACCGTTGTTGACAACGACATCGGACAAGCTCGAATTCGCATTGACACAGTACTTTCCGTTGGCGTCGGTCGCCGTGGAGGTGCCGGTAAAGACCGGTACGGTCGGGGTTGCCGACGTCGGGTCATACAAGTTACCGGTGATCGTGACACCCGCGACTCCGGTGGAGCCGGAGCCTGAGGGCGGAGCCGAGTTCGAATTCCAGGTCCCTTTATAGACGTTGCCGCACAGTTGGTAGTTGGTTGTGGGTACCGAGTTCGCCGCTGCTGCGGATGCGGGCCCTGCGAATGCGAGGGTGGCGACTGAGGCCAGTGCTGCGGCCCCGAGTCCGATCTGCTTGATTTTCATACTGAGTGATTCCTCACTGGTGAGATCTCGTGCGTATGTACATTTCCTCCGCTTGTGTGCGGGTCGGGCCGATGTCGCGACCTCAGTTGCACCCCGTGTGACGTATGAATCGGGCTGTACATTCGATAGGCCCGCTTTGTGACAGGCAAGACGATAACCCGAAAAACTGAAACCTGTATCCGTTTTTTGAATTCTTCTTTCCGCGCTGGATGCTGGCGATTTGCCACTCGACGGAAACGTGAAGGTGTGTCCAAGATCGTCAGTTGGCCAAAGTTTAAACCGTAAACTCGTAGGGCAAGCAGAATGAATTTCGCACCTTCGTGGGCAGGTGCGAACTGGGAGATAATTCTCTATTGGGAGCCTTGTCAAGTCGACGTTCAGAATTGACTACAAGTTGCGCCTCTTGTGGAAAATTCCGTGATCATCATCGAATCATCGGAAAATTGTTCAAGAGAGCTGTTTGAGGCCGCCAAAAGTATATTTAGGTAGGGAGTTTCAGTATTTCGAAATTGGGTGACTAGTCGTGGGTTGACCTATCGGCCAGGAGCCTTCTGGGGATTCTATGTCGGTGCTGAAAACCTATGCATTAACGTCTGCTTCGTTAAGAAAATTTCCCGCTTGTGACTAATACCTTTGGTGGGTATCGGAATTCAATTGTTAATACTTTTGGTGAATTTATAGAAAGTTTGATTGCAACTTTTGGCGGGTGTCAGTCCATTTCGCAGTGAATTTGCGGCAGCGATTGAGGTGTCGCGGAAGATGGGATTAAGCGCACTGTGATTGCGTTGCCCTTCATCTGACGCGGTGCAGACGTACCGATCGAATAAGGTGCGGTTGGTCTCTGAGAGTGCCGCCATCGCGTCGTACGGAACGACATTGTGGTGGGCGGTGGCGCAGCATGCACCTTTGGACAATTGACCCGCAGGGCAGCAAACAATAGAACGATGGTCTGATAATCTTGCGTGATGGTGGCGACCCATGGATTCCAGCGCGCGCGCAGGCCCGAGCAGATCGAAGCACGTCGGTGCGCGATTCTCGACGCAGCTCGCGCGATGCTCGGGTCCAAGCCAGTCGCAGACATCAGTCTGCGTGAGCTCAGTGAGAGCGTCGGCCTCGCGAAGTCGAACGTGCTCCGGTACTTCGACAGTCGCGAAGCCATCTTTCTCGAAGTGCTCGACGAGAACTGGGTTGCGTGGTTGGACGGGTTGTCCGAGTCGTTGACTCCGGCCGGTGACGACTCGCCATACGCCCCTGAAATTCATGTCGCATCCGCGGTTGCGGAATCGCTTGTCGGACAGCGATTGCTGTGCGAGTTGATGAGCGTCATGGCCGGGGTCCTCGAAAGAAACATCTCCGTCGTCTTCGCCCGCGACTTCAAGAAGCGGGCGACGGTCAACTCGGGAAGGTTTGCATCGCTGGTTCATTCACAGCTGCCCCACCTCTCGGAAGGCGACGCGGCACAATTCGCCAAGGTGACCCTGGTGATCGTTGCCGGCTTGTGGCCCACGGCCGAGCCTGCCGAATCCATCGTCGTCGTGCTGAACGAGATGCAGGCGCCCCCAGCTGCCGACATGTTCGCAGTCGGCCTGCGCGAAGGCCTGATCAACCAGCTCGTCGGGTTGTCGGCGCGAGCGGCAACCCGAACGAGCTGAGAACGATCAGGCGCTGTGTAGCGTCAGAACGGTGATCTCGCTCGGTGCGAACACTCGGAATGGTGGACCCCAGAAGCCGGTTCCGCGGCTGGTGTACAGCTGCGTACGTTCTCCGTGCCGGGTGAGCCCGTGCACCGAAGGTTGATCGAGTTTGACCAGAAGGTTGAAAGGCCAGATCTGTCCGCCGTGAGTATGGCCCGCGAGCTGCAGATCGACTCCCGCAGAAGCGGACTGAGTAACCTGCTTCGGTTGGTGGGCGAGCATCAGAATCGGCAATTCGGGGTCGGAGCCGGCCAGGGCCATGTCGAAGTTCGCGCCGTGCCCGTCCAGTTTCGATCCCAGAGCGGTGGCGTCGTCGACACCGGCGATGACCAGATTGTCGCCGCCCTTGGTGACCACGAGGTGCCTGTTGTGCAACGCGTCCCAGCCGATCGAGGTCATGTAGTCCAGCCACTCCTGGGCCTCGTGGAAATACTCGTGATTGCCGGTGACGTAGACGCGAGCGAGTCCGGCTTCGACCGATGCGAGGGGGCTGGCTTGGCCGAGGCGCTGCGCCACTGTTCCGTCGGCGATGTCACCGACGTGGGCCACGATGTCGGCATCGAGATCGTTGACCGCCGCGATGACGCGCTGCGACCACTTCTCACGATTGATCGGCCCGAAATGGGTGTCCGTAATTGCGACTACCCGAAGCTTGTCCATCCCCGCACCAAGGCGGGGGATGGTGACGTCGACATGCTTGATCCGTGGCAGACGCATGGCTTCCCGATAGCCCCAGATCAGCAGAACGGCCGAGGTGATCAGGGCCGCAACGGCAACGATTCTCGATCGAAGCGGGTCATCCACGCCGCCGACGAGCAATCCGAGTCTCAGGACTTCGCCGAGCAACGTCCACACGAACACGACCCAGATGATTCCGAGGAGTGCGTCGCCGACCAGGCGAATGGGATCACGATCGGTGTGTCCGTGGCTGAGCACCATGGTGACAGGCAGAGTGACCAGGAGGGCGGCAAACAGAACGGTGCCGAAGACTGTGACTGCCGTCGGCCAGTCCGGTCGGACGAACAAGCTCCACCACGGATACACGAACAGTAGAGCCAAGATCGACGCGACAATCGCCGAAATAGCCACGATCCGCAACGGTCTGCGACGTGCTGCTGGGGCGACGTCGGTCGTCTGGTGTGTAGTCACCCCGTCCAGAGTAAAGGTCCACTGGTCTATTAACAAGGGGACGCTGGTTCGCTATTCGGTTGTCGGCACCTTCGGCTAGTTTCCTGATGTTGAACTTGGTCCGAGCTCAGGTAGGTGCCGCATGGAGAAGTACGACGTCAAAAAGGTCTACAAGGAACTCTATTCGCCCGGGCGCCGCGATTTTGCCCTCGTGACCGTTCCACGCTTCGGCTACTTCGCTGTCGACGGTCACGGCGACCCCAACACTGCCACCGAGTACTCCGAGGCGCTCGAAGCGCTGTATTCGGTGTCCTACTCGGCAAAATTCGCTAGCAAGAAGGAATTGGATCGCGACTTCGTCGTTGGCCCGCTGGAAGGGTTGTGGCGGGCAGATGATCCCGAGGTGTTCGTGACACGGGACAAGGCGGCTTGGGATTGGACGATGATGATCTCGCAACCGGAATGGATCGCTCAGGCCGAACTGTCTGCGGCGATCGCCTCAGTTCGAGCCAAAGCGGTCCGCGCCAAGAAGAACGTGGCGGCTTTGGACAAGGTGCGGTTCCTCGAATTGGAGGAGGGCCTGTCCGTCCAGATTCTTCACGTAGGTTCCTACGACGACGAGGCCCCCACCTTGGACCGCTTGCACAACACGTTCATCCCGTCGAACGGCTTCAGTTTCAACGGCGATCATCACGAGATCTACCTCAGTGATGCGCGCCGGACGCCGCCCGAGAAACTGAAGACGGTTCTGCGTCAGCCTGTTTCGAGGTAGCAATCAGGGCTCGAGGCCGCGCAACTTCTCGAGGTCGCGTCGCTCTCGCTTGGTCGGTCTGCCGGCGCCGCGATCACGTCGCGGAATGGACGCAATCAGTTCGGGCGGTGGTGGGGGCGGCGAATTGTCCTGCAGGCAATCGGCGGCCAGCACCGCGCTGACTCGCTTCGTGATCGGCTTGACCACGACGACAATGCGTTCGATGCCGGATACACGCACCCGCACCTCGTCGCCGGCTTTCACCTGCTGAGCCGCCTTTGCCGACGTTCCATTGACCCGAACGTGTCCCGATCGGCAGGCCGTCGCCGCCTGCGAGCGTGTCTTGAACAGCCGAACCGCCCACGTCCAGCTGTCCACGCGGACACTGATCGCGTCGGAGGGGAGTTGGGCTGGCACGCACTCCAGCCTACCGACGAGTGCTCACAGACCCTGCGCGCGGATGCCCGAGTAGGCGCGCGGTGCATACCGCAGTCGTAGCGGCAGCAGATGCCAGAACCGATCTGTCAATGTCAGGAAGCGGGCGAACCAGAAGTACATCCGTTCGTCGCGCGGCGTCCATTCCCATTCAAGGGTCTTGCGTGCCTTCTCCGGCATCAGTGCCTTGCCGATCCAGTTCGCCACGGCCATCGTGGGGCGAGAGCTAAGACGCCACAGCCACGTCGGAACCTTCGGAGCCGGTGCGATGTCGTGCTCGGCGATGCGCGTCGACCATTTTGTGGTGTGGGTGTTGATCAGGTGGTTGTCGAGCATGTCTTCCCAATACGTGCGGAAGCCGGCGTAGTCGTCGAAAGCCGGTCGATCGGTGAGTCCGTAACAGCGCCACCAAGTTACGGCCTCACGGACAAGTTGGTCCTTCTGCTCCTGCGTGAACTTCTTGTACGCGAATCGCTCGTTGAAATCGAGAATCACCTCGAAGAACGTGACGTGTGTCCACCAGAAAGTGTCAGGAGTGAGGGCGTGGTAGCGCCCGCCGGTTTCGTCGATTCCTTTGAGATCGGTGTGGAAGTTGCGAACGAGCGTGCCTGTGCCCTCTTCGGTCCGGTCGTACACGACGCCGTAGATGGGCGGCAGTGAGCGGAACAGGCGGTCGAGCGGATTGTCGAAGAAATTCGAATGATCTTGCAGCGCTCCGCTTACCGCGGGGTGCATGTTCTGCAGGGTGCCTGCGCGTCCGAGGTACAGCAGGCCGCGAACGTCGCCGAAGTGCGTCCACGTCAGGGAGCCGGGGCCGATCGGATCGGCTCGTAGTTCTCGAGGCTTCGATCGACGAGTGTCCGTGTCTGCATCGCTGCTCATCTGGGTGGCCCCTCCGCCTGCGCTCATGTGACAACGGTTGTTGTCACATGATGACTTTTGCTGCGCCACGCGAATTTGTCAATGGATTCGACAAGATCTGTCCGAAACAACTCCGGCCCCTCACCTGCAACAGGTAAGGGGCCGGAAAGAGTGAAGCGGGCGGTCTCAGGCGTATTCGTAGAAGCCGCGACCGGTCTTCTTTCCGAGGCGACCGGCGTCGACCATGCGACGAAGCAGCGCCGGCGGAGCGTAATGCGGTTCTGCGAATTCCGCGTACAGGGACTCGGCTGCTGCGAGGGCAATGTCGAGACCGACGGTGTCGAGGAGCGTCAGCGGGCCCATCGGGTAGCCGCAGCCGCCCTTCATGGCCTCGTCGATGTCTTCTGCTGTGGCGTAGCCGGATTCGAGCATCCGGACTGCCTGGCACAGGTACGGGATGAGCAGAGCGTTGACGATGAAGCCCGAGCGGTCGCCCGCGCGGACCGTCTTCTTACGCAACGTGTTCTTGGCGTAGTCGGTGACGGCGAGGACGGTCTCTTCGGACGTCGTGAGGCTGACCACGATCTCCACGAGCGGCATGACCGGCACGGGGTTGAAGAAGTGAACGCCCACAACCTGGCCGGGGCGCGAGGTGGCCTTGGCGATCTTGATGACGGGGATCGACGAGGTGTTGGTCGCCAGAATGCCTGCAGGCTTGACGATCTTGTCGAGCTTGCCGAAGATCTCGTACTTGAGAGCTTCGATCTCGGGAGCGGCCTCGATCACCAGATCGCGATCGGCGAACTCTTCCATGTCCAGGGTGACGCGAACGCGTGCGATGGCGGCGTCGGCGTCTTCCTGCGTGATCTTGCCCTTGGCTACGCCGCGGTTGATCGACTTGGCGATCCGTTCGCGAGCAGCGGCGGCAAATTCTTCCTTGGTTTCGAGCACCAGTACCGAGCTACCGGCTTTTGCACAAACTTCGGCAATGCCGGCACCCATGGTGCCGCCGCCGATTACGCCTACGAGTTCCACGATTCTCCTCAAGATTCTTCAGACAGGGGACAAGCCCCCGTGCGCGGTTAAGGAGTCTATGGACTGCCTAACCGCGCACAGGGCCGGAGGCCCTACTTCAGCAGCGCACGCGACATCACGACGCGCTGAATCTGGTTGGTGCCCTCGTAGATCTGCGTGATCTTGGCGTCGCGCATCATGCGCTCGACCGGGAAATCGGTGGTGTAGCCGGCGCCACCGAACAGCTGAACGGCGTCGGTGGTGACCTCCATGGCAACGTCCGAAGCGAAGCACTTGGCGGCGGCGGAGATGAAGCCGAGGTTCTTCTCGCCGCGCTCGGCGCGAGCTGCGGAGGTGTAGACCATCAGGCGTGCTGCTTCGACCTTCATCGCCATGTCGGCGAGCATGAACTGAACAGCCTGGAAGTCGCTGATGGACTTGCCGAACTGCTTGCGGTCCTTGGTGTATGCAAGGGCCGCGTCGAGTGCGCCCTGGGCGAGACCGACAGCCTGTGCGCCGATGGTGGGACGCGTGTGGTCGAGGGTCTCGAGTGCCGTCTTGAAGCCGGTGCCCGGCTCGCCGATGATGCGGTCGCCGGGGATGCGGCAGTTCTCGAAGTACAGCTCAGCGGTGGGGGAGCCCTTGATGCCGAGCTTCTTTTCCTTCGGTCCGACGACAAAGCCCTCGTCGTCTTTGTGGACCATGAAGGAGGAGATGCCGTTTGCACCCTTGTCGGGATCTGTGACAGCCATGACGGTGTACCAGGTCGACTTGCCGCCGTTGGTGATCCAGCACTTGGAGCCGTTGAGGATCCAGTCGTCGCCATCAGCCTTCGCGCGGGTACGCATCGAGGCCGCGTCGGATCCGGCTTCACGCTCGGACAGCGCGTACGACGCCATTCCGCCGTTGACCAGATCCGGGAGCACCTTGGACTTGAGCTCTTCGGAACCCTTGAGGATCAGGCCCATGGTGCCGAGCTTGTTCACGGCGGGGATCAGCGAGGAGGAGCCACAGACGCGGGCAACTTCCTCGATGACGATGCAGGTGGCGACGGAGTCGGCGCCCTGGCCGTCGTAAGCCTCGGGAACGTGGATGGCGTTGAAGCCCGACGCGTTGAGAGCGGTGAGTGCTTCCTCGGGGAAGCGTGCGTTCTCGTCGACGTCCTTGGCGTACGGCGCGATTTCCTTCTCGGAGAGTCCGCGGATAGCAGCCCGCAGTTCGTCGTGCTCTTCGTTCAACGCGAAGAGATTGAAATCCGGGTTTCCTGCCATGGGAACGCTCCTTGGTGAAGGTGGCTTGAAGGCGGTTGGTGCGGCTCCGGCGTTACCGACGAGATTCGCGGACAGACCGGTGCCAATGACCCCAGTCAAACACGGCACTGAGTGCCAGGTCAAGGGATGGGTGTGTGAAGTTTCGGTGCACGAGGAGTGTCAGCCGAGTTGTTCGTGGATCTTTCTGCTGATCTCCTCGGCAGAAGTGCCCGGGGGAAATGCTACTACCAGCACGGACTTCGATTCCGGCGCGCTGGTCTTGGATCCAGGGGCCACGCCGTACGTCCGCCGAACGTCGAGCAGTGCTTGACTCAGCGCATCGGCCGTGGCGTCCTCGTCACCCTTGATCATGCTTCGCAGGAGGTAGTTGTGGCACGCGGTGACAGCTGCGGCAAAACCGACAACCTCGAGGACAGGTTCGCGGGGGACAGCGCTGCGTAGGTAGTCGACGAAGAGGCGCTCGTAACGGAATCCGGTGACGAGCTCGCGGTCGCGAAGAGCGGGGACGTGCTGTACGACGCGGTATCGCCGCATCGACAGGTCACGGTTCCGGCGGAAGAAATCGAAGACCAGTCCCGCCGCGTCGCACACCGATGCCCAGGGGTCGGCGGAATCGGACGCCAGGAACTCGGCCACGTGTTCGAGGAGGGACTCGTGATCGGCGAAGATCACGTCTTCCTTGGAGCGGAACTGCCGGAAGAACGTCCGACGTGACACGCCCGCGGCAGCGGCGATCTGCTCGACGGTGGTGGCTTCGTACCCGTTCTCCGAGAACAACCGAATCGCTTGAGACGCGACGTGTACCCGAAACTGTGCGGGGTCAGTTCCGGGCAGGTCTGCGCGTTCACTCATGGGGTCAAGTATTGCGCCTGTTCGCACCATCCCGGTGTGGCGGGCGGTATCCGGATGCCGATCAGTTCCATCTCAACGGTGAGCGGTGGACGTGAATTGGTAAGTTGCCGCCTCGACGATCTCGTCAGGGGTGATGGCGATCTCCTCGTTCAACCACGCGGTGACCAATTCGGCAAGGCCCCCGACGAAGAGCAGTCCGTTGATCTGACCTTGATGAGGTGGCCAAGCTCGGTCGCCGTACATTCGCGTGGCTTCGTCCGCGACCATCTGGGCGAAGCCGTGCAGTACCGCGCGCCGGTGTGCGCGAAGCGGTTCGTATGCAGCGGATTCGATCATTGCCACACGCCCCTTGCGGGGATCGTCGGTGAGGAGGGTGACGAACGACGCGATGGCATCTCGTACGCGCTGCTCGAGCGTCCCGTCGCTCGCTCGTAGTGCGGTCAGGCCGGCGTCGCGAACCTCGTCGGCAATTCCGTCCAGGATTGTTTTCAGCAGTTCGTCTCTGCTGGAAAAACTTTCGTAGAAGTAGCGTTCCGTCAACTTCGCTCGCGCACAGATCGCGGTCATCGTGGCGCCTCGACTGCCCGCGGCCGCGAACAGTTCCAACCCTGCCTCGAGCAAGCTCTCGCGCCGCAGTGCTGAGCGCTGGTCGCCGCTCAGGCCGGCATACCGCCGCGGCGTAGGAGAAGTCATAGGTCGATATTGACAGACGCATGGGTGTGACGCAGACTACAGTCAATCTGACAGGGGCTACTGTCAGATTGAGCGAGAATAGAGGTCACAGTGTCCAAGATCCTGGCTCGTCCCCCCATGAACTCGCAGTTGCAACCGATTTCGGGCCGTTCCGGGCTGCCCCTGGTCGGACACGCGCTCGCCTACATTCGCGATCCGCTCGCCCTGATGCAAGAGAATTGGGATCGATTCGGCGAGGTGTCCTGGTTCTCGATGGTCGGTCGGAAATGGATCGCTGTACTCGGGCCTGACGCGTGTCAGGAGGTGCTGCAGAACAAGGATCGGGCATTCGTCAACAGCGACGGCTGGTCGGTACTTATCGGCCCCTTCTTTCACGGCGGGCTGATGCTGCTCGATTCGGAGGAACATCTACGACACCGTCGAATCATGCAGCAGGCGTTCACCCGGACACGGATCGAGAAGTCTGTCGACGCTCTCAATCCCGCAATCGACTCGGCGCTCGACGCGTGGTCGCCCACTGACGAATTCCGTGCCTACACGGCATTGAAGACACTGACCCTCGATCTCGCGACCGACATCTTCATGGGCGGGGTGGAAGGAAGCACCGAGAGTGAAATATCCTCGGTGAAGAAGGCTTTCGTCGATTGTGTCCAGGCAGCAACCTCTCTGATCCGCTACCCGGTGCCGGGGACGCGATGGAAGCGCGGCCTGGACGGCCGGCGGGTTCTCGAGGAGTTCTTCCGTCGGTACCTGCCGGCGCGTCGAAATCTCGAAACCGACGACCTCTTCTCCGTACTCTGTCACATCGAATCCGAAGCGGGACAACGCTTCAGCGACGACGAAGTGATCGATCACATGATCTTTCTCCTGATGGCCGCACACGACACTTCGACGATCACCCTGTCCACGATGATGCAGTACCTGGGGCAACACCCGAAGTGGCAGGACAGGTGCCGCGCCGAGTCGCTCGCCCTGGCGACCTCGACGCCGAGTTATGCAGATCTGGACGGCCTGAGCAGCCTTGACCTGGTGATGAAGGAATGCCTCCGACTCGTCTCGCCCGTACCGGTCATGGCGCGGCGAGCGGTCCGCGACACTCGAGTACGCGGTCACTTCGTGCCTGCGGGAACGTATGTTTCCGTCGCCCCTCACTTCACACACCACATGGCGCAGTACTGGCCCGATCCCGAGCGTTTCGATCCCGAGCGTTTCGCCGAGAATCGACGCGAAGACAAGGTTCATCGGTACGCGTGGGAGCCGTTCGGGGGTGGAGTGCACAAATGTCTGGGGATGCACTTCGCCGGCGCCGAGATCAAGGCGATCATGCACCACCTCCTCACGCGCTTCGACTGGAACGTCGACGCAGATTACGTCGCTCCGCTCGACTTCACGTCGTTGCCTTTCCCTTCGGACGGGCAACCTGTCGATCTGCGCCGGCGATATTCTCCGGTGCGCTGAGACCCGTCGGCCGAGTTACTTCGACGCACGCAGTTCGAACTTGAGAACCTTGCCTGTCGGGGTGCGCGGAAGGTCGAGCGGGAAGACGATGTCGCGGGGAACCTTGTACCCGGCCAGCAAGGTGCGGGTGTGCTCGACGATCTCTTCTGCCGAAGCCTGCAATCCCTTGCCCAGCACCACGAATGCCTTCGGACGCTCGCCCCACTTCTCGTCGGGAACGCCGACGACTGCCACGTCGACCACGGCCGGGTGACTCATGATCGCCTGCTCCACCTCGACCGTGGAAATGTTCTCGCCGCCCGAGATGATGATGTCCTTCGCGCGGTCCTTGAGCTGAATGTAACCGTCGGGATGCATGACGCCGAGGTCGCCGGAATGGAACCAACCACCGGCAAACGCTTCGGCGGTCGCGGTCTCGTCTCGGTAGTACCCGAGCATCACGTTGTTGCCGCGGAGCACGATCTCACCCATCGTCCGACCGTCGGCGGGAACGTCGTTCATCTCGGCATCGACAACGCGGGCATTTTCGGCCTGCACCATGCCGACTCCCTGGCGGGAGAGCAGTGCGGTGCGCTCGGACTGCGGCTTGTCGTCCCAGGCTTCCTGGTACTCGCAGATCGTGTACGGACCGTACACCTCGGTGAGGCCGTAGACGTGAACGACGGTGACGCCGATGTCTTCGAGTTTTCCGATGATCGTCGGCGACGGCGGAGCCCCGGCCGTCGTGATGCGTAGTGCGTCGACCTTGTGGGCCTGCTCGGCATCCGCGATGGTCGAGCAGACGGTGGGGGCGCCGCACAGATGCGTCACGCCCAGATTGTCGATGGCATCCCAGATCGCGTCGGCGCGGACCGCACGGAGGCAGATGTGTGTGCCGGCGGCCTGGGTGACGGCCCAGGGCGTGCACCACCCGTTGCAGTGGAACATCGGCAGCGTCCACAGGTACTTCGTCGATCCGTCGAAGCCGTTGTGGAAGGTCTCGCCGAGCGAGTTCAGGTACGCCCCGCGGTGGGAGTACATGACGCCCTTGGGTTTTCCGGTGGTGCCCGAGGTGTAGTTGATGGCGATGCACTGCTGCTCGTCGTCGACGCCCCAGTGCAATGGCTGATCGGCGAGTGCTTCGGCTTCGGCAATCAGATCGGCGTACTGCCCGGTGACGATTGCGGCGGGGACCTCCGGGTACGGCACGGTGGAGTCCGGGATCTCGATGATCTCGCGAAGGCTTGCGACGTTTGTCTTGGACGAGGAGACGGAGCCGACGAATTCGGAGTCGACGAACAGGATCGCGGTTCCCGAATGATCGAGGATGTACTCGAGCTCAGGTCCGGCGAGACGCGAGTTCAGGGCGATCAGGACCCCACCGGCGAGCGGGACGGCAAAATGCGCGAACAGCATCTCGGGAACGTTCGGCGCCAGGTATGCAACGCGGTCACCGGGCTGGATGCGCTCACGTAGGACGCGGGCCAGCGCGGCGACCTCGTCGCCGAACTCTCGGTACGTGTACGTCCGGTCGCCGTGAACTACGGCGGTGCGATCGGGGAACACCGCAGCGCTGCGCTCGAGAAAGCGCAGCGGACTGAGCGGGGTGTTGTTGGCTGCGAGAGCTTTCGAGACAGACACGGTTCCTCCGAAGGCGACGTGACACGGTTGGTGTCACGATAAGTGTGATCGGCACTACAAATGGCCTGGATGCACGCTATTGCCCAGCCGAAGGTGCCGCTACCCTCTGAATTGGGTACGTGGAGGTGAGAGTGAGCAGGGTACTGAGACCGAGCGACGACGACGCGTTGCGCGGCGAACTGCGTCGGCTGCACCCCAAAACCGAGTTGCCGGTTCTGTTCGGCGGCTGCGTCAGCGACCGGTCGCTGACCATCACCGGTCACGTCGGCACGCGCAGCAACATCCTGCGAAACCTGCGGATCGACGCGGAATGCGGACTCGGCGGTCGGGCGATCGCAGAACAACGACCGGGCGCAGTCCAGGACTACGCGAACTCGTCGCACATCACTCACGACTACGACTACGAAGTGGGCACCGAAGCGATCGAATCCTTGATGGCGGTGCCGATCGTCGTACGCGGGGTTACCCGCGGAGCGATCTACGGAGGACTGCGCGCCAACCTGCCGATCGGAGACGTGATTGCCGAGACGATGATGCGATCGTCGTACGCGTTGGCCCGCGAATTCGAGATCCGCGACGAGGTGGATCGGCGGGTGGCGATGCTCGATACCGCTGCGGTGGAACATGGTTCGAACCGAGACGCCCAGATATCCGAAGGGCTGACCGAGAGCGTTCTGGCGCTCGGCGAGATCGCGGCGAACCTCGAGGACACTGCTCTCAGCGCACAGGTCCATGCCGTCGAGGCCAAGCTGCGTGCTTTGGTGTCGCCGAAGCCTTCGACGAACACTCCAGCTGTGAACAGTGTTGTCCTGTCGCCACGCGAGCGGGAGGTGATGGGCTACGTCGCTCTCGGACTGCGCAACGCCGAGATAGCCGAGAGGTTGTCGTTGAGCGTCGAAACGATCAAGACGTACATGCGGAATCTGATGGGAAAGCTCGATGTCCGCAGTCGTCACGAAGCTGTTGTGGAAGCGCGGCGGCAAGGTTTGATTCTGTAGGGCTGACCCTGCGCGGCGGTCCCGCCAAGCGGAATTTCGACACCACGTCGAGGCTCCGATTGATATGACGGACCTCACTATCGGCAGAGTTCCACACGAGTGATGAGGGCATCGATGCAGGATTTGTTCGACAACAACGACATGACCGGCCTTGCCGAAGCGATCAAGAGCGGTGACGTCTCAGCCAAGGAAGTCCTCGAGTTCAGCCTGGACAGACTCGACGAGCGCAACCCTGCAGTCAATGCGGTGATCAGTGAGCGTCGCGAGGAAGCGCGCAACGAAGTATCGAACGGCCTGCCGGAAGGTCCATTGCACGGCGTCCCGTTCGTGATCAAAGACCTGGGCTTGGACGTCGCAGGATTGCCGAGCACCAACGGATCTCGATTGTTCGCCGACGCTGTGGCAGAAAAAGATTCGACGCTCGTGGAGCGATACCGTGAGGCCGGTCTGGTTGTCATCGGCAAGACGAACACACCGGAGTTCGGTAAGAACGCGAGTACCGAACCTGCGCTGTTCGGTCCCACCCGCAACCCTTACGCCCTCGATCGTTCACCCGGCGGATCTTCGGGTGGCACGGCTGTAGCGGTTGCCGTCGGGATCGTGCCCGGCGGCCATGCCAGTGACGGCGGTGGATCGATCCGTATTCCCGCATCGGCCTGTGGCTTGGTAGGCCTCAAGCCCAGCCGCGGACGCACTCCGACGGCACCGGCGCGCACGCTGTTCTCGTCGCCGATGAGTGTTCATCACGCACTCACCCGAAGTGTCCGCGACACTGCGCTGCTTCTCGATCTGTCCGCCGGGCCGACAGTGGGCGATCCTTACGTGATCCTGGCGCCGAGGCGGCCGTACATCGAGGAAGTGGGTGCGGATCCCGGACGGTTGCGGATTGGTCTGAGCAACGTGCTGCCGGACGGCACCCCGGTGGACCCGGAGTGCGCGGCCGTCACAACCAGTGTTGCCGGCCTGCTCGAAGAACTCGGTCACGATGTCACCGAGGGCGCCCCGAACTTTCCGCTCGATGCCCTTACTGCCGGACTCTCCGTGTTGATGGGCATTCCGATGACGATCGAGGTCGATGAACGACTGGAGACACTGAACCGCGCAATCCGCGACGACGACCTCGAGCCGATGGCTCGGATGATCTACGACCGCGCGAAGTCCGAAAGTGCGACGAACGTCGTCAAGGCATTGCAGGAACTCGAGCGGGCTGCCCAGGTGATCGGTGCGTTCTTTGTCGATCACGACCTGCTGCTGACTCCGACAATGGCTCGGCCGGCAGCTCCGCTCGGTTTGCTCGATACGGCAAATCCCATGTCGATCTGGGAGCATTCGGCCGGATACAGCGGCTTGACCAGTCCGTTCAACAGTTCCGGTCAGCCTGCGATTTCCTTGCCGATGGGTCATGACTCGGCCGGTGTGCCGATCGGCGTGCAGTTGGTCGGCGCGTTCGGGCGTGAAGATTTGCTGATTCAGGTTGCGTCGCAACTCGAAACGGCGCGTCCGTGGTCCATTGCGCCGGTGTGGCCGCCGGTCCCGCAGTAGCGCGCGCGACCGTCCGAGCCGGGGAGGGCGTCAGGCGATGATGCGAATCGGCCACTGGCCGTTCACATCTGCCACGTCCCTCCCTTGGCTGAGTAGGTACTCGGCGAAATCGCGTTGCCGCTCGGCATGCCAATCGGCCTGATCGACCATGAGATCGAGCCCCAGGATGTCGGGGAACCGTACGGCGAGCTCGCGGGCCAACGCCGCCGCTGCTTTGGCATCGGCCTCGGCTTCGTGGGCAGCCTCGAGGGAAATCCCGTAGTGCTCGCACACGGCTGCGAGCGTTCGTTTGCCCTTGCGGAACGTGTCCATCGCGCGATCGATCACGTACGGATCGATGACCAACCCCGGAACGAAGGCGGGCTTACCGATGCGCAGACCTTCGGCATGCATGACCGTCAGATCGTAGGAGGCGTTGAACGCTACGACGGCGTGATCGCGCGCCCAGGAATTGTGCAGAGCCTCGCGAATCTCTTCGTAGCCCTCGGAGTAGTTCTGGCCGTGTTGCGCCGCGTACTCGGTGCTGATGCCGTGAATGGCCGAGGCACCGGCGGGGATGTCGACGCCGGGATCGAGTAGCCACGTGCGTGTTTCGACCTTCGCACCGTCGATCACCGCGACGCAGGCACTGACGATGCGGGCGGTCGACGGATTCCGTCCCGTGGTTTCGAGGTCGAACGCGCAGATCGGGCGATCGGACCAGCTACTCATCGGGGGCCTTTCGGTGCAGTACGTCATGTCCGAATCACTATGCACCGAGCTACCGACACAAACGGCGAACAGTCACCTCCACCAGGTGAGGTGGAGGTGACTGCAGCTGACGCCGGTAACCTACAGAATCTCGGTTCCGACGGTGAAGCGCTCCATGACGTCTTCACGCGGAGTCACACCGAAGCCCGGTCCCTGCGGCACGGAGATGTGGCCGTCCTCGATGACAAACGGTTCGGTGATGTCTTCCTTGTAGAAGCGATCGGACGCCGAGATGTCACCGGGCAGTGTGAAGCCGTCCAGTGCCGCGAGTGCGGCGTTGGCGGCGCGTCCGATTCCGGTCTCGAGCATCCCGCCGCACCACACCGCGATACCGTGCGCCGAGGCGAGATCATGGATCCGCTTGGCTTCCAGGTATCCACCGACACGGCTCGGCTTGATGTTGATGACCGAAGCGGCACCGAGCGTGATGGCATCCGCTGCATCCTTGGCCGACTCGACCGACTCGTCGAGGCAGATCGGAGTCGAGAGAGACTGGGCGAGCTTGGCGTGCTGCACCAAATCGTCTTCGGCCAGCGGCTGTTCGATGAGGAGCAGTGCAAATTCGTCCAGGCGACGCAGCAACTGTGCGTCGACGAGGGTGTACGCGGCGTTCGCATCGACCTGTAGGGGCACGTCGTAGCCGAACTCCTTGCGCACCGCCGCCACGGGAGCGATGTCCCAGCCCGGCTTGATCTTCAGTTTGATTCGGACGTATCCCTGCGACAGATAGTTGCCGACGGTCTCGAGCAACTGCGGAATGCTGTCCTGGATGCCGACGGATACTCCCGAGGGAACTCGTGTGCGCGTTGCACCGAGGTACCGAGCGAAAGATTGTCCACGAGCGCGCAATTCGGCGTCGAGGATTGCCATTTCGATGGCCGACTTGGACATCTGGTGACCCACGATGTGGTGAAGCACGCTGCCGACGGTCTCGGCAGTGAGCGGCTGATCCGACTGCGACTTACGCAGCGTCGGAACGAGATACTCGCGAAGCATCGCGCGCGCACCGGCGGTGTACTCCGAGTTGTAGTACGGATCGCTCAGCGAGCCGCACTCGCCCCAGCCGACAGTCTCCACCGGGCCATTGGGGCCGTCGGTGGTGCCACTCACCTTCAGGACGAGGGTGTTGCGCTCGAGTTGGGTGCTGAACGACGTGGTGAAGGGGGAGACGAGAGGGATGCGCAGTTCGCGCAATTCGACGGACTCAATGTGCATGGACTTGCTCTTCTCCGGTTGTCTCGCAGATTTTCGTGAACATGTAATAGCCGCTGGGGTCGAAGCCGGTCGATTGCCATTCCTTCGAGGCGATCAGTGGTTCGAGGTACTCGCGAAGCGCGTGTCGCCAGGCGAAGGCAGAAGCGCGGTCGACGGTTCTCAGATGCTCTATGTCTCTGGGTATTCCGACCGCGATGTCGACGCAGTCGGGTGGGATCGGGAGCATCCGAGGCGTCCCGTCTTCGGTGGGTTGGAGCACTTTGAATGTATCATCAACGGCCACAGAAGAACTCGGAGCTCCGTCGGCGTCGAGATCCCAGCTGACCAGCATGCGGTCGCTGGCGTCGCCGGCATTGATGCCGTCTGCCATCGATCCGTAGAAATCCGGGTTGTATTCGGCGGGTTCGGCACCGAGACGCTGGATGTTGAAGTAGGCATTTCGTGCGACGAGTGGATCGAAGGTCCACCGGATCGTCCTGACGCCGCGCTCGATGCACCAGTCACGCTGATGATGCTTGAGGGCGCGGCCGATTCCCTTGCCTGCATGCCCGGGTAGAACTCCGGCGATGTGTGAGTGCAGGACCTCGCCGAGAGGCTCGACGAAGAATCCGACGCAACCTCCGATCATTTCGCCTTCAGAGAAGGCTCCCACCACGTAATGACCACCGTGGTGAAGCGCAACCAACATCGCCGTTCCGAAATGAGCCGGTCCGGGACTTGTAGCCCAGATCTCGTCGAAAACGGCAGACAGATCAGCTATTTCGCGGGTGTCGACCAGTTCTCGAAACTCAACCGCTTTGCTTTTCGACACGAGGGCCCCCTTCAGACGTGATCGAACGAATAAGGCCCGCAACCAACGCCGTTCTCGGGGCGATAGCGGACACGAGCGCATGCTCGGTCTCGGCGTGTGCACCGCCGCCGACGCCACCGAGGCCGTCGAGGGTGGGGATGCCGATGCCGGCAGTGAAGTTTCCGTCCGAGGCTCCGCCGACGGCGAGTCCGACGGGAGGAGTCAGATCATGCTCGAGCGCAACGCGTTCCGCCAACGCCAGCAACGGTGCGGACATCGTCGCTTCGAGAGGCGGACGGTTGACGCCACCCGAGACCGTGACTTCGGCTTCGGGGTGGATTGCCTGCAGGGCTCGGATGTTCGAATCGACGCGCTCCTGCTCGGCAGCGCTGGTTGCGCGTACGTCCACGTCGACAAAGGCTTCTGCCGGAACGGTGTTGGTTGTGGTTCCGGCTGAAATGACGGTCGGGGTGACAGTGGTTGCCTGCGCCGGCGAGGACAAGTCGTTGATCGCGATCACGAGGCGAGCCAGTTCGACTGCGGAGTTGATGCCCTTTTCCGGCTCCAACCCGGCGTGCGCTGCGCGACCGGCAACATGGATCCGATACAGCGACACTCCCTTGCGGACGGTCTTGAGTTCGCCACCGTCGCCGCCGGCTTCGAGGACGAGCACCGCGCCTGCGGCAAGTTCCTCGATGAGGGTTCGCGATGTGGGTGAACCGATTTCTTCGTCACCGGTGACCAGGAGTGTGATTCCGTCGAGTGCATCGTCGCCGTGCAACTCCCGGACGATCGACAGGGCGTGAATTGCCTGAACGACACCAAGTTTCATGTCGAGTCCACCCGGACCTCGAAGGGCTCCGTCGGTCACCGCTGCGGGTAGACGCGTCAGGGTGCCGATCGGCCACACGGTGTCGTGATGACCGAGGAGCATCAACCGCGTCGGGGAATCACCGAAGCGGGTCACCAGGTGGGTTCGGCCTTCCGTCACTATCGACTCCGGTGTCACGCCGAGTCGTTCGTGGACAAGGTCTGACGTCCATTTCGCGCTGCGTGCAACAGCTTCGAGATCGTGCGACGGCGACTCGACTTCGATGAGCGCGATGGCATCCTCGAGGATCTGAGGAAGTTGGCGCTCGGCCAGATCGCGGAGAATGGTCATCGGTTGTTCACTCGCGGATACGCGCGGCTTCCGACGTGTAGCAATTGTGTACTCCCGGTGTCGGAGAAAGTGATCCGGATCCAACCCGCTGATTGCGGTAGTTGGGTCGCGAATACTCCAGGGTGAACTTCGATCAGGCTGAGAGAGATGGACTCTGCGCTTTCGGCGTTGATCGAAGGGTCGATGTGATCGGTGCGGCGGGCGGTCAGGGAACCGCCGGTCCTCTCCAGGACGAAATCGGCTGCAGCATCGCGGTACAGACCGCACAGTGCATCGAGTTCCTCAGGTGAGGATGTGGTGCGGGTGTGAGGGTCTCCAGGCGAAAATGCCGGTGTCACGGCGACGCCGCCGATGGAACCGATCACTTCGGCGAGAAGGTCGCCCGAGAGTGCGTCCATTGCACCGCCGTTGGCCATCAGGACTACGGCAATGCCGCAGGAGGGGACCACCCTCAAGAAGGACTGCTGTCCGAGAGTTCCGCCGTTGTGGCCATGCGCCAGCACTCCGTCCCAATTGTGCAGTAGCCACGTGGTTCCCATGATGTCTGCAGACGACACGTCACCGATCTGGCGGCGCTCCTCGAGCATCGCCAGATGAGTGGAACGCTGAAGCAGAATCGGATCCTCGCGCATCGAATCCTGCGCGAACAGGAGTAGATCTTCGGCTGTGCTGTTGATGAGGCCGGCCGGGCCCATCGAGCGAGGGATGAGGAATTGTGGTGTCTGCGCGAGATTGTCGCCACCGCCGACGTGCCCGACTGCAGCGCGGTGCAGCGCCGTCTCCTCAGGCAGGGTCGTGGTCTTGGCCAGGCCGAGCGGCTCGATGATTCGCTCGCGCAGAACCGCATCCCAACTCTTGCCTCGGAGAACCTCGATGATTCGTCCGGCGATCACGAAGCCGGTGTTGCAGTACGACCAATCGGTGCCGGGTGCGAAGAGTTGCACCGTCGACTTCAGGGCGGCAACGTAACGCTCGACGCAGTCGTCGCCGCGGCCGCCATCGATGAAGACGTCACCGTCGATGCCGCTGGTATGAGTCAACAGTTGACGAGTCGTGACCGTTGCAGTGGCTACCGCATCGTCGACTGCGAAGTCCGGCAGTATGTTCCGAACAGGTGCATCGAGGTCGAGCAACCCTTCCTCCACGAGTTGCATGATCAGCGTGGCCGTCCAGACCTTGCTGATCGAACCCATCTGGAACAACGTGTCGGGAGTCGCCGCGACCCCCGTGCGGGTACTGACGACACCGGACGTGACCACGGTGCGGTCGAAACCGCTGCGGGTAGTGGTCAGAATTCCCAGCGAGGCACCAGGTACCCCGTATTTCGCACTCAGGGTGTCGAGTCGGTACTGCCAGTAGTCGGGATCGACCGTGGTCAGTGCCGGCGTAGGGGAGAGGTGGCGTTCGATCCAGTCGACGAGACGAGTGCTGTAGCCCAGACGGTGGGACGGCCGACCCGTCAGCACGAAGGCATGCGACGCGTCCGGGAAGACCACCAGCTCGGTCGGGGTGCCGGCCAAACGCAGTCCACCGAACCACTGTTCTGCCTGGTTGACCGGGCAGCGCACGTCGCTGCCGCCGTGAAGAATCAGCGTCGGTGTCGTCACCTGGGAGACTCGCCCCAGCGGCGAAAGTTCCTGTACCCGAGATGACTGCGGGTCGAATTCGACCGTCTGTAGCAAAATGCCCTCGTCCGAGGGGCCGGCCGTATTCGCGATGTCGCAAACGAGGCCACCGGCGACTGCGACGGCAAACCGATCGGTGACGGACGTCAGGGCGCACGTCATGAATCCGCCATAGCTGTAGCCCGTGAGCACCAGTTGCTTCGGATCGGCTACCCCTTCGGCGACAAGGGTTTCGACCGGTTCGAGCAGGTCTGCACGATCCGCCTCGCCCCAGCCGTCCCGCACACCGTCGAAGAAGTCGTTTCCGTAGCCGTCACTTCCACGCGGATTGATCATCAAGACCGTGTATCCGAGCGCAACCAATTCCGCGTGGTACGCGTGCATGAGGGTGGGGGTACCGGTCCAGGCATTATGCGGCCCACCATGGACGTCCAGGACCAGTGGTCCGGTGCCCGTGAGGTTCGGGTCGCGCAGGATCCAACCCTGAACTCGGGTGCCGTCGCTGATGTCGAACCAACGCTCGGTGGCGACGGGAAACGCGACGGAAGTTGTCAGTTCCGTGTTCAACTCGGTGACGATCTCGACGGCGCGAGTCTCGAGATCGATGACGGCGACCTCACCGAAGGACGTCGCCGTTGCCAGCGCGACGACGGCCCGCCCGGACGTCAAGGCCAGGCCGGAGACCACTGCCTGCTCTCCGATGAGAAGTGGTGAGACGGAGCCTGATCCGAAATCCACCTTGTGCAGTTCGGTGGAGCCGTGGTTGCGGATGCAGAAGACGATGTTGCCGTCCGCGGTGAAACTCGGTGCGCCACCGGGATAACCGGTCCCGCCAGGCATGACGTTTCGGTCGAGTTCGGATGTCAGGCTGCGGTCTTCCATTCGCTGGTCGCGATGCAGGACGAGAAGTTCGCTGTTGTGAATGATCGGCGTGTGCCAACCGACTGCTACGACGGCGTCGCCGGCCGGTGTCCACGCAAGTGGTCCGGCGATCCCGCGTGCGTGCCCCAACATCCGCGGAGCGGCGGCGAGATCAGTAAGCGACACGGTCCAGGCGGAACTCGCCCGCGTCAGATCGGCGTCGCCGTCCATCGCTGCGGTGAAGGCCAGCTCAGTGCCGTCGGGACTGTACGCGGGATGCGAAGCGTCCCAATCGCCGTCCGTCAGTTGCCGTAGCGACCCGGCGGCCAGATCGAACTCGAACAGGTGCGCCCGAACGCTGCCCCGGACACCGGATCCGTCGACCTTGTAGTTGAGGCGTTTCGCCACCAAGAGGTGTGACGATCCGGCGGCAGTGCGGTCGACCGGAGCGCTGAAGGCGATTCGAGCGCCGTCGGGAGAGAACACCGGTGCCCCAGCACCGAGCGGGAGTTGTTCCGCGGTGGTCATCTGAACGGCGGGCCCACCGCCGGCATCGACCTTCCACAGTTGTGGTGTGCCCGAGGAATCCGGCCGCACGAAGACCAACAGCGTGGAAACGGGATGCCACGCCGGCGAGGTATCGGCAGGACCTACCGTGAGCTGTAGTTGCGGGGAAGCCAACCAGATCGAGTGCTCGTTGGTATCTGCGCCCGGGTTCGACTCCGTACGTACGTATGCAATGCATCCCGACGCCGATACAGCGATGCCGGTTGGTGTGACCACTGATGCGTAATCGTGGATTCGCGCCGAACGACGTTCTTCGGCACGGGATACGGCAGCAGGGGATTCGAGAGTAGTCGGTGTTGTCATTGGAACATCGGCTCCCCGAAGGTCGGGATCGCGGACAACAGCTTTGCCGTGTACGGCTCCTTGGGCGAATCGATCACGTCGAGAACCGGCCCGTGTTCGACGATCTCGCCGCCGAGCATGACTGCGACGTGGTCACAGACATAGCGGATCACCGCAAGGTTGTGACTGACGAACAGAACTGTCAGACCTAGTTGCTTCTGCAGATCGACCAAGAGATTCAGAACCGCGCCCTGTACGGATACGTCGAGTGCAGAGGTGATTTCGTCGGCAAGCAGAACTGCCGGTGCGGCTGCCAATGCCCGTGCGAGGGCAACGCGTTGGCGCTGACCACCAGACAACGACGACGGGTATTCGTGCGCCTTCTCCACCGGCAGTTGGACGGTGGTGAGGAGTCGGGCCACCTCGGCAGCGCGGTCGCCGCGGCTGCGGCGAGCTTTGTCACGACGCTCGGTGGACCGCAGAGCCTCGGCGAGTGACTGGCCGATCGTCATTCGTGGGTCGAGGCACGAGTACGGATCCTGGAAGACCATCTGGATCCGGTGGCGCAGACGAGCCGTCGCGCCGCGGGCATGAGCGACGTCCACACCGTCGAGAAGGATCTGGCCGGAATTGGGCTCGGCCAGGCCGACAGTTGCTCGCGCCAGTGTCGACTTTCCGGAACCCGATTCACCGACGAGCCCGACCACCGATCCGGAGGGGATGTCGAGATTGATGTTCTTGACGGCGTGGAATTTTTTCGATCCGCTACCGAGGTGGACGTTGACGTCACGGAATTCGAGCCTGCTCATCGGATCTCCTCTGCAACAGCCAACAGTTCTTCCAACTCGATGTCGGCGGTGCTCTCCTCGGCGTCGAGGCTCTCCACCTGCCAGGCTTCGTCGACGGTGGCAAGCGGCTTGTCGCGATCTGTGCTCATGGTGGGGACCGCGGCGATCAGCGCGCGGGTGTACGGATGCTTTGCACGACCGGCAATCAGATCGTCGACTGCGATGTCTTCGACGATTTCGCCGGCAAACATGACCAGGACACGGGTGCACATGCCGGTGATGACGGCCATGTCGTGCGAGATGAGAAGGATTGCGGCGCCGGTTTCTTCGCGAACCTCGTGGAGCAGCCCGAGGACCTCACGCTGAACGGTCACGTCGAGCGCGGTGGTGGGTTCGTCCGCGATGATCAGAGCGGGCTTGCCCATCAGACCCATGGCGATCATCGCGCGCTGACGCATACCGCCGGAGAACTCGTGGGGGTACTGCTTCGCACGCTTGGGCGCGTCGGGGATCTTGACGGCGTTCAGTCGCTCGACTGCCGCCTTCTTCGCGTCGGCCTTGCTCATACCTTCGTGGAGCCAACCGATCTCGGCGACCTGGTATCCGACCTTGAGAGACGGATTCATGGACGACATCGGATCCTGGAACACCATCGCCATACGTGTGCCGAGTTGGCGGGCAACCTTGCGCGAAGCCGCGTTGTCCGGCCGCTTCCCGTCCTTCATCAGCACGGTGCCGTCGAACTCGATGAGCCCGGCGTCGACCACGGTGGGATGGTCGGTCAGCTGCGCGATTGCCATGCAACTCAGTGACTTTCCGGAGCCGGATTCACCGACGATGCCCACGGTTTCGCCGCGATGAACTGTAAAACTGATGTTGTCGACGGGGCGACGCCAGTCGTCACCCGCGGGGACTGCGACGGACATGTTGCGGACGGTGAGAACTGCGTCCTCGTCGCTGGGTGCCGAATCGGCCTGGGCAGTTTTCCGGTTGATCGGCTTCCACTTCGGCAGGCGACTGCTGATCGGGCTGCGAACTCCCGAGCCGCGAGCAATGGCCTCGCCGAGCAGCGTGAAGGTCAAGCCGGCGAGCACGACGGCGATGCCGGGGGCAAGTGCGGTGGCCGGGTTGACGAAGATCTTCGACAGACCTTCGTTGAGCATCCGGCCCCAGTCGAATGCAGGCGGCTGAATGCCCAAGCCGAGGAACGAGAGTCCGGCGAAGACCACGAGGCCGCTGCCGACAGCGATGCTGGCATTGACGATGAGTGGTTCACGGATATTGGGGAGAATGTGGCGGAACAGCAACCCGGGCTTGGTGACCCCGAGGATGCGTGCTGCGTCGATGAAGTCACGTCCGTTGACCGACGAAGCCAGTGCGTACGTCAACCTCGCGAACGGCGAGGCCAGGGCAAGACCGATGGCGATCACCGCGCTGCCCGCACCCTGTCCGAGAACTACCAACAGGAAGATCGCGAGGAGCAGCCCGGGGAATGCGATGGCGAAGTTGAGGAATGCCACAACCATGCGTCCGACCCAGCGGGGAGCGAGCGTCGGGAGCGTACCGAGTATCAGGCCAATTGTGACACCGAGTGCGACGGCTCCGAGAGCCATGAGCACCGACAGTCTCGCGGCGGTCATCGTGCGGGCGAAGACGTCACGCCCGCCGGCGTCGGTGCCGAAGATGTGCTCGGAACTCGGTCCCTGAGACAGTGCCTTCGGGTTGGCTGCGACAGCGGCGTCACCCCAGATCATCGGTCCGAAGATGACGAGGGCGATCAGAGCGGTCAGGAAGGTGAGGGCCAGGATTCCCAGTGGGGTGCGGAACGTTCCGACGATCCAGTGTCGTCGCGGGGGCGTCTTGGGGGCCGCAGTGGGGGCCGTAGGTGAGGTGCTCAACTCAGTTCTCCCGAATTGTGGATCGTGGGTCGATGAGAGCGAGCACCACGTCGACGATGAAATTGATGAGAAGGACGATGGCGCCGTAGATCACGACCAGTGTCTGGGCGAGCGGGTAGTCCTTCTCGGTGATGGACTTGACCAGCGCCATGCCCATGCCGGGCCAGGCGAAGATGCTCTCGATGAGCACGGTGCCGGCAATCAGACCACCAAGGAGGAGTCCGGCGAGCGTCAGCGTCGACGTCATGAGGTTGGGCATTGCATGACGGAAGTAGATTCGTGCCACAGTCATTCGCTTGGCGCGCGCCGTACGGATGTAGTCCATGTCCAACACGCCGAGCGCCTCTGCACGGACGATGCGCGACATCGAGGCGATGGCACCGATCGACATGGCCGCGACCGGAAGGATGTAACTTTCCGGTCCACCGCGGCCGGCGACGGGCAGAACAGGGAACGTGACGGCAAAGAGGTAGACCAGCGCCGTGCCGAACATGAACTCGGGGATCACGGCGATGGTGCCCGACGTTGCGGTGTAACCGATCTCGACTCCGCGTCGTCGGCCGTTGCGGGTCAGTGCAGCGAAGATGAGGCCGATCGGAATGCCCAACAGCAGCACCGTGACGACTGTGAGTACAGCCAGTTCGAGTGTTGCAGGGAGGCGGGACGCGATCACCTCGAAGACCGGAGTCCTCAAGGTGATCGAGTCACCGGGATTCCCGCTCAGCAACCCGCCGACGAATCGGAAGTACTGCTGCCACAAGGGAAGGTCGTAACCGAGCTGAGACCTCGTTGTCTCGACCAGTTCGACCGGTGCGTTCATTCCCAGAGCCAACCGAACAGGGTCGCCCGGAATCAGTTGGAGCATCAGGAACGCCGCAGTCACCAGCGCCCAGAGTGAAATCACGAAGGTGCCGAAACGACGCAGAAGATATGCGGGCCAGCTGTCAGACTCGAGCCACTTTGCTCGAGCCTGAGGCGCCGCTTCTGGTTTCGCGGCTTCAATAGTTTGACTCATGGGCTGTCTTTCCGGAGGGCGGGATGCTGGGGCGGGAAGATATTCAGAGTGGGCGGGCGACCTACTGGTAGAGGCGCAACGCAGAACCGTTGAGCGACTTACCGAATGAGAGTCCAGCCTTGTTGAAGTACACGTTCATAACTGAATCCGAGAACGGCACAGCGGAGATCGTCTTGGTGAGCTCCGACTCGGCGTCGGCCCAAGCGTCGCAAGCGTCGCTACCGGTCAGACCGGAAGCCTTGGTGGCTGCTGCTTCGTACGCGGGGTTGCTTGTCGACCCGAAGTTCTTGCCTGCAGCGGGAACCGGACCGGTGAAGTAGGCGGTGAAGGTGCTGGGGAGCGAGGAGTTGATCTGGACCCAGGCGATGTCCCAGGCAGAGTTGTCCTTGCCGCTCAGGATGACGTCGATGATCTTGTTCGAGTCGCCGCCGATCACCTCGACGTTTGCGCCGAGTTCGGACCACGCCGACTGAGCGAGTTCTGCTGCTGCGTTGCGCGGATCGTCTGTGCCGTCGTACACGAGACGGAGATTGAGCGGCTTTCCGTCCTTGCTTCGCTTGCCGTCAGAACCAGCGGTCCAACCTGCAGCGTCCAGTGTTGCCTTGGCGGCAGTGAGATCGAAGTCCGGAATGTTGCCTGCGACGGAGTCGTAGACGCACGCGCGCGGTTCGACGGCGACGAGACTGGTTGCCCGGACTCCGTGTCCGGCAGTGATGACCTGAGTGAGGTCGTCGAGATTGACCGCCTGGATCAGGGCCTTGCGCACTGCGGGATCGCTGGTGGGATTACTCGCGATCTGGTTGAAGTACATCTGACCGGAAGGCAGCGGACGGCCGACCGAGTCCAGATTGGCTGCCGCGACGCGGTCCTTGTCCGGACCGGCGATCGGAGCTGCATTGAGTTCACCCGAGAGAAGCTGGTTGGCGGCGGTGCTCACGTTCGGCGACATCGCGGCGATGACCGTCTTGGGGACACCCGGGGTGTCGGAGGTCGTGTCGTCGGGGCCCCAGTTGTAGCCCTCGCGACGCTGGAACGTGTAGTGATCGTTGGCGGCGACTTCGGTGACTTCGAACATGCCGGTGCCGAGCGACTTCTTGTTCGACGCTGTCGGATCTTTCAACCCGGCCTCGCACAGGATCGGCAGGCGACCGACGTTGAGAAGCAGGAAGGGACTCGGCGCCGGAGTGGTGACCGTGACGGTGCGCGCTGCAGCGTCGGCGGTTGCAGTGGCACCGGTCGGAACGGAGGACCCGCGCAACTGTGAACCGTTGTCCGGATTGGCCACGAAGTTGATGTTGTCCGCGACGGTCTGGGAAGTCAGCGTGGATCCGTCGGTACAGGTCACCCCTTCGCGGATGGTGAAGGACGCAGAGGTCGGGGTCTCTTCCCACTTCTCGGCCAACCACGGTCCGACTTCACTGGTATCGGGATCCTGGTAGACGAGGTAGTCATAGGCCAAACGCGACAACTCTGCGGTCGCCGACGCTGCCGACATGATCGGGTTGAGTGCACCGGGGTCGGCCTGCAGAGCGAAACGGAAGGTTCCGTCCGTGGCCGGTTCACCGCCACTGGCGCCCGAGGACGTGCCTCCCGAGCCACAGGCAGACAACACGAGCGTGAGCCCTGCGGCTGCTGCAAGTGTTGGGTAGAAGCGGTGTTTCATGGTGCCTCCGTGATGGAGCAGGGGCCCGAGCGAAAAACGTGAGGGCGCGGTTGAGTGTTGACTGCTAAATCTTGGCGTATGACGTGACGCGCATCTCTGTCGATCCTCACGAAAATCGGGTCGATTTTCGTCCGCTCCCACGAAAACCGGCGGGATCAGTGAATACCTGTCCGTATACCGACAGCGACCGGCGAAACAGAACGATTTCCCCGGTCGCTACCGGTGTTCTACTGGTACAGGCGCAGGGCCGAACCGATGAAATTGCGGCCGAATGCAAGACCCGCATTGTTGAAGTAGAGAGTCGTGATCTTGTCGGCAAAAGGTACCGCCGAGTTTGCTTTGATGATTTCGGATTCGGCGTCTGCCCAAGCGGCACAAGCGTCCTCGCCTGTCAGCCCGGAAGCCTTTTCGACGGCTGCGTCGTAGGCCGGGTTGGAGATCGACGCAAAATTCATTCCCGCAGCGGGCACCGGACCGGAGAGGAAGGGGACCAGCATGCTGGGCAGCGCGACGTTGATCGGCTCCCACGCGACATCCCACGCCGTGTTGTCCTTGCCGCTGAGTGCTACATCGAGAATCTTGTTCGAGTCACCACTGGTGAGTTCAACGGTGGCGCCCAGGTCGTTCCACGCATTGACCGCGACGTCGGCGGCAGCATCGGTCGCGTCACCGAACGTCTCGTAGACCATCCGAATTCGGAGCGGTGTGCCGTCCTTGCTGCGCTTACCGTCCGCGCCGGCCTTCCAGCCCGCAGACTCGAGAGTTGCTGCGGCTGCACTGGTATCGAAGTCCGGCAGGTTTCCGGCGACAGAGTCGTAGATGCAGGCCCGCGGTTCGATGGACACCATCGTGGTCGATCGGGTTCCGCGACCGGCCGTGAAGATCTCGGCGAGGTCGTCGAGATTGAGAGCCTGGACCAGAGCCTTGCGTACGGCAGGATCGCTCGTCGGATTGCCAGGACTGTGGTTGAAGAACATCTCGCCCGCCGGAGCAGGCTGCTTGACGGTATCCAGGTTCGCGGCGTTCATGCGATCCTGATCGGGGCCGGAAACCGCTGCGGCATTCAGATCACCGGACAACACCTGGTTGGCCGCTGTGCTGTTGTTCGTGATGATGGATGCGACGACATTCTTGGGTACTCCGGCAGTATCGGAGGTAGTGCCGTCCGGTCCCCAGTTGTATCCGTCGCGCCGAACGTAGGAGTAATGATCGTTGGCGACTGCCTCGGTCATCTGGAACATGCCCGACCCGAAGGTCGTCTTGTTTGCCGCCGTCGGATCCTTCAACCCGGCCTCGCACATGATCGGTATTCGCGCCAGGTTGAGAAGCAGGAACGGAGAGGGCTCCGGAGTTGTGACCGTTACTGTCCGGGTCGCCGGGTCGGCGGTGGCGCTCGCGGTAGCCGGGGCGTACACCCCGCGGAGAGCGGATTTGTTTGCAGCGTTGGTGATGAAATTGACGTTGTCCGCGACCGTCTGGGCAGTCAGAGCGGATCCGTCGTTACACGTAACGCCGTCGCGAATGGTGAAGGACGCGGAAGTGGTTGTCTCTTCCCATTTTTCGGCGAGCCACGGCTTGGTGACACCGGTATCGGGGTCCGGGTGGACCAGATAGTCGTAGCTCAGACGTGCCAATTGGTGCGCCGGCGATGCGGCGGTCATCAGCGGATTCAGAGCGCCGGGGTCGGCCACGAGAGCCAATTTGAAGGTGCCGTCCGTGACGGGTTCACCCCCACCCGCACCCGACGAGCCACCCGATGAGCATGCGCTCAGGGCAAGAACGGTGCCAGTTGCCGCAGCCAGTAGTGCGTAGGACCGTTGTTTCATGGTGCCTCCGGAAGGTGAAGTCCCGCCCCCGAGTGACGCGAGGTCTGTCGGGTCAGGAGCAAAAGTCGATTGCTTGAATCTTCACCCAACAAAAGGTGGAGAACATCGTCCGGATTTACGAATGTTTCGTGAGACTTGGTAGATCGCTACAACGCTGTCGGATAGAAAAGACGAAGCTGGAGCATCAGGCTGAATCGAGTTTCCGGATCGTCGAGATCGATTCCGGCAATCCCGGCAAGCTTCTTGAGGCGGTATCGAAACGTGTTGACGTGGATGTGAACCAACGACGCGGCCGCCGGAATGTCGCCGAACGTGTCGAGCCAGGCGCGGAGGGTGTCGACGAGGTTGATGTCGTGAGTGCGGTCGTACTCACGCAGTACCGCGAGCGGTCCCGACGCGGTCTCGTCCTCGTCCGCCAGGGCGTCGGAGAGGCGCAGTAGCAGGGAATTGATCTGCACGTCGTCGGCGCGCGCGACGGTCCGGCCCGAGGAATTCCACGTCGACCTCAGAACGCGAAGCGCTCGGTCGGCTTCGTCGCGTGACTTCTCCAGCGTCATCACGTCGGCCACTGTCGCACCGATTCCGATGACCACCGACTTTTCCGAACGGGAACGGTCTGCAAACTCCGACGCGATCCGACGCACGTAGTCGTCGTCGGTCTGGTGCCGGGTGTGTGGAATGACGGCGTAGACGGTGCCGCCGATCGCTGCCGCCACCGACAGCGGAAATACTTGGTGGAGGTAGGTATTGAGTGTCAGGGCCAGTTGATCGACGTCGGCTTCGGCCTCCAACGATGCGCCGGCGCCGCTACGGAAGCCGGCCGCAAGCACGTTTGCCTTCGAACGGCCGTACCCCAGACGCTCGGCCGCTTCCTTGGCCGAAGTGCCGCCACTCAGTAGCGTGATCACCTCGCCCAACCTCAGTCGTCGTGCGGAATCGGCTGCCAGCTTGGCGCGAAGCAAACTCATCGCGGCTACGCCCGCCGCCTCGACGAGCGTTTTGACCTGCAATTCGTTCGGCTCCTCGTCCAAGATCACCCAGATCGAACCGAGGATCTGGGATGCCGCATGTATTCGCATGCCGACTCGGGGCCTGATGCCTGGCCCGATACCCGGTAGAAATACCGGCAGGGTGGAGCCGTAGATCTTGTTGAAGTACCCCATCGATCGGAGTCGGTCGGAATAGTGCTGCGGCACTTGATGTCCGAGGACGCTCTGCTTACGTGCCTCGTCACCGAAGGCTTGATCTGCCGAGAACGCGAGGATCCGGCTCGACTGATTCTCGATGGTGACCGGGCCGTTCAGTACCTGAGCGATCGAGTTGGCAAGATCGAACAGGTCGGCGTCGGCGGCCGACGTGTGGTCCCCGTTGTTGCCGGATTCGAGGATCTCGTTGATCAGCGACGCACTTTGCAGCCAACTTGCATCCTTGACCATTCCAAGTAGTGCGATATCGGCTTCGGCGACCGCCCGTGCGACGCTGTCGTCGACAGCCAATGGCTCCCTGACGATCAGCGCGACGGCTCCGGCCGAACCGTATTCTTTTACTGCAGTGGCAATGTCGGCCGACCCGGCGAGTCCTGCGCCGAGCACGACGGCGCCCGCACTGTCCTGCGTAACTCCGGACCCTTCGTGCAGGGTCACTCGGCTGACAGTGCGGGCGTCGTCGACGGTGTCGCCTCCGCTGAGGAACGTCATTCCCAGTCTGTCGACGATGTCGACGATCGAAACTCCCGTGGGTGTGGTCACCACCACACCTTAGGGGGAGCAGGATCGATCAGTTGGCTGGTTGCCCTGCTCAGGTGGTCGGCTGCTCGGCTACAGCTTTCTCGACGAACCGGCGGGTCTGATCGAACGCCGCGGGCACCTGGACGGAATTGGTCATGTCACTGATCTCGGACCACCGTTCGGCGACGACCTCGGGGGAGAGTGCGCCTTCGGGGATGTACACGCCCTGCGACTCTTCCATGCGAGCGATCGCGAAGACGCCGGCGCCGGCGCTGAGGATGGTCTTGGTCGGTGCGTCATCGGAGACCATGAACAGTGCGCCGGGTGAAATCGATTCGGGTGCAAGCAGAGCGAGAGTCTTCTCGTCGAGGAGGTCTTCGGTCATGCGGGTCGCGGCGGTCGGCGCCAGCGAGTTGACGCGGATGCCCTTGCGTTCACCCTCGATGGCGAGAACGTTCATCAGGCCGACGACGCCGGACTTCGCGGCGCCGTAGTTTGCCTGGCCGAAGTTGCCGTAAATTCCCGATGCCGACGTGGTCATGAGGATGCGTCCGTAGTTCTGTTCGACCATGTGCGGCCAGACTGCCTTCGAACAGATGACGGAACCCATCAGATGCACGTCGATGACTTTGCGGAAGTCGTCGAGCTCGGCCTTGATGAACGACTTGTCGCGCAGGATTCCGGCGTTGTTGATGAGGATGTCCACGCGGCCCCACTTGTCCACAGCCGTTGCGACCATGGCGGCAACGGCGTCGACGTCGGTGATGTCGCAGTGGTCCGCGATCGCTTCGCCGCCCAGCTCGACGATCTCTGCCACTACTTTGGCTGCCGCAGTATCGGCGCCGCCGCTGCCGTTGACCGAACCACCCATGTCATTGACGACTACGCGAGCGCCGCGCGCGGCGAGGGCCAATGCGTGCGAACGGCCGAGTCCGCCGCCTGCGCCCGTGATGATCGCTACCTTGCCGGAAAAATCCAACGACATTGGAAAACCTCTCTGATCTGGGATACTACTCAGTATTACTATGCGATAGCGTGGAAACAGTCAAGGGCCGGCAGGCAGTGTGAATGGGAGTGGAAGTCGAATGAGTAGTGATCTTCCGGACGTGCGATCCGCGATCATCACGAGCGCCGCCGACGCTTTTGCCGAAGATGGTTACGCGGCCACGACTGTCGATCTACTGGCCGATCGAATCGGTGCCACCAAAGGTCTTGTCTACTACCACTTCCGTTCGAAGTTCGACATCTACCTGGCAATCTACGAGCGCGGGATGAGCCTGCTTCGCGCCGAAGTCGAGTCTCGAATGGACGGCGCAGACAGCGGCCTCGCGCGTCTCGAATCGATGTCGCACGCCCACCTGGTCAATCTCATGACACATCTCGGGTACCACCACACGATCCACCAAGGTGTCCGGGGCCAGATGAACTCCGCGCTCAAGCCGAGGCAACAGCAAGTCCTCGTGGAACTGAATTCGCTGCGGCTCGACTACGAGAATCTGTTCGTCGACGTGATGACCGAAGGCGTCGCGGATGGTTCCATTCGCGTGGGCTCACCTCGGATGGCGGCAAAAGTACTCCTCAGCAGTCTCAACGGCATCGACCTCTGGTACCGAAGGCGCGAAGGGCAGACGTTGGCGGAGACGGAGTCGTTGGCGGACGAGATCGTCGAACTGTTGATCGGCGGATTGCGCGCCGCGAGCTGACTGAAAGCTGCATTCACCGAGCGGGATTCCTTCGGCAGGCTCACGCGGTCCTGCGGCTTGTCGTTCGGTTTGTCGTGCCCTGGCAGTCGGGGTAGCATGTTGGCGTCGTGCGCGGACTTGCGCGGGAATTCAGGGAAGAGGAGGTGTGGCTGTAATGCGTGGCCAACCTCCGAGTACCAACTGAAGCTGTAGCCGCCCGGGTTGATCCGGTATTTTGCTGCAGCTTCATCGTGTGTTCATCGGCTTCGGCTTTGCTGTGAAGCAAGCGTCGTCGTTCACTCTTCCCTCGAAAGCTGTTCAGCATGCGCGAATTTCGTCGTTCACGTTCGGTACTGCCACGTCGTTCTGCGGGTCTCGGTGACTCGCATCCCGGGCACTCGCGTGCCGCACGCACCGTCGTCAAGGCTGCCCCGCCCGAGGCGGTGGCGCCCGTCGAATCGACTGTCGTCAACAGTGGCGTGTACCGCGACGGCGAGCGGATAGCGTCACCGTCCACCCTGGCGGAAGCACTGTCATGCCTTCCTGATTCGCAGTCGATGGCGTGGATCGGGATGTACCGGCCCGATGACGCCCAGTTGTATGCCGCTGCACAGCATTTCGATCTCCACGAGCTGGCGGTCGAGGATGCGATTGTCGCGCACCAGCGCCCGAAGCTCGAGCGCTACGGCAAGACACTGTTCGTGGTCCTGCGTGCTGCGCGGTACCGCGACGAGACCGAGCGGGTCGAATTCGGCGAGTTGCACATCTTCTGTGGTCCGAACTTCATTCTGACCGTCCGTCACAGTGAATCGCCGGATCTCTCGGCGGTGCGGACTCGCATGGAGAACGATCCTGACCTGTTGCGGTTGGGTACCGAGGCCGTTCTCTACGCCATTCTCGACGCAGTCGTCGACGGGTACGCCCCGGTGGTGGCCGGCCTGCAGAACGACATCGACGAGATCGAAACCGAAGTGTTCAGTGGCGATCCCGGAGTTTCGCGCCGCATCTACGAACTGACCCGTGAGGTGATCGAATTCCAGCGGGCGACTCGTCCGCTGCTGGGGATGCTGCGTGGGTTGTCGGCAGGATTCGACAAGTACCACACGGACGAAGAACTCCAGCGTTACCTCCGCGACGTCACCGACCATGCGACGACTGTGGTGGAGCGGGCCGACGGATTTCGTCAGTTGCTCGGAAACATCCTCACGGTGAACGCAACTCTGGTGTCGCAGAACCAGAACGAGGAGATGCGCAATCTGACGCAGGCGAGTTACGCGCAGAACGAGGAGATCAAGAAGGTCTCGGCGTGGGCGGCAATTCTCTTCGCGCCGACGCTCATCGGAACCGTGTACGGAATGAACTTCGACGACATGCCGGAACTGCACTGGCACTTGGGCTATCCGTTTGCGCTCTCGATGATGTTCTTGACGTGTGGAAGTCTCTACACGATCTTCAAACGTCGGGGCTGGTTGTAGAAAGCGCTGTGCGCCTTGCCAACCGAGATCGGTTGGCAAGGCGCACAGGTGTTTTTCGGGAGGGCGCTCGAATCAGAGCGTTGCGACGCAGACCGTGAACTTACGTTCCGGGTGCTCGAATCCCGAGTCTGCCCCCGAACCGCATTCGTCGATCGACGTGGAGTTCTGCAGGATTTCGACGACCTCGACGACATTGGTGCCGCTGGTATCCGAGCATTCGATGCGGGCGGGCTCATCCATTCCGCTGCCGAGGTCCATGCATCCGCCGACTACCCAGTCGACGTCGAGACAGACAGCGCCCTGCTCGTCACCCGCGAGGGTCTCGTAGTAGTACGAGTCGACGTCGGAGGCACACTGGTCGGAGGTGGGTACCTTGGCGACCACCTTGTAGTTGGAATCCTTGCTACCGCAGTCCGCGTTGTCGATTTCCGCGGCCGTCGTGGTACCGCCGAGTTTGACGCAATCACCGATCGACACGTCGATGTCGACGTCGCCGCCGTCGTCGGAGCCTTCCTGGCCGGTGATCTTCGAGGTGGTCGGGGCCGCGGAGGTAGTGGTCGAATCGGCAACCGAGGAAGACGATTCCGCAATGGCTTTCGGCTCGATGTCGGAACCGCAACCGACGGTGAAGGCGGCGATTGCAGAAGTTGCGATCACCGCAGTGCAAAGTCGCCGGACGATTCCGGACATAAGGACCCCTTTGTTGATTCTTGGATAATTCTGTTGGTTCGTAGATTGTTCGGGACCTATTCCAATACATCGGTAGTCGAATTGCCAACCGGACTGTCAGTATGGGTAGGTGGAGCTACCCCTGATGCCGCCGCTTGCCCCGATGCTCGCGAAGGCTGCGGCCGCTGTGCCGCCTCAGCCCGAGTCCGGTGACCCGACGTGGTCGTACGAGCCGAAATGGGACGGATTTCGAGCAATCATCTTTCGTGATGGTGACGAAGTGGTACTCGGGTCGCGAGGAGGAAAGGACTTGGCGCGGTACTTTCCCGAGGCGGTGGAAGCCGTCAAGTCTGAATTGCCCGAAAAATGTGTGGTGGACGGAGAACTGGTGGTTCCCCGTGAGATCGACGGTGTGACGCGCCTGAGTTGGGAAGCGCTCTCCGAGCGGATTCATCCCGCCGCGAGTCGCGTCGCATTGTTGTCGGAACAGACGCCCGCGCAATTCGTCGGGTTCGATTTACTGGCGCTCGGGGATCGCGACGTCTCGATCGAGGATTTCGGTGTGCGACGTGCGTTGCTCCTCGATTGCGTCGGTGGCGGGCCGAGTTGCCACGTCACTGCAGCGACGGCCGACAGCGCCGAAGCAATGGCCTGGTTCGAAACCTTCGAAGGCGCGGGTCTCGACGGGGTTGTCGCCAAGAGGCTGGCGGGACCGTACCTGCCGAACAAACGCGAGATGATCAAGGTGAAACACGCCAGGACCGCGGATGTCGTACTGCTGGGCTACCGTCCCCACAAGAGCCAGCCGGGTATCGGGTCGATGCTTCTGGGTCTGTACGACGGTTCCGAATTGAAGATGGTCGGTGGCGCTTCTGCTTTCACCGCGGCGCGGCGGATCGAGTTGTTGGCCGAACTCGAACCGTTGCGCCTCGGGGACGACGTAGTGGCCGAGGGAGAGGCCAGCCGGTGGAGATCGGCCGCAGACCGCTCCTGGATTCCGCTTCGTCCTGAGCGGGTGCTCGAAGTGGCGTACGACCAGATGGAAGGGGAACGCTTTCGGCACGCCGCGCGGTTCCTGCGCTGGCGTCCGGACAGGGTGCCCGACGAATGCACATTCGATCAGTTGGAGGTTCCGGTGCGATACGACTTCGCGGATGTACTTGCAGGCGGTAAGTGATGGCGAGCCCGGCAGAGGAGCTGGACGTCGACGGGATCGCGGTCCGGTTGTCGAGCCCGGACAAGATCTACTATCCGCAGTTGGGTGAGGACGGCGGAACCAAGCGGCATCTTGTCGAGTACTACCGAACAGTGGCACTGCAGGGTGCAGCGTTGCGGGCGCTCCGAGATCGGCCCACACATCTTCAGCGGTTCCCCGACGGCATCGAGGGCGAAGAGGTCTACCAGAAGAGGCTGCCGGCGAAGCGGCCAGAGCACGTCGAATCCTGCGAGGTCACGTTCCCGTCGGGTCGCAAGGCCGACGTCCTTCGAGTGCGCAGTGCTGCGAACATCGTGTGGGCTGCCAATCTCGGTACCGTCACGTTTCATCCGTGGGCCGTGCGGTGCCCGGACACCGACCATCCGGACGAGCTCCGCATCGATCTCGATCCGCAACCGGGGACCGGGTTCGACGAGGCCGTAGCGATCGCGGACGAAGTCCTTCGTCCGCTACTCGACGAGTTGGGATTGGAAGGATTCCCCAAGACTTCCGGTGGCCGAGGCCTTCACGTCTACATCCCGCTCGAAGCGCGCTGGGATTTTGTCGAGGTCCGTCACGCGGGTATCGCGCTTGCTCGCGAAGTCGAGCGTCGTAGTGCCGACCGCGCCACCACGGCATGGTGGAAGGAAGAGCGGGGGGAGCGAATCTTCATCGATTTCAATCAGAATGCCCGCGACCGGACCATCGCGGCGGCGTACTCAGCCCGTAAGACTCCGATCGCAACAGTGTCGACGCCGGTGACCTGGGACGAACTGCGCGACGTGCATCCAGACGACTGCACCATTGCCACGGTTCCCGGCCTGCTCGCCGACCGTGGTGATCCGATGGAAGCGATGCACGACAACGCCTTTGCCCTCGACGTTCTGCTGGAGATGTGGGAGAAGGATCTGGCGGCAGGACTGGGCGATCTGCCGTACCCCCCGAACTATCCCAAAATGCCCGGTGAACCCAAACGTGTTCAACCGAGCAAGGACCGAGATAGGAAGAACAAAGACGGGTAGCGTCAGAGGCGGACATATCGGGTAATTCGATTAGACGTCGAATGTACGGTCACGTCGAATGCACTGTGGGGGTTGGATATGGATCGCCGGAAACAGCGAGCAGCAGGTTTGGCGGCGGGCGGCATCGTTCTGGCCGCCTTCGGATTGTCTCTCGGTAGCGGAACGGCATCTGCTGCGACGTTGGATTGTTCGGCGCGCGGCCAAGATCAGACGATCGTCGACGGGTCATCAGCATGCCGAGCGGTGGCCGATCCCTCCAGTTATGCGATTTCGCACGTGGAGGGTGACGGCGTCGGCGTCGCAGATTCACGCGACGGCGGCAGGTCTGCAGGCGTGGGGCTCTTCGGCGGCGTCGCTGCCGCCGAGTCGCGCGGTGGAGTGCTTGCTGCCATTGCGTACGGCCCCGGTTCGCTCGCACTCGGCCGCACCGATTCCTCACCCTTTGCCGTGGTGCTCAGCGGACCAGGAGGCAGAGCGGCGGTGGGTGACGCAGACGTCGGAGCCATCTGCTCAGGCGGACCCACCCTTGTTTTCAACATTGCCACAGGTCAGGGATGTTTCAGCGACGGCACTTCGACGTGGGTCACCCCGTGAGTGCACCCCGGTCCTGAACCCCTTGCGTGACAGTGGTCACAATGGTGTCAAGCTCCCGCCACCGATCCGGTGACCGGACAACTTGAATCAGTGGGGATCGGAGGACGCGATGACTCCCAATGCACGACGGGGTTCGCTCGCCCGGGTGGAGGTGCCTTCGCGCACCGAGCTGTACGTGGACCGGCGATTCCTTCCCCTGGCCGACCGCTTCTTCGCGATGTATCGCCAACCGCAACAAGGCGGCGGCGCGCTGGTCGTGTACCTGGGCGGCGAGAAAGTACTCGACATCTGGGCCGGCAATGCCGACCGTGATCGGCGCTGGGACCACGACACGGTGTCGCTGTCCTTCTCGACGGGCAAAGGCGTAGCCAGCACCGTCGTTCATCGACTCGCCGAACGCGGGCTCATCGACTACGACGCTCCGGTCGCCCAGTACTGGCCCGAATTCGCAGCGGCAGGCAAGGACAAGATCACCGTCCGCGAACTGATGTCACATCGAGCGGGTCTTCACCGAGTGCGTGGACTGATGCCGCATCCTCTCGACCTGATGGACTACGACGCCGTCGTTGCCGCCTTGGCTGCCGAGAAGCCGGATCCGCGTCGGCTCCGAGGGCCCGGCTATCACGCTGTGACTTACGGGTGGTTGGTAGCCGAACTTGTAGCCAGGGTGTCCGGCCAGCCGTTCATCGACGTCGTGCAAGCGGAAATAGCGAAGCCTCTCGGAGTCGACGAATTCTGGTATCGCGTACCCGAAACCGAGCGTCCACGAATCGCGAAGCTGTTCCCGCACATCAACCCTGCGGGGCTGAACTGGGCCTTCGCCTCGACCGTGCTCTCACACGTCGGTCCGACTCGCGGACTTGCGGAGGCCGCGATGCCCGACGGTTTCGACGTCATGGTGCGCAACCCGGCTGTCAACGACGCAGTGATGCCGGGGTGGAACGGCGTGTTCAGCGCCCGTGCGCTCGCGAAGATGTACGGCGCCATCGCGAACGGCGGTGTGATCGACGGGAAGCGGTTCCTGAAGGAGTCGACCATCGACCAGATGTCGACCATCCAGACTCGCGATCGGGACTACGTGCTCGCGGTGCGGCCCAACTGGACTCTCGGTTACCACCCGCCGATCATTGCCGCGCGGCGGCAGCCGCGGAATGCGATTGGCCACTACGGAGTCGGCGGTTCAGGAGCGTATGCGGACCTGTCCAGCGGACTCTCGCTCGGTTTCACCACCAACAGGTTGGGTAGTGCTGTGACAGCTCTCGGTGATCTTCGCCTTGCGAGGCTCGGCGCCGAGGCGCAGGAGTTGGTTCGTCGAATCTGACACGAAGGGAATGCCATGAGCAGCAACGTGTACCGGGTGACCGAGATCGTCGGCTCGTCCACCGAGAGCAGTGACGCGGCAATTCGCACCGCCATCGCTCGGGCGAACGAGACGGTGCGCAACCTCGAATGGTTCGAGGTGGTGGAAACTCGCGGTCACATCGAGAACGGCGCCGTGGCGCACTTCCAGGTCACGTTGAAGGTCGGCTTCCGGCTCGACGGCGACGAATCCTGAACCGTCCTTCATGAGTGTTGATCTCACAGCGGCCGTCGGGTTCATGGCGGGACATGCCCGGACTCTCGATCGGCATCGACTGAATCTGATTCTCGGACAGGGTGACCCGGCCGCGGCTTTTTCGGCCGTGGACGGTTATCGCAACCCTGACGGCGGGTACGGCTGGGGACTCGAACCGGATCTCCGCTCGGCAACCAGCCAACCGGGCGGAGCGCTGCATGCCTTCGAGGCCTTTGCCGACATCGGAACGCCGACGCCCAGAGCGGTCGAGCTGTGCGATTGGTTGCAGACCAAGTCGCCGGCAGGCGGCGGTTTGCCGTTCGCCTTCCCGATCTCCGACCCGGCTGGGTGTGCACCCTTCTGGGTGGACGCCGATTCGACGACGCCGTCGTTGCAGATCACCAGCATCGTGTGTGCTGCAGCGGCTCGCGTCGCCGAATTCGACGAGGCCGTCGCCGAACATCCGTGGTTCGCCTCTGCCGTTCGATATTGCCTCGGCGCGATCGCCGGGGCGGATTCTCTGCATGCCCTCGAGTTGGCCTTTGCCTTGCAGTTTCTCGACGCGGTACACAGTTCGAACCCCGAGGTGTCGTCGTTGGTGAATGCACTGGGTAAACGAATCCCGGCCGACGGTTTGGTGCACGTGGACGGGGGAGCTGAGGGCGAATTCATGCGGCCCCTCGATTTCTCACCGCTTCCCGGCGGGCCGACCCGCGCGTTGTTCGATGCGGCGGTGATCGACTCCGAACTGTCGGCACTCGCTGCGAGGCAACACGACGACGGCGGCTGGGCGGTGGATTTCGACAGCTATTCGCCCGCCGCGGCGTTGGAATGGCGAGGTCACGCCACTGTGCAGGCGGTATGGCTGCTGAAGCGCAATGGGGTGATCTGAAAACGATTCTCGCGCCAAATTGGAACACGTTATAGTCTGGGAATCAGTTCGTGCTTCGTGTTTCAGGGATAGGGGAATGTCATGGCGTATGTGATCACGCAGCCGTGCTGCAACGACGCCTCGTGTGTTGACGTGTGTCCGGTCAATTGCATTCACCCGACACCGGACGAAGCTCCGTTCGCGACCACCGAAATGCTCTACATCGATCCCGACACCTGCATCGATTGTGGTGCGTGTGTGGACGAATGCCCGGTCGAGGCGATCTTCCCGGACAACGAACTCGACGAGGACGACGCGCCGTATCTGCAGATGAACGCGTCGTACTTCGAGAAGCATCCGATGGGCCCGGACTGGCCCGAGCCGATCACGATGGCCAAGATCGATCCCGAGCTCGGAACGCTGAAAGTGGCGATCGTCGGATCCGGCCCGGCCGCCTGTTACGCGGCGATGGAACTGACCGGCAAGCCGCGCGTCGAGGTCGACATGTTCGATCGACTTCCCACTCCCTACGGATTGGTGCGCGCCGGCGTGGCGCCGGACCATCCCGGAACCAAAGGCGTCACCGACCAGTTCCGCGCCGTCGTCGCGAAGAAGACTGTGCGCTGCCACTTCAACGTCGAGGTGGGCACCCACATCTCGCATTCGGAACTCTTGGACCATCACCACGCAGTGATCTACGCGGTGGGCGCTGCCGGGGATCGCAAGCTCGAGATCCCAGGCGAGGATCTGCCGGGAAGTCACGCTGCCACCGAGTTCGTCGCCTGGTACAACGGCCACCCGGGATATGCCGATCGGACTTTCGATCTGTCCGGCGAGCGAGCGGTGATCGTCGGAAACGGCAACGTCGCACTCGACGTCGCACGCATCCTGGTGACCGACCCTGACCAGCTCGCGAAGACGGACCTCGCCGAGCACGCATTGGAAGCTCTGCGTGACAGCAAGATTCGTGAGGTCGTCATTCTCGGGCGTCGCGGGCCGGCGCAGGCCGCGTACACCAATCCCGAACTGTTGGCGCTAGGACAGATGGCGAACGTGGACGTAGTCGTCGACCCGATCGAAGCCGAACTCGACGAGGCCAGTCAGGCGTTCGTGGACAGCGATGCCGCCGAGCCGTCCGTCCTGCTCAAGGTCAAGCAGGCGCAGGAATTTGCTTCACGTACCGCGGATCCTTCTCGCAAGCGGATCGTTCTCCGGTTCCTCACCTCTCCCGTCGAGATCCTCGGCGACGGTGCAGTCTCACAGGTGCGGATCGTGAAAAACGAATTGGTGGCAACGCCGACCGGTCAGCTCTCCGCCCGGCCTACCGAAACCGAGGAGACGATCGACACTTCACTGGTGCTTCGGTCGGTCGGATACCGCGGCACACCGATGGCCGACTTGCCCTTCGACGACGCTCGCGGCGTGATCCCCAACGAGAACGGCAGAGTGATCGACACCGAGACCGGCACGCCGATCCCGGGTGTCTACGTCGCGGGTTGGATCAAGCGCGGACCGACTGGCGTGATCGGCACCAACAAGTACTGCTCTGCCGAGACAGTGTCGATGATCTTCGACGACTTCGCTGGTGGACGCCTCGCAACCCCCGCCGAGGATGCCGACAAGTTGCAGGTTCTGCTGGCAGACCGGTCGCCGGATCAGGTGGACTATCAAGGGTGGCAGCGTATCGACAAGGCAGAACGCGCATCCGGTGCCGCCGCCGGGCGACCGCGAACCAAACTCATCTCCATCGAATCCATGTTGGCGGCTGCCCGCAGCGAGGGATAGCAACGTTTGGGCGAACATCCGAATTGCTCGATTGCCGCTTTTGTGTGTTAATGACTATGGAAATGTGCGGTTTGCTCTCTTTGGCGTGCTCGGGTGTGTAGGTGTGCTCCCAGCGGGTGCGTCCGAATGTGCATCGGCATCGGTACCAGGCGGGTATCGATGCCGGCCGCGCAAAATCCACGTGAGTACGTGGTCAGTCGAGCGAAGGTAGTGACATGGGCAGCAAACAGGGTCGTCGGACGTCACGGGTTGCCGTGGCAATCGTCGGAGCGGTGGCTGCCGGCCTTGCTCTCGCCGGACCTTCCGCGGCCGTTCCTCTCTTCCCCGGTGGACCGGACATTCCTTTGCCCGTCATTCCAGGGGTGCCGTACCTCGATCCGGCGATTCCGGTTCCGGGCATCCCGGGTACACCGATTCAGGCGCCCATCGGCGCTCCCAACTTCTCCGCGCCTTCGCTCAACCCGTCCGCAGGTGAGACAGTCGGTATCGCACAGCCGATCATCATTCGTTTCAACGAGGCGGTCGGCGACCGTGCCACGGCTGAACGCGCTATTCGCGTAACCACCGATCCTCCGGTCGAGGGCAGCTTCTACTGGATCAACGACAGCCAGGTCCGTTGGAAGCCGGCACAGTTCTGGCCGGCGAACATCTCCGTGACCGTCGACGCCGGTGATTCGCACTCCACGTTCAACATCGGTGACGCACTCGTCACCGTCGCGGACGACAACACCAAGCAGGTCACCGTCACCCGCAACGGCGAGGTCGTGCGCACCATGCCGACGTCGTTCGGCAAGCCGGGCCACGAAACACCGAACGGCACGTACATCGTCGGCGAGCAGCTGCGCGACATGTACATGGATTCGTCCACGTACGGAGTTCCGATCGATTCTCCCGAGGGATACCGGACCTACGTCGAGTACGCGACGCGAATTTCCTACAGTGGCATCTTCGTTCATGCTGCTCCGTGGTCGGTTGCGCAACAGGGATTCACCAACGTCAGCCACGGCTGCCTCAACGTCAGCACCGAGGACGCCAAGTGGTTCTTCGAGAACGCAGGCAAAGGCGACCCGGTGATCGTGCAGAACACCGCAGGTGGAGTCCTCAGCGGCGCCGACGGATTGGGTGACTGGAACCGCTAGACACAGTCGACGAAGGCCCTGCGCGAGAAGTATTCGCGCAGGGCCTTTTTCGTGTCGCGTTCAACTCGAGTGTCTTGTACGTTCACCCTTCATTCGCTGCGGGCGGTCAGACTGCCTCAGTGAGATCGAGTCCGGAAAGAACGCTGCCCACTTCAGGCAAGCCAGGTCTGTGGGGCAGACCATGGCGTGACTACGCGCTCTTTGCGCTCTTGGTAGGTCCCAATCTCGCGTTGTTGATCTTGTTCACTTATCGCCCGCTGGTGGACAACATCCGACTTTCTTTCTTCGACTGGAACATTGCGGACCCGAAGGCGACGTTCATCGGGCTGAGCAACTACCGCGAGTGGTTCGGACGAAGCGATACCTGGCAGATCGTCACCAACACAGTGGTATTCACGTTGGTCACCGTTGTGGGTTCGATGGTCATCGGTTTGGCGTTGGCCATGCTGCTCGATCGCAAGCTCGTCGGGCGAAACCTGGTCCGGTCGGCCATCTTCGCGCCGTTCGTGATCTCCGGTGCAGCGATCGGTGTCGCGTTTCAGTTCGTCTTCGACCCCAACTTCGGTCTGATCCAGGATCTCCTGCACCGTGTCGGACTCCAATCGCCCGACTTCTATCAGGATCCCCACTGGGCGCTGTTCATGGTGACCCTGACGTACATGTGGAAGAACCTCGGCTACACGTTTGTCATCTACCTTGCTGCGCTGCAAGGAGTTCGGCAGGAGTTGAACGAAGCTGCCGAAATCGACGGCGCCAAGCCGTGGACCAAGTTCCGCCGGGTTCTTCTGCCTCAGTTGCGCCCGACGACGTTCTTCCTCTCCATCACCGTCATGCTCAACTCGCTCCAGGTCTTCGACATCATCAACGTCATGACCCGAGGCGGTCCGCTGGGGACGGGGACGACGACCATGGTCTACCAGGTGTACAACGAGACGTTCCGAAACTTCCGGGCGGGCTACGGCGCGACGGTTGCGACCATCATGTTCCTGATCCTGCTGATCATCACCGTCTACCAGGTTCGTGCCATGGATCGGGGAGAAGAAAAATGACAGCGGTAGAGGAAAAGAAAAGCGCTGCTCCGACTTCCGTCGTCCGACCCGGCCCGGATCGCAGGAACGTGGACCGGCGTGAGGTCGGCGTGAAGGTCCTCGGGTACGCGGCAATGGTGATCGCCCTGATCATCATCGTCCTGCCGCTCTACTGGATCGTGATGACCTCGTTCAAGGAGCGGCCGGAGATCTACACCCAGCCGGCAACGTGGTGGCCGTCGTCGCTGCATCCCGAGAACTACTCCGAAGCAACAACATCGGTCCCGTTCTGGATGTTTCTGCGGAACTCGATAGTCATCACGACGATTCTGTCAGCGGCGAAGTTCGTTCTGGGCACTCTCAGTGCGTACGGGTTGGTGTTCCTGCGTTTCCCGGGGAAGAACTTCGTCTTTCTCGGCATCATCGCCGCCTTGATGGTGCCGAATCAGATCACCGTGATCTCGAACTACGCACTCGTGGCCGAGTGGGGCTGGCGTAACACGTTCCAGGGCATCATAGTTCCGCTCGCGGGTGTAGCCTTCGGTACGTTCCTCATGCGCAACCACTTCCTCTCGATTCCTTCGGAGATCATCGAGGCGGCGCGGATGGACGGCGCCGGTCACTGGCGGCTTCTCTGGCGCGTGGTGCTCCCCGTTTCCGGACCCACGATGGTGGCGTTCGGCATCATCACGGTGGTCAACGAGTGGAACGAGTACCTGTGGCCGTTCCTCATGTCCGACGATTCCTCGGTAGCGCCGCTGCCGATCGGATTGACCCAACTGCAGAACAACGACGGACTCACCAACTGGGGTCCGGTCATGGCAGGAACGGTGCTGACGATGCTGCCGATTCTGGTGATTTTCCTTGTGCTGCAACGACACATGATCAAGGGCCTCACCTCCGGTGCGGTCAAGGGCTGACAGCATTTCCCGTCACATTTCTTTTTCGAGGAGCAGTAATGGCAAACATGAACAGGCGCGGATTCTTGAGCCTCGGCGGTGCAATCGCCGCCGGCGCCGCACTCACCGCGTGCGCGGGTTCCGGCGGGTCGAGCGCTGATGCTGCGGGAACATCCGGTGCGTCGGGTGATTCCAACACCATCACCTTCTGGTCGAACCATCCGGGTAAGTCCACCGACGTGGAGAAGGAACTGATCAACCGCTTCCAGACCAAGTACCCGGACCTGAAGGTCAACTTGGTGGACGGCGGCAAGAACTACGAAGAGGTGGCACAAAAGTTCAACGCTGCCCTCTCCGGCGGAGATGTGCCCGATGTGGTTGTGCTCTCGGATGTCTGGTGGTTCAACTACGCACTTGCCGGAGCGATCGAGCCGCTCGACGGACTCTTCTCCGAGGTGGGCGTCGACTCGGCCGACTACGTCGATTCACTGCTCGCCGACTACCTGTTCCAGGGCAAGCACTACGCGCTTCCCTACGCGCGGTCGACGCCGTTGTTCTACTACAACAAGGCGGTCTGGTCGCAGGCCGGTCTTCCCGACCGTGGGCCGGCGACGTGGCAGGAGTTCGACGAGTGGGGACCAGAGCTGCAGAAGGTCGTGGGCAACGGCAAATTGGCACACGGGTGGGGCAACGCGAAGGATTACCTCGGCTGGACCTACGAAGGCCCCATCTGGACGTTCGGCGGATCGTACTCCGACCAGTGGAATCTGAAGCTCGACAACGAGAAGACCATTGCTGCAGGTCAATTCCTCTCCAGCATGATTCACGACAAGAAGTACGCCGCGGTCTCCACCGACATCGCCAACGAATTCGGTACCGGCATTCTGGCGTCGACCATCGCGTCCACGGGTGACCTCTCCGGCATCAAGAAGACTGCGAACTTCGACTTCGGTACCGCTTTCCTCCCGGCAGTGGACGGAACTCCCGGTTGCCCCACCGGCGGCGCCGGACTTGCCATCCCGTCCAAGATCTCCGATCAGCGTAAGAAGAACGCGCTCAAGTTCATCGACTTCATCACCAACGGTGAGAACACGGCGTACTTCTCGCAGAACGTCGGCTACATGCCGGTCCGCAAGTCGGCAACCTCGGAGCCGAGCATGAAGGCGTTCCTCGACGCGAACCCCAACTCCCGTACCGCCGTGGATCAGCTTTCGCGTACGCGCTCGCAGGACTACGCACGCGTGTTCGTCCCGGGTGGGGATCAGATCATCGGCACGGGACTCGAGCAGATCGCTCTCCAGAAGGCCGACGTCGCATCGACATTCGCCGGCGTTGCCACCCAGTTGCAGCAGATCATCGACCGGCAGATCACCCCCAAGCTGCCGAAGTAGTAGGAGAGAGCACTCATGGCCAACGTGCAATTCGCGGGAGTCACGCACCGCTACGAAGGAACCGATCGACCGGCGGTCGACCGTCTCGACCTCGACATCGCCGACGGTGAGTTCCTGGTACTCGTAGGACCTTCCGGTTGCGGTAAGTCCACCAGCCTGCGAATGCTCGCCGGTCTCGAATCCGCGTCGGACGGCCGGATCGAGATCGGCGGCACGGACGTCACGCACCTCGCTCCGCGGGCGCGCGATGTCGCCATGGTGTTTCAGAGTTACGCGCTGTATCCGAACATGACCGTCGAGCAGAACATGGGTTTCGCGCTGCAGAATGCGGGAGTCGGAAAGACCGAGCGCCGAGAGCGGGTGCTCGAGGCCGCGCGGATGCTCGAACTCGAACCGCTGCTCGGACGCAAACCGGCCAAGCTGTCCGGTGGGCAACGTCAGCGAGTTGCCATGGGTAGAGCCATTGTTCGTCATCCCAAGGTGTTCTGCATGGACGAACCGCTCAGTAATCTGGACGCCAAACTGCGCGTCAGCACGCGGTCGCAGATCGCCGCCTTGCAGCGCCGTCTCGGCACCACCACGGTCTACGTCACCCACGATCAGGTGGAGGCGATGACGATGGGAGACCGCGTCGCGGTAATGCTGGACGGTCGCTTGCAGCAGGTGGCAAAGCCGCGGGAACTCTACGACAACCCCGTCAACACATTTGTGGCCGCCTTCATCGGATCGCCCGGCATGAACCTGATCGAAGCGCCGGTCGAGGGCACCGTCGCAGTGCTCGGTGACTTGCGGATTCCGCTGCCCACCGGGGCGTCCGAGCGGGATCGGGTAGTCGTGGGAGTCCGCCCGGAGTCGTGGGATCTGGTGGGGGCGTGGCGAAAGGGCTCGCTGGCCGTTGACGCCGACCTGCTCGAAGAGTTGGGCGCCGAATCGTTCGTGTACGCGAAGGGTACGCCGGATTGCCAGTGGCAGAGCCGATCCGGACGGATCGTCATTCGCGTCGACCGGAAGATGTCGGTGGCACCGGGGGAGTCGCTTCATCTGCTGCCCAAGGCCGGCGAGGTGTACTTCTTCTCCGCAGAGACCGGGGTACGTCTGTAGCGATACTGTGTGCGGCATGACCGTCGCACGTTCGCTGTTGCTGTTCGTACTCGCCGCGCTGCTCGAAATCGGGGGCGCGTGGTTGGTATGGCAGGGAATTCGCGAACACAAGGGATGGATCTGGGTAGGGCTCGGCGTCATCTCGCTCGGCCTCTACGGTCTGGTCGCCACGATGCAACCGGATGCCAACTTCGGGCGCATCCTCGCCGCGTACGGCGGGATCTTCGTAGCGGGTTCACTGCTCTGGGCGGTGGTGATGGACGGATTCCGCCCGGATCGTTTCGACATCGCCGGTGCGCTGATCTGTCTGGTCGGTGTCGGGGTGATCATGTACGCCAGGTAGGGCCTTCGGCCCCGTGCGCGCTCAGGGAGTCCAGAGGGTCCTTAAGCGCGCACGGGGGCTTGCCCCTGCTGCTACCAGATCTTCACACGCTTCTCCGGGTCCAAATACAGTGCGTCACCTGGCTTGACGTCGAACTCCTCGTGGAACGTGTCGAGGTTACGGACGACGCCGTTGCACCGGAACTCCGGCGGCGAGTGCGGGTCGACGGCCAGACGGCGAATCGCCTCGGCTTCGCGAGCCTTCGTGCGCCATACCTGAGCCCACCCGAAGAACACGCGCTGCAAGCCGGTGAGGCCGTCGATGACCGGCGGTTCGGTACCTTCGGTCGCGATCTTGTACGCCGCGATCGCGATCGACAGACCGCCGAGGTCGCCGATGTTCTCGCCGATCGTGAACTCACCGTTGACGTGGTGGCCCGGCAGTTCCTTGGGTTCGAACTCGTTGTACTGCTCGATGAGAGCCTTTGTGCGCTTGCCGAATTCGCTGCGGTCCTCGTCGGTCCACCAGTCGACCATGTTGCCGTCGCCGTCGTACTTGGCGCCCTGATCGTCGAATCCGTGCCCGATCTCGTGGCCGATGACGGCGCCGATGCCGCCGTAGTTTGCAGCGTCGTCGGCTGCGGCGTCGAAGAACGGCGGCTGGAGAATGGCTGCGGGGAAGACGATTTCGTTCATGCCCGGGTTGTAGTAGGCGTTGACGGTCTGCGGCGTCATGAACCACTCGTCACGGTCCACGGGGCCACCAAGCTTGGCCAGGTCACGGTCGTACTCGGCGGCGTATCCACGACGGTAGTTGCCCACCAGATCGGTAGCCGAGATATCGAGACCGGCGTAGTCGCGCCACTTGTCGGGGTAACCGATCTTCGGGGTGAACTTCTCGAGCTTGGCCAACGCGGCCTCACGAGTCTGCGGGCTCATCCACTCGAGGTCGGAGATGTTGCGGCGGTACGCCTCCTGCAGGTTGGCGACCAGTTCCAGCATGCGGGTCTTCGCCTCAGCGGGGAAGTGACGGTCGACGTAGAGCTTTCCGACGGCCTCGCCGAGCAGATCCTGAACCAAGCTGACCCCGCGCTTCCAGCGCTCACGGTTCTCTTCGGTTCCCGAGAGCGTGGTGCCGTAGAAAGCGAAGGTCTCGTCGACCAGCGCCGAATGCAGGTAGGGGGAACGGGCGTGCAGCACCTTCCACGCCGCCCAGGCCTTCCAGTCGTCGAGTGACTCGGACGCCCAGAGCGCGGTGAAGGTGTGCAGGAAATCGGGCTGACGGACCACGATTTCGGCGAACTTCTCCGAATCGGCGCCGAGACCGGACAGCCATGCCGCCCAGTCCAGACCGGGGTTCTGTTCGGTCAGTTCCTCGAAGCCCACGAGGTTGTAACTCAGATCTGCGTCACGACGCTTGACGACGTCCCAGTGCCCGGCCGCGATCTTCTTCTCGAGTTCGAACACACGCTGGGCGTCGTAGCCGACGCCGGCGAGGGTGAACATCTTGTCGATGTGCGCGACGTACTTCTCGCGGATCTCGGCGTAGTTGTCCTCGCGGTAGTACGACTCGTCGGGCAGGCTGATTCCCGACTGGCTGAAGTGGATCAGGTACCGCTCGGAGTTCTTGGCATCGGTGTCGACGTAATGCGAAATGGCACCGCCGACGCCCACGCGCTGGTGGCGTCCGATCACGGTGGCCAACGACGACCGGTCGGGCGCATCGGCGACGGCGTCGAGCTCGTCGTCGATGGGGCCGAGGCCCGCGGCCTCCACGGCGTCGGCGTCCATGAAGCTCGAGTACAGATCGCCGATGCGCTGTGCATCGGTACCGGCGGCAGAGTTGGACTCCGCAGCTTCGGTGATGATGGTCTGTACGTCTTGTTCGGCCTTGTCGTAAAGCGTCCGGAAGGCCCCGTCGACTGCGCGGTCTGCCGGAATCTCGTATTCGGCGAGCCATTTTCCGTTGACGTGGACGAACAGATCGTCCTGCGCCCGTGTGCCGCCGTCGAGGTGGGTGAGGTCGATGCCTGAGCGATGAGCCGTGGTCATTTCTCCATCCTTACACGATCATGACGAACTGCTCGGTGTGTGCGCGATCGCTCCACGCCGAGTTCATCTCTTGTGCTGGGCAACGTCGGTATGGCATGGCACGATCGAATACGTGACCAGCAGACCTGCCGCAGATCCGCACCTGCAGGACCTCGCACGACTACGACGCGTGCGAGACCGTATCGACCGGGAGTACGCGCGGCCTCTGGACGTGGAGGCGCTCGCGCGGGGAGTGAACATGTCTGCGGGGCATCTCAGTCGCCAATTCCGTCAGGCGTACGGCGAACCGCCGTACGCCTACCTGATGACCAGGCGAATCGAGCGCGCAATGGCGTTACTGCGCCGCGGGGACCTCAGTGTCACGGACGTCTGCTTCGAAGTCGGCTGCAGCTCTCTCGGCACTTTCAGCAGTAAGTTCACCGAATTGGTAGGGGTCCCGCCCAGCGTCTATCGGCGCGAGGCCGAACAGTCGACGGCCGGAATGCCGTCCTGCGTGTCCAAACAAGTCACCAGACCGATCAGGAATCGAGAAGCGCAGACCCCACAACCGCAATTAACGTGATCGCCATGGACATCACCATTCACTCGAGCTTCCTTCCGCAGGACGACCCTGACGCCGCCCTGAACTTCTACCGCGACACCCTCGGCTTCGAGGTTCGCAACGACGTCGGCTACGACGGCATGCGTTGGATCACGGTAGGACCGCCCGGCCAGCCCGGCACCTCCATCGTGCTGCATCCGCCGGCCGTCGATCCCGGAATCACCGACGACGAGCGCCGCACCATCATCGAGATGATGGCCAAGGGCACGTACGGCGGACTTCTCCTGGCCACCAAAGATCTGGACGATACGTTCGAGCGGCTTCAGGCCGGCGACATCGACATAGTCCAAGAACCGACCGAGCAGCCGTACGGCGTCCGCGATTGCGCCGTCCGCGATCCAGCGGGAAACCTGATCCGTATTCAAGAATTGCGCTGAGACCGTCAACTGCGCTGAGACCGTCGGCGATCGACTGACAGATGGAGACACGATGACTGCCTTGCACACTGCAGACAGCCACGATTTGATCCGCGTGCAAGGCGCGCGGGTGAACAATCTCGAAGACATCAGCGTCGAGATCCCGAAGCGGAGGCTGACGGTTTTCACCGGCGTCTCCGGTTCGGGCAAGAGTTCGCTGGTGTTCAGTACGATCGCCGCGGAATCGCAGCGGATGATCAACGAGACCTACAGCGCTTTCGTTCAAGGATTCATGCCGACGCTCGCGCGGCCGGACGTCGATGTTCTGGATGGCCTGACCACCGCGATCATCGTCGATCAGCAGCGGATGGGCGTCGACCCGCGCTCGACAGTCGGAACCGCGACCGACGCCAACGCGATGCTCCGCATCTTGTTCAGCCGTCTCGGAAAGCCTCACATCGGTTCGCCTCAGGCGTTTTCGTTCAACGTGGCCTCGATCTCCGGAGCAGGCGCGGTCACCATGGAACGTGGAGGCCGTCAGACGAAAGAGCGTCGTAGCTTCAAGATCACCGGCGGCATGTGTCCGCGCTGTGAGGGACGAGGGGCGGTCAACGATTTCGATCTGACCGCGTTGTACGACGACACCAAGTCGCTCAACGAGAGTGCGATCACGGTTCCCGGTTACAGCATGGAAGGTTGGTACGGCCGGATCTATCGCGGCTGCGGCTTCTTCGATCCCGACAAGCCGATCAAGAAGTACACCAAGAAAGAACTGAACGATCTGCTCTACAAGGAGCCGACCAAGATCAAGGTCGAAGGAATCAACCTGACGTACACGGGTCTGATTCCGCAGATTCAGAAGTCGTTCCTGGCCAAGGACGTCGACGCAATGCAACCCCATATCCGGGCCTTCGTGGAGCGTGCGATCACGTTCACCACCTGCCCCGAATGTGACGGGACGCGACTGAGCGAGGGTGCCAGGTCGTCGAAGATCAAGGGCGTCAACATCGCCGACGCCTGCTCGATGCAGATCAGCGATCTCGCGGAATGGGTCAGCGGATTGAAGGAGCCGTCGGTCGCGCCGTTGCTCACGACGCTCGGTGAAACGCTCGACTCGTTCGTGGAGATCGGACTCGGTTACCTCAGTCTCGACCGTCCGTCGGGAACACTGTCCGGCGGTGAAGCTCAGCGCACCAAGATGATTCGTCACCTGGGTTCCTCGCTCACCGACATCACGTATGTCTTCGACGAGCCCACCACCGGCCTGCATCCGCACGACATCGCAAGGATGAACGACCTTCTGCTGCGCCTGCGGGACAAGGGCAACACGGTGCTCGTTGTCGAGCACAAGCCGGAGACGATCGTGATCGCCGACCACATCGTCGACCTCGGTCCGGGCGCGGGTAGCGCCGGCGGAAACGTCTGCTTCGAGGGCACCGTCGAAGGCCTTCGTGCCAGCGACACCGTCACGGGGCGTCACTTCGACGATCGGGCCGCCATCAAGGAGACGGTGCGCGAGTCCACCGGAGCAATCGAGATCCGTGGAGCGAACTCGCACAATCTGCAGGACGTCGACGTCGACGTGCCGCTCGGCGTACTCGTCGTGGTGACCGGTGTGGCCGGATCGGGTAAGAGTTCGCTGATCCACGGATCGCTCGCGAAACGCGAAGACGTGGTGTCGGTCGATCAGAGCGCAATCCGCGGCTCGCGTCGGAGCAACCCGGCAACCTACACCGGGCTGCTCGATCCGATCCGCAAGGCATTCGCCAAGGCCAACGGCGTGAAGCCGGCGCTGTTCAGTGCCAACTCCGAGGGTGCCTGCCCGACGTGCAACGGCAACGGCGTCATCTACAGCGACCTGGCGATGATGGCCGGAGTTGCCACGCTCTGCGAGGAGTGCGAGGGCAAGCGCTTCCAGGCGGAAGTTCTCGAGTACAAATTCGGTGGCAAGGACATCAACGAGGTTCTCACGATGTCGGTGGCCGAGGCCGAGGAGTTCTTCGGCGACGGTGAGGCCAAGACGCTTGCGGCGCACAAGATCCTCGTACGACTGGTCGACGTGGGGCTCGGATACCTCACGATCGGCCAGCCGCTGACGACGCTGTCCGGCGGTGAGCGTCAGCGCATCAAGCTGGCAACACACCTGGGGGAGAAGGGTGGTGTGTACGTCCTGGACGAGCCGACCACCGGACTGCACCTGGCCGACGTAGAGCAGTTGCTCGGCCTGCTCGATCGACTCGTCGATTCCGGTAAGTCGGTCATCGTCATCGAGCACCACCAGGCCGTGATGGCGCATGCCGACTGGATCATCGACCTCGGCCCGGGTGCCGGTCACGACGGTGGCCGGATCGTCTTCGAGGGCACTCCCGAGGAGCTGGTTGCCGACGGCTCCACCCTCACCGGAAAGCACCTCGCGGCATACGTGGGCAGCTGAGTCAGGCTCCTACCTCAGGCGTCGATACCGAGGTTGATGACGGCGAGGTAGGAACCGTCCAACTGCTTCTCGACGGTCATGAGGCCGGTGTCGTCGTAGATGCCGTCACTGGCGTTGTTCGTGTTGTTCTCACGACCGGTGTGCTCGCTGTACGGGGACTGCGAATACACCTCGTCGAGAAGGGGCTCGTCGAAGAAGGTCTGCGACGTGAGGACCGTCTTCTTGTCGATGTGCACCTTGACGTGAATGTGGGTGGTGCGGCCCATGTACCAGCCGGGAAAGATCGTGGTGAACTGCGCGATGCCGTTTGCATCGGTGGTCTGGGCACCGCGCAGGTAGGTGCCGTCGTCGGTGGTGGCTGCTTCGGTGTCACCGACGCTGTACGAACCGTCGGAGGTCTCACCGGAACCACCCATGCCGCCGCCCATCCCTCCGGGTGCGCCTGACGGAGGTTCGCCCATTCCACCCCCGGGTGCACCTGACGGAGGTTCGCCCATTCCGCCGGCCGGGGGAGTTCCGCCGCCGCCACCGCCGTTGGCGCTCAGGGATCCGGATTCGAAACCGGAGTACACGCCGCCGGCGTCGCAGTGCCAGATCTCGACGACGGCGTTGGAGACCGCGCCGATGCTGCCGTCGACGTTGCACTGGCTGTTGTCCTGCACGCGCATTGCCACCTGCAGTGTGGTGCCCGGACGGTCTTCGCGGATGTCGCCGCGAATGGAGTCGACGTCGAACCAGTAGGGCCCCTGCGTCTCTTCCTTGCTCATGACGCACTGCGGCGCCTTGGCCAGAAGCGCGGTGACGGCATCGCCGGACGTGGCAGCGGCGGAAGTTCCGGACGCGGTTGTCGTCGACGCAGCCGCAGTTGAAGTCGTCGTGGCGGTGCCACTGTTACCGGAACACGCTGCGATGAGCCCGCCGAGACTGATGGTTCCGCCGAGGGCGAGGGCCCGTCGACGGCTCACGCGTAGCCGGCTTGCTTCGATGTCTTTGTTCACGCCGCTGTACCTCCATTGTGTGGGCTGTTGTCTCAATGGTGGACGGGCGGCCTGGTGCGGAACTGGTTATCCGCTGTGAACTTGCTGGGAGAGCATCTGGATGCTCGACGTGGCCCGCACGTAGACCTGTCCGCCGGCGTCGACGATGCGAGTTTCGATCAGCGCGAGCCTGCGCCCGGCACGAATCACGACGGCCTCGGCGCGCATGATCGGTCCACCGATGTCCGGCGAGCGCAGGAAGTCGATCTTGTGGTCGAGGACGCGATAGTCCTGATCGATGCTGGTCAGGGTTTGTGCTGCCAGGCCGGTAACCGCGTCGACCGCCGAGATCAAGACACCGCCCTGAACAGCGCCCAGTGGGTTGGCCATCCAGGTGACCGGGTCGAACTCGCCCACGACGGAACCCGGGGTCACCTCGACGACCGCAAGATCGAGGAGTCCGGCGAGCGGGCCGCGTTCGAGTTTGCCGTCGCGGATTCCTTCGACGACGTCGGATCCGGACAGCCCGCGCAGGTCGCTGGTCTTCTCCGGTACCGGGACGGGCAGTGGCTCACCCTCCACGTAGTCGTCGATTCCCACGACGGGAGGACGCGAGACCACCATGGCACGGCCGGCCATCACGGCCAGGAGGGTGCCGTTGTCGTCGTGAAGTTGCCCGGAAGCCAGGCCGACGCCGTCGTCGAGATGCACGAGTGTGCCGGTGGCACCGACGTCCGCGACGGCGGGGATGTCTGCACCGGCACTGACCGTGACCTGCGCGAGTACGGACTGATGCCCGGAAGTCAGTCCCGAGTACACCGCGCCGCCCATGGCTCCGTCGATCATGACTCCGATGGAACCGAGCACGGTCTTGCCACGGTGATCGTGGAATCGCGGGCCGACGGACTGGGCGAAGCCCAGGTCCCCGGGCACAACCGACACGGCACGCACACCCATCAAGGTGTTGAGGGGATCAAGCTTCTTGACGGGCGCGGCGGAGTTGTCGATGCTCATCCGTCGAGTATCTCCAGCGCGCACAGTCCGGCCGAGACCGGGTCTCAACCTCCGATACGGGAATGCATTTCCCAGACGAGGACTTCGGCCCCGGCGTCGGAGGTCAGTTGCTGCCCACCCGAATCGCTCAACCGGACGGCATCGCCCTCGTACAGTGTGCCGACACCCTCCATCTCGGCGGTGCCCTGCGCGACGAAGACATGCAGGAACGGTGCGCTGGGAAGATGAACGGAGGTGCCGGGCAGAATGCGAGCGACGTGCATGGCAGCGTTCTTGTTGTTGATGCGAATCGCCGAATGATCCTTGTAACGGTCCATGCCGGAGGCGACCGGGATCAGACCGCCGCGCAGCAGTTCGTCGTCGATCTCGAGTTGCTCGTACCCGGGTGTGAGTCCGCCTTCGTCCGGTACCACCCACATCTGCACGAAATGTACGGGGTCGGAATGCTGTTCGCCGCCGAGGCGCCACGAATCGTTCTTCTCGCTGTGCATGATTCCGGTGCCGGCACTCATACGCTGGGCGAGTCCGGGATAGATGACGCCGCTGTGGCCGATGGAGTCCTGGTGCACGAGTGAACCGCGAAGCACCCACGTCACGATTTCCATGTCCTTGTGGGGGTGGGTGTCGAAGCCGGTTCCCGCCAGTACGGTGTCGTCGTTGTTCACGAGCAGCAGTCCGTGATGGGTGTTGTCCGGATCGTAGTGCTGTCCGAACGAGAACGAATGCTTCGAATCCAGCCAGGAGACGCGGGATTTCAAGCGATCACCGGAGCGGTGCACATCGATGTGCGGTGTCGTCCGTGGGGCCTGTGCTCGACCAGATGCCATGGCTCCTCCTTCTGTGCCACCGGGATCCACCACTGCCGGATCCACCACTACCGGCATCCACCCTACGACGAACCTGCTGTGTAGTCCGAGCATTGGGCGTACTCGGTGGTGTCGTCAGTTCGCCGACGCGTGCATCTCCCACACGAGTATCTCGGCATCGTCGATTCCCTGGACGAGGTGACCTCCAGTATCCTTGAGTCGCAACGAATCTCCCGCTCCGAGTAGTCCGACTCCCTCGACGTCGACGGTGCCGCTGGCAACGAACCCGTGCACGTACGGTGCGTCCGGTAGGAATACCGACCCGCCGGTCTCGAGGCGTGCAACATGAAGTGCCGCATGTTTGTTGTGCAGACTGATCGCGCTGTGATCGCGATGCGCGGGCATCCCCGACGCCAAGGTGATCAGGCCGCCACCGTCGAGTTCGGAATTGATGTCGAGTTCCTGATAACTCGGAGTGACTCCGGATTCGTCCGGCGGAATCCACATCTGGACGAGGTGAACGGGTTCGGTGACACGGGAGCCATCGGCCCGCCAGCGATCGTTGCGCTCGGAGTGCAGGATTCCGGAGCCGGCGCTCATTCTCTGTGCGAGGCCCCGATGGATGACACCGGAGTGCCCGGCGGAATCCTGGTGAACCAGCGATCCGCTGAGCACCCACGTCACGATCTCGGTGTCGCGGTGCTGATGGGTGTCGAAGCCGGAGTCGGCTTCGATGATGTCGTCGTTGTTCACCAAGAGAAGTCCGTGTGCGTACGCGGCGTGATCGAAGTTTCCCGCGAAGGGGAAACTGTGACGCGCCGTGAGCCAGCCGTAGTCGAGGTGCCTACGTTCGTCCGCTCGTTGGACGACCGTCGACGACATGTCAGCTCAGCTTCTCGTGTGCTGCCGGGATGGATCCGAGGCGTCCGGCCTGGAAGTCCTCGAAAGCCTGCATGACCTCGGACTTGGTGTTCATGACGAACGGTCCGGCCATGGCGATCGGCTCGCGGATCGGCTTGCCGCCGAGGATGAAGACCTCGAGGGATTCGGTCCGTGAATCCTGGCGATCGGAAGCGGCGACGGTGATGGAGTCACCGCGTCCGAAGACAGCCGTCTGCCCGGTTCGAATGGGTCGACGCTCGGCTCCGACCGTTCCTTCGCCGGCGAGCACGTAGACGATGGCGTTGAACTCGGGGTTCCAGGGAAGAGTCAGGCTCGCACCCGGGGCGACAGTGGTGTGGGAGAGCGCGATGGGCGTGTAGGTCGATCCGGGTCCGGCGTGGCCGGCGATGTCTCCGGCGATGACGCGTACCAGGGCTCCGCCGTCCGACGAGGAAAGCAGGGCCACCTTGTTGCCGGTGATGTCCTGGTACCGCGGCGCTGCCATCTTGTTGTCGCGGGGCAGGTTGACCCACAGTTGGACGCCGTGGAACAGGCCACCGCTGACGACGAGGTGCTCCGGCGGAGTTTCGATGTGGAGGATGCCGCCGCCGGCGGTCATCCACTGGGTGTCGCCGCCGCCGATCACACCGCCGCCGCCGTTGGAGTCCTGGTGCTCCATGATGCCGTCGATCATGTACGTGACGGTTTCGAAGCCGCGGTGCGGGTGCCACGGAGTGCCCTTGGGCTCTCCGGGTGCGTAGTTGACTTCACCCATCTGGTCCATGTGGATGAAGGGATCGAGAGCGGAGAGGTCGATGCCCGCGAAGGCGCGGTGAACGGGAAAGCCTTCACCTTCGTATCCGACCGGTGCGGTGGTGATGCTCTTGACGGGGCGGTCGACTGCTGACTCTGCCGGCTCGTCGAGGCGGGGCAGGGCCAAGATGTTCTCGACTGTCACAGCAGGCATGTCGTACTCCTTGTATCCGTGAAGCTGATGTCAGGTAGTTGATTGTTCAACTATCTCATCAGGAGTCAACAAAGTCGAGCCCCGGGTATTCCCGGGGCTCGACTGGTGTTCGGATCAGCCTGTTGCCTGAATCAGCGCAACATGCTGCCTAGGGTTTTTGCAGCTGCCATGACCTCGGCGCCCAGCGCTGCTTGGTCCTCGGAGTCGAAGACGGAAATTCCGAGGCTGGAGATGGCGTCGCGGCGTCGGCCGGGGATCACTGCCGAGATTCCCAGGACGGACGGGATGACTTCGCCGACGGTCACTGCGTAGCCGCGTGCGCGTGCGGCCGCCACTTCCTCTCGTTCCCCGCTCGTCGGCGGGAGTGAAGCAAGGATGGAAAGCCCGGCGGAGCCGCGGTCGATCGGATCGACCTGCCCTGGATGAAACGCGACGTGAACCTTGGCGCTGCGCGGCTCGACCACCATCAGTGCGCGCACTTCGGTGGCGCTCTCGCGGACCACCAGGTGCGCGGTCGCCTCGGTGGCCTCGGCGAGTTCTTGAAGTATCGGGCGGGCGAGAGTGCGCAAATCCTGTTCCACCGGTTCGGCGAGGGTGACCAGGCCGGCGCCGAGAGTGACGCGCTTGAAGGAGTCCTTGCGACACAGGTGATGTGCCTCGAGTGTTCGAATCAACCGATGGGCGACGGTTCGGTGGACTCCCACTCCGTCGGCGATGTCGGTGACCGAAAGGCCATGCGGGTAGGACGTCAGGAGTTCCAAGATCTCGAGTCCGTGGTGCAGCGTTTTCGACATGCTGGAGTCCACTTGAACTGCACTTTTGCGCGGTCGGTGTTCCTCGCTCAGCTCTGACATCAAATCCCTTTCTTGACGTTTGTGAGGTATGCCACCTACGCTTTGAACATATCGCACAGTGTGTGCGATTATCGCACACTTGACGGAGCTGCACAACCTTCGGGCAGATGCAGCACAGCGTGTTCGGAGAGAACCTTCATGAGCAACTATCGCGTCGTGGCAACGGAGGATGTTGTCGCAATCCACCAGCTGTACGGCCATCAGAGTCATTGCATAGACTCTGGGCGCCACCAGGATTGGGCGCAGACATTCACCGACAACGGTGAATTTCATTCCCCCAGTTATCCGGAACCCGTGGTCGGTTTCGACGACCTTGCAGCGTTCGCTGCTCGCTTCTACGCTGCGGCGGAAGCCGTCGACGAGGTGCATCGGCATGTTGTGACGAACGTCGTCGTCGAAGCGGTGGGCGACAGTGCCCTCGCAGTGAACGGGTACCTGCAGATCTTTGCCACCGCGCGCGGCGGCGAGTCGCGACTGGTGCGGATGACGACTGTTGCTGATCGCATGGTTCAGGTCGGTGAGGAATGGAAGATCGCCCGCCGCACCGTCTCCCGAGACGACGCACCTCGAGTGTCCGAACAAGGCTGAAGTACCGAAAAGTTTCTTGCACAACAATATTCAGTAGGAGAAGTACATCATGACCGAAAGCTCTGACCAGACGAACCCGGGCCGTACCGTTGTGACGCAGATGTCGGCGGTGTACCCGGAGTTGGCAGGCAAGGTCGCAGTGGTGACCGGCGCGGCCCAGGGTATGGGTGCGACGTTCGCCGAAGGACTGGCAACACGCGGCGTACACGTCGTCGGCGCTGACATCAACGAAGAGCAGATGCTCGCCACGGCCGCACGAATCAACACAGACCTGGAATCGAATGCACTGGCGGACAAGCCGGGTCGCGTCGTCGGAGCTCGGGTCGACGTCACCAAGCCCGACGAGCACGAACTGCTTGCCCAGTTGGCGTTGAAGGAGTTCGGCCGGGTCGATTTCTGGATCAACAATGCGGGTATCTTCCCGTTCGCGCTGGCCGAGGAGATCACCCCGGAGCAGATCGGCGCAACGCTGAGTGTCAACGTCGAAGGAGTGCTCTACGGCGCTCAGGCGGCGGCGCGCCACCTCGGTCCCGGCGGCGCCATCGTCAACATGTCCTCGGTATCTGCACTGCGGGTGCGGAAGGGGAGAGGCGCATACTGCACGTCGAAAGCCGCCGTCGCGCACCTCACGGAGTCTCTCGCAGTGGAGTTCGGCGACAAGGGTATTCGGGTGAACTCCATCGCGCCCGGCTACATCGACACGGCGATGACGAAGTGGGTCCAGGAAGATCCGATCGCACTCGCGAACGCACTCGACGCGGTGCCGCTGCATCGTCTGGGCTCGCCCGAAGAGGTCTTCGGACCGCTGCTGTTCCTGCTCTCGGACAGCGCGCGTTACGTCACCGGGCACAGCATTGCGGTCGACGGTGGTTCGCGGCATGTCTGAGTCCATGACATACCCCGGCGTCGTTCTCGTCACCGGCGGTGCTGCCGGGATGGGAGCGCACCACGCACGGACCCTCGCGGCCCGTGGTTCGCACGTCTGCATTGCCGATGTTTCCGATTCATCCGCCGTGGTCGACGACATCGTCTCGGCCGGTGGATCAGCTTCGGCTCATCTCCTCGACGTCACCGATGCCGAAGCTTGGGTCCGGGTCGTCGACGAAATTCGCACTACTCGTGGAGAACTCGGCGGACTGGTCAACAATGCCGGCATCTCGCGGCGGCTCGAATTCATGGACACCCCGAACGACATCTGGGAACTGACCATGAAGATCAACCTCTTCGGCCCGTTCTACGGTATGAAGGCGGTGGCACCGCTGATGCGTGAGAGTGGCGGTGGATCGATCGTCAACATCTCGTCCATTGCCGGTCAGATCGGATACTTTTCTCCGGCTTACTCGTCGAGCAAGTGGGGTCTGACCGGTCTGTCGAAGTCGGCCGCAGGCAATTTCGCGCAGTGGGGGATTCGCGTCAACTCTGTGCACCCGGGACTGGTCGGCACAGCGCTGCTCGGCGGCGCAAACGACTTCGTCGCCGCATCGCTGAAGTCGGTTCCCTTCGGACGCATGGGAACTCTCGACGAGATCACCGAAGCAGTGCTGTTCCTGCTCTCGAACAGTTCGACCTACACCACCGGTACGGAACTCACTGTCGACGGCGGGTTGGTGTCGAACGGTCTTTACCACCGCATCATCGCGGAGACTGGAGAACTTTCATGACCGAGCACTGGGACGTCGTTGTCATCGGCGGCGGTGGAGCAGGCCTCGCCGCTGCAGTGTCCGCAGCTGAAGAAGGCGCATCCGTTCTGCTGTTCGAGTCCGAAACCGAACTCGGTGGATCCACTGCGCTGTCGGCCGGTATCTTCACGGCCGCCGGAACGAGCGTGCAGGCCGGCCTCGGCGTCGACGACTCGGCGGAGAAGTTCTTCCAGCACTACATGGACCTCAACCAGTGGATGCTCTCACCCGGGCTGATTCGTGCGTTCTGCGAAAACGCCGGTCCGACACTGGAATGGCTGATCGGACTCGGCGTCGAGGTTCCCGCGGCGATCTCGGGCAACGCACACCAGCCGGGGCTCGCGCAGGCCGGCGTCGAGGACGTCTGGCGCGGCCACGTGCCCAAGGATCAGGGATACGGACTGATTCAGGTGCTCGACAAAGCGCGTCGTAAGCACGGCATCGAGGTCATCTTCGGGACGCGAGTACAGAAGTTGATGGAGGAAGACGGTCGGGTTGTCGGTGTTGTCGCCGACGACATCGAGGTACCTGCGGGCGCCGTCGTTGTTGCATCCGGTGGATTCGCGCAAGATCCGGGGTTGGTCAAGCGCCACTTCCCGGACGCGAACAAGGCCGGAGACTCACTGTTCGTCGTCGCAGCCGAGGGGAGCCGCGGAGACCATCTTCGTTTTGCCGAAGACCTCGGTGCTTCCGTAGTGGGCGACGGATGGGGCCTGATGCTGCCCACCGTCTACTTCCAACGATTCCATCACTGGCAGGCCGGTTTTCCGCCGAAGTCGCGGATCTACGTCAACCAGGACGGCCGTCGATTCATGGACGAGGACAGCTCGTACGCGGTCTCGACCGGCATCATCGACCATCAGGGTGGATACGGTTGGATGATCTTCGACGAGAACGCTCGCGTGAATCTGGCTCCGGGATATGCGGATTGGAATCCCGAACGTATCGAGGAAGAAGTCGCCGCCGGTGGCACGATTCGCGCGGACACGATCGAAGACCTCGCAGTGGCGACGGGTGTTCCGGTTGCGAATTTGACGCAAACCCTGCGTCGATGGAACGAGCAATTGCCCAGCGGTCACGACGACGACTTCCTCCGCCATCGCACGCTGCGGAACAAGGGCGCCGTCGGTAACCCGGATCCTATTGCGACAGCTCCGTTCTATGCCGCGAAAATCCTTCCGGCAGAGCTCGTCTGCACGCACGCGGGAATGGAGATCAACACCGATGCGGCCGTGCTCGGCAGCACCGGGGTACCTATCGAGGGTCTGTACGCCGCGGGTGAGGCCGGCGCCGGAATCCTCGGACTGAGATACGTGGGCGGCGGCAATGCAGTTGCCAACGCTTTGACCATGGGCCGCGTAGCGGGACGTAATGCGGCGAAGTACACCAGGACCAGCGCTGACAGCGCACCGGTCCATTCCATCGCGCACTCTTGACGTCCGACGTCTGCGCGGCACCGAATCCAGTCAGTATCCAATCCAGGCAGGGAACAACATGTCAGAGAATGAGACCATGGCGAGAGCCGAATCCACTGAGGGCAGCAGCGTGGCAACCGAACGACAGTCGACGACGAAGGTAATTCGCGCGGCCATCGTCGGTACCGTCGTCGAGTACTACGACTTCGGTATCTACGGATACATGGCCACCACCATCGCCGCGCTGTTCTTCGTCTCCCACGACCCGAATGCGGCACTGCTCGGTACCTTTGCAGCATTTGCCGTGGCCTTCTTCCTACGCGTGCCCGGCGGAATCTTCTTCGGCCACATCGGCGACAAGTACGGCCGAAAGAATGCTCTCTCCTGGACCATCCTTCTGATGGTTCTGGCGACAGCGGGCATGGGCTTGCTGCCGACATACGCCACGCTGGGTGTGTGGGCCACGTCCATCCTCGTTCTGGCTCGTTGCCTTCAGGGCTTCGCGGCAGGCGGTGAACTCGGCGGCGCCAACGCGTTCGTCTCCGAGTCCGCTCCCAAGCGGTGGCGTGCCACACAGACGTCGATGGTCAACACCGGCACCTACCTGGGTTCGCTTGCAGCTTCGCTCATGGCGCTCGGCCTGACCTCGGTGTTCTCGCAGGAGCAGATCCTCGAATGGGCGTGGCGAATCCCGTTCCTGCTCAGCCTGCTGATCGGTGGCATCGGTATCTGGATCCGTAGCCAGATGGAAGACACTCCTCAGTTCGAAGAACTGCAGGACAAGGGTGAGACCAAGAAGCTGCCCATCCGGGAACTGCTCAGCACCTCCGGCGGCAGCGTCGTCAAGATCATCCTGCTCGGCGCACTCATCACCGGCGGTTACTACATCGCCTCGGTGTACGCCGCTACCTACCTGCAGACCACGGGCGGTCATTCGTCACGGGTTGCGTTCCTTTCCACTTCTCTTGCACTGGTTCTCGGCGTCATCACCTTGCCGATCTCGGGATACATGGCAGACAAGTACGGGCGTCGACCGGTGCTGTTCGCCGGTAGTGCCGCCGCAGTGGTTCTCGGAATCCCGATGTTCATGATGATGGCCGGTTCTGGTATCTGGCAGGCGGTAGTCGGTCAGTCTGTTCTCTTCATCTGCGTTTCCGTTGTCAACGGTGCTTCGTACGTGACCTATGTCGAAATGCTGAAAGCATCTGTGCGATACAGCGGTCTGGCATTGGGTAACAACGTCACCAACATGTTCCTCGGTGGCACCGCGCCATTCATCGCCACCTATCTCATCAGCTTGACCGGTAACTCTCTCGCCCCGGCCGGATACTTCGTGTTCTGTGCCGTGATCACCCTCGTCACGGTCTTCTTCATCAAGGAGACCAAGGGTGTCGAACTGCAGGTTGATTGATCACCTCGTGAGAACAGGAGCCTGACCGTGTCCCTCGCTGACAAGCAAGAAATCACCGAAGTTCTGTATCGCTACGCTCGGGCCGTCGATCGGAAGGATTTCGACAGCGTAGCTCTCTGCTACTTCGACGACGCAATAGACAACCACGGTGGTTACATCGGAACCGTCGACGGGCTCATCGAAGACATGAAGCTCAGGCACAAGACGATCGACTCGTCGATTCACTGCATCTCCAACGTACTGATCGACGTCAACGGCGATGTCGCTCAGTGCGAGTCGTACTGCTTGTGCTTCCTCCGTCAGGAGCGTTCCGGTTCGGGGTCGGTGCAGACGCTTGCGACGATCAAGTGCCGTTACGTCGACAGGTTCGAAAGGCGCCGTGGTGAGTGGCGAATCGCCGATCGCATCGTCGTGTTCGACGAGTCCCGTGAAGACGTGATCGAGAACGTCTTGCCCACGGACTGGGTGACACAACGTCGATCGTTCGACGACCCGGTCTTTACCAGAACTCCCTGACCGGCCATGCAGACGAAAGGCCTTCACACACATCGTGTGTGAAGGCCTTTCGTCTGTTCACTGCTCGGATCAGCCCGCTGCCTCCGGTGCGGCGACCTCGGTCAAACGGCCGTCCGAGAGCCTCAGCCAGCGTTCGACCTTCACTTCGGCCAGGAATCTCTCGTCGTGGCTGACCACCACGAACGCCCCCTGGTACGCGTTCAGGGCGCTTTCGAGTTGCGCGACGCTCACCAAGTCGAGGTTGTTGGTCGGCTCGTCGAGAAGAAGCAGTTGCGGGGCCGGATCGGCGAAGAGCACGCACGCCAACGTAGCCCGCAATCGTTCACCGCCCGAGAGCGCAGCGACGGGTAGGTGAGCACCCGCACCCCGAAAGAGAAAGCGCGCCAGGATGTTCATGCGTTCCGGTGCCGGAAGTCCCGGAGCGGACAATGCAAAGTTCTCTGCGACGGTCCGTGCGGGATCTAGAAGGTCGAGCCTCTGCGACAGGTATGCCACTCGACCGTCGGCTCGTTTGACCTCACCGGAAGTCGGCGCCACATCGCCGTCGACGATGCGTAATAACGTCGACTTTCCGACGCCGTTCGGCCCGGTCAAGGCGATGCGCTCCGGTCCTCGAATGGCCAGGTCAATGCCGGGGTCGGTGAAGATCGCACGATCGCCGAACGCGAATTGCATTCGCTCACCAAGGAACACCATGCGTCCGGCGGGTACGTGAGTGCCGGGCAATTCGAGTGAAATCGTCTGGTCGTCTCGAAGAGCGCGGCCGGCTTGATCGAGCCGGTCCTTCGCCGCGTCGACCCGGGCGAGGTGTGTCTCGTTGGCCTTGCCGGCCGACTCCTGAGCATTGCGCTTCATGGTCCCCGCAAAGATCTTGGGCAAGCCCGCGTTCCCGAGATTGCGGGCGGCGTTACTTGCGCGTCGTGAAGCGCGTTCTCGGGCCTGCTGCAGTTCGCGCTTCTCGCGCTTGACCTCTTGCTCGGCGTTGCGGATGTTCTTCTCCGCCACTTCGCGAGCAGAGCGTGCCGCGGCTTCGTAGTCGGTGAAATTGCCACCGTAGAAGCTGATCTCGCCGCTGTGAAGTTCGGCGATGCGGTCCATGCGGTCGAGTAGTCCTCGATCGTGACTGACTACCAACAGACAACCACTCCAGTCGTCGAGAACGTCGTAAAGCCTGCGGCGCGCGTCCAGGTCGAGGTTGTTGGTGGGTTCGTCGAGGAGAAGGACATCGGGGCGTCGCAGGAGTTGAGCTGCCAGTCCGAGCGAGACGACCTGCCCGCCGCTCAGAGTGTCGAGGCGACGATCGAACGTCATGTCGGCCAAACCGAGTCGACCGAGTTGGGCACGCGTTCGTTCCTCGATATCCCAGTCGGACCCGATTGTGGTGAAGTGTTCTTCTCGTGTGTCCCCGGATTCGACGGCGTCCAACGCAGCGAGCGTCGGGGCGATGCCCAAGACCTCGGCAACGGTCAGATCGCCCGTCAGTGGCAGGTCCTGCGGAAGGTATCCGAGAACGCCGTCGACGGACACACTGCCGGCGCGTGGGCGCAGTTGGCCGGCGATCAATCTGAGCAGAGTGCTTTTCCCGACGCCGTTCTGGGCGACCAGCCCGGTTCGGCCACCGGGCACGGAGAAGGACAATTCGTCGAAGACCGGAGTGTCGTCCGGCCAGGCAAAAGACAGATTCGAGCAAACGATGTAGGTATCGGACATGAATAGACCTCAGGTGTCGTGCGGGCGCGGCTACGCTGCTCCGCAAAAAGTCGGGTGAGTGAACGACAACATGGCCACGACGGCAGCGCTCGAAGCGTCTGCCGGTGGCCGTCATGCCCGGTTTTATCCGGAGATGTCGAGTTCACCAACCATGTCTGATCCTTTGTGGTCTGTGTCGTTTCATCCGACGATAACAGGAGCCGGTATTTACATACGAGCAATACCGGCGCAGAGAAGTTCGACCAGTCTTCGATACACCCGATCCGGGTCGGTGCCGGCCGGTTGGCCCTCGACCGATTCGAGGATGCAGAAACCGTGCAGCGCACTCCGAAGAGACCATGCCGCCTGCTCCGAATCATCCGGGCTCAGACCGTATCCCGCGATCACCTTGTTGATCACGTCGACCACCTCACCGACGGCCGAGACCAGATCAGGGTGCGGAGCGGTGGGGTAGCGGTCGGTGATGGCGTAGAGACCGGGGTGCACTCGGACGAAGGCACGCCATGCGTCGGCGAGCGCCATGACGGCGTCGTCGCGCGAGAGACCGACCGCGGCGGCGCGCAGTTGTTCGGCGAGAAGGTTGCGTGCGAGGAGGCTGAGTTGATGGTGGACGTCGTCGACCCCGTCGACGTGTTTGTACAGGGCTGACTGCCGGACGTCGAGGGTCTCGGCGAGTTGACTCAGTACCAGAGCGTCGGCGCCTTTGCTGTCGACCAGGTCGGCTGCGGCAGCGATCACGCGTTCACGGGTCACCGGAGTTCTCATGCACGCATCTTCCCCCGTATGACAGTCCCCGTGTGGGTGATACATTATCACCATGAGTGATGAGGTATCGCCTCGCGAGCTGTCCGGCGATCAACTACGCCGCCGTGACCTGCGCGTAGTCGTCGCCGGAGCATGCATCCTCGGGTTGACCTCGGTGCTCTACGAACTCTCGGGAGTGTCTCCGTCGACGGGTGCATTCTTTCGGTGTCTCTATGCGCTCATCCCTCTCGGCGTGCTCGTGCTCGTCCAGCGCCGCCGGTCACCACGACCGTCGACGGCGGCACCCTGGATCGTGAAGTCTCTACTCGCCGGCGCTTTCCTCGGAATCGATCTGGTGCTCTGGCACGAGTCGATTCATTCGATCGGGGCCGGTCTTTCGACTGTGATACTGAACCTGCAGGTGCTGTTCGTCGCAATCCTCGGCTATGTTGTTCTGCGCCAACGGATCGGCCGAGAACTGGTCGCCAGCCTTCCGTTGCTCTTCGTCGGAGTTGCTCTGGTAGCCGGGACGAGCACGACGCTCACGGGATCGAATCCCGCTGTCGGAGTGTCGTTTGCCGTGATTGCCGCAGGTGCCTACGCGGTCTACATCTTCCTGATGGGTCTGGCTACTCGGGCGGCGGGTAGAACGGCTCTGCCGATGTTCGTCTCGACGGGAGCTACTGCCCTCACCGCAGGTGCATACGGCCTGGTGAGTGGAACTTTGGATCTGACGCCTTCGCTCGCAGCTCAAGGCTGGCTTGTGCTGCTCGCGTTGGTGTCTCAGGTGATCGGGTGGCTGCTGGTGGCCAGCGCCAGTCAGCGTCTGCCTGCCAGTGCAGTCGCCGCCAGCCTTGTGTTGCAATCGGCGTCGGCGATGGTGTTCGGCGCGGTGCTGCTCGCGCAGACCCCAACTCTCGTCCAACTCGCGGGTGCCGGAATGATTTTGGCCGGAGTGGTTGTGGCGACGCGGATACCCGCGAAGAAGTCCTCGACGACTGTTGTCGGAAAACGAATGGAGACAAGCGTATGACCACGGCGGCTGACCACATCTACATCAACGGCGACTTCAGGCCCATGGACGGAGCGGTCGGCGAAAACCCGACCGCTGTGGCGGTCAAGGACGGCCGATTCGTTGCCCTCGGAACTGATGCCGAGATCTCGGCGCTGACCGATTCGGGCACTTCCGTTGTCGATCTCGCCGGCGCGGTGGTTGTGCCGGGGTTCATCGAGACGCATCTGCATCCGATGATGTGGGGTTTGATGCTCAGTGGGGTCGACGCAACGACAAGTGCGTGCCCGACCGTCGACAAGTTGATCACGGCGTTGGCTGCGCGGGCCGCGATCACACCAGTCGGTGAGCCGATCGAAGCGTGGGGCTTCGACGACAGCCTCGTGGCGGAAGATCGAGGTCTGACCGCGGCTGATCTGGACAAAGCTTCCACCGAGCATCCGATTCTGGTGCGGCACTTGTCTGCTCATGGGATCTACGTCAACTCGGTTGCACTTGAGAAGGCCGGGATCGATTCCGCAACGGTCGATCCGGAGGGCGGTGTCATCGTTCGCGACAGTGACGGTGTACCCACTGGTGAACTGTGCGAGGTTCCGGCAATGTCTCTGGTGCACGGCCTTGTTCCGGAGATGAACCCGGATGCGTCCAAGATCGCGATGCTGCGGGCGCAGGAAGTCATGGCGTCGGTGGGCGTGACGAGCTTCCATGACATGTATGTCACGGCCGAGATGTACGAGGCGTACCGGCAACTCGATGCCGATGGTGACCTGCGTCTGCGTGCGCGTCTCTATCTCGGCCACGGAGTGCACGATCAGTTGGGCGAACTCGCCGATCCGACGACCCGAGTCCAGGTGGGTGGCGTCAAACTCATTTCGGACGGGTCGATTCAGTTGCACACCGCTGCGATGACCGAGCCGTACCACGATCTGGATGGATGCCACTGCGGCGGAATGGCAATCCCGGCAGGCGCACTCGGGGCGCTCGTCGAGGAGCATCACGCTGCCGGGCGACAGGTTGCGATTCATACCAATGGTGATCAGGCCATCGATTTCGCACTGGACGCAATTGCCGCGGCGCGGGCAGCGCACCGGGGCGTCGAGGTTTCACATCGACTCGAGCACGTTCAGACATTGCGGGAGGATCAGATCGCGCGGATGGTCGAACTCGGGGTGGTGGCGTCGATCTTCGTGAACCACGTCTACTACTGGGGAGACCGGCACCGTGATCGGTTCCTCGGACCGGGTCGCGGCGAGCGGATCAGCCCCGTGGCTTCGGTCGTGGCGGCCGGGCTTGCCTACGCGCTGCATTGCGACTGTCCTGTCACTCCCGTGAACCCGCTCTTCACGATGAACACCGCCGTACACCGTGTGACGCGAGAAGGTCATGTTCTGGGTGCAGATCAACGGGTGTCCACGTCCGACGCGCTGGCCGGCTACACAAGCGCTGCTGCTCGTCTCACCGGTGAGTCATCGGACAAAGGTCGGATAGCGGTGGGACTTTTGGCGGATTTCGTTGTGCTCGACGGAGATCCGTTGCGCAGCGCTGCCGGGGAGTTGAACGAACTATCGGTTCTGCGCACGGTTGTCGGCGGTGAGACCGTCTTCGAGGCGTAGGGCGTTCGCCTTAGTTGTTGCTCGATTGTCGCTGCTTTTGAAGCAGGGGCAATCGAGCGATTCCTAAAACAGACCAAAAGTTTGTAGAACCTGTTTCAGTTGATTTTCGGGCGGCGAGGACCATCCGGTCGAAAGTTACTTCAGCAAACGGGTTGCAACAAAGCGCAGCGACTTTTCAATGGTCCAGGTGAGAGGCGATTCTGTAGTCAAGTTCAGGTTTCAACAATCTTCTGGACATTCGACCAGTTTTTCGCCAAAAATTCCTGATACGTGTGGTAAAAATCTAAACGACGCAAGCGGACGTCGACAGCACGAGAGAGGAATGGCCCGTTCGTGAGAACGGCTCGCAATCTTTCCGCAACACGCTCTCGCTCTGCACTTACCGCTACGACCCCTCACTGACCACGGATGAACGAAACCCTCTGCCCGTACCAGGGCGCACGTGACTGGATCCGACCAGCTTTCTCACCCTGCAAGCTCCCCGCCACGGGGACCAGACGAAATGAGTGTTCTCCATGAACAAGGCAACCAAGGGCGCAGTCGCGGCCGGTGCAGCAGCACTTCTCCTCGCCGGTGGCGCGGGAACCATGGCGGCGTGGAATGCAAACGCACCGATGACCGGCGGAACGATCACCGCAGGTCATCTGACTCTCAGCGCTGACCCCTCTGCTCTGCCGAGTTGGACCGTCACCAATGGGGCAACAACGGAAACCAATGTCGACATCGCGACCTATCGCGTTTCTCCCGGTGACAAGATCACCTACACAGGCAAGGTAAAGGTCGGTATCGACGGTAAGAATCTCAAGGCTCAAGTTGTTGCTGACACGACCACGATTACCGGCTCGTTGGCTACTGCCCTGACAACCACGACCTCGACCACCCTCGCTGGGCAGCCGCTCACTCAGCTGACTGAAGCCAACGACGGCACGACAGTTGACGTTGTGGTGACCTTCGACTTCCCCAAGGGCACAGTGTTGCCTGACAACACAGCCAACAACGCCAGTCAGGACCAGTCGGCAAGCTTGGCGAACTTCAACGTCAAGCTTGAACAGGTCTAAGGCTTGCGTAAGCACTATCGTTGGTGGGCAACCGCCGCCGCGCTGGTCATCGGACTGATCTTCGTATCGGTGCAGCAGACCAGCGCGCGGTGGACGGCCGCTGAAACACTGTCCGGTGGCACGATCCAGTCCGGGATCCTCGACCTGACGGTGGGCAGTGCCGGTAGCGGCCAGAGCAGTTACGACTTCACTGCTCTGGGCGCTACCGGTATGTTCCCCAACGCATATGCACAGGCTCCGTTGACAGTTCACAACTCCGGTAGCGTTCCACTCATTTATCGGATCCAGAACGTCACGCAGTCTTCCTCTGATGTTCCGCTCTCACTCGCGGTGACGCCGGTGACTTCCGAAGCTGGCTGCCCTGCCCAAGGTGCAGCTTCCGGCACCGCGATCTACGACGGGCCCATGGTCGGTGCTCAGGTACCGACAGCTCCAGGATGGCGCACGGTCGCTGCCGGCGGTACCGATATCTTGTGCCTGCGTGGCACTGTCGGTCCTGACGTTGCGTCTGGTGTCTCCACGAGTGTGCACTTCTCATTCGAAGCGGAGTCGGTATGACGCACGCAGTGAAGGGTTCTGATCAGAGAACCGGCGCTTGGTGGTGGATCCGCAATATCGTCTCGTGGGCTCTGCTGCTGGGTGTTCTGGCGATTCTGTTGTCGACGGTCGTTGTTCCACGTTTGACGGGGTCGACGCCCTTCACTGTGTTGACAGGTTCGATGCAGCCCACCTATCCACCCGGCACCCTTATCGTGGTGAAACCGCAGGACGCTGCCCAATTGCAGGCAGGTGATGCGATCACCTACCAAATCGAGTCGGGGAAGCCCGATGTGGTTACGCACCGAATCACGATGGTGCGACTCAACTCCGCCGGTGATCTCACCTTCGTCACACAAGGCGATGCAAATCCGATAGCGGATCAGAATCCCGTTGTACCGGAGCAGATTCGCGGCAAGGTGTGGTACAGCGTGCCGTACATCGGGTACGTGTACAACGCCATCACGGGGCAGATGCGCTCGGTGATGCTGACGGTAGTCGTCGGCGCGCTGTCGATCTATGCCGTGTTCATGTTCGTCGGATCGGTCCGTGACCGTACCCGGCGGCGATCTGCGTCTGCAGACCCCCAACCCTCCGAACCGAGTGCGCCGGCGCCTCGAGTTGAGCAGCAAGAAAGGCACAGCCATGTCTAAGCACGAGGAGCAGCAGGCGCCCGCCTCGCTCGGTACACGTCTGGTCCGGGGCGCAACCAGCGGTCGCGCACGCGCGATCATGTCCGCGGGAATTGTCCTGGGCCTCGGCGCCGTAGGTACTCTTGCTGCGTGGACTGACAACGCTACAGCGACTTCCGGTGTATTCAGCACCGGTTCGATCGAGATGAAGCTCAACGGCGACCCGGGAGATCCAACTGCTTACGGCTTCACTGCGTTGACCAAGACTGGCATGATGCCGGGCGACAGTGTCACAGCAACTCTGCCGGTACAGAACACTGGCGCGGCACAGTTCAAATACACCATGGCAGCAACCGCAACAGGCGAGGCCGCGCTTGCCCCCTTCATGAAGGTGACTGTTCTCGATCAGAGTTGCACAACCCCGATTGCCGGCCCGGTCGGCTTGTCGACGACTGCCGCGACTCCGATCATCACAACAGGCCGTCAGTTGGCTGCGAATACAGGTTCTGAGACTCTGTGCTTCAAGGTTGCTCTCGATACGGGAGTGCTTTCGGCACAACAGAACAAGTCGATCAATGTTTCGTTCCAGTTCGCGGCGACGACGGCCTGAGGTGACCATGTCTGATCACACAACTCCCGGCAGTTCGAGATCGGCACGTGCCGGTCGCGAACTCGCTCTGACAATAGGGGCGGTGGCTGGACTCATCTGTGTTCTCGCCGCCGCGGCATCGATGCTGTTCGGCATCAAGCCCCTCGTCTTCCGTTCGGGTTCGATGTCTCCCGAAATCACTACTGGTTCCTTGGCATTGGCCCGTGCCGTGCCCGCCACCGACCTCGCAGTGGGCGACGTCGTAAGCGTCGTCAACGGCCAAGGCACGCGCATCACACACCGCGTGTACGAACTTGACCAGCAGGCCGGCAACTCTGTCACGGTGACTCTCAAGGGTGACGCAAATGCCAAGCCTGACGTGGAGCCCTACTTCATCACCGAAGCTGACCGCATCTTCTACAGTGTCGGGGGTCTGGGCTACGCAGTTGCCTGGCTCTCCAGTCCCCTCGCGCTCTTCCTCGGTGGTGCGCTGGTCGGCGGACTGGTGGTCATTGCCTTCCGGCCCAACTCTCGCAGCAAGGATACGGATGACGGTCCGAGCGGAGGAATTGGCAGCGTGGACACGGAAGCCGCTGCAACGATGGAATTTCCGATGGTTTCGTCGAGCAGCGGGACAGGCGGATATCCCTCGGCGTTCTCGCTGCGAAAGTTTGCAATTCTCGGTGTTTCGGCATTTGCACTGATCGGTGTCACGCAGGTTAGTGGCACCGCAGCGGCTTTCACAGACACCGCGGTCGCAACGAGTGGTGCCATGACCGTGAGCGGGAAGATCAATCCCGCAACGAGCAGCGTCAGTTGCACGACAAACGGCATTGGTGGCTCTCAATCATCCACCGTCAAGTGGAGTCACATAGGTCCCCAATACCGCTACGAGGCACGTTACTACAACGGAAACTCGTTGATGAAAACGTGGGGATACGACCCGGGTGTTGGTGCCGCAGTAGGAACCCAGGTTTCATCCACTATCTACTACACAGACGCTGGTTACAGCGTTTTCAACTCGTATACGTACACGCTTCGCATCTACACGATCAATCGAATTACGGGCGAGTCTTCAACGGACTGGCGAGGGTGGAACCTACGCCAACCTGCGTCTCAGACAAGCATTTACTGCCAAGGTGAGGCAGGCTCGATCGCCGGCGCGGCTGTCGCTGAAACTGAGCAGCTTGCTCGCGGAGTTGCACCGACAACCACGACGGCTGCCGAGACCACCACGTCCAGTACGCCGGCAACGACAGGCACGTCGACGACGGCTCCCACTACGGCTGACGTGACAACCACGACCGGTCCCACCACAACAACGGAGACCTCGACCAGCACTACGACTCAGTCGACAACTCCGACAACGACAACGGATGCAACGACGACAATCAGCACGACCACGAAGGAAGCGCCGGTGGCATTGGGTGCGGCGGAAACGTCGCTGACGGGCTACAGCGCAACATTGATGCAGGACGGCGCCAGCGTCGCCGTGGTGGTCACGGACAGTTCGGGTGCAGAGGTGTCGAGCACGCCGGTGAGTGCTACCGCAACGGCGATGTGGCAGTCCGACGCAGATGAGCTGTGGATCGTGGACGGCGACAACGTGTATCGAGTCAATGCCGTAACGGGTGTTTCGGAGAAGAACCCCTCCGGCGAAGCTCCCGCAGAGATCGCTGCCTGGATCGACGGGCAGAAGTGATGCATACAGAAGAGACGGAATTCGGGGACGGGAGAGTTCGGATGAATGACCGCATCGTTCCCGCAAGTCGATGGAATGCGCGACGTACCAAAATGATCGGCGTATCGCTGGTCATGCTCGGCGGAGCAGCCTTCCTGACTGGCTGTGCTGATACCGGCTCGTTGGGTTCGTCCGGCGGTGGCAAGCCCACCACGACTACGTCCGTTCCGGCTACAACTACCCCTGTCGTGACTACTCCGGTCGAATCCGGTTCGTTGGCGCTGAAAACCGTCGCCGCGCCAACATGGACGGACCAGAACGGTCCGATCGACCTGTCGACCATGGTTGTCGTCCCGGGCGATATTCTGACCTATCACGCCAGTTTCGCGTTGGAGATCAAGGGAACTGAAATGAAGGCGAAGTTGTCGACCAGTGATCTGGGGGTCTCCGGGGGAGCTGCGCTGGTTGCCCAGCTGAAGCCGGTCACCGAAGTCAAGCTCGACGGGGTGCCAGTGCCTGTCGGTGCCGACGGAACTGTGGTCAGTACGTCGAAGGACGGCAAGATCGTCGACGTGACAATACGTTTCACCTTCGACAAGGATGCCGCGACAGCGTTGTCGATGGATCAGTCGTTGAACTTGGCGCGATTCGACGTGAACCTGGTGCAGATTCCTGCATGATGTCGGTGCGGGCAGCACGAGCGCTGTAGCTGTTCAGAAGTGAGGCCGGGTAGCAGATCTGCTACCCGGCCTCACTTTGTGAGTTGTTGTAGGGGTTGCTTATCCGATGTATGTGACCGGCTTGCCGAGCGACCCGACATCAAGCGATCCGGAGCTGACAGATCCAGTCTTCACTGATCCGGTGTCGAGTGAACCGAAGCTCGCCGAGCCGAAGTCAGCCGAACCGAAGCTCAGGGAACCGAAATCGAGTGATCCGGTTCCTCCGGGCGTGACAGGGGTATCGGTGGAATCGAGCGTGAGGTCCACGCTCCAATTCGGCGTGATACTGCCGTTCTGCGAGGAATTCCCTGCCTCGAAGGGCATTCCGATGACGAAGGCAACCTTGGCGCTTTCGCCCGGTGCTAGGCGGACCGAGTTCAACTGGGTCCCCGGTGTGGCGACATTGCCGGTAACGGTGAGCGGATTGCCGGTAGCGCCGTTTACGTCGACACGAAGGAATGCTTCCATGCCGTCGCTGATTTTGTAATCTCCGACGTAGAAGTGTGCTTCACCTGCGCGGTCCGATGCGTTTCGGACGTGGAATGTGGTTGTGTTGGTCCCACCGGGGATGAGTATGTCTGTGCTCCAGAGGATTTTGGATGTATCCCCCCAGGTCGAGTTGTCGGCGGAGTACTCGAGGATTCCGCTCTCACCATCTGCGGCGTGAGCGAGCGACGGCATCAGTGCTCCACCCATTAGTGCAAGTACGAGGGCTGTGAGTATCCCTATGGCTGTGCTCCAGAGCGCGCCAGGCCACTGAAATGAGTAACTGATAGTTTTCATACCTCCGAATTCTAGTCGGACGAACGTCCAAGCGTCAGGAGTTGCGAGAGTTATCGGTATGTTGTACAACAATTTTCGAAAGTTCGATCATTCAAACACGTGAGAGCTGAAAAGAAACTGTGGCCGGAGCTGATGTGGCAGGCAGATTGGGAGCGCGAATAGCTGGTCGATCGCTTGTCGAGTTAGTGCCATGCCGGCCATGCGGGGTAACGGATTAGCATCTGCAATGACTTCAGTCGCTGCAGCGATGTTGATTCGGTATTGGTATTTCTTACACAGATTTCGACAACTGAGTGAATTTATCCAGTGACAGCGAGATGCAAACTCTGATGGCGGCGCACGAACATGCTGGGGACCCAACGGGGTGGGGATTGGGAATCGACTGAGACGTGTGAACTGTTCTCGAGAAGGACTGCGATTGCGGTCTTAGCTTCCAGGCGAGCCAGCGCGGCCCCAACACAGAAATGTGCGCCTTTGCCGAAGGCGAAATGCGCTCGGAGATTGGCCCTGTCGAGGTTCATCACCTGTGGCTCGGCGAACGACTCCGGGTCGCGGTTCGCCGAACCCCACAGCAATATGAGATGACTTCCGGCGGGTAGCGCCACTCCGCCGAGTGTTGTGTCCGCATTGACATGTCGGTGGTGTCCGCGAAAAGGCGACTCGAGTCTGAGCGTCTCCTCCAGGAACGCGCCCAGGAGCATCGGGTCCTCGCGCAATTGGATCTGTATCTCGGGACGCTCGGCGAGTAGCCGTGCAGAGTTGGCGATCAGTCCGGCGGTTGATTCGCCACCCGCACCGACGAGTTGCACCAGCATCAGCACGGCCACGTCTTCGCTGAGTTCGCCTGCGTCACAGCAGCGGACGAGGTCTCCGAGTAGATCGTCGACCGGGTGCGCCCGTGCCTCACGAAACTTGCTGTAGAGGTACCCGGTGAGTTCGGCAGCCGAGGTGACGACGTCTGTCAACCGTTCCGCCGTCACGATGCCGCTGAGAAGTTCGGTGCCGTCGTACGACCACTCCAGCAATTGGGGGAGGTCGTGTGCCGGCAGGCCGATCAGTGTGGCAACCATCTGCAGCGGCAGTGTGTCCGCTACCGACGTGACCCATTCGATCTGTCGACCGTCGAAGCCGTTGTCCCACAACTGCTGCGTGTACTCGAGCATCGTCGGCTCGAGTGCTCGTATGCGTTTGGCGACCAGTGTCGGCAGCACAAGTTTGCGCTGGTGCTGATGGTCGGGTTCGTCGGCAGTCGCGAGAACGTGAACAGCTTGCCCGCCGCTGTCCATATCGAAGGTCAGGGCCGAACCGTCCGGTGTACGGACCAACACGCCGGTGAGGTTGGAGGAGAAGTCCTCCGTACGGGAAACGGCCTCGGTGACCAGTTCCCACGTCGACACCAGATAGAAGTCGGTATCGGGAATTCGGTACACGGGGTGCTCGCGCCGGAGTACGTCGTAGAGCGGGTACGGGTCGTCGATGTTCGACGGGAGGAAGGGATTGATGTCGAGCGTCGATGGTGTCACGAAGGGAAGATTTCACGGCCCGGAAGGAGAAGTCAACAGGTGGAAAATGCCTCTGAACTGGCATTTTGAGAAAATCTCACGCGCATTCTGACTTCCCTGCTTCTCCCAGGTCAGAGGCTCCCCGCCTTCCGGAACGTAGAGATTTCTGATTGAATCTGTCTCAGAGTGAGACGAGGTGACGGAGAGTGACCGGTGCGAACGAGCGCCACGCCGCCGATTGGCTGGCCGGCGGTAATCGTCGTGAACTCGCTACCGAGCGCATCTTCGCGGCTGCAGCAGAGCTGATTCGAGAACACGGATTCGATCGGTTCAATGCCGACGACGTCGCTTCGCGCGCAGGCTGTTCGCGGGCAACGCTCTACCGCTACGTGGGTGGCAAGTCCGCGATTCGCGAAGGGCTGTTGTCCCGAGGTGCGGCTTCCGTGGTGAGGCAGGTTGCGGCTGCCGTCGAATCACTGCACGGCGACGAGCGGATCGTGGAGTCGATTCTCGTCGCCGTCGACGCGATACGATCCGACGCTGCCATGAGCCACGGCCTTGCGGCAGCGCGGGCCAACGGGATCGACGAGTATCTCGTGTCTTCGCCGCTGCTGCCGCGTACTGCACTGGAACTTGCCGGATTGGATCCCGAAGGGCAGAAGTCGCAGTGGGTGGTGCGGATCGTGTTGATGCTGTTGGCATGGCCTCTCGCAGACGAGACCGACGAACGACGGATGGTCGAGTCGTTCGTCAGCTCCTGAGACTCCGGTGTCAGCGAGCGCCCACAGGCCTGTCGCCGACGATCGATATTCGATCCATCACTCTGCGAGCGGGAAAGTAGTCGCTGGCCGCGTAGTGCTGACAAGTTCGGTTGTCCCAGAACGCAATCGTATTCTTCCGCCATTTGAGGCGTACTTGGAACTCGGGACGATGTACGTGTCGGTAGAGCAGGGTGAGTAGCTCGTTGGACTCGGCTTCGGATACCCCGACGATCCTCTGAGTGAAGCTGAGATTGACGAAGAGGACCTTCCGCCCGGTCTCGGGGATCACCCGCACCACAGGATGTCGAACCGCAGGGAACTGTGGGCGCAACTTCGCCACCGTCGACGGATCCATGTGCTTGCCGAACGAATTGATCCAATCATGCTCGGCAACAAGCCGATCAATGCGTTCTTTGATGTCCTGCGGGAGTAGTTCGTACGCCGCTCCGGTATCGGCCCACAAGGTATCGCCGCCGACCGGAGGAACCTCGACCGCACGCAGGACCGCTGCGAACGAGGGGAACTCGTGCCAACTGACGTCGTTGTGCCAGTTGTTCTCCACGCCGCCGGTCATCGCATCTTTGGCGAGAGTGACGATGTCGGCTTCGCTCTGGCCTGGTTGGGTGTACTTGAAAAACGGATGCTGTTCCAGTGAGCCCCATCGACTCGCGAAATCTCGGTGTTCGCTGCGGTCGATAGTTTGATCGCGGAAGAAGAGTACTTTCCATTCGAGTAGTGCTCGGCGAAGTTCCGACATCGTCTCGTCCGAGAGTTGCCCGCTCAGTTGGATTCCCGAGATTTCTGCACCGATGGTAGGCGTCGTCGGAGTGAGTGTGAAACGTGTGTAGGGCAACACGTCGAATCCCTCCGCCGTGCGCGACGCCACGAGTGGCCCGTAAGCAGCGAGTGGATCGGTTGCTACCGGGTAGATCTGTCCGTTCACGAATGCCGTCATGTCCGTCATCCTTACTCGTTCGGTTGGAGTCCTTCGCTACGGTAAGGCGTAATCCTTAACCGTGTCAAGAGCGGGGTAGTCGCTTGTTTGCATTATTGTAAATTAACTTTATGATCTGAAATAAATGGTCTACGGCATACCGGCGAGGTCTGAGTGCTGATCCGCTGAACACTAAACCTGAGGAGTGGGCGAGCATGGAAGCATGTGTCGAGTACACCGAACTATTCATCGGCGGCGAATGGGTTACACCATCCGACAGCGGCGTCATCGAGGTGATATCGCCGCATACGGAGAGCGTGATCGGTTCGGTCCCAGCGGCGTCGACGGCAGATGTCGACCGCGCAGTGGAGATCGCCAGAGCGGCATGTGATTCCGGACAGTGGGCACAGACACCCCTTACTGATCGCATCGCGGTCGTCACCCGCATCAAGGACGCGATTCTCGCCAGGAGTGAGGAATTCGCAGCGCTGATCTCGCGGCAGAACGGTGCTCCGTCCAGTTCGGCGATGCGCACGCAGGTGTTGGGAGCCGTTGCGGCATACGGCGCGGCGTGTGCCGTTGCGGCGCAGTTTCCGTTCGAAGAGTCGCGTGAGGGCGTCGGCGGCCCGATGTTGATCCGTCACGAACCCGTGGGTGTCGTGGCAGCAATAGTTCCGTGGAACGTGCCACAGTTGGTGATCGCTGCGAAACTTGCACCGGCACTTCTGAGCGGATGTGCGGTGATCTTGAAACCGGCTCCGGAGACGCCGCTCGATTCGAACTTGCTGGCCGAGATCTGTTCACAGGCAGGACTTCCGAAGGGAGTGCTCAGCGTCTTGCCAGCCGACCGGGACGTGAGCGCACATCTGGTGTCCCACCCCGGAATCGACAAGGTGGCCTTCACCGGTTCGGTGGCAGCAGGTAAGGCGATCATGGCTGCTGCGGCCGCCAATCTCACACGAGTGACACTCGAACTCGGTGGCAAGTCGGCTGCGATAGTCCTCGAAGACGCAGATATCGATCGGGCGCTGCCCAACATTCTGGCCGGATCCTTTGCCAACAGTGGTCAAGCCTGCGTCGCATTGACGCGTATTCTGTTGCCAGTCAGCAGATATGACGAGATCGCAGAGAAGTGTGCTGCTGCGGTCGCCGCGATGAAAGTTGGCGATCCGACCGATCCGGCGACTGTGATCGGCCCGATGACCAGTGCGGCGCAGCAGCAACGAGTGCTCGACTACGTCGAAATCGGTGAGGCAGAGGGTGCGAAGATATTGACGGGAGGGTCTGTTCCGGAGGGGCTTTCGACAGGCTGGTACGTCGAACCCACGGTCTTCGGCAACGTCGACAACTCCATGCGGATTGCTCGCGAGGAAATCTTCGGGCCGGTCGTCTGCCTGATCGCGTTCGAGGACGAAGCTCACGCGATCGCGATTGCCAACGATTCCGACCTCGGACTCTCGGGAGCGGTGTGGACCGCGGACACTGCTCGCGGCATCGAGGTGGCACGGCAGATTCGGACCGGTACCTTCTCGGTCAACTGCCAACGATTCGACGTCGTTGGTCCCTTCGGCGGTTACAAGAATTCGGGAGTGGGGCGCGAATTCGGCCCGGAAGGTCTGGCGGCGTACCTCGAAGCCAAGAGCATCTTCCTCCCTGCTTGATCAGGTGAAATCACAAAGATTCAGCCCCACTTCGATTGACGAGGTGGGGCTGAATCAGCTCGTGTCCGATGCCAATGTCCTTGACTGGCGTCAGATTCCGATGTCCTTGGCGATGATCGTCTTCATCACTTCACTCGAACCCGCATAGATTCGGTTGACCCGTGTGTCCGCATACAGACGAGAGATCGGGTACTCGCGCATGTAACCGTATCCACCGTGTAGTTGCAGGCATTTGTCGATGACGCGGCCGGCAGTCTCGGTGCAGAAGAGCTTGATCCTCGCCGCATCCGCGACGGTCAGCTCACGGATCTCGTCCAGATCGAGTGCGCGGTCGACCGCAGCTTGCGCGGCCGCAACCTCTGCCGAGCATTCTGCCAAGACGAATTTCGTGTTCTGGAACTGAGCCACAGGCGTGCCGAAGACCTCGCGCTCCTTGACGTAGGCGGTCGTGAACTCGATTGCTGCGCTTGCATTCGCGTACGACCCCACCGCGGCGCCGAGTCGCTCCCGGACGAGATTTCGGGTGAGGTAGCCGAACCCCGCACCCTCGTCGCCCAGGAGGTTCTCGATCGGCACGCGGACATCTGTGAACGACAGTTCTGCGGTGTCCTGCGCTCGTAGCCCCAGCTTCTCGAGCTTGCGGCCGACACTGAAGCCTTCCGACGTGGTGTCGACGCAGAGTATCGACAGACCAGCACGTCGGTCTGCATCGCTTGCCGGACTGGTGCGGGCGACCACGAGAATCAAGTCGGCCTGCACTCCGCCGGTGATGAACGTCTTGGATCCGTTGAGGATGTAGTGGCTGCCGTCGGCGGACAGTCTCGCCGTTGTCTTGATCCCGGCAAGGTCGGAACCGGCGCCCGGTTCCGTCATCGCGATGGCGGTCATCAGTTCACCGGAGAGGAATCCGGGAAGCCACCGCGCTTTCTGTTCGTCGTTGCCGTACTCGACCAGATAGGGCAGGACGAGGCACGTGTGGACGACGTCGGCGCCGAAAGTGACCCCTGCCCGTGCGGTCTCCTCACGGATCACGGCCTGATACTTGAAGCTCGTCTCGCCGCCGCCGCCATACTCCTCCGGTAGCTCGATTCCGAATATTCCGAGGTCACCCAACTGTCGATACAGTGACCGGGGAACCATGCCGGCTTCCTCCCATTCCGGGAAGTGTGGGACGACCTCACGGGCGATGAACGTCCGAATCATGTGACGGAACGTATCGTGATCGCTGTTGTAGACGGTTCGTTGCACGTGATTCTCCTTGGGCTCGGTACCCTGAAGCCAGGTGTCCGGTTCTGAGGTGAGGTAAGGTTCTCTAACCAGATGTTGAGAGAAAATTGCGGAATGAGCTGTTGTTTTCCGACAATAAGTGAATAATAACTCATAGATGTGTGTTTGACGATGCAACTTTGGTTGTTCGAGATTTCCAGTTGTCGCGAAGGAGAGAGTCACGATGGTCGTACGTCGGCCCCACGACCGCAAACAGCAGATTCTTGCTGCTGCAGGCGAACTTTTCCGTGAGCACGGCTATCACAACGTGTCCGTTGCACAGGTGGCTGCGGCAGTCGGAATCACGGCGCCTGCCCTGTATCGGCACTTCAAGAACAAGCCGGATCTTCTCTACGCAGCGGTCAACGCGGGCATCGAGTCGCTCTACGACCGGGTCGCCGGGTCCGAGGATCTGAAATCGATGATCGCCGAGCTTGCGGCGTCGGTATCTCGTCGTCGAGGTTTGTCGCTCCTGTGGCAACGCGAAGCTCGCTACCTGCCCGACGAGCAACGGGAGGAAATGCGCGCGACGCTCAAGAGTGCTGCGGCCCGCGATGCTGCGCTGATCCGAACGGAACGCCCCGAACTCGACGAGGAAGACAGCTATCTGCTCGCCTGGGCTCTCATCGCTGTCTTCAACAGCGTGTCCTCGCATCGAGTGTCCCTGCCGAGACGTCAGATGGAACTCCTGTTGGCAGAGTTGGCGGAGCGGGCGGTGCACACGGAGCTCGGCCACTCCGAGGCGAAGGTGGAGACGCCGACCGGTCACGTTCCGGTCGCGATGCCGAGGCGTGAACTCTTGTTGACCGAAGCCATTCGTCTGTTCGACGAGCGTGGGTATCAGGCGGTCAACACCGAGGACATCGGTGAGGCCGCCGGAACTACGGGGCCCAATGTGTACAACCACTTCGATGCCAAGATCGACCTGCTGATTGCGGCGGTCTCGAGGGGTGGTGAGCGGCGGCGGATCGGTGTCGCGCAGGCGCTCGCTGCGGCAACCGGTCCGGAGGACGCGTTAGCGGGATTGCTTGCGGCACACATCGATTTCGCAATCAACGAGCGTCATCTGATCGGTTTGTTGATCAGTGAGCTCGACCAATTGCCGGACAAGTTCCGCCGCACGTGTGAACAGAATCAGCGTGAGTACGTCGCGTTGTGGGTCAAGATGCTCGACGACGTTCGTCCGGGACTTGAACCCGCGACGGCCAGAATCACCGTCAATGCTGCTCTGACGGTTGTGGAGAACGCCGTGCGTATCGGCCGACTACGTCGTCGTGACGACCTGCCTGAGCGTCTGTTCGAGATCGGCTCCGCCGTCTTGCTGGCCAGGTAGTCGCGCGATCAGCCGGGTGCTGTTGGCAGACAGCCATATTCAAGATGGTATACATTTTTGTATACGTTGCAATGAACCCAGTCGATGAATCAACTGATCGGAGACGTCCATGCGTTTCGACGCAACAGAACTGACGATCGAGGAACTCGAACTTCAGGCAGAAGTACGGGAATACCTCGACAAGCGGCTGACCCCCGGTAGCTATCCACTCGGACTCGGGATGTCGGGGGCGGTGGACCCGGTGTTCTCGCGAGATCTCGGTAGCCGTGGGTGGCTCGGCATGTCGCTGCCGAAGGAATACGGCGGGGGCGGACGGTCAGCAGTGGATCGATTGGTCGTCGTGGAAGAACTTCTCGCGCGGGGAGCGCCGGTCGGGTATCACTGGATCGGAGACAGGCAGTCTGGTCCAAGCATCGCCGCCAACGGCACGGAGGAACAGAAGCGGTACTTCCTTCCCGGTATCGCCGGCGGTGAGTTCTCGTTCTCGATCGGGATGAGTGAGCCCGACTCAGGTTCGGACCTGGCATCGGTACGCACTCGCGCCGAACGTGTCGATGGTGGCTGGAAAGTCAACGGCACCAAGATCTGGACCACCGGCGCCTTCCATGCCACACACATACTCGCCCTGCTTCGAACCTCGGCAGACAAGCACAACGGACTCACTCAGCTGATCGTCGATCGTGACAGCGACGGCCTGACCGTCTCACCCATTCCGTTCATCGACGGTAGTGAGGACTTCTGCGAGGTGTCGTTCCAGGACGTTTTCGTGCCGGATTCGCGTCGCCTCGGCGACGTCGGAGCGGGCTGGGGACAAAACACCGGTGAACTGGCACTCGAGCGAGGTGGCGTCGACCGTTGGATGTCGCTGATGCCGGTCCTCGAGAACTGGGCAGCCAACCAAGCAGCGCAGGGCGGGCCGGCTGCCCTTGCCGATCTGGGCTCGATTGCCGCACGCTGCTGGGCTTTTCGCGGGATGTCGCTGTCCATTGCACGGATGGTCGACGCCGGTCGCTCGCCGGTCACGGAGGCCGCGCTGATCAAGGAGATGGCCACACGCTTCGAACAGGACTGTGTTGCGACCGTCGCGCGGCACCTCGGCCGGGCACCAGACCTTGCATCCGACGACCCGTACGAGTCACTGCTCGCCCGGGCCGTGCTGGTGGCGCCGTCGTGGTCGATTCGGGGCGGTACCAACGAAATTCTCCGCACTGTGATCGTGAAAGGGTTGAACCGATGAATTCGAGGTCAGAGATCAACGCGTACACATTCGACGCCGACCTCGAAGCGATGGTCGAGCAATTCTTCTCCGAGAAGTCCGGCACCGAGGTGGTAGCGCAGGCGGAGATCGACGGTCTGCCCACCGGATTGTGGTATGCGGCAGTGGAACTGGGGCTGCCGCTGGTCGGTCTTCCCGAATCTGCCGGTGGTTCCGGTGGCTCGCTCCTCGACGCCGTGACTGTCCAGCGCGCGGCGGCCAAGCACGCTGCGCCGTTGCCGCTCGCCGAGACCTACCTGGCCAGCAGGCTTGCAGCCGCGGCCGGGCTACCGGTTCCCTCCGGAATCGCAACCGTCGCACCGGGTTCACAGCGCGACGATGCGCGTCGGATCGGCGACGGTCTCGTATCCGGAACGTTTCACGATGTGCCGTGGGGGAGCGCCGCGTCAGTGCTGGCGGCAGTTCTCGGTGATCGAGTCGTACTCCTGAACATCTCCGACGCCGAGATCGGTTCCGGAACGGATCTTGCGGGGCAACCGCGTGAGAGTCTGACGTTCTCCGAAGCGCGTACCGTTGACGGTGAAAACCCGGTTGATCCCCGAATTCTCGGTAGACTCGGCGCATTCTTGCGTTCGGTGCAGATGGCGGGAGCCATGGAGGCGGTGTCGACGTTGACCCGGCGCTACGTGTCGGAGCGGGTGCAGTTCGGCAGGCCCGTCGCGCAATTTCAAGCCGTCCAGCAGCACGTCGTCACTCTCGCGCAGATGGCATCGATGTCGACGCTGGCTGTGGATCGCACTGCGCATGCGCTCACCAGTGGTGACGCCGACTTCGAAGTGTACGCAACCAAATTGGTGATTTCGCAGAATGCGCTAGCGAGCGTACGCGCCGCCCACCAGGCGCACGGTGCGATCGGCATGACCCGCGAGTACCGCTTGCAACAACTCACCCGTCGACTGCATGCCTGGAGATCGGAGTTCGGCGACGAAATCGCACTGGCGACGCAGCTCGGAACGGCCGTCGCGGCGACGCCCTCCTTGCCCCGCTTGATCACCGACCCGCAACCGACCTTGGAGCTGAAATCATGACCGACGCCGTACACGTGGAAATCGACGGACACGTAGGAGCCATCGAGTTCTCACGCCCGCCCGCCAATTACTTCGATCAGGCACTCTTGCAGCAAATCGCCGATGCAGCAGCTGATCTCGTCGAGGGAGGAGACATTCGAGCGATCGTCCTCGCCTCGGCGGGCAAACACTTCTGCGCCGGCGCGAACTTCGGTGAGGGCGGACTTGGGCCCGATCGTGCCGACACGGTACGCGCGATCTACACCGAGGCGTTGCGGTTGTTCGAGATTCCGGTTCCCGTGATTGCGGCAGTGCAGGGATCCGCGGTGGGCGGTGGGCTCGGCCTCGCCTGCGCGGCGGACTTTCGCGTTGCCGGGCCGTCGACACGGTTGCACGCGAACTTCGCTGCGTTGGGGTTCCATCAGGGATTCGGGCTCAGCGTCACCTTGCCTCGAATCGTCTCGGCACAATGCGCAGCCGATCTGCTGTACACGGCGCGGCGGTTGACGGGCACACAGGCGCACGAACGCGGCTTGGTGGACCGTCTGGCCGAAGATTCGAACATTCGGCAGGAGGCGCTCGCGTATGCACACGAAATTGCCTCGAGTGCACCGTTGGCCGTCCGCTCCATGAAGGCGACGTTGCGCGCGGGGCTACGGGACGAGGTCGCCACTGTCCTCGAGCGCGAGTTGGCGGAGCAGGTAGTTCTGTGGGGGACCGAGGACTGCGTCGCCGGCATCGAGGCCAATCTTGCACGAGTGCAACCGCAGTTCAACGCGAGGTGAGGTCGGCGCGACCACTATCGTGTCCACTGTGAAGGAACCAACCGGTGCACAACGCTGCCTGCAACAGATCAGGCAGATGATCGTCTCGGGCGAGCTGCTGCCTGGACAGAAAGTCCACCAAAGCGAGCTCGCCGAGCGGTTGAACGTCAGCCGAATTCCGGTCCGTGAGGCACTGTCGACCTTGCAGGCAGAGGGCGTCCTCGAACACAAGTCGAACACCGGGTACACCGTCACCAGATTCAGCAGTGAAGATCTTTCCGAGCTCTACTTGATGCGACGTCTGCTCGAAACGGAGATCCTGGCGTCGATCGATCTCGGTGGCGTCGACGTCGCCGAGTTGGAACGAATTCAGGAGCAGGTCGACCAGGCCGAACCGAGCGAGGAGGGACCCGAGTTTCAGGAAGCCAACCGTCAGTTCCACTTCCGCTTGTTCTCGTACTCGCCCCTGAAGCGTGTGCTGCAGGAAGTGGATCGGCTCTGGTACATGTCGGACTTCTATCGTGCCCTGTACATCCACGAACCGTCGTCGCGTCGGAAGGTTTCCGAGGACCACGCCCGGATTCTCAAGGCCGTTCGCGATCAGGATTCGGCCGAACTGATCCGGGCCAGCGACGAACACCGATCTGCTACCGAAGATCTGGTCGTGCGAAGGCTCGGCGGTGGTCGACCTCGCTGAGCGTTGACGACGAGCAGACAGATGCGCGGTATCCGTGGAATTCTCGGATACCGCGCATCGGTATTCGTTGGACGGCCGAACGCTCAGGGCGCCAGACTGTCGCGAAGTTCGTTCTTACGGATCTTCCCGGTCTGCGTCGACGGTAACTCGTCGATTACGTACACCTCGCGTATCTTCTGGTACGGAGCAACCTGCGTGGCAACGTGATCCATGATCTCGGTCGCAATCTGCTCGATGCGATCGACCGACTCCGGGTCGACCACGACGAAGGCCACCGGAATCTCCCCGGCCAGTTGGTCGGGCGCGCCGACCACGGCCGCCTGCAGTACGTCGGGGTGGGTGCACACCAACTCTTCGAGCGGTTGCGGGTAGACGTTGTACCCCTTGTAGATGATCAAGTCCTTGGATCTGCCACCGATGAACAGATTGCCCTGCTCGTCACGCCAACCCATGTCCCCGGTATGAAGCCAACCGTCGATGAACTGACCGGCACTGAGTTCGGGTTCGTTGTGGTATCCGTCGGTGATCTGTGGCCCGCGGGCCCAGATCTGTCCGGTCTCGCCCGTCTCCAGGACAGCCTCGGTGACTTCGTCGCGGATCTGAATCTCGGTGTCAGGGAAGGGGAGCCCGACGCTCCCCAACGGGGTAGGACGTTCTTCGCACGGAGAACCCATCGTCAGCCCCATTGTTGCTTCGCTGAGTCCGTAGCCTTCGGTGACGAGCGCGTTCGGAAAGACCTCGCGCAATGTGCGGATCGCTGTGGTGTCGAGCGGGGCCGCTCCGGATCCGAGAATCCGAACCGAACCCAGATCGTGCTCACGCAGAGTCCGTGCGCGTAGCAATGCGTAGTACATGGTGGGAGACCCGCCGATGTACGTCACCTGATACCTGTCGACGTCGGCGAGAAATCGGTCCGGATCGAAGCGCGTCCCGAGTACCACTGTGCCGCCGAGCAAGGTGGTGAAGTTGTGGCTGACCAGACCGAGACCGTGGAACAGAGGTGCGATCGAGATCGACGCACCCTCACCCGGAACGATGGAGTAGCGCGTCACTGCCCCGTCGATCGGTCGGACGAGAAGTGCACCGTCGACGAGTTCGGTCCGATGACCGGAGCGCCAACAGGCGGATTGGAGCACGTTGGCCACGAGATTCCGATGGAGTACTCGTACGGCCTTGGACTTTCCGGTTGTGCCGCCGGTCAATTGCAGGTGAGCAACAAGTTCGGGATCCACCCGGTAGTCGGCCAGTGGTTTCGACGAGGCGAGGTCCGTGATGGAGGTGAGACCTCCGCAATGGCCGGACTGCGCGTCGGCTCCCGGAACCAGTACCAGGATGCGAGGCGGTGTGGACTGTGAGTTGACCTCGATTGCCGTTGCAGCACAGGACGGATGGGTGAACACGACCTTGGCGTCGACGTCGTCGAGTTGGCGCTTCAATTCGGCCACAGGCTGCGCCGGATTTATCGGAGCCACTGCTGCTCCGGCGCACAGTGTGCCGTAGTACGCGACAATGAACCAGATAGAATTCGGCATGTGCAGTCCCACTGCATCACCCGGCTGGACACCGCGCTCCCGCAGACCCTGCGCTACGCGCAGCGCTTGATCATGCAATTGCGAGAAGGTCAGCGACGTGTCGCCGTCGACGAGCGCGAGGCGGTCCGGGTACGAGCGGGCCGCTCCCGCCAGGATCGCATCGGCACCACAGTCGGGATAGTCCAAGCTGCGGGGCAGCCCGATTGGCCAACTCGAACTCATGTCAGGGCTCTGGATCTCTGTAGCCGTCATCTCAGATCAGCTCGAGAATCGTGGCATTGGCCATTCCGCCGCCTTCACACATGGACTGCAATCCGTAGCGGATGCCGTTCTCTCGCATGTGATGTACCAGAGTGGTCATCAGACGTGCGCCAGAACCGCCGATCGGATGGCCCAGTGCCATCGCGCCACCGTTTGGGTTCATGCGTTCGTAGTCGGCGCCGGTCTCACGGAGCCACGCGAGCGACACCGAGGCAAAAGCCTCGTTGATCTCGAATGCGCCGATGTCACCGATCGAGAGACCGGACTTTGCAAGAGCTTTCGCCGTAGCCGGAATCGGACCCTCGAGCATGGTGACCGGATCCGTTCCGGTGACCACCGCGGTGTGAATACGCGCGATGGGCGTCCAACCCTGAGACTTCGCGAACTCGCTCGTGGTCACGAGCAGCGCGCCCGAACCGTCGGAGATCTGCGACGAATTACCAGCGGTGATCGAACCATCTTCGGAAAAAGCAGGTTTGAGCGATCCGAGCTTTTCGAGGGTGCCACCGCGGCGCACACCCTCGTCCTTCTCGAAGACACTTCTGCGGCCGTCGGCATCGATCACCGTCACAGCAGTGATCTGATCCTTGAAGCGACCTTCGTCGAGGGCGGCGGCGGCGCGCTCGTGCGAATCCAGTGCGTGCTGATCCAGTTCGGCTCGCGAGATGCCGTACTTTTCGGCAATCATCTGGGCGCCCACACCCTGGTTGAAACGAATGCCGTTGTAGCGCTCCCACACAAGTGGCCCGTGCGGCTCACCGAAACGCGCGTCCGCACGCGCGGAGCCCATCGGTACAGCGCTCATCATTTCGACGCCGCCCGCGATTGCGACGTCGTACTGGCCGGAGATCACGCCAGCGGCCGCCTGATGAACGGCCTGCTGAGACGATCCGCACTGGCGATCGACGGTAACCCCAGGTACATGTTCGGGCCAACCGGCCGCCAGGACCGAAGACCGGGCGATGCAACCGGACTGCATCCCGAGCGTGCCGACACAGCCCCAGATCACGTCGTCCACGAGCGCCGGATCGAGATCTACGCGATCGGCCAAGGACTCGAGAACATGTGCAGACAGCGAGACTGCATGCATTCGGGAAAGTGCACCGTTTCGTTTACCGACTGCGGTGCGGACGGCGTCGACGATGACTGCGTCACGCATGGGAACTCCTTCGATCGTTCGTGTGACTGGGAAGATCTAGCTCTGGTCTCTACAGACCCATGTCCTTGGCGATGATCGTCTTCATGACTTCGCTCGTACCGCCGTAGATGCGGCTCACGCGAGTGTCCGCGTACAGGCGTGCGATCGGGTACTCGAGCATGTAGCCGTAGCCGCCATGCAATTGCAGGCACTTGTCGATGACGCGCGCGGCTACCTCGGTACCGAACAGCTTGATGCGCGCGGCGTCCGCGGCGGTGAGTTCGCCCGAATCGTCGAGTTCGATGCCGCGATCGGCGAGTGCCTGCGCGGCCTCGACCTCGGCAGAGCACTCGGCGAGAACGAACTTGGTGTTCTGGAACGCCGCGACGGGCTTGCCGAACACCTGACGTTCCTGGACATAGGCCTTTGCGAATTCGATTGCAGCCCGGGCAGATGCCACGCCGCGACTACCGATCGAGAGGCGCTCGCGCGGCAGGTTCTGCCCCAGGTACGAGAAGCCCTTGTCCTGCTCGCCGAGGAGATCGGCAACCGGAACCTTGACGTCGGTGAACGAAAGTTCGCTGGTGTCACTGGCGCGGAGGCCGAGCTTCTCGAGCTTGCGACCGTATTCGAATCCCGGCGCATCGGTGGGAACCACCATCAGGCTCAGCCCGAAGCGTCGATCGTCCTCTGCGGGCGCGGACGTGCGTGCAACCACCACGCACAGTTCGGAATTCACCGCTCCGGTGATGAAGGTCTTCGCTCCGTTGAGTACGTAGTGCGTGCCGTCGTCGGAGAGCTTGGCCGTGGTGCGGATGCCGGCCAGATCGGAACCGGTGCCGGGTTCGGTCATGGCGATGCACAGCGTCTTCTCACCGGTAGCGATCGACGGGAGCCAACGCTGCTTCTGTTCTTCGTTCGCCAGACGCAGGAGGTACGGCAGGACGATTCCGGTACTGACCGTGTAATGACCGAAGCTCACCGCCGCGCGCGAGGTTTCCTCGTCCATCACCGCCTGGAACTTGTAGCTGATCGTGCCGGTTCCGCCGTACTCCTCGGGGATGTCGAAACCCATGACACCGAGATCGCCGAGCTTGTTGAACAACTCACGCGGGACGCGGTTGTCACGTTCCCAGTCTGCGTAGTACGGAGTGACCTCCTTGGCGATGAACGTGCGGATCGTTTCGCGGAAATCCTCGTGCTCTTGGGTGAAGAGGTTGCGCTTCATCTCGTTCTGCTTTCTCGTGGAGGGTTAGTTGACCGCGACGACTGCGGAACCGCGCAGTGTCACGGTGCCGTCGGGCAGCGTCATGGTGAGATCGAGGTGACCGAGGCCGTCTTCGACCTTGACGACCGTGCCGGTGCACTGCGGCGTCGAGTTCACCGGGGTGATTGCAGAAAACCGGACGGAGAAGGAATGGATGCGATCCTGCTCGTAGCGATCGGTGAGAAGTCGTCCGAGGTAAGCCATGGACAACATGCCATGGGCGAAGACGTCGGGAATACCAACTGCTGCACAGGCATCCGTGTCGATGTGAACGGGATTGTGGTCACCCGAAGCCCCGGCGTACAGAGCAAGTGTGGTGCGAGTGATCTTCGGGACCGTCAGGTCCAAGGTGTCTCCGGTATTCATCTCAGCTCACCTTTTCGTAGAGGGTGACGACTCCGGCACCGCCGAGGCCGAGGTTGTGCTGCAGAGCGAGGGTTGCACCGTCCACCTGACGTGGGCCGGCGTCGCCACGAAGCTGCCATACCAACTCCGCACATTGGGCGAGGCCGGTGGCGCCGAGTGGGTGGCCCTTGGACAGAAGGCCGCCGGACGGGTTGACCACCACTCGTCCGCCGTAGGTGTTGTCGCCGTTCAGGATGAACTGCTCGGCGCCGCCCTCTTCCACGAGCCCGAGAGCCTCGTAGCAGAGCACCTCGTTCACCGTGAAGCAGTCGTGAAGTTCGACGACCCTGATGTCGCGGGGGTCGACGCCCGAGGCCTCGTAGACGTTGTGAGCCGCCGAAGCGGTGACGTCGTAGCCGACAGCCTTGATCATGCTTCCTTCGTTGAAGGTGCTGGGCAGATCCGACGTCATCGACTGGGCTTTGATCGCGACGTCTGCGCGAAGTCCGTTGGCGCGGGCGAATTCTTCGGTGCAGATGATCGCTGCCGCGGCGCCACACGTGGGTGGGCAGGCCTGATACCGCGTGACGGGTCCGAAGAGTGTCGGCGCTGCCATCACTTCGTCTTCGGTGAGTTGTGTGCGGAACACCGAGTACGGGTTGCCGGCCGAGTGCTTGCGTGCCTTGACCTGAACCTTGGCGAACGTTTCGGCCTTCATGCCGAACTTCTCCATGTATTCCATACCCGCTACACCGAAGTACTGCGCAGCCCGCGGAACTGATGCGTCGATCCCGGCGGCAGCCTCGAGAACCTCGTCGAAGCGACCGAGCGGCCGCGGGCGGTCAGTCCAGGCACCCTTGAGGGCTCCGGGCTGCATCTGCTCGAAGCCGAGCGCCAGAGCACATTCCACCGCGCCGCTCTCGACTGCCTGTCGAGCCAGCCAGAGCGCAGTCGAACCGGTGGCGCAGTTGTTGTTGACGTTGACCACCGGAATGCCGGTCTCGCCGAGGTTGTACAGCGCTCGCTGGCCACTGGTGGAATCGCCGTACACATACCCGACGTAGGCCTGCTGAACCTTCGAGTACTCGAGGTCCGCGTCCCTCAACGCTGCGGTGGCCGCTCTTGCACCCATGACGTCGTAGTCGTCACTCTTACCTGGTTTGGTGAACGGGATCATGCCGACCCCGACTACAAATGCCTTACGGCTCATCGTTTCTCCGAATGATCGAGGGGAGCGGTGTCAGACTCGTCCGCCGTCGACAACCAGGCATTGGCTGTTGACGTAGTCGGACTCCGGTATGCAGAGCAGGTACACGGCGCCTGCGGCTTCCACCGGAGTTGCTCCTCGGCCGAAGGGGATGGTGGTTGCCATGGCTGCCATGCGGTCGGGATTGACTCCGACACGAATGTCGCGGCCGTCGATCGTGATCTTGGTGTCGGAATCGGCTGTCACCTCGGTCATTCGGGTCACGACGAAGCCGAAGGCGACCGCGTTGACGTTGACCTTGTAACGGCCCCACTCCTTGGCCAGCGTTTTGGTGAGACCGACGATGCCGGCTTTCGCGCTGCCGTAATTGGATTGTCCTGCATTGCCGAAGACACCCGAGGTGGACGAGATGTTGACGACCTTGCGGTGGTAGTCGGTGGGATTGGCTTTGACGAACGGCTGAGCGGCACGCAGGATCCGGAACGGCGCCTTGAGGTTGACGTCGAGGATGGTGTCCCATTGCTCGTCGGTCATCTTCTGGATCACACTGTCCCAGGTGTATCCCGCGTTGTTGACGATGACGTCGAGTCCACCGAATGATTCGACGGCGGTGTCCACGAAGCGTTCGGCAAATCCGTCCTCGGCAACGGAACCGACGCACGAGACTGCCTGTCCACCTGCGGCTTTGATGTCGTGCTCAGTCTGAGCGGCGGGCTCGGGATCGAGGTCGTTGACCACTACCGAGGCTCCTTCGGAGGCGAGCTTGAGTGCGATTTCGCGGCCGATGCCGCGGCCCGAGCCCGAGACGATGGCAACCTTGCCGTCGAGTGTTCCCATGATGCGATCCTTTTCGGTTTCAGCGTGCGGCGGTGACTACGCCGATTTCGGCGAGCACTTCGTCGGTGTGTTGACCGATGACGGGTGCGGGACGCGGGTCATCGGCCGGTGTATCGGAGTAACGCGGAGCTGGATTCGGTTGGATGTGCCCGTTGCCGAACTTGCCGAGCGTCGCACGGAAGGCGTTGTGCGGGTGTGCCGCTGCTTCGTCGAAATTCAATACCGGGGAGACGCAGGCGCCCTGCATGTCGAATGCAGCGTCCCATTCGTCGCGGGTACGGGTCGCGAACAATTCGGCAAGTCGGTCGGCCATCGCCGTCCACGCGTCTCTGTTGTGTTGCTGTGCGAACAGTGGATCTTCGGTCAGGCCGAGCACTCTCATGGTCGCGGTGTAGAACTGCGGCTCCACGCAACCAACAGCCATGAATCCGCCGTCGGCGCAACGATAGTTCCGGTAGAAGGGAGCGCCGCCGTCGAACATGTTGGATGCGCGCTCGTCCACCCAGCGATCTCGCGCGAGTAGTCCGTGGATCAATGCCAACTGGACGGCGGTGCCGTCGGTCATCGCCGCGTCGACCACTTGTCCGCGGCCGTCGATTCGTGCCCGGAGCATTGCGGTTGTGATGCCGAGTGCCAGCAACATTCCGCCACCGCCCATGTCTCCGACCAGATTCAGAGGAACCGGAGGGACCTCCCCCGGGGCTCCCATGGCTCCGAGTGCGCCGGTCAGGGCAATGTAGTTGAGGTCGTGGCCGGGTTCTTGCGCCAACGGCCCATCCTGGCCCCACCCGGTCATCCGGCCGTACACGAGCTTCGGGTTCCTGGACAGGCAGGTGTCCGGGCCGAGCCCCAGACGCTCGGTGACTCCCGGCCTGAAGCCCTCGATGACCGCGTCGGCGGTGTCGATGATCTTCAAGACGGTGTCGACGTCGTGCGGATCCTTGAGATCCAGTGCTACTGAACGCCGGTTACGATGCAGGACAGGATGTCCGGACTGGTTTCCGACCTCGGTGCTTCGGTCGATCCGAATCACGTCGGCGCCTTGATCGGCTAGTAGCATTCCGCAGAACGGGCCAGGTCCGATACCACCGAGCTCGACAATACGAAGGCCCGCGAGTGGACCGTTGGGACTGGCGTCAGTCGTCATGGAAATAGACATCTTTCGCTGGTAGGGAGACTAGCGCGAGCCCGCATCGACGGTCAGGCACTGCCCGCTGACGTAGTCGGTGTCCTGCGTGCAGAGCACGTACACTGCTCCGGCAGCCTCGGCGGGAGTACCCGGGCGACCGAGTGGGTTGGACGTCTTGACTCGTTCCATGACAGCGGTGCTGACACCGGCCTTGATCTTGCGGGCGCCGATCTCGACGAACGAATCGTCGCCGGCAACCGCTTCGGTCATTCGGGTGAGGATGAACCCGTAGGCAACCGCATTGACATTGACCTTGTAGCGTCCCCACTCCTTCGCGAGAGTCTTTGTCAGTCCGACGATTCCAGCCTTTGCGGCTGCGTAGTTGGACTGTCCGGGGTTTCCGTAGAGGCCGGCCACCGAAGAGACGTTGACGACCTTGCGGTGGTAGGTGGTGGGGTTGGCCTTGATGTAGGGCTGGGCGGCCCGAAGAATGCGGAACGGTGCCTTCAGATGGACGTCGAGAATGGTGTCCCACTGCTCGTCGGTCATCTTCTGGATGACGGTGTCCCAGGTGAATCCGGCGTTGTTGACGATGATGTCGAGCCCGTCGAACGCATCGATCGCGGTACCGACGAAACGCTCCGCGAAATCGGCGTCCGTCACGGATCCGACACAGGCGATTGCGTGCCCGCCTGCAGCCTTGATGTCTTCGACCGTTTCGTGTGCCGGTTCGGGATCGAGGTCGTTGACCACCACGGATGCGCCTTCGGAAGCGAGGCGGAGTGCGATGTCGCGGCCGATCCCGCGGCCGGAACCGGAGACGATGGCGACCTTGCCGTCGAGAGTGCCCATGTTCGATGTCCTTGCAGTGTAGGTGGAATGAGTGTTTTCAAGCTCGAGGATCACGGATGACCGTGGTGGAGCGGAGGGTTGCAATCGCTTGACCCTCGCGGGTCACCTCGGTGGTGCGGACCAGGAACTGCAGTGCACCAGCCTTTTTCGCATAGCAATCCGTGACCGCTGTGGAGAAATGGAGAGTGTCACCTGCATACGCGGTCTGGAGGTAGGTGAACTCCTGCTCGCCGTGCAGGATCGTCCTGATGTCGATTCCGAGATCCGCATAGAACGTGGACGGATTCGGCCGCTCCATGTCGAGGCAGAACAGGAAGGTCGGTGGGACGGGGATGTCGCGGTGTCCGGCCTGCTCGGCGGCGCTCCGGTCGGTGTAGATCGGATCGTCCTGTCCGGTGGCGCGGGCGAAGAAGGCGAGTCGCCCACGCTCGACCTCCACCGAGTGCTCGGGAATTCGGGTGCCGATGACTCCGGCGTCGAGGCTGGTCATGACAAACTCCTCGGAATCTGGGCGAAAGTGTCCGCCAGCTGATGAGTGATCTTCGAATCACGGTTAGCGCATATTCACTTTGACCCAGATAGCTGCAGTTGTCAAGGAATTTCAGAACCTGATGCAAGTGATGGTTGATTCCCGAGTTCGGCGGGGGAGGCTGACTACTCAGACGCGGCGGCCAGGGCACGCAGATCGCGTTTGAGCACCTTTCCGGCGCCGTTGACCGGCAACGCATCGACGAACTGGAAGGAGCGAGGAACCTTGTACCCGGCGATGAGTGTCTTCACGTGCGCGCGCAATGCGCCGGCGTCGATGTTCGAATCCGCTCGAAGAACAACCACGGCATGTACGCGTTCGCCCCACTGGGAATCGGGAAGGCCGATGACAGAGCACGCTGCCACGGATTCGTGTCGAGCCAAGGCGTTTTCGACCTCGGTGGAATAGACGTTCTCGCCTCCGGTGACGATCATGTCCTTGATTCGATCGACGATGAACAGGTAACCGCGCTCGTCGAGGTATCCCGCATCGCCCGTGTGCATCCATCCGTCACGTAGTACCTCGGCGGTCTCGATCGGTTTGTTCCAGTACCCGAGCATGATGTGGCTGCCGAACGTGACGATTTCACCTACTTCACCCGGAGGTAGTTCCATGCCGGCCGGATCGACGATCCGGACCTCGCAGTGCGGGAGAATGCGACCGGCGCTACGGAGCAACTCGCCGCCTTCCAGATGATCGGCAGGGCTGAGAACACTGATGTGGGCGGTTTCCGTCATCCCGTAGCCCTGCACGAAGGCACTGTTGGGGAACATCTGCATGACTTGCCCCAGAAGCGTCGGAGAAATGGGAGAGGCCCCATACCTCAGGACTCGAACACTGGTCAGATCGTAGGAAGCCGTGTCCTCGTGCGAGATCAACATCTGAAGCATGGTCGGGACCAGGCCGACGGTTGTCGGCCGATGTCGGTCGACCGCCTCGAGGAATACGCCCGGATTGAATCTCGACAGGAAGACCTGAGTGCCGCCCATCAGCGACTGGGCCAGCCACCCGACTATCCCCGCGATGTGGAACAGAGGGTTGACAGCGAGGTTCACTCCGCCGCTGACGGCGACATTTCCTGCGGCGAGTGTGCCCAAGGCCGAAGTGATCAGCGATCGATGGCTGACCATCACACCTTTCGGTACGCCCGTCGTACCACCGGTGTACAGCAGGAGTGCCAGGGTGTCGCCGCCGACGCGTAGATCGGCGACGGCCACCGATTCCGAGATCACCCGTTCGTAGTCGAGCATTCCCTCGGGAGCCTGTCCGTCGCCGCAGTAGATCACGGTCGCCAGACTTGGGCACGATTCGCGGAGGGCGCCCACGGCGGAAGCGAAGTTGTCGTCGACCAGTAGGAAGGTCGAGCCGGAATCCTCGAGCGCGTACGTGATTTCCGCTGGGCTCCAACGCGTATTGACGGGACTGGCCACCGCTCCCGACCACCAACAGGCGAGGAGTGCCTCGTGATACCAGTCCGAATTCAATGCCAGTATCGCGACGCGATCACCGGGTTTCAGTCCCATCGCCTGCAATCCGCCCGCCAGTTTCGTGATTCGTTCGACCGATTCCCGGCAGCTTCGGACTCGATCTCCGAACACCGTCATCGGGGTTTCCGGGGCCGCTCGCATGGATCGGTGAATGAATTGAGTCAGTTGCATGTGCTTCCTCCAAGGAGTCCGTGGCGCGTGGCCTGATTCAGATCAGTTCCAGGATCATGGCATTGGCCTGACCGCCAGCCTCGCACATCGACTGCAATCCGTACCGAATGCCGTTGTCGCGCATGTGGTGTACGAGGGTCGTCGTCAGACGTGCGCCCGAACCGCCGAGCGGATGACCGAGCGCCATCGCGCCGCCGAGAGGGTTGAGCTTGGCATAATCGGCGCCGGTCGCCTGCAGCCAAGCCAGAGTGACCGAAGCGAAAGCCTCGTTGATCTCGAATGCCCCGATGTCGGACAGCGACAGTCCCGAACGCTCGAGGGCCTTGGCGGTGGCCGGAATGGGACCGGTGGCCATGGTGATCGGGTCGACGCCTGCCAATGCCACGGTGTGGACCCTGGCGATGGGCTTCCATCCTCGGCGAGCCGCCAATTCGCTGCTGGTGACCAGTAGTGCAGCAGCGCCGTCGGAGATCTGTGACGAGTTGGCAGCGGTGACACGCCCGTCGTCCTTGAACGGGGTAGGCAGCGCGGCCAACCGCCCGAGAGTCGACCCGCGACGGACTCCCTCGTCGGTGTCGACGATGGACACGGTTCCGTCCTCTGCCGTCGTCTTCACGGGGCTGATCTGACTCTTGAATGCACCCGCGTCGATGGCCGCGGCTGCTCGCTCGTGAGAGTCGAGAGCGTGCTGATCCAGCTGCGTTCGGGTCAGTCCGAAGTTCTCGGCGATCATTTCCGCGCCCACGCCCTGGTTGAACTCCACGCCGTTGTATCGCTGCCGGACCAACGGGCCGAACGGCTTGCCGAATTGCGTGGCGCTGCGCGCGGAGCCGATGGGGACGCGGCTCATGCTCTCGACGCCACCGGCGACCGCGATGTCGTAGTGGCCGCTGATGATTCCGGCCGCGGCGAAATGCAAGGACTGCTGCGAGGACCCGCATGCCCGATCCACGGTCACACCGGTGACCGACTCGGGCCAACCTGCGGCGAGCACAGCGTATCGGCCGACGCCGCCGGCCTGCTCACCGACCTGGCTGACGCAACCCCACAAAACGTCGTCGACCGTGCTCGGATCGAGGTCGTTGCGTTCGGTGAGGGCGCGAAGAACGTGGGCGGACAGGTCGACCGGGTGGACCCCGGACAGTCCTCCGTTCCGCTTTCCGATCGGGGTGCGAACTGCATCGACGATGACGGCGTCGTTCATGGCGGGCTCCTTCGTTGACGACCTGAGGGGTCGGCTCTTCGTAGACAAACAGTTAAGTGAATAGACGATAACTTGTTTCGCGGTTTGTATCTAGATTGATCTCGACCGTGCTTCAAGTTATGGCAAATTCACATTATCCGGCAAATTCCTTGCTAGGAAGCTCTTTTAGTGATTGAATTCTGCCCAGTCCACGATGTGATGCCCATCACCAGGTTGGGAATGTCAGCGCCAAAGGCGAAGTCGTGGCGAATCTTCCCTTACCAGTTCAAGGAGATTTAGTGGTACTCGAACAGCAGGTGAGTCGGCCTCGGGCCAAGCTCGGAGAAGCAGGCGAATCCAGGACAGTCGCCTGGGGAATGACCAGTGTGCTGGTCGCCATGTACGTCATCAACTTTGCCGACAAAGCAGTCCTCGGCATCATCGCCCAGCCCTTGGCCAAGGAATTGGGGCTCTCCGCTTCCGACATCGGCCTGGCTGGAAGTGCGTTCTTTCTGATGCTCTCGCTCGGTGGTTTGTTCTCCGGTGCCCTCGACAAGTGGCTCGGACTGCGCTGGGCGCTCGTTCTGCTGGTCGTCCTGTGGTCCGTGGCGATGCTGCCGCTCATGCTCTCAGCCAGTTTCGTGACCCTGCTCGTGAGTCGGATGATTCTCGGTTTCGCCGAAGGTCCCAACTCGCCGCTACTGTTTTCCGCCGCGTACTCCTGGCATGCGCCGGCGCGCCGCGGCTTGCCCGGAGCCGTCCTGACCTGCTCGGCGTCGATCGCCAAGATTGCGATCGCGCCCATTCTCGCGTACGTCGCGGTCACCTGGGGCTGGCGCTCTGCGCTGGTCGCATTGGCGATCGCGGGGCTTTTGTGGGCTGTGCTGTGGCTGGCGGTGTGGAAGGAGGGTCCGTACGGACGAGCTGCCAACTCGGGTAAGGCAGATGATGCCGACCCGAGCCCTGACGGCTCGAACCCCAAAATGGTTGCGGCACCTGCGACTGACGCTGAGCCGGCCGTGCCCTGGTTGCACATCTTCCGCACCCGCACCTTCATCGGTGGTGTTTTGCTCATTGCAGCCGCCTATGCACTGGCAGCGGTAGTCCTCACCTGGTTGCCGTCGTACTTCGAACTGGGCCTTGGTTATTCGCGACTTCAGGCTGGATCGATGTTCTCCATCCCCAGCCTCATCGGTCTTGCGATCATGTTGAGCAGCACGTGGTTGAGCGACAAGCTCATCACCCGAGGCGTCGGTATGCGTGCTGCTCGGGTTGTCTTTCCGGCGGTCGGCATGCTGATCGGCGGCACGTTGTTGGTGTTCCTGCCGTTCGTCGATGCGCCTGTCATGGCTGTGTTCATGGTGTCGTTGGGCTACGCGATATGTACTCCGGTACTTCCGCTTCTCAATGCGTGTGTCAGCGAATTGTGCCCGCCGAAGCAAATTTCCGGGGTACTCGGGGTGTTCCTGTCTCTAATGGCGTTCGGCGGGTTCATCGCGCCGTACATGATGGGACGCATCGTCGACGCGGCCGGTGACGGTGGCGACGGCTACGCGACCGCCTTCCAGATCCTCGGTGGGGTAGCGCTCGTCGTGGCCGTCATCGGCATCGTCATCATCGATCCTGCCCGTGACAAGAACTCGGTGCGCCCCCACGCTCCCGTTGTCGCTGCCCGATAGGCCGATTTCGATGACCTCCATCCTCGATCATCATGTTTCGCCTGACTTCGAGAGTTTGCTGACCTTGGAAAAGCTGAGCAGCACGGAGTTTCGCGGATACTGTCACGCCGGGCATCCGATGAGGGCGTTCGGTGGGCAGGTGGCAGCCCAGGCTCTGACCGCAGCGGGAAGTTCCGTTCCATCGGAAAATCTCGCGCACTCTCTTCACGGCTACTTCCTCAGTGCAGGCGATCCCACCAAGCCGATCGTCTACGAGGTGGAACGACTCCGAGACGGGCGGTCGTATCGTTCCCGTCGGGTCACCGCGAGACAAGGCGGAGAACCGATCTTCACGTTGTCGGCCTCCTTCAAGTTGTCCGAAGACGGTGCGGATCGACAGTTGGTCATGCCTGAAGTGCCACCACCCGAGGACCTTCCGGATCCGTACGAGCACTGGGCGAAAGAGCGACCTGAGGAATATCAGGCGGCGACTACGGTTCGGGTGATGTCACTGCGCTTCGTACCGCAGGATCGGGTATCGGACTACCGTGCAGTACCGGGACTTTCGGAGCAGACAGTGTGGCTGAAACCTGCTCAGGCTTTGCCGGACAATCCCTTGCTCCACGTCTGCGCGCTCACGTACGGCTCCGACATGACACTGGCGTCGACAGCGTCACTCGATATCCAGCCGCATCGTTCGATGCTCAAAGGAGAATCCAGGGCGATCGTGACCTCCCTCGATCACGCTGTGTGGTTCCACCGCCCGTTCCGGGCGGACGACTGGATGCTGTTCTCGCAAACCAGTCCGTCGTCCTGCGACGGGCGCGGTCTCTCGAGTGGGCATTTCTGGAGTAGGAAAGGAGATTTGGTAGCCACTGTGGTCCAAGAGTCGTTGGTCCGCCGGATCGACTAGAAGATTCATTCCATCCATTCCGAACAGCTGGAGGTTTTACTCATGACGCTCGCCTGGCCGACCGATATGCCTCGGTGTCTCGACTATCCGACGACAGGAATCGACGCAGTTCTGGCAGGGGCTGCTCGCGCGTACCCTGACCGAATTGCGCTGCAAGACGGCGACCTTGAACTCACCTTCGCCGACCTGTACGACCGTGCACAGCGAGCGGCCGGGGGATTGCGTGCACTCGGGGTCCAGCCGGGGCACGTGGTGGCGCTCCATATGGCGAACAACCTGTGGTACGTCGTGGCGTACTACGGGGCGCTGTGTGCGGGTGCTGCTGTGGCGCCGGTCAATCCGACTCTCCCGCCGGCCGGTCTCCGCGATCAGTTGGACGATGTGAAGGCACGCGTGGTCATCTCGCACCCCGAATCCGTCGGAATCGTTCTGGCAGCGGCCGCGCAGTGCGTCGACGCTGTGGTGTGCGTATCCGCGACACCTTCGGCGCCGACGACCGAAACGGCTCTGCCGGAGGGCGTTCTTGCATTCGGGGATCTGTTGCAGGCGCATCCGCTGACGTCGTACAGTGTCGATCCGGAGCTCGTCGCTCATCTTCAGCTGACCGGCGGTACGACCGGACGCTCCAAAGCTGTTCGCGTACTGAACCGTAACCTGGTCTCGAATGTCATCCAGATGGCGTCCTGGCGATCTGGGCTTCTCACCGAACTCGACGAACTCGGCGGGCTTCGAATGCAGGCGACCGTCGATCGCGGTCCTCATGCGCTGGTTCCGGGCGAAGGTGTCAACATCGCGGTGGCGCCACTCTTTCACGGTCTGGGCTTGGTCGGACAGAACGTCAGTACTCTGCTCGGATCGACTGTTGTCTTCACCGGCCGCTTCGATCCGGACCGGATGTTGGCAGACATCGAGCGCCTCGGCGTCACCCACATCACCGGTTCGCCCGCGATGTACTACGCGTTGTTGGCGAGCAACAAGATCGGATCGCACGACTTGTCCTCTGTGCGTGCGATCAACTCCGGGGCAGCCCCGTTCGACACGACATCGCTGCGGCGCCTGCAAACGATCTTCGACAATGCCTGGGTCACGGAGGGATACGGCCTGAGCGAAGCGACGATGGGCCTGACGGGTGCGCCTTTGAACTGTGACGTCGCGACGCCGCCGGACAGCGTCGGCGTCGCGATCTTCGACACCGAACTCGAGATCAGAGACGAGAATTCGGCAGTCCTCGGGGCCGGCGAGGTCGGTGAGGTCTGGGCCCGCGGGCCCCAGATCGCCGACGGGTACCAGAACCAGCCGGAACTGACTGCGGTTCAGTTCCGCGGTGGTTGGCTGGCGACCGGAGACATGGGGCGGCTGGACGAGGCGGGGCACCTGTTTCTGGTGGGGCGATCGAAGGACATGATCATCTACAAGGGTTACAACGTGTATCCGCAGCCGCTCGAGGAGATTCTGTGTTCACACGCTGCCGTTGCACAGGCAGCCGTCGTCGGCGAACAGGCGCCAGTGGTCGGTGAGCGCGTGACGGCATTCGTTCAGTTGAACCGCGACTTCGCGTCCGAGACTGCGTCGGCCCTGAAATTGTTGGAGCGGGAACTGACGGACTACGTGGCCGCGAAGGTGGCCCCGTATCAGAAGGTTCGTTCCATCAGGTTCGTCGACCAACTGCCTGTCACGGCAACGGGAAAGATACAGAAGAACGTATTGAGGAACAGCCTTGTCGCCGACGCAGTCTAGGACGATCGTCCAGTAACTCTCCCGATTCGGTCCTGCCGCGGCGTGATTTCTGCGAGAGTGTCGAACATGCGTGGATTCCTGGTAGCCGGTGTGAGTGCATTCGCGGCGGTCGTCTCGGTAGTCTCGGCGCCCTCCGCCGGTGCCGAGACGACCGCGGACCGAGCTCACTCGTTTTCCGAGACCACGTCCGTCGGCGTCCACAACTCCTACGAGAAGGCGACGTTCCCGTACTTCGCCGACGCTCTGGATTCAGGGGCGTCCCTGCTCGAGTTGGATCTGTGGACCAACGGCGTCGGTCCGGACTGGCGTGTGTCGCACATGAATCCGGTGGCGAGCGACAGCAATTGCGTCGGTGCGCAGGACGCTGCCGGATTGCGAAGCGGTCTGCGAGATCAGGGACTCCGCGGATGCCTGGCGGATATGCGGGCGTGGCACGAAGCCGATCCCGGGCATCCGCCGGTGATGATCAAGTTGGAACTCAAGGACGGTTTCACGGCCGGTTACAGACGTGGACCCGCCGATCTCGACGCCTTGATTCTCGGGACCCTCGGCGACGCGGTTTTCGCTCCGTCCGATCTGATGGGTGAGTCCTACTCGACTCCGGATGCCGCCGTCACCGAGCGCGGATGGCCGAGTGTTTCCGAGATGACCGGCAAGTTTCTGTTCGAGCTGATTCCGGGAACGATCGAGGAGGGAAACCCTCTCGACACGGAGTGGACCGACCAGCAGTACGCGACGCACTTGCGAGATCTGTCCGCTGCCGGGCTCGTCCAACTCGGCGCGGCCTTTCCTGCTGTTCACCGGGCATCGCCGGGAGATCCCCGTCTCGACCGCTACGCCGATCCGGGGATCCGACCGTGGTTCGTGATTTTCGACGGCGACGCGCTCGATTACACCTCGGGCGATGTGGATCCGCAGTGGTACCACGATCGTGGCTACCTGCTCGTCATGACCGACGCGCACAAGGTTGCTCCGCAGATCGACGGAACTCATGCCTCGGAAGCCGAAGCGAGCGAGCGACTCGACCGGCTGGCCGGTGAGCACGCGAGTTACATCACCGCGGACTGGTCGAGATTGCCGAACGTACTGTCCACCGTGGTGCCGCGTCGGTGATTTTCGCCGACAAGATCTGGCAGGCGGCAATTCTCAGGAACAGGGTGCAGGATGGGTTCATGCGCACTGTCACGTGGAATCCCGAAGTCTACGGCCGCTATTCGGGTGAGCGGTCACGCCCGTTCGTGGACCTGGTCTCGCGGGTGACCACCGAAGACCCGACGCGGGTAGCCGACCTCGGCTGCGGCTCAGGCAACCTGACCGCGATGCTCGGGGAACGATGGCCGGACGCCTCGGTATCCGGATTCGACTCGTCTCCCGACATGGTGGCGCAGGCCCCGACAGACCTGCCGGGAAACGTCACCGTCGAGTTGGGGGACATCATGTCCTTCGACGCCACCGGTTACGACGTGGTCGTCAGTAACGCTGCATTGCAGTGGGTTCCGAGCCACCGCGAGCTGATCGACCAATGGGCGGACACCCTGGCATCCGGGTCGTGGCTGGCGTGGCAGGTTCCGGGAAACTTCGATGCGCCGTCACATGCGCTCATGCGAGGCCTCGCGGAGTCCGCGGAATGGAGCGAGCGACTGGGCGGCGTCCTACGCGGCCCGGAAGGTGTCGACAGTCCGGTGGCGTACGCGCAGCGGCTGCAGGAACACGGGTTCGACGTCGACGCATGGGAAACGACGTACGTACACGTGCTGGCAGGTGCCGATCCCGTGCTCGGATGGGTACGGGGTACTGGACTTCGGCCGGTCCTGGACGTTCTCGGCGAGGCCGACGCTCCGGAGTTCGAGCGTCAGTATTCCGACCTGCTGCGAGAGGCGTATCCCGCCACGGCCGCCGGAACGCTGTTTCCGTTCCGGCGGGTGTTCTGTGTGGGACGCAAGCGGTAACTACTCGGCTGTGACGAAGCCTTCCGAGACCAGCCAGTCGCGGGCCACGTCCGCCGGCTCCTTGCCGTCGACGTCGACCTGCCGGTTGAGCTCGGTCATCACCTCGTTGGTCAGTTTCTCCGAGATCGGCGCCATGACTTCGGCAACCTGCGGATGTGCCTCCGCGAAGTCCTTTTTCATCACCAGTGCCGGATTGTATTTCGGGAAGAACTGCAGATCGTCGTCGAGGAGAACCAGATCGAGTGCGATGATGCGACCGTCGGTGGTGAAGACTTCACCGAACTTGCATTGGTCGCTGTCGGCCGTCGCCTGGTAGATGATGCCCGTCTGCAGAATCTGCCGCTGGGCTCGCGAGGCGTCGAAGCCGTACTTGGCTGCCAGACCCGGATAGCCGTCCTGACGGACGTTGAACTCGGTCTCGACGCACGTCACTGCAGCACCGGGATCGGATTCGACCAACTTCGCGTAGTCGGAAACCGTCTTGACGCCGGTCTTCTCGGCGGTCTCCTTGCTCATCGCCAATGCATACGTATTGTTCATCGGCGCCGGATCAGTCCACACCATGTCGTTAGCGGCCAGATCCGCGTCGCGGACCGCCTCGAACTGCGCCTGCGAGTCGGGAAGTGGAGTTTCGTTTCCGAGATAGTTGATCCACCCGGTCCCGGTGTACTCGTACGCAAGGTCGATCTGCCCGTTCAACTGTGCGTCACGGGTGCTGTTCGAGCCCTGGATGTTCGTGAGATCTCGAACATCCGCGCCTGCCGCCGCCATAGCGAATTCGATGACGTACCCGAGCACGATCTGCTCGGTGAAGTCCTTGGAGCCGACGGTCATCTTCACACCCTCGAGCTCGGGAACGGGCTCGATGCTGCCGGGGCCGACTGCCAGCGGCAGTGCTCCACCGGATTCCAGGCCGCAGGACGCGACAAGGGTGAGGCCGAGCGTGGCAACTGCGAGTTTCCAGCCCCGCGTTCTGGTGATCGAAGTCTTGGTCATCGTAATCCCTTGGGCCCGAGATAAGTTTCGGCGAGCGCGCCGAGCCAGTCGATCAGCAAGGCCAACGACACTGCGAGTACGGCGCCGACCACGAGGGTGACGTTGTCGCGCAGTTTGTACCCGGTGTCGATCAGAATGCCCAGACCACCGGCACTGACCAGGAAGCACAGCGTTGCCGTGCCGACGGCCAGTACGAGCGAAGTGCGAAGGCCCGCAAGAATGTACGGGACAGCCATCGGGAATTCGAGCTGACGCAGTACGGTCAGAGAAGACATCCCCTGACCACGTCCGGCGTCGATCAGAGTCTTGTCCACCTGCTGATAACCCAGAATCGTGTTGCGTAGCACGGGAAGCAGTGAGTAGAACGCGATCGGAAACACGCCGATCCAGAAGCCCGTCGTTCTGGTCGCGAGATAGAACAGCACCAGGAGGCCGATGGCCGGTGCCGCGGCCCCGATGTTCGCGATGCCGACGAAGAACGGTGCCAAGCGGGTGAATTTCGGTCTGGTCAACAATGTTCCGAGCGGAACCGCGATGGCGACGACGATGATGACCACAGCGGCGGTGATCAGCACGTGTTCCCACGTCAGCGTGACGATGTTGTCGAGATTGATGCTGGCCTTCTGTGTCGCGTTCAGTTCGCGCGTGAACGCCCAGGTCAGCACGCCCGCGACAAGGATCAGAACAATGACGGGTTGAACGTACAGCCGCATCCGCTCAGCTCGGCGGGTGGCCGCATTCTCGGCGGCGCCGAGATCGGGAGCGTCCGGTTCCATCTCGGGCGCGGCGACGAGGTCTTCGGTCGTGGCACTCATATTCGACCCTCGACGTTCTCGGCGTCGGACTCGTCGTCGTCGTGATCGTGGGCATGCTCCTCGCGCATCTCGGAGAGATGGCTGACCAGCGTGTCGATCGTGATGAGGCCGACATACTCGCCGCGCCGTCCGGTGACCACGGTGGATGCATTGCTCTCGGCGAGAAGAGCTTCCAACGCATCCTGCAGGGTGGACTGGATGGACACGGCCTCACCGATCTCGTTACCGACACCTCGAAGGGTCGACGCGTGAGCGAGGTGCCCGGGTGAGACCCAGCGAAGCGGCCGGCCACGCTGATCGAGAATCAAGGCCCATTTCCACTTGCGTGCTGCGAGTGCGGTTCTCAAGTCGTCGACCGAATCGGTTTCGCGCGCGGTGAGGCACTGCTTGAGTTTGATCTGACGCACACGGGTCAAGGTCAACTGCTTGAGTGATGCGTCGGCGCCGACGAAACCCGCGACCATGTCGTTGGCGGGATTGGCGAGGATCGCTTCGGGGGTGTCGTACTGCATGATGCTGGACTGGTTACCCAGCACGGCAATTCGATCCCCGAGCTTGACTGCCTCGTTGAAATCGTGGGTGACGAACACGATGGTCTTGCCCAACTCCGACTGCAGACGCATCAGTTCGTCCTGGAGGAGACCGCGAGTGATGGGATCGACGGCACCGAAAGGCTCGTCCATCAACAGAACCGGGGGATCGGCGGCGAGTGCCCGCGCCACGCCCACGCGCTGTTGCTGGCCACCGGAGAGCTGTCGTGGGTACCGGTCACGATAAGTGTCCGGGTCGAGGCCGACGAGGTCGAGCATCTCGTCGGTCCGTGCCGCGATTCGCTTCTTGTCCCAACCGATGAGGCCGGGCACCGTCGCGACGTTCTTCGCAATGGTGAAGTGCGGGAACAAGCCTGCTTGCTGAATCGAGTATCCGATGCCGCGGCGAAGCTTGTCCGGGTCGATGGACAGGGCGTCTTTGCCGTCGATGGTGATCTTGCCCGAGGTGGGTTCGATCAGACGGTTGATCATGCGCATCGTCGTCGTCTTGCCGCAACCCGAAGGTCCGACGAAAACCACGATCTCGCCGGCGGGAACAGTCAGCGAAACATTGTCCACCGCTGCAGCTTTCTGTCCCGGGTAACGCTTGGTCACGGATTCGAGAACGATCTCGACTCCGGATACCTTCTGATCAGCGGATACGTCGGACGGAATGGTTTCGGTCATTGCAGCCCCTTCGAAGTAGTGAGACGGCCGATGACGAGGTAGATTCCGTCGAGGATCAGGGCCAGAATGACGATGAGTACGGTGCCGACCAGCGCTTGCGGAACAGCATTGGGGCTGCCTACCCGCGAGAGTCCGGAGAAGATCAGGTTTCCCAGACCTGGACCTTTGGCGTATGCGGCGATGGCCAGGATGCCCATGAGCATCTGCGTACTGACCCGCATGCCGGTGAGGATCGAGGGCCACGCGATCGGTAGCTCGATTCGACTCAGTACGTGCATGCGATTCATTCCGACGCCGCGCGCCGCGTCGGTGATGGCCGGGTTGACCGCATCCAGGCCGATGATCGTGTTCCGAATGATCGGGAGCAGGGCATACAGGATCAGTGCGGTGATCGTCGGGGCGACGCCGAGACCGAGAATCGGAATGAGCAGTCCGAGAAGAGCGAACGAAGGAACCGTCAAGATCGTGCTGGCCAAAGCTGTTGCCACGGACGAACCGACCGGGCTTCTGTAGACGAGAATTCCGATGATCACGGCGGCAATCGTCGCGATGATCACGGACTGGATAACTGCTGAAACATGTAGGTACGAGTCGGTCATCAATTGTTGTCGTCGTGCAACGACAAAATCCCATAGCGCGCCCATATTTCCGAACCCACTTTCTTCGGACTTCTGCTCGCAAACGTCTTCCCTCGACACCGACCGGCGCACAAGGGCTTTCCCCGCAGCCGTTTCCGGCCGAGGGGTTTGTCTCGACTGTCGTCCAAAAACTCCGATACTGCAACTAATTCCGATTGCAGCGTGTCGGATGTTGTTCTGGACGTGCGAGTTTGCGAGTCGCGTCTTTGTACCCAGCAGACAGCCATCTCAAACGTGCTGGAAACAGCAAAACGGGAGAGCTCCGAAGAACCCTCCCGCCTTGTACGAATCTTTCCGAATTGGGCTCAGGCCCAGCTGAGCGCGTCCTCGTCGGAGAGACGTGGGAGACGATCGAACCACGGGTTCTCGCCGGGGTGGCCGATGTTCACTACGAGGATCGTCTTGAAACGTCCGTCCGCGAAGAATTCGCCGTCGATGCCGGCCGCATCGAATCCGGCCATCGGGCCGGCGACCAGACCCTGTGCACGAATCGCGAGGATCACGTAGCCGGCCTGCAGTGCGGCGTTGAACCGACTGGTCGAACTGGCGGCAGCCTCGTCGGATTCGAAGTAGTCCTTCATCTCCGGGCGGATGGGGAACAGGGTGGGGATGTGCTTGTAGAACTCGGTATCCACTGCGAGAACCGCAACTACAGGAGCCGCTTCGGTCTTGGCCTTGTTTCCGTCGGCCATGTGCTCGACGAGGCGCGCTTTGCCCTCCTCGGTGCGAACGAACAACACGCGCAGTGGATTGGTGTTTGCCGCGGTCGGCGCCCACTTCGCGAGCTCCCAGATTGCGGTGAGCTGGTCGTCGGTCACGGGCTCGTTCGAGAAGGAATTGGCGGTGCGTGCCGCGGTGAAGAGGAGTTCGCGGCCGGTTTCGTCGAGTTGCTGGGCGGTGAATGGGGTGGCTGCGACGAGAGACATCGGGGGATTCCGTTCCGTGGTAGCTCGACCGAGCGTTGCCCGGTAAAGCTAGTTGCTAGTAAAAAAATAGTGCCTACGGATACGTTAGCACTGTGGCTAGGATGGTGGGGTGGCGAGTAAGAGCGAAGCGGAACACGAGCCCCGCGCATGTGACGGGGCGTTGGCCCGCGCGTTCGGCTTCCTGGGCAAACGGTGGAACGGCGTCATTCTCGGCACGCTGCTCAACGGGCCGGCGGGATTCTCCGAACTCAAGCGCGCAGTTGGCGGGATCAGTGATTCGGTACTCTCGGAACGCCTGACGGAGTTGGCGGGGGCAGGCTTGGTGACGAGGAGCGTCGATGCAGGTCCGCCCATCGCCGTGGAGTACGAACTCACGGCGTCGGGGCAAGCACTGCTTCCAGCCCTCAGCGAACTGACAACCTGGGCTGCCGAGAACTTGCCACCTGAGAATTGCTCGAACTGAGCTAACGCGTGTGAACGGTCCTGCGTGCCGTGTACCAGGTTTCACCAGCGGGTTCTCCGGCCAGGTTCCAACTCCACGAGACTGTCGGCGTGATGCGTGAATAGATTCCGGGGCCGACCATTCCTACCCTCTCGATCGGCCGTTCAGCGATTCCGTAGATTCTGATTCCGCGCGCGACGAATGGCTCGAACGACGGCATGTCGTCGATGACCAGGGCGACTTCGAGTTGTCCTGACCCGATGTTGCGGAACTTCTTGGTCCGCAGGACCGCCTCGCCGACCCCGCCGATCCACAGGTGGGCCCCGTCGTACTCGAAGGCCAACGGAACGACGTCGGGTTGTCCGTTCGGTGAGACGGTCGCTACGCGCGCCAGCGGCTGCGACTGCAAGTAGGCGATCTCTTCGTCCGTGAATGACATGTGTTTCTCCTTCTGTAGCTTCTCCCGGGTAACAGCTTCTCCCCGGCAATGACGAAACATGCACGCAACGTAGATGCAACGTATCCAAAACTAGTGTTCTGGATCACACAGTTTTGGTCGGGTTCAGATGTATCCGGACGTGAATCTGTGGGCAGAACGGGTCCTGTTCGCTACCGGTGGCGGATGAGGACAAGGTTCCGCGGGTTGAGCACACAGCCCGCGGAACCGCTCCCCATCAGGGCACCGGCCGACAGGAGTCCAGGTGTCCGTAGTTGCGGAAGTCTCTGCGATCGATTTTGCGGAAACCGAATTCGAGAGGGCTCGAGGATCGGCCCTGATTCGCGAAGTCGGCCCGCTCGTTCCTGGCCCACCGTCCTTGGCGATGTGTCTGAGCGAACCGACGCGCGGACTCGTCGACATCGCGTCGTTACTCGTAGCTGCGCCGTGGCTGCTTCGATCGCCGCGAGGGGACGGTCACCCGGTCCTGGTTCTTCCCGGTCTGTTGACGTCCGATGTGTCCACGTTCGCGTTGAGGGCGTATCTCGGATTTCTCGGATATCGTGTCCACGGCTGGAATCTGGGCATCAACACCGGTCCGACGGCGATGGTGGTCGACGGATTGCCTGCCGCATTGGCTGCAGTATCCGATCGGTACCAGCAGAAGGTGTCGGTGATCGGCTGGAGTCTGGGCGGAATCTACGCTCGAAAGCTGGCGAGGGACCTACCGGACTCAGTACGTCAGGTGGTGACGCTCGGTTCGCCTTTCGGTCTCACCAGTCTGGAGCAGACGCGAGTCGGATCGCTCTACGCTCGTTTGTCCGGCAACCATGCCATGATGCCTCCGGTCGACGGCATCGAATCCGAACAGGGACCGCCCATTTCGGTTCCTGCCACGTCGGTCTACTCCAGGCACGACGGCATCGTTCCGTGGCAAGCGTGCTGTGAAACCACGTCTGGACGATCGGAAAGCGTTGCGGTGCAAGGTAGTCACATGGGGCTGACTCACAACCCCTCTGCGTTGTGGACGGTTGCCGATCGTCTGGCGCAGGACGTCGACAACTGGCAACCCTTTGCGGCACCGAAAAGACTTCGACGGATGTTTCCCGCCGAGGTGTGAGGCTGAGATGTGGGGGAGAACCCTGAGTCCGACGCGGGGACGGACCTGTACCTGAGTATGTACTGCACCGGAAAAGATGGGTCCATGGCCTGATGCGCGTGAGTGCCCCGGCGGCGGATAGTGGAAGTCGACGCGGACAGTCCGCGAGATCCACTGAAGGGACACCGAACATGACTTCGCCCATGAAGACCCGCAAACTCACTCGAGCTCGCTCCGGCGCGATGTTCGGCGGGGTGTGCGCCGGGATCGCTCGATACTTCGGGTGGAAGTCGTCGACCGTCCGCTTGCTGTTCGTGCTCTCGTGCTTGCTGCCCGGCCCGCAGTTTCTGATCTACATCGTGATGTGGATTTTCATTCCTCGTGAGCAAATCTGATCGAATCGCTCAGCGGCGCCGATTCTTCATGAGTTGTTTCGCTTCGTGCAGTTCTTCGGTACTCAGGGGAGGGAGGGGAAGCGAGTCACGATGCAATCCCTCGGTGCGTAGTCCGTCGAGCATCACCGAAAGGTATCGGCGCCACACAGTCGGGTTGACCGGCTGAGCAAATTCGGTGACTGCTCCCACCATGAAGATGAGGCCGAACAGGTCCGTGGGGACGGCGTCGGGACGCAGCATTCCGGCGTCCTGGGCCCGGTAGAAGATCCTCTCGACCGACGGTTCGACGATGGATCGTTGGCATGCCAGCTGCTCGCAGCCCTCGTCGGTTCCGTTCAGGACGTCTTTGAGCCCACGATTGACCGACATACGGCTGCAGGCGAATTCGGCGAACGTGACGAGTCCGTCCCACGGATCCGGATTGTTCAGTGATGCCTCGGCAGTGGCGGCGATGTCGGCAAAGTTCTGTTCGAAGACTCCGTCGATCAATTCTTCCTTGCTGGCGAACCGCCGATAGACAGTTCCGACGCCGACACCCGCGCGCCGGGCAACGTCGTCGAGTGTGACGTCGATCCCTTCTTCGGCGAACAATTCACGTGCGGCATCGATGATCAACTGCCGGTTACGTGCAGCGTCGGCGCGAAGCGGGCGCCCCATTGCGGTACTCATGTCTCCACTCTACCCGCCAAGTGGAGACAGCCTCTCCGTTTTCGTGTAGCGTTTTTGCTAACCGGAGAAGCCATCTCCGCATAGGTTGGGCGAGGGACTATGTCAGACATTGCTGAACGGACTGAATTCGAGCAGTCCTCAGCGCCTTCAGGGGACAACCACGCAAAGCGGTGGCTGGTTCTCGCGGTTCTGGGAATTGCGCAGCTGATGGTGGTCTTGGATGCCACCATCGTCAATATCGCGCTGCCGGCTGCGCAGCGCTCACTGGAGTTCGGTGATTCCGACCGCCAGTGGATCATCACGGCATACGCGTTGGCGTTCGGCAGCCTGCTGTTGCTCGGCGGTCGATTGAGCGACTTGTTCGGGCGCAGGCGAACGTTCATCGTCGGCCTGATCGGCTTTGCGGTCGCTTCCGCCATCGGTGGCGCAGCCGTCAACTTCGAAATGCTTGTTGCCGCTCGCGCGGGCCAGGGCGTGTTCGGTGCGCTCCTTGCTCCGGCGGCACTGTCTCTGTTGTCCGTGACATTCACCGATCCGGGTGAGCGCGCCAAGGCTTTCGGCATCTTCGGTGCCGTGGCCGGCGGTGGTGGCGCCATCGGCCTGTTGCTCGGCGGAGCTCTCACCGAGTGGGTCGACTGGCGCTGGTGCCTCTTCGTGAATCTCTTCTTCGCGGCGATCGCATTGGTCGGAGCGGTTCTGTTGCTCGCGCCGCACACCAGTGATTCGCGGCCCAAGCTCGACATCCCGGGAACGATCCTGGTCTCCATCAGCTTGTTCAGCATCGTCTTCGGATTCTCGAAGGCCGAATCTGATGGGTGGAGTGCAACTCCCACCATTTCGTGGCTCGTTGCCGGCGTAGTCTTCATGGCTGCATTCATCTACTGGCAGACCAAGTCCGAACACCCGCTCCTTCCGCTGCGGGTGGTGCTCGACCGGATCCGGGCGGGCTCGTATCTTGCGATCTTCCTTTCCGGCGCAGGCATGTTCGCTGTCTTCCTGTTCCTGACGTACTACATGCAACTGATCCTCGGGTACAGCCCGATCATGACCGGTCTCGCATTCATGCCGATGGTATTCGGAATTGTCACGGCGGCAACGCTTTCGACAGCAGTCTTGCTACCTCGGGTTGGTCCGCGAGTGCTGATCGTGAGCGGAATGGTCATCGCCGCGATCGGAATGACACTGCTCGCCCAGATCTCCGTGGACAGCACGTACGCCGTCCACATCCTGCCCGGCCTCGTTGTCACCGGACTCGGAATGGGCAGCATCTTCGCCCCGTCGATGCAGGGAGCAACTTCGGGCGTGCATCACGAAGACGCCGGCGTGGCATCTGCCACCGTCAACACGATGCAGCAGGTTGGTGGCTCGATCGGAACTGCACTGCTCAGCACGATTGCGGCCTCGGCTTCCACCAACTACCTGGTAGGGCGCGAGATGAACCCGCTGACCCAGGCGCAGGCCGCCGTCGAGAGTTACACCACGACGTTCTACTGGGCAGCAGGCATTTTCGCGGTCGGTGCGGTGTTGACCGGACTGGTTCTTCGGAGCGGACTGCTTCCGGACTCGCCGGAAGGTGAACCGGTAATCGCCCACTGACAGCAAATTTCGGGGTCGACGCCGCTACGGGGTCGACCCCGAAATCGAGTCAGCAGTTCTTCCCGGGCGTTGTCTGGAACCGATGAAGGACGTGATCGAGTTGCTCGGAGGAGAGCGCAGGCACGGGCAGTTCCCGATGTCCAGTGCGGGAAGCACACAGTCCGTCGATCATGAACCCGAGGGCGCGACGGTAAGCCTGAGGGGCCTCGTCGCCGCCGAACTTCTGAGCCATCTTGACGACCTGCATGAGAAGCGGAATGTCGTTGACTTCGAAGTCGCTACGCAGGGTGCCCTGTTCCTTCGCGTGATTGACGAGTGCCGCGGTGTGTCGAGCGATTCCCGCACGCGCGCGAGCGAAGGTGTCGGAAGTGAAGCGTCCGTCCATCAGGAGATCGCCGAAACCGCGGTTGTCCGCCATGCGCAGCGAGATGACGTCGAGGAAGTAGACGAGACCTTCCCAGGCGTCCGGCATCTCGCGGGCGGTGGCGGCGATCGATTCGATCTCGGAGCACCGCGTGTCGAACAGAGCCTGGATCAGTTCGTCCTTGCTGGCGAATCGTCGATACACGGTTCCGACGCCGACGCCGGCGTGCTTCGCGACGTCGGCCAGTGTGGCGTCCAGTCCTTGGGCCGCGAACACCTCGCGAGCGGAGCAGAGAATCCGTTCGAGGTTGGCCTGGGCGTCGGACCGGAGGCGCGGCTGTGAGCAGTCGGCCGAGGTCCCCGCACGAGAAGCGTCGGGGTGGGTTGTCGGCATCCTCACAGTCTACGGCACTAAGCGGAATGATTGATTCCGTTAGTGCTATATTGCTAAGCGGAACGTGTGGTTCCGATTGTCCGTACGAGAGAAGCCGATATGAGCACGTCTGACATCTGGGTCGGGAGCAATCCGATCTCGATGGTGGGTACGCGGAGTGCAGGTTTCGCGGCAACGAGGCTTCGCGCCCTTGCCGGCGACGGCGCCTTTGCTCAGCTCGTTCGTTTTGCCCTTGTCGGCGGAGCCAGCAACATTCTCTACTTCGCAGCTTTCCTGGCGCTGCGCGGTGACGGAGCGCTGGTCGCCAACGCAGTCGGTGCGGTCTTGAGCACCATTTTGGCCAATGAGCTGCATCGCCGGCTCACCTTCCACGCCGCGGATCGCGTCAACTGGTTCACCGCGCAGTGGGAAGGCGGTGGTCTCGCACTGGTCGGGCTGATCGCCAGTTCCGCTGCCATCAGTGCGCTCGGTTTCCTGTTGCCCGGTGCGGATGGGCTACTTCAAGCGGGTCTTGTAATCGCAGTGAGCGGAATTGTCGGTGGCCTGCGATTTGTCGCGCTTCGTGGCTGGGTTTTCTGAGCGGTTCTCGAGTTCGGACCGGAACGGTTCGTAGGGAACACTGTGACCCATGAGCCTTTCGATAGCCGATTCCGGCGTCCATCTGGCTGTGCTCTGCATCGTCATGGCGCTTGTGGCCACACTGGTCTATCGATTCGCTCACCTCGGTAGCATTCGCGTAGTTCCCGGCGCGCTCGCGCGTGGCGCCCTCCAATTGGCTGCTGTTTCGTTGATTCTTGCCGCCGCCCTGGCTCACATCTGGTCAGCGCTCCTCGTGCTCGTCGGCATGTTCGCCGCAGCGTCGTTCACCGCTGCACGACGCTCCGGCGCAGGAACTTCCGGAGTGTGGCTGACCGTCGCGTTGGCGTCGGGGATCGGTGTTGTGCTGCCACTGATGCTGTTGTCCGGAGTGGTTCCCGTCGAGGGCGTCGCTCTGGTTCCGATCGGCGGAATCGTCATGGGCGGTGCCATGACAGCTACGTCGATGGCAGCCAAACGTGGACTCGACGCGGTTGACGATCGATACGGGGAAGTGGAGGCGGCACTGAGCCTGGGATTCTCGCAACGCGACGCACGGTGGGAAGTCGCCCGCACGGCTGCGTCCGACGCCCTCCTGCCAGGAGTCGACCAGACCCGAACCGTCGGTCTCGTGACATTGCCCGGAGCATTTGTCGGTGTGTTGCTCGCGACGGGGTCGGCTGTTCAGGCCGGTGCGGTACAGATTCTCGTCCTGGCAGGGTTGTTGTTGGCGCAAACTTGCTCGGTGGCTGTGGCTTTGGAGCTTGTCGCCCGCGGCTTCGTCTTTCGAGGTGAATCCGTCAGGCCTGCGCGAGTTCGTTGATCTTGTCGCTGCGAAGGACGCGGTCGGGCAGATCGGGCGCGTTCGCGGCGAGTGCGATCATTGCCTTGCCGATGTTCTCACTGGTGGTCACGCTGCTGGGCCAGACCTTTCGCAGGAGCGGGTACAGGGGCACGGAGACCTGATAGAACACCTTGTACCACCACGTCTTCGACGGTGATCCCGGCCGCGGACGGATGAATCCCGGCCTGAGGATGTAGGTCTCGAGGGGGAGAGCGAGCAACGCATTCTCGGTCGCGCCGCGTACCCGCTTCCACATGGTCTTGCTGGTTTCGGTGGAGTCGGCGCTTTCGCCGGATACGTAGACGAACACCATCTGCGGATTCACACGCGAGAGCGTTGTGGCGGCGGCGAGGGTGATGTCACGCGTGATGCGCGTGTAGTCGGCTTCGTTCATTCCGGCAGAGGACACACCGAGGCAGAAGAAGCACGCGTCGGCGCCGGACAGATCGGTTTCGATTGCCGAGAAGTCCAGTAGGTCACGGTGAACGATGTCGACGATCTTCGGGTCGGTTGTACCGGCGGGATTGCGGCCGACGGTCACGACCGTGCCGATTCGCGGATCGTCCAGGCATTCGCGCATGACGCTGTTGCCGACCATTCCTGTTGCCCCGAAAATAACGACCTTCATTGTGTTTCCCCCGGTGTCGGTTCCGCTCTTCCGTGATGCGCACACTACTGAAGGGTTTGGATCCCCCGGTCCGAGAGTGGCCAACTGAACGCTTGACCTGCATTTATGGGTCCATTTTGAACCGACTCGTGACCAAAGTCCCTACAAACCGGCTGGACGGTTGGCTGAAAATAGTTTTATGAGCGAAGGAGTTGATGAAATACACGTGCTCGGGTCGGAGTCCGCCGGTCGGATGATCGAGGCGTCGACCATCATCGTCCTGGGTGCGCTCTGTGCCGTCGTCGCAGGTTCGGGCGTGTTTCTCGTCATCGGCTCGATCGGTGGATTTGCCCGCCTGCTCTATCTGGTCGTGCGGGCGCCGATCAACTCTTACTCGGCACCAGGTTCGAATCTCGAGCTGGCGCCTTCGAGAACGTCATGTGGTCGTTGATGCTTCCGAACGTCGAGTGAAGACGATCGAGGATGTAGTTCTGACGCATGTTCCACGGTGACTTCGATCCCTGCTTCGGGAACTGCTCCACCGCACGCATGACATATCCCGAGGCCAGGTCCAAGATCGGCCGCTGATCCATGTTTTCGGTCGCGTGTGGCACGCACTTGGAGTAGCCGCGTTTGTCCATCTCGGTCAGTAGTCGGCACACGTACATCGACGTGAGGTCGGCTCGCAGAGTCCACGAGGCATTGGTGTATCCGACGCACATTGCGAAGTTCGGGACGTCGCTGATCATCATGCCCTTGTAGACGTAATGATCGCCGAGGGTGACGGGTTCACCGTCCACGTCGATCGAGATCCCACCGCACGCTTCCATCTTCAATCCTGTTGCAGTGATGATGATGTCGGCTTCGATTTCGCGCCCTGACGAGAGACGAATCCCGTTCTCGGTAAAGGTGTCGATGTGATCGGTCTCGATCGAGGCCTTGCCGGATCGGAGGGCTTTGAACAAATCGCCGTCGGGTACGACGCACAAGCGCTGGTCCCACGGATCGTAGCTGGGTGTGAAGTGCGGATCGAGTGGGATCTCTTCCGGGAGTTGACGACTGATCGCGAGATTCAGCAACCTCTTTGCCCGCGCTGGACTGCGTCGGCACAGCTGGTAGAAACTCAGGTTCACTACGACGCTCTTCCATCGAGCGATGCTGTGCGCGAGTTGATTCGGCAACACCGCGCGGATGGTGTCCGAGACTTTGTCGCTGGACGGCAGTGCCAGAATGTACGTCGGTGATCGCTGGAGCATCGTGACATGGCTTGCGTCCCGCGACATGGTGGGGACCAAAGTGACTGCGGTGGCGCCGCTTCCGATCACCACGACATTCTTGTCGGAGTAATCGAGTTCGTCGGGCCAGAACTGCGGGTGCACTACCTCGCCGGCAAACGATTCGCGACCGGGGAAGTCGGGGGTGTATCCGCCGTCGTAGCTGTAGTAACCGCTGCAGAGATAGAGGAAGTTACAGGTCAGTGTGTCGTCTTCGCCATCGGTGGTGACGGTGACCGTCCACGTCGAGTCCGCTGACGACCATGATGCGGCCGTCACCTTCCGGTTGTACCGAATCTTCTTGTCGATTCCGTTCTCGCGAGCGGTGTCACGGACGTACCGGAGAATCGAATCACCGTCGGCGATGGCCTTGGCATCGGTCCACGGGCGAAACGGGTAGCCGAGCGTGAACATGTCGGAATCCGAACGGATGCCGGGGTACTTGAAGAGGTCCCAGGTTCCGCCGCTGTTCGCACGGGCCTCGAGGATTGCGTACGACTTTCCGGGGAGCTCGGTCTGAAGTCGATACGCAGCACCGATGCCGGACAAGCCGGCGCCGACGATCAGGACATCGAGGTGTTCGGTGCTCATCAGTTCGGACTCCGTATCGATTGCGCGGTCACCGGCCGGGAAGGTGGTCGAACTCCACACTACTGAACGATGCTCAGTAAGGCGAGGATGTCCATGCGATCTTCGGCGGCCGGACCGCCGCGCATAGGGGTTTACCTGCGGCGTCAGTGAGGCCGAGGTTTCCGTGAAGCACGCCGGAACCGTCGGTCTCGGCAATGACGTGCTCGGGGATCGCGTCGAACATCAGCTTTGCGCGCCGAAACATCTCGAAGGTCTGGTCTTCGGACACCGTCACCCAGGACAGGTAGATGAAGCGTCCGCGCGGTGGGCCTTGGATGTACGGACCGAGAATGTCCCAGGCACCGGCCTTTTGCTCCAGGTTCGCGGTCAGTTCCCACCGCGCTGTCTCGGCGTCTCCTGGTACGAGCTCGAGAATTTCGTGTGGCTTGCCTCGACGCTGAATGCCGACGTGGATGTTGCTTCGCCCCTCGAAGGTTGCGGTTTCGGAACAATCACGCCCGGGCAGGCTGTGGCCGGTGATGATGATCTGCATATCGACATCATGCTCTGCACTGATCGGGAGGGATTGGCGTGGTGAGTCGTTCGGGTAGAACCTTTGTTGCCGCCGTGGTGGCGAGCATTCTGTTGTCGAGTCTTGGGTGGGGGACAGGTGCTGCCGCGGCGACGGCGGACGAACCGGTAGTCGCGGGCGCGTTGGAGTCCTATAGCGAACTCTCGGCTGCAGTGTTTCCGCTCGGCACCGGTGCGGCGCAGCGTGTCGTGTATCGAACTCTGCGTACCGCTGACAGGTGGGGAGACTCGTCGGGGTCGGTGTTTCTGCCGGAAGGCGAACCACCGGCGGGCGGTTGGCCCGTCATCTCCTACGCCCACGGGACTCTGGGTAGTGCGGATCAGTGTGCGCCCTCGTCGACCGGATTCGGTCCGGGCGAGATCGAACCGATCGAACGCTGGTTGCGCGAGGGGTACGCAGTAGTCGCCACCGACTACTCAGGTCTGGGTACAGACGGGGTGCTCGCGTATCTCGACGGACATGCCGCCGGCGCAAATGCTGTCGACATCGTACGGGCCGCACATGAGTTGTACGGGAACGTGCTGAGCCCGCGGTGGATGGTGGCAGGTCTGTCCGAAGGTGGGCACGCGGCGTACTTCGCGGGACACGAGGCCTCCTCTCGTGCACCGGAATTGGATTTCCGTGGTTCGGTTGTCGTCGCAGGACCCACGCATATGGAAGGTCTCTTTCCGCTGGGCGGGCCGCTGTTTCCCGATATCGGCATCACGGGATTGGTGGGATACGCGCTGTATGTCCTGGCCGGGATCGACGACCAGCGGCCCGAGGAGAACATTCGCGAGGTTCTCTCGCCACTGGGAATCGAGTGGATGGAAAAGGCTCGAGGCTTGTGCGCCGGAGATCTCGGCCGACAGATTCGAGCTGAGCGAATCCAGTTGAACTCGTTGTTTTCTCGGTCGGTGTGGACGCCGCGTTTCCACGATCTGTTTCGCGAGATGATGCAGGTGCCGGTGGACGGCTACGACCGTCCGCTGCGCGTGGTGCAGAGCGTGGCGGACACGACGGTCCCCGTCGCGCTTACCTGGGCGCAACTGGCCGACATGCGTACGCGAGGAACGCAATTCGACTATCAGGAGCTCAGTGGGATCAGCCACGGCCAAACGACGGTCGCGTCGATGGACCAGACCATGGAGTTCATCGATCGTGTGATGAGGTGATGTTTTGGTTGTGGTTGTTCAGTGTGGTTGTTCAGCGCATTCGTCGCGGGCCGTAGTCGTGGCCGCCGTTGGCGAACCACACGATTGCCGCAATCGCGTACAGGATGCAGACAAGGAGTAGTAGCCCGCCCGCGATCCACAGTGAGATCTGACCGAGTCGTTTCACTCGATCGGACGCATACCGCGATCCCGCGACATCGCCGTCGGCCCACAAGGGATACACGTTGAAGGCATGAGTGAAGGCGGCGAAGGAGAGCGGCCAGAAGAACAGCAGCGATACCACTGCCCAACCGGCATTGACAGGTGGTCGAATCGGGTGCTGAGGAACGGATTGCTGAACGGTGGGTTGATCCGGGGTCGTCATGGGAGCTCCTGACATGAGATGGCCCTTACGACGCTACTGCGATGGAGCTGAAGAATCACTGAACGTACGTGATCAGCCGTAGTGCCAGTCGCGATCCATTTTCCGGAAGTACGGGAAGAGTGTGGCTTCCTCGAAATCGAGATGCGACTGCATATGGTCCGCCAACTCGGCTATTGCGGAGTGTGCCCGGCTGACCGTGGAGGACTCGGTGCTCAGTGCGAGTGTCGCGCGCTTGGCTTCCGACACGATCTCCCCGACGAGCTTGTGCTCGGCCTGCAATCGTTCGACCGCAGGTGTCAACTCGGGAAAGTTCTTGGTCATCACCGGGAACATCCGCTGATCCTCGATGGTGTGGTGCAGAGTCAGCGTGTTGCAGTAGAAGTCGCAGTTGACCCGCAATTGCCAAACGAAATCCGCGATCGTCAGATTGTCGATCATCTCGGGTATCCGAGTCAGGTCGGCGGTTTCGTCCGACAACAGTTGCAGGGCATTCTGGAGTACCTCGATATCGGCTCGCAGAGGTTCGTGAACTTGGCGTAACTGATCGATCATCCTCAGACCGGCGGATGTTGCCATGCTGTGCGAATCAGGGGCGCTCACGTCAGCACTGTTCGGTTCCGCTCCGCAAGCATCCGAGCTACGGGGAGAACGTCGTTTGCTGCCATCTCGATTCGCTCGAACACCTCGGGGTTGAGGATCGTGGTTCCGTCGAAATCACCTGAGCTGAGATAGATCCCGACAGGAGCGGTGAGCGCTTGAAAGAATGCAAACAAGGGCCGCAGGGCATGATCCAACACGAGAGCATGGCGGTCGCTGCCACCTGTCGCGGAAAGTATCACCGGGGTGTTGGCGAGCGCGTACTGATCGACGAGATCGAAGAAGTGCTTGAACAATCCCGTGTAAGAGCCGCGGAAAACCGGTGACGCGGCGATGACGATATCCGCGGACTCGACTGCAGCCAGGGCTTCGGCAGTGGCAGGGTCGACCTGACTGCGATCCAGAGCAGCTGCGAGCCCGGGAATCAGATCCACGATCTCGATGACCCGTGCGTCGATCCGCTCGAAGTCACTGAACGTTTCGACGATCAGATCGACGAGAGCGCGAGTCTTGGAAGGCTTCTGAAGGTTGCCGACAACGGCGACAACTTTGAGTGGTGTGCTCACCGAAACTCCTATTTCTCAGACGATTTCAACGATTCGATTTCCTTGCGCACAACGGGGGCTACCTCGGTGCCGAGGATCTCGATCGAGCGGAGCATGTCCTTCTGCGGAACATTGCCGAAACCCATCTGGATCATGATGCGGTCGTGGTGGAACAGCTCGTACTGCGCCATCGTCTTGTCGATGATTTCTTGCGGGCCACCGAGGAAGAAGGCACCCGCGGTGGTTGCCTGCGCTTCGTATGCCCTGCGCGGCATGGGAACTCCGTTTCCGCGCTGATGATGGTTCTGCATCCAGCCGGCCTGGAAGTACGGGTAGGACGTATCGAGTGCTGTTTGCTTCGAGGTGTCGACAAACCCCGGCGAAGCAATAGAGACAGCGAGCTTCTTCGGATCATGTCCGAACTCTGCTGCAGCCCGGCGGTACAGATCGACGAACGGTTCGAACTGTTGGTAGCTCCCACCGATGATCGCAAGCGACAGGGGCAGGCCGAGTTTCGCCGCACGGACTACCGAGGCCGGGGTACCTCCGACCGCGATCCACACAGGAATCTGGCGATCCGGACGAGGTGTCACGTCACCGTCGATCAGTGGTGCGCGAAGTTGGCCCTCCCAGTTGATCGGGTTCTCGTCACGCAGTTTCAGTAGTAGGTCGAGCTTTTCGGCGAAGAGTTCGTTGTACTGGGAAAGTTCGTACCCGAAAAGCGGAAACGACTCCGTGTAGGAGCCTCGGCCGGCAATGATCTCGGCGCGACCTTCGGAAAGCAGATCGACCGTCGCGAACTGTTGGAACACGCGGACGGGATCGTCGGAACTGAGCACGGTGACCGCGCTCGACAGCTTGATGTTGTCGGTAGCCTGAGCCATTGCCGCGAGCACAACTGCAGGGGCTGAGACTGCGAAGTCGGTGCGATGGTGCTCGCCGACGCCGAAGACATCGAGTCCAACCTGATCGGCAACGGTTGCCTGCTCGACCAAATGGCGAAGGTGGACACCGGGATTCATCATCGCGCCGGTGGTGGGATCTGGGGTGAGTTCACCGAAATGGTAGACGCCCAATTCGAAAGCCATGTTGTTTCTCGCTATCTGTTCGTGGGGGTGATGGAAAGTTGTTCTCCGTGCGCATCGCATGCGCCGCCTTGATTCGTGTGATGTGCGGCAAGTCGGGAGAAGAAGCGTTCGAGTACCGGAAGCTCTTCGGTTTCAATGAGATCGGAAAAGTATTCGGCGATCCCTCGCGTGTGTATGGCGGACGCTTTTCGAAGCGTCTTCTTGCCCGCAGGCGTCATCGATACCGTCACGACGCGTCGATCGTTTTCCGGTCGAACGCGCTCTGCCAGTCCTGCCTCGACCAATCGATCGACGACGCGCGTCACACCGCTGGTGGTGACCAGGACGAGCTCGGCCAGATCACCCATTCGGATGGTGTTTCCTGGAGCTTCATGCAGGCGGAGTAGGACGTCGTACTGACCAAGGGTGAGCCCGGTGGTAGTCCGAAGATCTGCCTCCATCTTGCCGAGGATGACGCTGTGGGAGACGACGAGGTTGCGCCACACGCGACCACGTACGTGTTCATCAGTTGGCATCGGTGACGTCCTCCATTTATTTGCGATCGCAAGTATTGCTTACTCAAATAATACGCTCGGAGAGATCGAACTATTCCCTGTCATCGTTTCTGCTGTTGCGGGCATTGAATCGAACTGGTGTTCGAGTATTGTTGGGGTGGGGATCGGGGGATTCAATGAGTGTTCTGTTGTCGGATGTGGTGTCTGGTTCTGCGGTGGGGTTGCGCGGACGTCTGTGGAGGTTGTCGGCTTCTGAGTTGCGTGCTGCTGCGGTCGAGGCGAGTGCGGAGATTCTGCGTCTCGAGGCTGTTCGGGTGGCGGTGGTGGACGAGTTGTCGGTGCGTCCGGATGATCAGGTGATCGCGAGCCGCGGGGTGGGTGCGTGGTTGGCGTCGAACACGATGCTGCAGGTGCGGGACGGGAAGAAGATCGCCGCGTTGGGTGCGGCGTTGCGGCCGTTTCCGGCAGTGGCGGCCCGGTTCGATTGCGGGGATTGTTCGTTCGAGCACGCCGTGTTGATCGTGGCGTTTTGTGAATCGCCGCCGAAGGGGATGCCGGACGAAGCGCTACCGAAGTGCATCGACTTGTTGTTGGCTGCCGCTTCCGGTGTGGAAGCAACGACGACGAAGGTCCGAAACGTCATCGCGACGTTGGAGCGAATCTTCGAATCCGATGAGATTCCACCCGCCGAAGACATCGACCGCAACGAACTCCGGATCGCGTCGACTTTGAATGGTCGGGTGGTGGTGCGTGGGGATTTCGACGCCCTCACCGGCGAAATGCTGTTGTCGGCGTTGTCGAATCTGACAATGCCCACCCCGGCACCCGATGGAACCCCGGATGCTCGGTCGGCGGCGAAGCGGACCGCGGACGGGTTCACCGAACTGATCCGCCGGTATCTGGACTGCGCCAAGACCGGTATGGATGGTGGTCAGCGCCCGCACGTGAACGTGCACATCAACGCCCGGGATCTGGCCGAGCACCGCGACTGCGCAGCATCTTCCGCTGCCACTCATGTCGACGAGGAAGGCTCACCCGATCTAGATCTGTCGGATCTCGATGTCGGGCACATGCCCTGGCTCGGACCACTGTCGATCTCGCAGACCAGACTTCTCGGGTGCGACTGCTTCCTGTCCACCGTTCTGCTCGACGATCATGGCGCGCCGTTGGATGCGAAACCAGGGAAACGATTGGTCACCGCCGAACAACGAGTGGCATTGATCGCGAGAGACAAAGGCTGCGCGTTCCCCGGCTGTACGTGTGTGCCCGCATGGACCGATGCGCACCATATCCGGCACTGGGCCAACGGTGGTCCGACGGTGATGAACAACCTGGTCCTGCTGTGCCGTTCGCATCACCGGTTGATGCACCGTAAATCCGGGTTCGTCGGAAAGTGGGAGATCCGGATCGGCGTCGACAACAAACCCTGGTTCATCCCACCACACTCCATCGACCCGCAGCGGCACCCGCGGCCGGCGAACACCACCTTCAAAACCTGAGAAGAGTTCGGGCACAACAGAACATGGCCGAGCACCGCATCGAAGAGATCCTCCGATGCGGTGCTACAGACCGTGGGTGGAGTCGAATCAGCGAGTCGAGCGTTTCTGTCGGTACATCTCTGCATCAGCCGCATCCCAAGTCTCGGAAAAACTCTGGGACATAGAAAAGTCCGCCCGCCCGACCGAACAGCGCACCTCGGCGCGCCGGAAGGACTGCTCCAAACGCTCGATCAGGTAGTCGACGGTGTGCGGTTGCGTGTCGGACAGAGCGATTCCGAACTCGTCTCCGCCCAACCGCGAAACTACGGCGCCTGGGTGCGCGCATGCTGCCAGGATTTCACCCGCCCGTTGGACGTACTCGTCACCGGCGGCGTGTCCGCGTTCGTCGTTGATGGTCTTCATGCCGTCGAGATCGATGATGATGATTGATCCAGGGTCGGCGAATTGGCGGTATCGCGTTTGCTCGGCTTCGAGGAAGCGGTCCCATCCACGACGATTGAGAAGGCCGGTCAACGGGTCGGTCTCTGCATCGAGTTGCGCAGTTTCGGCCAGGCGAACCGACTGCGCTCGCTGATAGTCGATGTCGAGAATGGTTCCGAGAAGCCGGCACAGGAGTGTGAGTAGCGCTTCATTGTCCTCGAGACCGGAATCGCCTGTGGTGGGGTCGGCGCCGCACAGCGTTCCGAAGAGGCTGCCGTCGCTGTGCAGAATTGGAATGCTCACGTAGGCGCCAATCCCTTCCCATCTGTCATCTCGGGAAAGCGCGGGTACGAGTTCTCGGTTGGTCGAGACCGGTGGTGCATTTCCGCAGACGACCTCACTACACATGGTGTTCTGCCACACTCGCGTCTCCCCGACTTCGATGTGAAGTGGGTTGGGAGAGACGGTCAGAAATATCTGGTTCGCGCCGTCGAACCGTGTGATCGACCACAGCGCGAAGGGGAGGTGGTCGTCGAGATAGGAGACGATCGAGCGACTTGCCTGGTCGAAATTAGTCAACGGCGGCAGGAGTGGCATGGATGGGAATGCCGGTGACGGGATGGTGCGCGCCTGACCGTGCGACATTGTTTACCTCCTGATCGACAGTCCGATTCTGTCGACCTTTGGGTTCTTGGTCCCGTGTACGACATATCTCCCATGGACAGTCTGCCTCGAGAATCCTGCGATTGCTGAAAGTGTGCTGTGATTCTTCAGACCGCGAGGACGGCAATCGAAAGCAGCCAGCTAATCTTCCGGTATGGAGCTGGCGCGGGGAGCGAACACGATCATTGACGGAACGTCGTTGAAAGTGGCGGTGAGCGGTAGCGCCCCGGGCACGGTGGATCTGATGGTGTTCCAACTCGATGATCGCAGCAAAGTGCGCGGTGACGCCGATTTCATCTTCTTCAATCAGCCGGTCTCGCCAGAAGGTGCGGTGCGGCTGGAGGCGGGCGGCGTCATCGAAATCGACACGACGAGGTTGCCCGCTGACATCCACCAGCTGAGTGTGGCCGTGGCGTTGGATTCGGCGGCAAGCGGGACACTTTCTGCAGTCCGTGACATGGGCGTCGTGGTGGAGCAGGCAGGTTCCACAGCCATTGTGGCTCCCGCTTTGGGGTTGACGACGGAGAGGGCGGCGGTCCTCGTCGAGATCTATCGCCGCGGCGCGAGCTGGAAACTGCGGAACGTGTCGGCGGGTTGGGACAGTGGATTGGCAGATCTGGTCACTGCCTTCGGCGTTTCTGTCGACGAGGAACCGCAGACCCGACCGGCAGGCTCCGATGAATCGCCGGACGGAATTCGGAGCGTGCCTGACGAGGCAAAACTCTCGATGGTGAAGCGAGAGAAGCTGGATCTGCGAAAGCGTGAGGTGGCCAAGGTCCTGCTGACCAAGGGCGGCAACGGAATTCGCGCGCGAGTAATCCTGGTGATCGACAAAACTGGGAGTATGGCCAAGCAGTACCGCACCAGGGTGGTCCACCGCGTTGTGGAACGGATGGTCCCTGTTGCGATCCAACTCGACGACGACGGCAAACTCGAGCCGTACTTGTACGCGGTCAGCTTCGTCAAGCTTCCTGAGATCTCCGTGCATGACGCGGAAGCGTGGTCGGACACCTACCTGCACTTGCGCGGATCACACGGCGGTGTCAACTACGACAAGATCGGCGCGGTCAATCGTGAAGTGCCGATCATGACGGAGATAGTCTCCGGCCTGACACGTGGTTCGGCGCCCACGCTTGTCCTGTTCTTCACCGACGGCGGTTTCAGCGAGCGCAAGGAAATCACGAAGTTGATGCGCGAAGCGTCTGGGCTTCCCGCCTTTTGGCAGTTCGTCGGAATCGGCAAGGCCAACTACGGAGTGCTCGAGAAGCTCGACGACCTCGACGGCCGGGTGGTCGACAATGCCGGATTCTTCGCGCTGGACGACATAGACACCGTCGACGACGCCCAGTTGTACACCCGATTGCTGAGTGAATTCCCGGATTGGCACAAGGCGGCGGTTGCCGCGGGCATCACGACGCCGTGATTCAGTTGGTCGAAACCAGCTGCGGTGCATTCTCTTTCAAGAACTCGTCGATGAACGCCCAGGTGGAGTCTCTCGCGGTGGGGCCGGCAACGAGTCCGAGGTGACTACCCGGTGCCTTCTCGAACCGGACCGACTGCGCTCCGGTGAGGACCGACGTGATTGCTTCCACCGAAGCGATGGGTGCAATCACGTCAGTCGTGCCGCCGACCGCGAGAACGGGAACGCTCAGAGCTGACAGTTTGATCTCGCGTCCGGCGAGCGTGACGGCGTCGTGGAAGAGGTTGTTGCCGAGCATGAGTTGTTCGCAGATCTGCTGAAACGCCTTGCCCGGGTATCCAGGCATGGCCGCCATGAACTTGTCGATCGATTCCATGCGAGCCAGAGTCTCGGTGTTGTGGAGGTTGCGCACGATGAACCATGGCTTGAGCACTTCGCGTTGTAGCGCCGTCACCTTGTAACTCGCCTGAACGAGTGGGGCGGGCAGTCCGCCGACGAGATTGGTTGCGGAGGTGAGCGGGGTGTCGCCGGTGTATTTGCCGATCAGCCGCAACGGGCTGATAGCGGGAATCTTCGTGTAGTCGATGGGCGTTCCGATTGCCGTGATCGATGCGATCGGAAGGTCGGAGTGGGCGGAGCCCGTGAGCAGAGACATGGTCCCGCCGAGGCTCCATCCGATCAGCGAAACAGGTGCCCCGTCATGTAGGTCCGAGATGGTGCGGATCGCTTCGGGGATGATGTCGTCGACCCAGGCCTCGAAACCCATTCCGCGGTCGGAGTACCGCATTGTTCCGTAGTCGAGAAGATAAGGAGTGTTACCGCCGTCCAGTAGGTGTGCGGCGAGGCTCTGGCCTGCACGAAGGTCGTAGCAGTCAGCTGAAACTGCGAGCGGCGGTACGAGGAGAACAGGGTTGCCTTTGGGCGTCCACAAGGCGCCGAAGCGATACAGGTCGCGGTGTGGACCTTCGCTGATCAGGACAGACGGGGTGCGTTCGGCCTTCTCGACACCGTCGCCGAACGAGAGTCCCCACGCGTTGCGCGCCGCGGTGTCCAGCGTCGGACGCCATGTCGCGATCAAACCACTGATATCCAGCACTGGTTGCCCCTCGGAGTCGGATCGGTGGACGGCTGAGTCAGCCGCGCCCGGTGTATGTTACCTGCCTTCACATACACCGACCCTGGGGGTGTAGAAACCCAGCTCGGCAACGGAGCCACCGTGCCGAGCTGGGCTGATCGGGGCTACGCAGCAATCAACAAGCAGCGATCACCAAGCAGCGATCACCAAGCAGCGATCACCAAGCAGCGACCATCAGGCCGGGACGATCAAGCCCGATGCCGTCGTGGCCGTTGCGTAACGCTGTGCAACGTCTTCCCAGTTGATGACGTTCCAGTAAGCCTTCACGTAGTCGGCCTTGACGTTCTTGTACTGCAGGTAGAAAGCGTGCTCCCACATGTCGAGCATGAGCAGAGGGACGATACCGATGCTGATGTTGCCTTGCTGATCGGTGAGCTGCTCGATGACCAATCGCTGCCCGATCGTGTCGTAGGCCAGTACGGCCCAGCCGGATCCCTGCAAAGTGGTTGCTACAGCGGAGAAGTGGTTGACGAATGCGTCGAAGGAACCGAAGTGCTCGTCGATCGCGGCTGCCAACTCGCCCTCTGGTCGCTCACCGCCGTTGGGGGAGAGGTTCTTCCAGAAGATCGAGTGATTCGTGTGGCCGCCGAGATGGAAGGCGAGGTTCTTACTGAGCAGCGGCGCCTTCGTGGAGATCGTGCCGTCCTCACGCGCAGCGGCCAACTGCTCGATTGCGCTGTTGGCGCCCGCCACGTACGTGGCGTGGTGCTTGCTGTGGTGCAGTTCCATGATCTCGCCGGAGATGTGGGGCTCGAGCGCGGCGTAATCGTAATCCAGCTCGGGGAGAACGTATTCAGTCATGTGACATGCCTTCCTTTGAGGAGATATTGTGCGGGGACAGGTTTCGGTACGTTCGATCGTGATAGACCAGCGGCTCCAAGACCTGCTGAGGATCGATGACGTCGACTACGCGGGCAGTGACGATCACTGCGGAGTCACATTTGTTGGCAGTCAGGGGAACCGCGCGTAGAGCGTGGCCCGTGCCGTGCAGAAATGGTTCACCGGTCGGCAGAAACGACCAGGGCATGTCGTCCCCGAAGCGCACCGCGCCGCGGGTCGCAAACGTGGAAGCCAGTCGCTCGTTCGTCGAATTCGCCAGGTGAACAACAAAACTGCGGGCGGAAGCAATGACGCCGGCAGAACCTCGCAACGACTGCAGTGAGAATGCCAGAACTGCCGGATCGGCGCTGATCGAGATCACCGACGACGACGTGATGCCGGCCGGACCGTCATCGCCGGTTGCCGTGATGATCGAGACTCCGGCGGGATGGTTTCGGAACGCTTCTACGAAGGAGCTCCGTATGGACGGCTCCAAATCGACAGGGCGATCCGAAACAGATTGAGTGCCAACCAGCTTTGTGGTCACTACTCGCACCTCTTTTGCATCGGGTTTGCTGTCGTTGCACTGTCTTGTGCAACACCGACGTTAAAACCTCGAGTGCAGTTGAGGTCAAGGCGCTGTGGCGGACCTCACCGTCCGAGCTTTGTTGCCAGACGTTCCATGTATCCGACAACCTCTTCGGGGCTCTTGTCCGGAGTGCCGAACATTGCCTCGGTGACACCGATGTCTGCCCAGTGGGCAAGCTTCTCCGGATCGGGTTTGCCTGCCAAGACCGTTATTTCAGGCTCGCCGACCCTACCTGCTTCGGCCCAGATCTTTCGAAGCAGTTCGACGTTTCCGTCGATCTCCTGCTCGATGGGTGTAGTGATCCAGCCGTCGGCAGACTTGGCGATCCACTTGAATGTCTTCTCGTTGCCGCCGCCGCCCAGGAGGATCGGCGGGCGGGGCTTCTGAACTGGCTTGGGCCAGGCCCAACTCGGGCCGTACTTCACGAACTGGCCGTCGTACGACGCTTCTTCCTTCGACCACAGTTCGCCCATGGCTTCGAGGTATTCGCGGAGTGCGGTCCGGCGTTTGTTGGGCGGTACGCCGTGGTCTGCGAGTTCCTCTGCATTCCAGCCGAATCCGACACCGAAAACCACGCGACCGTCGGAAAGGTGATCCAGCGATGCGATGGTTTTCGCGAGAGTGATCGGATCGTGTTCGAGGGGCAGGGCCACCGAGGTGCCCAGTCGGATGGTGCTCGTGACCGAAGCCGCGGTACCCAGGGCGACCCAGGGGTCGAGTGTGCGCATATAGCGGTCGTCGGGTAATTCTGCCGACTGGGTTCCGGGGTGATCGGAGTCTCTCGAAACCGGGATGTGCGTGTGCTCCGGGACGTAGAAGGCGTCGAACCCGTTCGCCTCCGCAGCCTTCGCGGCATCGGCAGGGCGGATGCCGCGATCACTGGTGAACAGGCTGAGTCCGTAGCGCACTGGTTCTCCTTCGATGGTCCGTTCGAAAAACTGTAACCTGTTGCATCTGCGTTCGGATACGTTTCTCGCCCAGAAATCGCTGCGACCGTCGCTCACGGCAGTCACAAAGGAGAGATCGGCGGCTCCTCGATTCTGCATCTGCAGTGCAATTCCGGTCAGTATCCGTTGTGGCTCCGTGATGCTGCCGCCGGCCGGAGAAAGTTCGACCGAGTCTTTTCTTCGTACGGAACGGTGATCTGGCTACCTGATCTCGACGAGTGGGCCGAGGGGATTGCCGCTGTTCTGGCGCCGAACGGTCGATTCGTTCTGGTGGAGTTCCATCCGTTTGCCATGCGTTTCGACGAGAAGTGGTTCCTGGCATACCCGTACGGAGGCGGGACTCCCATGACCGAAGCCGGTGGCGTTGGCGACTACGTCGCAGATTCAGCCGACCTCGTCTTGCCGGGCGCTCCGGGAGGCGGAGTCGAGAACGCCGAAAATCCCTTCCCCTCACGTGAATTCAACTGGTCTATTGCCGAGGTGTTCGGCGCTGCGCGGCGTGCCGGATTGACGATCGAGTCATTCGACGAGTATCCGTACGCCAACGGTCGGCAAGGATTCGAAGAGATCACCCAACTCGGCGACAAGCGTTGGGGAGTCCCGGCCGGACGTCCCGAGATCCCGCTGATGTATTCGCTGTCTGTTCGCTTGGCCGACTGGGGCCTATTTCCCCCGCATTTGCGGGTAATTGCCGACACAGGTACTAATTACCCCCATGCCCACGACGCCACTGACGCGACGCATCGCCGTCGACCTGTGCCGTCTTGGTGCCAACTGCTGTTGCTGTTGATTCCTGCCGACTCTCCCGAGTGAGAATGGCGCCTCTCTGCGCGCCTTCGTCCTTGCATATGCGCTCGTAGCTGTATATGTGCCGGAATTTCCGTACGTCGAGGAAGAAACAGCGATGTCGACTTCTGTCGAAGCAATAGAATCAACACCGGTCCCGGAACCGGGTCGTGAGCCGCGCCGGCCGTGGACTTCGAGTGTGACCACCGTCGGACTGCCGGTGCTCTCGGTGATCGCATTCCTGGCTTTGTGGCAGGTCGCCGCTGCCAGCGGCACCTGGAGCGAGACCTTCGTTCCGTACCCGAGCACGGTCTGGCATGCCTTCGTCAACACGATGACCACGCACGACGGAGTGCGTGGCTACCAGGGGTATTTGCTCTGGGAGCACCTGTACATGACGCTGCGACGGGTGTTGGTCGGCGTCGTCATCGGCGTCGGCTTGGGTGTGATCCTCGGCTTGGCCATGGGATCGGTGACATGGTTGCGGAGCCTGCTCGAACCATGGTTGACGTTCCTGCGCGCATTGCCGCCCTTGGCGTACTTCTTCCTGCTGGTGATCTGGCTGGGAATCGACGAGGCACCGAAGATCACCCTTCTGGCGCTCGCTGCGCTCCCGCCGGCAGCAGTGGCCACCACAGCTGCTGTTGTCGCGGCGCCTGTCGGACTGGTCGAAGCGGCCAGGGCGTTGGGAGCTTCACGAACGCAAGTGATCCGAGACGTAGTCGTGCCGTCGGCGTTGCCGGAAACTTTCACGGGCATTCGGTTGTCGGTAGGTATGGCGTACTCGTCAGTGGTTGCGGCCGAACTGTTCAACGGCATTCCCGGAATCGGCGGAATGGTCAAGGATGCAAGCAATTACAACAACACTCCGGTAGTGCTGGTGGGGATCTTCGCCATCGGATTCTCCGGTTTGATCATCGACGGACTGTTGCGGGCTGCTGAGCGCCGCGCCGTTCCCTGGAGGGGAAAAGTATGACTGACAATCAGAAACACGCCAGCAGCAATCCGAAGCGCAGCAGTAACTTGACGCGCAATGAGGGAAGAGCTTCCCGGACGGCGTTCACCGTACTGATCGGTGTCCTCGCTCTCGTCCTCGGCGCGTGCTCGGTGGATCATTCCGGCCAGGATTCGTCCAAGGAGACGATACGCATTGCCTACCAGTCCTTCCCGAGCGGCGACTTGATCGTCAAGAACAATCGCTGGCTCGAAGACGCTCTGCCCGAGTACAACGTGAAGTGGACGAAGTTCGATTCGGGAGCCGACATCAACACCGCCTTCATAGCCGGTGAAATCGACTTCGGTGCAATCGGTTCGAGTCCGGTCGCTCGTGGACTCTCGGCGCCGCTGAACATCCCGTACCAGGTCGCGTTTGTTCTCGACGTGGCCGGTGACAACGAAGCCTTGGTGGCGCGCAACGCAACCGGAATCAAGACCGTGGCCGATCTGCGTGGCAAGAAGGTGGCAACGGCCTTCGCGTCGACCGCTCACTACAGTCTGCTGGCAGCTCTGAACCAGGCCGGACTCAGTGCCGATGACGTTCAGTTGGTGGATCTCCAGCCGCAAGCGTCACTGGCCGCTTGGCAGCGCGGTGACATCGATGCCGTCTACACCTGGTTGCCCACGCTCGACGAACTTCGCAAGGACGGAACACAGTTGATCGCCAGCCGCGAGCTGGCGACGGCAGGAAAACCGACACTGGATCTGGGTGTGGTGTCGACGTCGTTTGCGAAGGATCACCCCGAGATCGTCGACACCTGGCGCCAGGTTCAGGCCCGTGCGCTCACGACGATCGCCACTGATCCGAACGCGGCAGCGGAAGCTGTTGCCGCGCAATTGGGCGCATCCAAGGAAGACGCGGCAGCGCAGCTGAAGCAGGGTGTGTTCCTCACTCCTGAGCAGATCTCGTCGCCGGAATGGCTGGGTACCGAAGGCTCTCCCGGGAATCTGGCAGTGAACCTGCAGAGTGCAGCGCAATTCCTTGCCGAGCAGAAGCAGATCGACAGTGTGCCTGATCTGACGGTCTTTCAGAATGCTCTCTATGTGAAGGGGCTTCCCGATGTCCTTGACCAGTAGCGTGACCGCGCAGCAGGCCGCGGGAGAATTCGCTGCCGACCGCCCTGGCGCGATCCGAATCGACACCGTCTCACACCAATACGGCCACGGCCGAGAGTCCGTGACGGCACTGGGGCCGGTATCGATCGACGTCGCACCCGGTGAGTTCCTGGTCCTCATCGGAGCGTCTGGTTGCGGCAAGAGCACATTGCTGCGGCTGATTGCAGGATTCGAAAACCCTTCCAGTGGAACGGTCCAGGTATCTGGATCCGACCCGATTCCCGGTTCGAGTGCGGGTGTGGTGTTTCAGCAACCACGGCTCTTCCCGTGGAAGTCGGTCGGCGGCAACATCGATCTGGCACTCAAATATGCCGGGGTGGCAAAGGGCGAACGCGGACGAAGGCGCGAGGAGTTGCTCGACCGCGTCGGGCTGGGCGGTACAGCGGACCGGCGAATCTGGGAGATCTCCGGCGGCCAGCAGCAGCGGGTGGCCATTGCCCGGGCATTGGCGGCCGAAACCTCGTTGCTCCTGTTGGACGAGCCATTTGCCGCGCTGGACGCACTCACTCGCGAGCGTCTGCAGGAGGACCTCCGTAACGTCAGTGCCGAATCGGGCCGAACGAGTGTCTTCGTCACTCACAGTGCCGACGAGGCAGCCTTTCTCGGCTCCCGGGTCGTGGTCCTGACAAGTAGGCCGGGCAAGGTTGCGCTCGATCTGAAAATCGATCTGCCACGAACAGGTGTCGATCCCGACGACCTGCGCGGCTCACCCGAGTATGCGGCATTCCGAGCCGAAGTCGGCCACGCGGTCAAGGTCGCCGCTGCAGCGTAGGTACCCTGCGCGTCGACTTCCGAGTGGCCGCGTCGATAATAGGAAGGAGAACGTGCAGGACACGACGAACAAGGAGTGGTCATGGCAACTGAGGTGGAGTCCGGTGACCTCGTGCAGGCAGCCGGCCATGCGGGTCCGTGGACGGTAGTCGAAGTTCGCCAGGGAATGGCGCTGCTCGAACACAGTGACGGGCACAGGTTGTCGCGTCGAACGACGACGCTGACCGTTGTCCGCAAGGGTTCGGGCAAGAAGACGACGGCCGTCGAGGACGGGAAAGACGAAAACGGGTCGCCTACCCTGTTCGACTGACCTTCTGTCAGCCTGAGACGGCGTCAGCTGGAGAAAATGTCGTCGACGCGTTTGTCGAAATACTCGGCGATTCGGAATGCCAGTGACAGACGGGGGTCGAAGTGGCCCTTCTCGATCGAGATGACGGTCTGGCGGGTGATGCCGAGCGCGTCGGCGCACGCTTGCTGTGACAATCCGGCTGCCGTCCGAAGTTCTTGGAGATTGTTGCGCATCAGATCTCGATTGTGGGGGTGCGGTCCCTCGACACTGCCCAGTACCGGATTCCGAAGTCTGCCAGACCGAGAGCGGTGAATATCAGGAGCGGTAGTTCGGGTGCTCCGAAGACGTTGTGCGCGATCAGTGCGATTCCCATAGCAGTGATCAAGTCGGTGAACGCGCCGAATCCGGCCTTGCGACTCCATTCTGTTTCGACGGTGTCCTCGGGGTAGGCGGGGGCCTTGTTGTTCTCCGAGGGGAAGAGAGCCCACACCGATCCGATGCAAGCCGGCGCCATGACGATTGCGAAGACGATGAAGGTCAACGTCTTCCGGTCATCGGCGGTCAAGGCTGCGAGAAGACTGAAGGACAGCGTTACTGTGACGCCGATACCGATGATCAGGCTCCACCGTGCCGTGGTGCTCATGAAGCCTCCCGGATGTAAGAGTTCTTTGACATGGATGAGCGTAGATCCGCGTACGCCGCATGTCAAAGAACTCTTACACCACGCTGCGGGTCAAGCGATTCCGAAAGGCGCCGCGTATGAAAACTTCCCCGTTTGATCGGCGCGGTGCGCGGTGAGTGTCCTGACCTGAAAGTGAGCGCCCCACTCGGCTTCCGGAGACTCGATTCCGGCGTCCGTGCTGGTGACGAATCCGAACCGCGGGTAGTACTCGGTGCTGCCCAGAAGTGCGATCAGTGGCACGTCCAGAGCGTCGCACGCACCGATCACCGCGTGCATCAGTGCCGAACCGACGCCACTGCGCTGGTTGCCCGGTGTGACCGCCAACGGGCCGAGACCCACCGCTTCCACGTGGCCGACCCATCCACGAGTTCCGATCACGAAACCGACGATCTCTTCGCCGGCCACGGCGACCAGTGACAGTGTCGGCAGGTAGTCGTCCGAGGCGAAGAGTTGACGTGTCAGTTCGATCTCGTAGGCAGGCTCGCCGGGCGCTGCCTGGTCGGCAAATGCCGCTCCCAGTAGTGAATAGACGGCGTCACGGTCGGAAGAAGTTTCGCGGCGAATGTACATGGCCACGAAACTACCCGGTTCACTTCGGATTGCGCTCCCCGTTTTCGGCCTGCCTGGCCACGCGCTTTTCGTAATCCGCACGCCCGTTGGGATCTACCGACGTCAGTGCGCGACGATCGTCGACGACTCGGCGTCCGATGTTGATCATCCATTCGGGTACAACAGCATCGACGAGGTCCCAGCCGGCAAGGTAACGCGGCACAGTAGTTTCGGCTCGTCGATGCGCGACCGTGTCGACGACGGCTCTGGCCACGACTTCGGGTTCAACTGTCGGCATGCCCTTTCCGAGAGGCACACCGGAGGAGAGTCCGGTGCGCACCGCGCTGGGCAGGACAGCGCTGACGCTGACTCCGATATCTGCGAATTCGACACGGGCAGAGGCGGAAAGGCCCACCGCGCCGAATTTGCTTGCGTTGTACACCGCCATTCCCGGTACCGGCAGCTTGCCTGCCATGGATGCGATGTTGACGACGTGGCCTCGTCGTCGGTCCACCATGCCGGGCAGCACGGCGCGCATCCCGTGAATCGGGCCCCAGACATTGACGTCGAGGGTGACTCGACTGGTGGCGTCGGACTCGTCGAGGAAGCCGCCGAGCGGCATCACGCCCGCATTGTTGACCAGAATGTCGATGTGACCGAATTCGGCGATCACTGTGGAGACGAACACATCCCAGGATTCGCGTGAGGTGACGTCCAGAGCGTAGCCGCGGGCCCGTGCGCCGATGGATGCGGCGGTGTCCACGGCCGTCTCCTCGTCGAGGTCGCCGACGCATACGAGTGCGCCGCGAGTTGCGAACAACTCGGCTGTGGCCCGGCCGATTCCGCGGCCACCGCCGGAGATGACGACGACTGCTCCGTCGAGATCGATCGGCGGGTAGGTGGTGCCGAAAAGACTCATGTCGTGTACTCCGGTTCGAGGGTGGTGGTGGGCTCAGTGGTCGTGTCGTCGGACGCAGGGTCGTCGGACAACGTGTGGTTGTAGGCATATGGATCGAAGGCCCGTAGCCGCCGACGCATGGCCCCTGACGACCACGGCCAGTTGAAGCTGTTGCGGCCGTTGACGTCGAAGAAATAGCTTTCGCAACCACCGGCGTTGTAGACCGTGGTTCCCAATGCCTCCTGAACTTGAGAGTTGAAGGCTGCCTGTACTTCCGGGCGCACGTCCATATTTTTCCAGCCGTGCCGACGAGCGTGGCCGATCGCCTGCGCCACATAATTCAGTTGGGCTTCCAAGATCATGAAGGCCGACGTGTGTCCGGTGCCGAGGCTCGGGCCCAGCAGAATGAACGCGTTGGGGAATCCGCTGACGGCGGAACCGAAGTACGCCTGCGGGCTTCCCTGCCAATGATCGTCGAGGGATCGACCTTCTCCGTCGAATACCTTGGATGCGATGGGCATGTCGAGGATGTGGAATCCCGTGCCGAAGATGATGGCGTCCACTTCCGATTCCGCTCCGTCGGCGCCGATCACGGTGTTGCCGTGGATCTCTTCGACCGCGTTGGCATGGACGGTGACGTTGGGTCTGCCGAGGGCCGGGTAGTACGAGTTCGACATGAGCAGTCGCTTGCAACCGAGGGTGTAGTCGGGAGTCAGCGCCTTGCGCAGCTTCGGATCGCGCACCTGCAAGCGCAATTGGGCCGACCCGAGTTTCTGCACGATACGCAGGATCCACGGATTGCGGAACCCCAATCCCAGCGTCTCCATGATTCCGTATTCGATACTGCGCAGTGCCTTGTGCGCTCCCGGTACGAACCGCATGACGGACCTTTCGATGCGCGGCACGTAGTGATCGGGTTTGGGAAGAACCCATTGAGCGGTTCGCTGGTAGAGGTGAAGTGTGGAGACCTCTGAGACGATTCGCGGAACGAATTGGACGGCGGAAGCGCCGGTACCCACGACAGCGACGCGTTTTCCGCTCAAGTCGTAGTCGTGATTCCACTGCGAGGAATGAAAAACTTCGCCCTCGAACGTTTCCAGTCCGGGAATCGCCGGCGTCAAGGGTTCGTTCCACGGACCAGCAGCGGCTACCACGAAGCGAGCAGTGAGTTCACCGCTGGAAGTTGTTATTTTCCACAATGATTGCGGCGCATCCCACTGTGCGGAGAGCATTTCGACCCCGAAGCGAACGTGTTTGTCGACGCCGTGGCGGACGGCCGTGTCCTCGATGTATTCGCGGATCTCCGGCTGCTCCGCGAACAATCGCGTCCAATCCGGATTGGCGGCAAAGGAGTACGAGTACAGCCCGGACGGAACATCGCACGCGCAACCGGGATACGTATTGGCGCGCCAGGTGCCGCCGAGGGACTCGGCCTTTTCGAGCAGGACGAAATTGTCGATCCCGAGACGCTGAAGATGGATGGCTGCGCCGATTCCGGAAATTCCGCCGCCGATGATCACGACCTCGAAGTGGTCAGATTCGTTGTTCACTGAGACTGCGCTTTCACTGGTGGGAGCGGGTGGCGTGGAACGGGTGCATATCGAGTTCGCGCTTCACGCTCGCACGTGTCGTACGCAGCGATGATTCGAAGGTGGCGAGCCGCCGCCGGCTGTCCATGAAGTTGGCGCCCATGACGGCAAGATCGTCGTCGGTGGCATCGATTCGCAAGACCCTGGTGCCCGCAGCGCGCACCAGATCGATCTCACGATCGAGGCCTTCGGACATGGAGTGGCGCAGGGCGCCGCGTTCGATGCGGGCGGCACCCCGTGCGGGCTTCAGGGTTCGAGATGCCATGGGCGCCAGTACAACCAGCTCGTCCAGCGCGAGAGGGAGCAGGAGGTCAACCGAAGCGGTGGATGCGGCGCCGCCGTCGATGTACCTGACGCCGCCGATGGTGACGGGTGGGAACCAGCCGGGAATCGCCCACGACGCTCGAAGCGCTTCACCGACGGTCGCTTTCGGGGCCCCCTGCGCTCCGAATGCGACCCGTCGCCCCGTTTTGTAGTCCATGGATACCATGTGCGCACACGGATGTGGGAGCCACGCATCGCCAGGGGCAAGAGATTCCGCGAGCGTGGTGAGCCAGGACGGGTCACCGCCACCCACCGGTGCTATGCCGCTCATCCGGCTCAGAAAGGGAAGATCGCGACGCGCCACCAGTCGCGGATTGCCGATCCCCAAGCGCGGTAGCGGTGGGACTTTCCCGGGTGCCGACGCTATGTGGGCGAGAAGTTCGGGACGGGCGGTGGGGTCTCCGAGTTGCATGGCTACCAGCTCGTCGACGCCGACTCCGCTGCCGAGCATCGTCACGAACTCGGCTCCGGCCGACGTTCCGATGATGGCTGTGGCTTCCCTGGGATCCCAGTCGAGTGCATCCCGAACCGAGGCTAGGGCAGCAACGGTCCAGGCGAAGCCGAGAGTGCCGCCGCATCCGATTGCCAAGCCGCGTTTCGGCGCGCTGTTTCGTCCGGACCCGGGTGCGGTGGTGCCGGTCACTTCTGAAGTCATATTTCGGAGACTATCAGTATCTGAATAACGTGGGTACCCCAAATTTGCTTGCCCGGAGTGCACGTGCGGCGAAACTTCGGTATTCGGCTACCGTTGGAATCTCGATACTCAGAACCATGAGGAGGTTCCGATGGCGCGATTGACCAGGCAGGAAGCGCAGGCGTTGACCCGCGAGACCTTGTTGGCTACGGCCGTCGAACATTTTCTCGACCGTGGGTACGCCGCCGCATCGCTCGATCAGATCGCCGAGGATGCCGGCTATTCCAAGGGTGCGGTGTACTCGAACTTCAAGAACAAAGACGAGTTGTGCGCCGAAGTGCTCGGCCGAATCCGGTTGACCAAGGTCGGTGAGATCACCTCACAACTCGGAGCGGACTCGACGCTCGACGACGCGGTGGCAGAGTTCGCGAGGTGGGCCGAGCGGACCATCGGGGACAAGAGATGGACGTTGCTCGAAGTCGAGTTCTCGGTGCGGTCGCGGCACAGCGAAGAGATCCGCGAGAAGATCGCGACAGGCGCCGATCAGGTGCGCGGATTGATCGCCGGAGTGGTGCAACATCTTGCCGAGTCCAACGGTGTGACGCCGACACTGGACCCGAACGCGGCGGCACTGCGCATACTCAGCGTCGGAATCGGTTTGGGGCTACAGCGTGCGATCAGTCCCGAGCTTCCTGTTGACCCACTGGTGGATACGTTGCGGGAGATTTTGCTGGGTGGGTGAGTAGAACGCGCAGCATCCCGCCGATCTCGGCGACGGCGGCGCGCGAACCGGCGCTCGGTCCCAGAACGTTGACGAAGCCGTGGATGAATCCGGGATAGCGTCGATCCGTCACGTGAACACCGTTGTCGCGCAATCGAGCTGCGTAGGCTTCGCCTTCGTCTCGGAGTGGATCGAATCCCGCCGTGATCACGATGGCCGGCGGCAGTCCGGCCACGTCGGGGGCGCGTAGCGGCGACACCATCGGATCGAGTCGATCGGCATCGGTGCCGAGGAAACTGGACTCGTAGAAGTTCATGTTGGCCTCGGTCAGGAAGAAGCCTTCGCCGAACGTCGTTCTCGACGGCGCCTTCTCGTGAAAGTCGGTAGCGGGGTAGATCAACAGCTGCGCTGCCGGTGAGGTCTTGCCGTCGTCGCGGGCACGCAGCGCCACCGTTGCCGACAGGTGCCCACCCGCGCTGTCGCCGCCGACAGCGATGCGACTGGGGTCTGCGCCGAACTCGTCGGCGCGTTCGACGATGTCGAGGTATGCGGCATAGGCGTCGTGTACTGGTGTGGGGAAAGCGAATTCGGGTGAGAGCCGGTAGTCGACCGAGATGACCCGTGCGCCGGAGGTTTCGGCCAACAGGCGGCACGGAGCATCGTGGGATTCGATGCTGCCCTGTACCCAGCCGCCGCCGTGGAAGTAGACGAGCAGAGCGCCGGTGTCGGCGGTCGGAACGTAGAGCCGGGCGCGAAGCGGGCCGTCGGCGCCCGCAACGGAAATCTCTTCGGTGTGGACCGGAGCGGGTCGGCCACCCATCATGATCGCCGTTCGGGTGAGATTGGTGCGAGCCGCGGCGAGTGACCGGGGATCGGTTGAATGCGAGGGCAGCGGCCGCGTCTTCGCGAGCGTGAGCAGCAGGTGTGCGTCGGCGTCGAGCGTGTTGCCCTCGATGATGACGGGTGGTCCGGTGATTCGACGTTTCACCGCGCTGGGCAGCGCGAATGCGGCTGCCACCAAGGATGCTTCGGCGCGATCTCGAATGCTGCGGCTGCTGGCCTGCTTCACGGATTCCGACACGTGGCGCAGACTACCAAGCATGACTACTGCGGCACTGTCGATCACGCAGATCAAGAACACACATCTGGTTCGGTGCGGTCACGCCAATTGGGTACTGGTCGAAGAGGGGGCCGATCTGACGTTGATCGACGGCGGATACCCGGCCAACGGTGCCGACGTCGAACGCTCGATCGAGCAGATCGGTCACCAGCTCGGGGATGTGCGGGCAATCCTGGTCACTCACGCGCATGTCGATCACATCGGCGGAATCGCGGACATCGTGACCAGGCTCGAGGTTCCGGTTCTGATGGATCCGTTGGAAGTTCCTCATGCGAAGCGGGAGTATCTGCAACAGTTGTCGCCGGCCGGAGTTCCGTTGCTGTTGTGGCGGCGAGGTGCTCCGAAGTGGCTTCGCGACGTGATCGGAGTCGGCGCGTTGAAAGGTGCGGAACTGCCTCAGGCACAGGCCTTTGCGTCCGGTGGTGCTCTGGATGTTCCCGGACGGATCGTGCCGATTCCCACCCACGGGCATACCGACGGCCACAGCGCTTACCTTGTTCCTGACGCAGGCGTCATCGCGTCGGGTGACGCTCTGGTGACCGGACACGCGACGTCGAGCGTCGCCGGACCACAATTTCTTGTGTGCCCCTTCAATCATGACCGTGAAGCGACCGACGAGGCGTTGGACAACATCGCCGCGGCACCTGCCGGTGCGCTGTTTCCCGGACACGGGCCGGTCTACGAGGGCAGCATGGCTGTCGCAGTCGAACAGGCCCGAGCGGGCCGGACAAGGATGCGTCCATGAGTACCGTCGAAACGGTCGACGAAGGTGCGGTGCACGGTTTCCTGCATCGGCCTGCTTCTGCGCCGATCGCCACGCTTGCACTGACTCACGGCGCGGGAAGTAACTGCGACACTGTGCTGTTGCGCGCTGTTGCCGACGGCTTTGCAGAGGCGGGAGTGCAAGTCCTGCGATTCGATCTCGCGTTTCGCGTGCGTCGAGCTTCGGGGCCGCCACACCCGTCGCGTGCTGCGGAGGATCGCGCGGGCATTGCCGAGGTGATTGCCGCTGTTCGCAAGGACGACTCGGTGCCTGGACCCGTTCTGCTCGGCGGACATTCGTACGGTGGGCGGCAGGCGTCGATGCTGGCGTCGGAGAATCCAGGACTTGTCGACGGCCTGGTGCTGTTGTCCTATCCGCTGCATCCTCCGAAGAAGCCCGAGAAGCTCAGAACCGAACACCTGCCGGACCTGAACACGCCGACCGTTGTCGTCCACGGATCGAAGGACGAGTTCGCGACGACTGAGGAGATGCGGGCAGCGCTCGACCTGATTCCCGCAGTGGCGGCTCTGGTGGAGTTCGAGGGAGCTCGGCACGACCTGTCCGTGGTGAAGTTTCCGGTGGTTGAACAGACAGTCGCCGCAGCAACAGAACTGTTCACGCTCGGACGGTGACTCGCCGGTTGCCCGTGTCGGTGGTTCCTGGTGAGATCGAACCATGAGTGCCCAGCAGTATCAGCCAAGTGCCCTGTCCGACGTCACGGTGAGCATCGACGGCGACGACACAGTCGTCAGCTTTCCTCGGGTGCTGCCGTATCCCGTCGAGAAGGTGTGGGAGGCGATCACCGATCCGGAGATGTTGGCGCAGTGGACGCCGTACACCGCCGATCGGAATCTGAGCCGTACGGGCGACGCCGTGATCACCATGCTCACCGAGGACGGGGCTCCCGAGATGTCGCTGCCCGTCACCGTTCACGTCGTGGAGACCGCCCGGCGGCTCGAACACGAGTGGGGCCCGGACGAATTGGTGTGGGACCTGACCTCGGTCGAGGGCGGTACCCGCGTCGTACTGACGCAGAGGTCGCGGGCTGAGGGGATGGCATCGGCGCTCGCGGCGGGGTGGCATTTGTGCTTCGACGTACTCGATGCCCTTCTGGCAGGCGAGCCCTTCGGTCCGGTCGTGGGTGAACGGGCGCGCGAGTACGGTTGGGACGCGCTCAACTCGGGCTATGCGCGACGCTTGGGTATCGACGAATCTCAGGTCTGGTAGCTGCTCAGAGTTCTCGAGCGGCGGGCTTTCTGGTGGAAGCTCGCACGATCAGTTCGACGGGCAGTTTGACGGATTCGACGTTCCTGCCGGCGATCAATGCGAGCAGGTGTTCGAGCCCGGTCGCGCCGATCTTGTGGGCGGGGGACCTCACCGTCGTCAGTGGCACCGGGAGTTGGGAGACAACGGGAATGTCGTTGTAGCCGACCAGCGCAAGATCGTCGGGAATGCTCAACCCGAGATCACGGGCCACACCGAGTACGCCGATCGCGATGGTGTCACTCACCGTGAAGACGGCGTCAGGGCGCGTGTTCCCGCTGAGCAGTGTGGCCGCCGCATCGACACCTCCTTGAACTTCGAACTCGGACGCCACTATTCGGTTCGGTGGCAGTTCCAGACCGGCTTCGGTCAGGGCGTCGCGGAAACCCGCGACGCGTTCCCGCGACGTGCTGGCGTGATCCGGCCCCGCGATCACTCCGAGGTCGCGATAGCCGCAGTCCAGCAGATGCTTCCCCGCGAGGTAGCCGCCGAGGCGGTCGTCGCCGCTGACAAAGGGAAGGCTGCTGTTCGGCGACGACGTCGCCGGGTCGATGTGCCGGTTCAGCAGCAGGATCGGCAGTGAGCGCAGGGGGAGCGAGTCGACGAAATCTGTACCCGGAAGGTGGATGCTGCTCAGCATGAGACCGTCGACCTGGCGGCTGACGAGGAACTCGACCGCTTTGCGCTGCGCGTCCAGATCGTCGGGTGGGCTGGAAAGCAGGACGGAGTACCCGGCTGCGGTGGCGGCTTCCTCGATGCCTTGGAACATGGTGGCCACAACGACGTCCGTCAGCCTCGGCATCACGACGCCGATGGTGGTGGTCTTGCGGGTACGCAGGCTGGCCGCCCACAGGTTCGGTTGGTACCCGAGCTCCTCGGCGACCTGACGAACTCGGAGTGCGGAGTCGGACCAACCGTCGGCGGGCTCGGGCTGACGGAGTACCCGCGACGCCGTCGAGATGTGGACCCCGGCCTGGTCGGCGATTTCGCGCAGCGTCGGCGGGCGGCCGTTGCTGCGGTTCGACGGATCGGGCGTCATCTGCGTCGGGGCTCCTGGTGTGCGTCGGGGATTGACGGGTGTGCAACCGGGCTCTACTCTAGGCGATGCAAACGATTGCGCAATCGTTCTCGCAAAGGATTGCGCCCGAGAACACTGGAGGCCCCGTGACCACGCCGCAGTCCCTGTCCGAGCTTTTTGCCATCGACACCCTGCTGGACGCCGAAGAGATCGCGATCCGCGACACGGTCCGCAAGATGGTCGACGATCGCATTCGCCCGCACGTAGGCGAATGGTTCGAAGCGGCAGCACTGCCGGCTCGTGAGCTGGCCAAGGAACTGGGCGCGCTCGGCGTACTGGGCATGCACCTCGAGGGCTACGGCTGTGCCGGGATGAGCGCCACGGCGTACGGGTTGGCCTGCCAGGAACTGGAAGCTGTCGATTCGGGCATTCGCAGCCTCGTCTCGGTCCAGGGTTCGCTCGCCATGTTCGCGATCCACCACAACGGAAGTGAAGAGCAGAAGGAAGAATGGCTCCCGCGGATGGCGGCCGGTGAAGCCATCGGTTGCTTCGGTCTCACGGAACCCGATTTCGGATCCAACCCCGGCGGCATGCGAACCAACGCCAAGCGCGACGGCGACGACTGGGTCCTCAACGGCACCAAGATGTGGATCACCAACGGGTCCATCGCGGACGTCGCCGTGGTCTGGGCGCGAACAGACGACGGCGTACGCGGATTTGTCGTTCCCACCGACACTCCGGGCTTCTCCGCCCCCGAGATCAAGAACAAGATGTCGCTCCGGGCGTCGGTCACCTCGGAGCTGGTGCTCGAAGACGTGCGTCTGCCTGCCTCGGCGATGCTGCCCAAGGCTCGCGGACTGTCCGGCCCGCTCGGCTGCCTCAACGAGGCGCGCTTCGGCATCATCTTCGGGGCAATGGGTGCAGCACGTGACTGCCTCGAGACCGCGATCTCGTATGCACGTGATCGCAAGGTCTTCGACAAGTCGCTCGCCGCGTATCAGATCACCCAGGCCAAGATCGCCGACATGGCAGTCGAATTGGGCAAGGGGCAGCTGCTCGCCATCCACCTCGGACGTCTCAAGGACGCCGGGACGGTTCGCCCCGAGCAGGTCAGCACCGGCAAGCTCAACAATGTCCGCGAGGCCATCAAGATCGCCCGTGAATGCCGAACCATTCTGGGCGCCAACGGCATCACGCTCGAGTACCCCGTGATTCGGCACGCCAACAACCTCGAATCCGTTCTCACCTACGAGGGCACCTCCGAGGTTCACCAGCTCGTGATCGGTCGCGCTCTCACCGGTGAAGAAGCGTTCCGGTGACGGTAGACGCTGTCGGAGCGCTCGACGGGCTGGTGATCGCTGATTTCGGCCGCGTCCTCGCCGGCCCGTACGCCACGATGATTCTCGCCGACCTCGGTGCCGAGGTCGTCAAGATCGAGCGGCCGGGGGTCGGCGACGACACTCGCAGCTGGGGCCCGCCGTGGGTGGGGGACGAGTCGAGCTACTTCCTGTCGGTGAACCGCAACAAGAAGTCGGTCACTCTGGACCTGCGCGAGCGCGAGGATCTGGAGAGTGCACGCGAGCTGGTTCGCAGTGCGGACGTCGTGGTGCAGAACTTCCTGCCGGGAACGATGGACCGTCTGGGTCTGGGCTACGACGCTGTCCGAGAAATGAATCCGCGTGCGGTCTACTGCTCGATCAGCGGCTTCGGTGGCGATAATTCTCTGCCGGGTTACGACCTGTTGATTCAGGCGGTCGGCGGATTGATGAGTATCACCGGACCCGATTCCAAGACTCCGACCAAGGTCGGAGTCGCAGTGGTCGACGTCATCACCGGCTTGCATGCCAGCGTGGGAATCCTTGCAGCGCTGCGCCATCGCGATCGAACGGGCGAAGGGCAGCACGTCGAGGTCAACCTGTTGTCCTCGTTGCTGTCCGCACTTGCCAACCAGTCGTCCGGCTACGTGGCCGCGGGCGTGGTGCCCCAGGCAATGGGCAACCGGCATCCGAGCATCGCACCATACGAGGTGTTCGACACCGCGGACCGTCCGCTGGTCCTCGCTGTCGGTAACGATCGGCAATTCGGTTCGTTGACAGAGGTTCTCGGAGTTTCCGAACTTGCCGCTGATGAGCGTTTCGCGTCCAACAGCGACCGGGTTGCGCATCGAGAAGAACTGTTCGACGCTGTCACTGCTGCGTTGGCCAAGGGCACTGCAGACTCGTGGTTCGAGGCACTGACCGAGCGCGGTGTCCCGTGTGGTCCTCTCAACGACATCGCCGACGCGATAGCGCTGGCAGAACGGCTGAATCTCGATCCGGTGGTATCCATCGACGATCCGCGTCGAGAGGCACCGACTCGGCAGGTAGCCAATCCGATTCGGATGAGCGGCACGCCGGCAACCTATCGGTCCGCCCCACCGCGGTTGGGTGAGGACAGCGTTCCCACTCCGTCCGGAGTCAGTTGACCCAAGCGAATCGGCCACCGGAATACCGGTGGCCGATCTGCGTGTGTGGCTGACTCAGCTGACCTTCAGGACCAGCTTTCCGGTGTTCGCGCCGGCGAAGAGAAGATTGAGGCTGTCACCGAACGCGTCGATACCGCCGTCGACGACGTGCTCGCGAGCAGTCAATTCGCCACTCTTGATCCACTTTCCGATCTGCTCTTGTGCTTCTGCGTAGCGATCGAGGTAGTCGAAGACCACGAAGCCGGCCATCGTGGCGCGGTTGACGAGAAGTGACAGGTAGTGCGCGGGCCCTGGCTGAGGTTCGGTGGCGTTGTAGCCCGCGATGGCGCCGCAGATGACCACCCGAGCGCCGAGACGCAGACGGGAGAGAGCGGCGTCGAGAATTTCTCCGCCGACGTTGTCGAAGTACACGTCGATACCGTCGGGAGTATTGGACTTGAGCGCCTTGTAGACGGATTCGTTCTTGTAGTCGATGGCGACGTCGAAGCCGAGGTCCTCGGTGAGCCACGCGCACTTTTCCGGACCGCCGGCGATACCGATGACCTTGCACCCGTGGATCTTTGCGATCTGGCCGACGAGACTGCCGACCGCACCCGCGGCGCCGGACACGACTACGGTGTCACCGTCTTTCAGCTTTCCGACGTCGAGCAATCCGAAATATGCAGTGACGCCGGGGAATCCGAGAGCTCCGAGCCACGTCGGCAGGGGAGCGATGGATTCGTCGACCCGAGTGACATCTGTGCCGTCGGACACTCCGTACTCGGAAGCGCCGAACGATCCGGCCACGATGTCCCCGACCTGGTAATCGGGGTGCTGTGATTCGGTGATGCGCCCGACGCCGTGGGCGCGCATGACGGAACCGAGCTTGACCGGCGGAACGTACGACTTGACGTCGTTGAGCCAACCGCGCATCGCGGGGTCCAGGGAGAGATATTCGACCTTGACGACAAACTCGCCCGGTCCGGCGGACGGGATCTCGGCATCGACGTATTCCCAGGTGGAAGCGTCGGGAAGTCCTGTCGGGCGGGCGGCGAGGCGTACTTGGCGGTTGGTCATCTCTCCCCTTCGGCGAAACGAATTGAACTTGAGGCCGGATTCAATATAGGTGATGGATCACGAACTGGGAAGAGTTGGATGAACCGATTGACGACTATGTATGTTCGATCGATGAGCAATGTGGTCGAAGACGCGCCTGGTTGGTTCACTCGGGCGCTGGAAGCGCCGGTCGAGTCGGGGTCGGTGGAGGTCGAGGGCGCTTCGGTGCACTTTCGGGCGTGGGGGTCGGCGGGGCCGGGGATCGTGTTGATTCACGGCGGCGCAGCCCACAGTCGCTGGTGGGATCACATCGCGCCGCAGTTCGCCGAGGGGCGCCGCGTTGTCGCTCTCGACTTGACTGGACACGGCGACAGTGACACTCGCGACGCCTATGCGATGTCCCAGTGGGCTCGCGAGGTGCTGGCGGCGGCCGAGGCCGGGGGAATCGACGGCAAGCCGATTCTGGTGGGGCACAGTATGGGTGGGATTGTTTCTTTCGTGGCCTCGCATCTGCACGGCGAACTGTTGGACGGGGTTGTCATCATCGATTCTCCGCTCAAGGCGCGTACGCCCGAAGAGGAGGCGGCTCGACGCCAGAATGCCTTCGGCCCCAAGAAGGTTTATCCCACCAGGGAAGACGCGATGGGTCGATTCCGCTTCGTTCCGCCGCAGGATTCGGGACTGCCGGCGGTGCGTGACCATGTGGCAGCTACGTCGATGGAGGAAGTCGAGGGCGGTTGGTCGTGGAAGTTCGATCCGAACTTCTTTCTCCGAGTGGGTGCCGAAGATGTACTCGACAGTGAACCACGTTGCCGCGTAGCCTATTTCCGGGCCGAGAACGGTATCGTGTCCGATCGTCTCATGGAGCACATGCGCGGATTGTTCGGACCGGAGGCCATCGTGGCGGAGATACCGGAAGCCGGCCATCACGTCATGATCGATCAGCCGTTGCAACTCGTGACCGGGGTGCGAACTGTGTTGAGTGCGTGGTCCGTTGCAAGTCGAGTGCCGGTAAATCAAGCCGTAGGTAACGTTGAGGAAAGGGTGGAAGCATGAGCACGGAATTGACGCTCGAACCGAAAGTCGAAGCTGCACTGAAGTTGTGGCACACCATGATCGACACCGGCGATCTGTCGGCGCTACCGACCATCGTCGCGCCCGACGCGCAGTTCCGATCGCCCACGGGATTCAAGCCGTACCAGTCCGCGGACGCCGTTGTGCTCATTCTCAATACGGTGATCCAGGTGTTCGAGAACTTCGAGTACCACCGACAGTTCGCCGGAGCCAACGGGCGGCAGGTCGTGCTCGAATTCAGCGCGAACATCGGAGACAAGAGCCTCAAGGGGATCGACATGGTCGAATTCGACGAGGACGGCAAGATCGTCGATTTCGAGGTCATGGTGCGTCCGGCCAGCGGGCTCGCCGCATTGGCTGCCGAGATGGGCCGCAGGCTCGGGCAGACGCTACCGAACTACAAGGCCTGACCTGATTCCGGCGCGGGCCGGGTCTGCCTGCTCAACTCGTGCTGAATCCGCCGTTGGAGTGAAGAAGTTGTCCTGTTATCCAGCCTCCGGCGTCGGACATCAGAAATCGAACGAGGTCTGCAGTGTCGCCGGGTGTACCCAGCCGGCCGGCAGGGGTGTGGAGGGTTGTGGCCTGTTTGATCTCCGGTGTCATCCATCCTGTGTCGATCGGTCCTGGGTTGATGACGTTTGCCCTTACGCCGCGTGATCCCAGTTCGACTGCGGCGGCGATGACGATGCGGTCGAGAGCGCCCTTGCTGGCGCCGTACGGAAGATTATGGGCCGCATGGTCGCTGGTGAGTGCGATGATCCGCCCGGTCACCTGACTGACGTCGCGCTGCTCCGGAAGGTGTTCGGCGAACGCTTTGATCAGAAGCCAGGAGGCGCGGGCATTGACGGCGAAATGCCGTTCCCAGCTCTCGATGGTCGTATCGAGGATCGAGCTGTCGACGCTTTCGCAATGCGAGAGCACCAGTCCACGAAGGTCATTTCGCGATGCGGCAGCGTCAACGAGCTGACCGGCCACTTCCGGGGAGGCCAGATCTCCGGGAACCAGGTCGACACGGCTCCCGAGTGCGCGACATTTCTCGGCAATGTCCTGTGGATCGTGCGCTCCGCGGACGAACCCGACGCGTTCGTCATAAGGCGCCCAGTAGCCGATCGTCAGATCCCAACCATCTTCGGCGAGACCCACTGCGAGGCTCGCTCCGATCGACTTGCTCCGGCCGACGCCGGTGATCAACACGGTTCCGCGCTTGTCAGACACTGCTCGCCTCCAGAGACTTTCTGTAACTGACGCGGGACTTCCTGCACCTGACGCGCACAGCTCGAGCGGTCAACCGCGGGTGGGGTCACTTCAGTTGGAAGGACCGTTGGAAGGACCGTTGGAAGGACCACTGTATCGGGCGAGCGTGTGCCGTCGGCCCCTCGACCTGGCACGTGTCTTGACACGGCGCTGGTCACAGCGTTTGACTGAGAGACAAGCTCGAGTTGATTCACCCGACTGTGTCCCGGGAGGTTGACCTATGCGCGGCAAGGGGATTGCAGGCAGGGATTTCTCAGGTCACGGCTGTCGACGCGGGGCACAGTTGCCTCGGGGGACCCTCACGGTACTGGCTTTGGTTGGGGTGTGCGTACTTTCGTTTGGCGCCACTCGGATGGCCGGCGCTCAACCGGTCGCAGAGACGGTCGATACCGGGTTCGTGATCCCCTTTGCCGGGGCGCCGGGCTACGAGAGCGTCGCGCCCACACAGATGACCAGTCCGGATCAGCTCAACCAGCCGCTGGGGCAGCAGGTGGCGGACGAGATTGCCGCGCAGATCGGACTCGACAGTTCCGACGCTTTGACCGAGGAGCAGTATCGCGATCTCATCACCGGCGGTGGGATCGGCGGCAATCGCGAGGATGCCGAGGTGATCGACGAATGCGCTCGGATTCTCACCAATACGAACGGGCGGCCCCTCTATTCGGGCACTACGTCGTCGGTTCTGGCCAGTTACGGGTTGTATGTGAATCCCGACGGATTGCTGGAGAGTCCGGCCAACGCGGATGCGCCGACGCGACAGGTGAATACGCTGATCGCCCCTGGTGGTTTCGTGGGCACCTGGTTACGCAACAACGGTGCGACGCATACTCTGATTGCGCTCTATCAGTCGGCATACACGGTGCAAGCGGTCTACGGATTTGCAGCGCAACAGATCTCGGGACAGGCGCAGCTGGTGACCAACACCAAAGGCGATGTGAGTTCGGAGGTCGGCATGTCGATGGCGCCGCCGCTCTGGATAGTGAACTTCGCATTGCTCTACATCTTGAAGCCGTCACTGGCAGCGGCGATGCCTGCACACTGGGCTCCCATTCCGTCGGCCGTTGCCGACGCGGTGAAGGCGAGCCCCACCGGCCAGATCGCGTTCGCTGACTACGCGTCCTACTTCGAGTGATCGGCCTGCCTGACAGCGCTGACGAACTTCTCGATCAAAGCGTGGTCCTTGATGCCGCGAGACGATTCGACGCCGCTGGAGACGTCGACGCCCCAGGCCCCGGTGGCGTCCAGTGCGTCGCGCACGTTGTCCGGGGACAGGCCGCCTGCCAGGATCCACTGGCCGTGGGGACGGGATTGCTGTTGGGCCCAGTTCCACGGCACCCCGGATCCGGCGTCGGCGCCGTCGATCAAGAGTTCATCCTCACCGAGGTCGAGGTTGTAGCCGTCGCGGACCTTGCTGGAGACGACAGCGCGGATGACGGTGAGTCCGGCGTCGTGCAGTCGCTGCACTTGCTCGGCGTCGACAAGATCGTGAACCTGTACGGTACGTAGCCCGGTAATCTGGGCGATCTCGAGGATCTGATCGATCGGGTTGCCGAGAAAGACTCCGATTGCCCGGATGTGATCGGGAATTCGAGCGATCAGTTCGACGGCGAGCGCGGGGTCGACTTTGCGGACGCTCTCGGCGAAGACGAAACCGACGGCATCGACGCCCAGGCGCACCGTGAGGTCGACCGTGTCAACGTCGCGCAGGCCACAGACCTTGATGAATGTCACCTGATACAGAGTACTAGCGTCGTCGTCTAGCCTCGTGCGTGCGACATTTCTACGCGCGAGAGGCTTGACGTGGACTGGCTCTACCGAATCAGTTTGATCTCGGGACCGCTGCCGGTGATCCTGACTGTCCTTGGGGTCCTGGGTGGTGTGTGGCTGCTCGGTTCGAGCGTGCGCTGGTACTACCGCAGAGCGGTGCCGATCGCGGGGCTGATCGCACTGGTGATCATGATCGCCGTGTGGATCACCGTCGAAAAGGTGATCGTGCCGTTTCCTGACCCCATCGAGATGTCGATCTACGTGTGGATCGGTCTCGGTATCTACGCGCTGCTACTTCTCGGGCCGCGAATCAAGGCGGGCGGAACGATCGCGAAGGCGGTGTTATCCGTCGTTGCGACCGTTCTGGTCATCGTCACCGCCGCGACGCAGATCAATCTGGTCTTCGCGGCCTACCCGACTGTGGGAATTGCGTTCGGACACGACGATTTCGACCGTATTTCGCTCAGCGAAGTTCCGGGTCCGACGGATCCTGTCGTCACCGGCGATCCTACGGACACTGTGTGGAAAGCGCCGGAAGGCATGCCGATTCGCGGACGCGTCACGACTTTGCCTGTCCCCGGAACAATTTCGGGATTCTCCGCACGCGATGCCCAGGTGTATCTGCCGCCGTCGTACTTCACCAATCCGCGTCCGCTACTTCCCGTGCTCGTGCTCATGGCAGGTCAGCCCGGTAAGCCCGAGGACTGGCTTCAGGGCGGAAAGCTCACCGCGACAATGGATGCTTTCGCCCGGGATCACGAGGGGTTGGCTCCGGTCGTAGTCATCGCCGACGGAACAGGATCGCAGATGGCCAATCCGCTGTGCACCGACTCGTCGCAGGGCAAGGTCGGCACGTATCTGGCAAAGGACTTGCCCGCTGCGGTGGCGAATGCGTTCCAGATCGACACGAACCCGAGGGCGTGGGCCATCGGCGGGCTCTCTTACGGCGGTACCTGCTCACTGCAGATGGCCACCAACTACCCCGACGTGTATCCGACCTTCCTCGATCTTTCCGGTCAGGTGGAGCCCTCACTCGGTGACCGACAGCGAACCGTCGACGAGATATTCGGGGGTGACGAAGCGGCATTCGTGAAGGTGAATCCGATGGACCTGCTGGCGACCCGGAAGTTCCCGAACTCGGGCGGAGTGTTCGTCGTCGGAACAGATGACAACGAGTTCAAGCCCGGTCAGCAAAAGGTGTACGAAGCGGCCAAAGCGGCCGGAATGGACGCCAGGTATCTCGAGCTTCCCGGTGGTCACAGCTTTTCGGTGTGGTCGGCTGGCGTCGAGCAGGAGTTGGCGTGGATCTCACAGCGGATGGGACTGATCAGCTGAATCCTGTTCCGGTTTTGGAACGTGTTCTATATTCGGTGTGTGGCTGCCGTTCGGCAGTCTCTCGATCGTTCACCGACTGGAGTTCAGGCACATGTACGAATGGTCCGACACCGACCTGATGTTCCGCGACGCCTTGCGCGGCTTTATCGACAAAGAGGTGCGACCTCACGTCGACGAGCTCGAAAGTGGTGCGCTGCCGCCGTTCGACATCATTCGCAAGCTGTACTCGACCTTCGGTCTGGCCGACATGGCACGCGAGGGCCTCGAGAAGTCGTTGGCACGCGAGCGCGGCGATGCGCCCTCCGGTGACGGTGAGAAGTCGAGCGCCTTCAGCGGCGCAGGCAGCATGGGCGTCGTGCTCAACAGCGAGTTGGCCGGAGTCAGTCTCGGCCTCGTCGCGTCGTTGGGCGTCAGCCTCGGATTGGCCGCTGGAACGATCCGCAGTCGCGGCACACTCGCGCAGAAGGAACGCTGGCTCCCCGGCCTGGTGACATTCGAAACCGTCGGCGCCTGGGCGATCACCGAACCGGACTCCGGCTCGGATGCCTTCGGCGGCATGAAGTCCTACGTACGCCGCGACGGCGACGACTACATTCTCAACGGCAACAAGACCTTCATCACCAACGGTCCGTACGCCGACGTGATGATCGTCTACGCAAAGCTCGACGAGGGCGACGCGTCGGTTGATCGTCGTGACCGCAAGGTGCTCGCCTTCATTCTCGACAAGGGCATGGAGGGGCTCACGCAGAGCCCGCCGTTCAAGAAGATGGGAATGAACTCCTCACCCACCGGTGAACTGTTCTTCGACAACGTCCGCATCACCAAGGATCGTCTGCTCGGCGAGACCGAGGACAGCGGAAAGTCGGACGGAAAGTCCAGCGCCAAGGAGAGCTTTGCCGCCGAGCGCATCGGCATCGCGTCCCTGTCTCTCGGCATCATCAACGAATGCCACCGCCTGAGTATCGAATACGCGAAGTCCCGCAAACTGTGGGGACGTGAGATCGGGCAGTTCCAGCTCATCCAGCTCAAGCTGGCCGAGATGGAGGTCGCTCGAATCAACGTGCAGAACATGGTCTTCAACGCGATCGAACGTACCGCGGCCGGAGACAAGGTGAGCCTGGCGGAGGCATCGGCGATGAAGCTGTACTCCTCGCGCGCAGCGACCGAGGTCGCGATGGAAGCCGTGCAACTGTTCGGAGGAAATGGTTACATGGCCGAGTACCGAGTGGAGCAGTTGGCGCGTGATGCCAAGTCGCTCATGATCTATGCGGGCAGCAACGAAATTCAGGTCACCCATATCGCCAAGGGGCTTCTGGGCTGAAACTCGGGACGTCGCCGCGTGGCGTCCGACCGCAGCAGGAACCAGATAGTCTTGCTGCGGTCGGCGACACCGCGCCGACGGATCGGAGTCGGTAATGAATGCGTCAGATCCCACCGCGTCAGATCCCACCGCGTCGGATCCCACTGCGCAGGATCAGGCTGCGCCGGATCCCACAAATGTTCATCCGATGGCCGGGCAACCGCGAGTGGTGTTGCTGAAGCCGTTGATCGACAACCCGTTGATCGAGGTAGGGGAGTACACCTACTACGACGATCCGGAGTTCGCCGAAGAGTTCGAGACTCGAAACGTGTTGCATCACTACGGTCCCGACAAACTGGTGATCGGCAAGTTCTGCGCCCTCGCCACTGGTGTCACCTTCATCATGAACGGCGCGAACCATCGTATGAACGGTGTCTCCACCTACCCGTTCCCGATCATGGGCGGTGATTGGACCAGGCACATGGACCTGGTGCAGGATCTGCCGTCTCGAGGTGACACCGTCGTCGGGAACGACGTGTGGTTCGGCGGGAACGTGACAGTCATGCCCGGCGTCCGGATCGGGCATGGGGCGATAGTGTCCACTGGCGCAGTCGTCACGCGCGACGTCCCGGACTACGCCATCGTCGGCGGCAACCCGGCCACGGAGATCAAGCGCCGCTTCAGTGCTGAAGACATCGAGAAGCTGGTGCGAATTTCATGGTGGGACTGGCCGATCGAGAAGATCACCCGCCACGTCCGGGTGATCTCGGACGGGAGTGTCGCGGAACTCGAAGCGGTCGAGTGATCTCCTCGCCCGCTAGTTCGTTCGTGTGAGCGAGTAGTTCCGGACGTGAAGCAGTGCGGCGGCGACAAGACCGACAGCAAGACCCGTGGCAGTGAACGTGATCAGGTTCGGTTCGAGGTCGAAGTGGATGATCGCCGATTCGGGGTAGGGGTTTTGCGGGTCACGAGGTTCGGGAAGGACCACCGAATAGAAGGTGGGCGGCCAGATTCGTCCGACGACGGCGACCGTGAGTCCGTAGGCTGTGCCGAAAGCTGAAAGTGCAAGCGGAAGAGTAAATTCTCTACCGCTTGCGTCACGGGCCAGCCGCCATCCCGTCGCATTCAGTGTCGCCGAGACGGCAAAGGCGACAGCGGTTCCGACTATCAGGAACCACGTAGTTGCGGGGAACCAATGTGGTGCGTCGGAGTAGCTGTATCCCTCGATCACCCACATGTATCCGGTCTTGCCGTCCTCCATCGGCGGCGGTGGAGGGGGTTGGATTCCGACATGTTCTGTTCGCGTGGATGGCGTGGCGAATCTCCAGGCGAGCACTCCGAGGACGCTCAGGAGCAATCCGGTCGCGATGAAAACTGCGAAGAGTGGTTCTGCAACGCGGTCGCGAAGCGTCGTGAATCGCATTCGAAGATCGTCTCATCTCAGCCCGAGATCGAGAGTCTTTGTCGGTGGCTTCCATTACCGTGCGCGCATGACTCTCACACTCGGCATGATCACCTTCGACAGTCTCGATCCCGGTCCCCTCGCAACGTGGTGGGCAGCGCAATTGGGCGGAAACATCGTCGAGGAAAACGACGGTTGGTTCTACATCGTCTCGGTCCCTGACAGCGCCACCAACTTCGCTTTCCAGAAGGTCCCGGACCCCACCGCCGGGAAGAACCGCATCCATCTCGATCTGGGGAGTCCGGATCTCGACGCCGAGGTGGCGCGCCTCGTCGAGGCAGGGGCAACTGAGCACCACCGCGAGAACATGGACGGTTTCCGCTGGGTGACGCTCCTCGATCCTGACGGGAATCAGTTCTGCGTGTCCGGTCCGCATGCCTGAGCCGACCGGTCCTGTGCCCACCTGATTCGCGCCCACTGATTTCGCAGGCAGTGATTCGGGCATGATGAGGGGCATGACTTCTCAGACTTCTCGGACCGGGGCGGCTTCTCTGACCGGGGCCGACGCAGACGGCCTGTGCAGCTTCGTCGATTCGTCACCGTCGCCGTTCCATGTGTGCGCGACGGTGGCGACCGAGCTGACAGCCGGCGGGTTCGTCGAAGTCCACGAAACGCAGTCGTGGCCCGCCGAGCCCGGACGGTACTTCCTCGTGCGCGGTGGTTCGCTGATCGCCTGGAGCACCGAGGGCCTGGGAAAAACAGTGGGAAACACCGCTCCGTTCCGGATCGTCGGAGGCCACACCGACAGCCCGAATCTGCGGGTCAAACAGCACCCAGACCTCACTTCGGCGGGGTGGCAGATGGTGGGTCTCGAACCGTACGGCGGTGCGTGGCTGAACTCCTGGCTCGACCGCGATCTCGGTATCTCCGGCCGAATGAGTGTTCGGGTGGGAAACACTGTGGAGCAGAAGCTGGTTCGCATCGACGACCCGATTCTTCGTGTTCCGCAGCTGGCTATCCACCTGTCCGAAGATCGCAAGGGCGTGACGCTGGATCCGCAGCGGCATGTCAACGGAATCTGGGGAGTGGGTTCGAAACCCAAGTCGTTCATCGGTTTTGTCGCCGAGCGTGCGGACGTGGCCGCGTCGTCGGTTCTCGGCTGGGAATTGATGACACACGACCTTGCACCCAGCGCAGTGGTGGGGGTGGACAAGGAATTGGTCAGCGCCCCCAGGCTCGACAATCAAGGCACGTGTTATGCAGGGACACAAGCGCTTCTGGCCGCAACCGAGTCGCCGGGACTGCAGATTCCGGTGCTTGCGCTCTTCGATCACGAAGAGGTCGGCAGTATGTCCGATCGCGGAGCTTTCTCGGACCTGCTGAACACAGTTCTCGAGCGGATCGTGTTGGGACGCGGTGGTGGCCGCGAAGAATTCCTGCAGGCGATGGCAGGCTCGGTGTGCGCGTCTGGCGACATGGCGCACGCGACGCACCCCAACTACCCGGACCGCCACGAGCCCGCCCATCGGATCGAGATCAACGGCGGGCCGGTACTCAAGGTCAACCAGAACCTGCGATACGCCACCGATGCTGCCGGTGCAGGCGAATTCGCGCTTGCCTGCGACCAGGCGGGGGTGCCGATGCAGCGCTACGTCCACCGCGCCGATCTGCCGTGCGGCTCAACCATCGGACCCATCACGGCATCGCGCACCGGGCTGTCCACCGTCGACGTCGGCGCGCCTCAACTCGCGATGCACTCGGCCCGCGAGCTGATGGGCGCGGCAGACGTCCGCATGTATGCCGACGCGCTCGGTGCCTTCCTCACGCCGCGAAGTTAAGAGCTGGGAGTCAGATAGCAGGGAGCCCAGTGGGGGCAGCCGGTAGATCCTCGAAGAAGTCGGCGCTCGGTGTGAAGAACATCGAGCCCGTCACGGCCGTCGAGAAGTCGAGCAGTCGGTCGTAGTTGCCGCGAGGGTTGCCGAGAAACATGTTCTCGAGCATCCGTTCCGTGATCGCCGGCGTGCGGCAGTAGCCGATGAAAAAGGTACCGATCTCGTCGTCACCGAGGCGCCCGTACGGCATGTTGGCGCGCAGGATCTCGAGAGCCTTGCCGTTCTCGTCCTTGATCGCGTTGAGGGCGACGTGCGAGTTGGCCGGCTTCACGTCGGACGTCATCTCGATGTCCTCGAGCTTGCTGCGTCCGATCACACGCTCCTGCTCGTCGACGGTGATTGCTTCCCAGTCCCGCATCTTGTGGATGTAGCGCTGGATGTGGACGTAGCTGCCGCCGGCGAACTCGGGATCCTCGTCGCCGACCGTCACCGCGGCGACGGCGTCGCGGCCCACCGGATTCTCGGTGCCGTCGACGAAGCCGATGAGGTCGCGGTTCTCGAAGTACTGGAAGCCGTGAACCTCGTCGACGACCGTGGCCGCGCCGTGCAGTCGCTTCGTGATCTGCCGAGCCACCTCGAAACACGCGTCCATGCTCATCGCGCGGATGTGGAAGAGCAGATCACCGGGAGTCGACGGCGCCGAGTGAACATCACCCTGCAAAGCGGTGAACGGGTGCAGCAGCGCAGGGCGCGGACCGGCGAACAGTCGATCCCAAGCCAGGGAACCGATGCTCGTCACGACGTCCAGACCTGATCCGGGGACACGCAGCCCCACGGCCCGTTGCAGTCCCGCGACATCGGCGAGCAGTCCTCGTGTGGTGTTCTCGCCACCCGGATTCACGGTCGCGACCAGGAAAATTGCAGCCGGAGTGAGGGGAGTGGTCACCGACTGGGACTGTGCCGTGAGGTCGGACTGACGAACATCCTGGGGCATGCGAGACCTTTCGAGGAAAACAATGAACCGGCCTGACCTTAAGAAAACCGACCGGATTACCCAAACCGGGGCGGGTGTGACCGGCGATACTTCGCAGGCCCGGCCGTGTCGCGGGTGCTGCCGTCTGCGGAAGTCGTCGGCCCACACCGATAGACTGTCCCCCGGCACGTTCTTTCGTTGGGCACATTCGTGGTGTCCCGCTCCGCGCCGGCTTGCCTCTTGACTCCCGTAGGGAAGGGACCACTCTCCAGTGTCTGCTCACCAGGTCGATACCGTCACGCACGCATCGGCTGATCCCGATGCCGCTCAGCCGTTCAAGGAGCTCGGTCTCAAGGACGACGAATACGCACGCATCAAGGAGATCCTGGGCCGCCGTCCCACGGACGCCGAACTGGCGATGTACTCGGTGATGTGGAGCGAGCACTGCTCGTACAAGTCCTCGAAGGTCCACCTCGGATACTTCGGCAAGACCACCACCGACGAGATGCGCGCCAACATGCTGGCCGGTATCGGTGAGAACGCCGGCGTCGTCGACATCGGCGACGGCTGGGCAGTCACGTTCAAGGTCGAGAGCCACAACCACCCGTCGTACGTCGAGCCCTACCAGGGTGCGGCAACCGGTGTCGGTGGCATCGTCCGCGACATCATGGCCATGGGTGCTCGTCCGATCGCCGTCATGGATCAGCTTCGATTCGGTGCTGCTGACGCCCCCGATACCCGTCGCGTCGTCGACGGTGTCGTGCGTGGTGTCGGTGGATACGGAAACTCCCTCGGCCTGCCGAACATCGGCGGCGAGACGGTCTTCGACGAGTCCTATGCCGGTAACCCGCTGGTCAACGCCCTCGCTGCCGGCGTCATGCGCGTCGAGGATCTGCATCTGGCCTTTGCTTCGGGTGCAGGCAACAAGATCATCCTGTTCGGCGCACGCACCGGTCTCGACGGCATCGGCGGCGTCTCGGTCCTCGCGTCGGCAACCTTCGACGACGAGGGTGGAGACACCGGCGGACGTAAGAAGCTCCCTGCCGTCCAGGTTGGCGACCCCTTCACCGAGAAGGTGCTCATCGAGTGCTGTCTCGACCTCTACAAGGCCGGCCTCGTTGTCGGCATCCAGGACCTCGGCGGCGCCGGGCTGTCCTGCGCCACCTCCGAGCTGGCTGCAGCCGGTGACGGCGGCATGCACATCAACCTCGAGAAGGTTCCGATGCGCGCCACCGGCATGACCCCGGCCGAGGTGCTCTCGAGCGAATCACAGGAGCGCATGTGCGCCGTGGTCACGCCCGAGAACGTCGATGCGTTCATGGAGGTCTGCAAGAAGTGGGACGTCCTGGCCACCGACATCGGCGAGGTCACCGACGGTGAGCACCTCACCATCTCCTGGCACGGCGAGACCGTCGTCGACGTTCCCCCGCGCACCGTCGCTCACGAAGGCCCGGTCTACCACCGTCCCGTCGAGCGCCCGGCAAGCCAGGACGCGTTGATCGAGAACACGACCGCCGGACTGAAGCGTCCCGAAACCGACGCCGAGCTCGAAGCGACCCTGCTGAAGATGATCGCCTCGCCTGCCCTGTGCAGCCGCAAGTGGATCACCGAGCAGTACGACCGCTACGTCCGCGGTAACACCGTCCTGGCCGAGAACGCCGACGGCGGTGTCATCCGCATCGACGAGAAGACCGGACGCGGAATCGCACTGTCCACCGACGCTTCGGGCCGTTACACCGCTCTCGACCCGTACACCGGTGCGCAGCTCGCATTGGCCGAGGCTTTCCGCAACGTGGCAGTCACGGGCGCAACGCCCAAGGCCGTCTCCAACTGCCTCAACTTCGGTTCGCCCGAGGACCCGGGTGTCATGTGGCAGTTCCAGCAGGCTGTTCGCGGCCTCGCCGACGGTTGCGCCACCCTCGGCATCCCCGTCACCGGCGGCAACGTCAGCTTCTACAACCAGACCGGATCCACAGCCATCTTGCCGACGCCGGTGGTTGCCGTCCTCGGTGTGATCGACGACGTTCACCGCCGTATCCCGACGGGCCTCGGACTCGAGCCCGGCGAGACGCTGATCCTGCTCGGCGATACCCACGACGAGTTCGACGGTTCCATCTGGTCGCAGGTCGAGCACGGTCATCTCGGTGGCGTGCCGCCGAAGGTCGACCTCGCTCGTGAGCAGCTGCTTGCGGACATCCTGCTCGCCTCCTCGCGTGACGGACTGGTCACCGCAGCTCACGACCTCTCCGAGGGTGGACTGGCCCAGGCTGTCGTCGAAGCCGCGCTGGCCGGCGAAACCGGTTGCCGCATCCTGATTCCCGAGGGTGCCGATCCGTTCGTGACCCTGTTCTCGGAATCGTCCGGACGCGTCCTCGTGGCAGTGCCGCGCACCGAGGAGACCCGCTTCACCGGTATGTGCACCGCTCGCGGCTTGCCGTGGACGCGTATCGGGGTCGTCGACGAGGGCAGCGACTCCGTCGAGGTCCAGGGACACTTCTCCGTCACGATGGCCAAGCTCCGTGAGGCCTTCGAGGGAACGCTGCCCGCACTGTTCGGGTGATAGATGGTCGATTCCGGAGAACTGACTACTTCTGACAGCCAGCCGCAGGAACACCACCTGCGGCTGGCTGTTCCCGCATCTCTCGAGAAGTTCGACAACCGCTTCACCGAGTGGGCGTGGGGGCTCCTCAAACTCGACTTCACCGGCATCGCGTTTGCCGCGTTCTTCTTCTGCTGGTCGTTGACTCCTTCGCTGTTACCGCGAGATTGGCTGTTCCAAGGTCTGATCGGCGGCATCAACTCGGCCATCGGTTACGGCGTCGGTACCGCGATCGGTTGGGCTGTCGAGCGATACCTGCTCAGCGGTCGACGGTGGTGGCCCCTGCCCGAGCCGGTGCCATCCGCGATCAAGGTCTTCGTTCCGGTCGCATCCATCGTCGCGGCGATCATCATGCTGGTCTACGCGGCCGGGTGGCAACGCGAAATCGCGGCGCTGACCGACGCCGAAGGTACGACCACCTCGGGCTACATCCGAACCCTCGGACTGAGCCTGCTCGTCGGCGGCCTGCTCATCTCGATCTGGCGGGTCCTTCACGATCTGGTGAAACTGATTGCCCGACAGTTGATGCGGCGGTTCCACTGGTCGCGGTCGGTCGCCAATGGTGTCGGCGTCCTGGTTGTCACTGTTCTGTTCTTCATGCTGGTCGACGGCGTCCTGGTCCGTGGAATCTACGCCGCGACCAACTCGATCTTCAGTCTGCAGAACTCGACCACTCGCGACGGCGTCGTCGAACCGCAGGATCCGATGAAATCGGGTAGCCCCGAATCTGCGGCTCCCTGGGACACATTGGGGTTCGAGGGGCGCAACTTCGTCTCGCGTGGACTGGATGCCCAGGAACTCGAGGCGGCAACCGGTAAGCCTGCGATGGATCCGATTCGCGTCTATGCCGGACTCGAAAGTGCCGAAGATCCCGAAGAACGCATGGATCTGGTCATCAAAGAACTGGAGAGGACCGGCGCCTTCCAGCGCAAGGTTCTCGTGGTCATTCCGACGACAGGTACGGGGTGGGTAAATCCCACTGCGGCACAGGCAATCGAGCTTGTACACGGCGGCGACACTGCTCTTGTCGCCAGCCAGTACTCGTACCTGCCGAGTTGGATCTCGTTCCTCGCCGACCAGGAGAAGGCGCAAGCTGCCGGTCGCCTGTTGATCGAGCGGGTACACGAAAGATGGCTCCAGGAACCGGAAGCCACCAGACCGAAGTTCATGGTCTACGGCGAGAGCCTCGGCGTCATGGCCGGCGCCGGTGCCTTCGACACCCTGCAAGCGGCGCGCGATACCGCCGACGGAATTCTGTGGGTAGGTCCGCCGAACGCGACGCAGTTGTGGCGTTCGATCGAGAAGAGGCGCGATCCAGGCACTCCCGAAGTGGCGCCCGTGTACGCGGACGGTCTGGCCGGAGTCCGGTTCGCGGATCGCTCCGAAGACATTCCGGCCGACGGGATGACGTGGCCGCAGCCGCGGGTTCTGTTTGTCCAGCACCCTTCCGATCCGGTGGTGTGGTGGTCGCCCGACCTCATGTTCAACCGGCCCGAGTGGCTCAAGGAAGTACCGGGATTCGACCGCTCACCGTCGATGAAGTGGTTCCCGGTCGTGACGTTCTGGCAGGTGTCCGCCGACCTCGGTAACGCCGCGGGAGTTCCGGACGGTCACGGTCACAATTACGGAACTTCCGTTCTGGACGCCTGGATCAGCGTTGCCCAGCCCGAGGGATGGACGGCCGCAGAAACCGAGCGGGTTCGGTCGGCATTGGTCGTCGCCGTGAAATCCGAGGGCCCCGAGAAGTGAGGGGAGTCGCTTCGATCGGGCTTTCCGCCGCCGCGATCACCTGGAGCAACGTCGTGCTTCCGGCATTCGGTCTTTCGCCCCGCGCTCGCGCAGTGGTCAACACCGCGGCGGGTCTGTCCGCCATCGGGGTCTTACTCGCACGTGGTTACACCCGTGAGGAACTCGGTCTGGCGCACACCGGAATTCGTGGTGGTGCTCAGTTCGGCGGAGCCGCGGCCGGGGCGGTCCTTATCGGCTACAGCGTCGCTTTGGTTGTTCCCTCCTTGCGTGCGACTCTCGCTGCCGACGAGCGAGCCGACGGCCGCGAAGACTTCCTCGAATGGATCATCCTGCACATCCCGTTCGGCACGGTCCTTTCCGAGGAACTGTTGTTCCGTAGCGCGATGTCCGCAGTCTGGAACCGCGAACTGAACAGACCGACCGCGCAGGCTGTTCACGCACTGACTTTCGGGTTGTGGCACGTCGCCCCCGCCCGCGGTGCCGGCGACAACGTTCCCGCTGCAGTGGCATTCACCGGGGCCTCCGCAGTGCTGTTCGAGTGGCTGCATCGCAGAGGCGGCAGCGTGCTTGCCCCCGCCCTGCTGCACCTGGCCACCAATGCCGGTGGCGCACTGGCCGTTCGTATCGCTACTCGCAGACAGGGAGTGAACTGATGCCGCCCCGCCGCGCCGTCGACCCCGCCGAATTTCGTGCCGCCGTCCTGGCAGTCGGCCCGTGGCTTCGAGATCCGGACCTTCCGAAGCCGTCTCGCAGTGAACTCGGCGCCGCAGTGAAGATGAGTGCGCGCACTCTCGAGCAGATCGCCCCCGGATCGAGCGTCGAGGTGCGGGTCCCGCCGTTTGTTGCGGTGCAGTGCATCGAAGGACCGCGGCACACCCGCGGAACTCCACCCAACGTCGTCGAGACGGACGCTCGTACCTGGTTGCAGATGGTCACCGGACTCCTGGAGTTCTCCGAGGCCGCAGGTGACGGACGAGTCGACGCGTCAGGTAGCCGCGCCCCCGAAATAGCGCACTGGCTCCCACTGCTCCGATTGGCGCAGTAAACAGAGACCACCCGGTTCGCTTCAGGGTGATCTGCGACCCAAGGCTGCCCTCAGGGGAACTGGGTCCCAAAATGGCCGTAGACTGTGGATGCCCCCCAACCCCTGCCCACAAAGGGAGCGCCCGGTGACTCGTGCCGATCTGTCGGTCAACAGTCCAAATCTCCTCGCTTCGAACCCGTCCGACGAGGACGAGAACGAGCCCCGCGAAGAATGCGGTGTATTCGGCGTCTGGGCGCCGGGAGAGGATGTGGCGAAGCTCACTTATTACGGCCTGTACGCACTTCAGCACCGTGGTCAAGAAGCTGCCGGCATTGCGGTAGCCGACGGCTCCCAGGTGTTGGTGTTCAAGGATCTCGGCCTGGTCAGCCAGGTATTCGACGAGCAGACCCTCGCAGCGATGCCAGGACATGTCGCCGTCGGACATTGCCGTTATTCGACGACCGGTTCCACGACGTGGGAGAACGCGCAGCCCATCTTCCGTACCACCACTGCCGGTACCGGAATCGCGCTCGGCCACAACGGCAACCTGGTCAACACCGCTGAACTCGCGAGCCGCACCCGTGCAGCCGGCCTGGTCAACGACAAGCGCCCCAATGCCGCGACGTCCGACTCCGACCTCATCGGTGGTCTCCTGGCACACGCTGCCGGCGACAGCACCATCGAGCAGGCCGCGATGGAATTGCTGCCCACGTTGGAGGGCGCGTTCTGCCTCACCTTCATGGACGAGCACACGCTGTACGCAGCTCGTGACCCGCACGGCATCCGCCCGCTCTGCCTGGGCCGGCTCGACCGCGGTTGGGTGGTCGCCAGCGAGACTGCAGCCCTCGACATCGTCGGTGCATCGTTCGTCCGCGACATCGAACCCGGCGAGCTTCTCGCGATCGACGCCGACGGCGTCCGCTCCTCGCGTTTCGCGAACCCGACGCCCAAGGGCTGTGTCTTCGAGTACGTCTACCTCGCGCGTCCCGACAGCGTCATCGGTGGCCGTTCGGTTCACTCGACCCGAGTCGAGATCGGCCGCCTGCTCGCCAGCGAGCACCCCGCCGAAGGTGACCTGGTCATCCCCGTTCCCGAGTCCGGCACCCCCGCCGCCGTCGGTTACGCACAGGGCTCAGGCATCCCCTACGGCCAGGGTTTGATGAAGAACGCCTACGTCGGCCGTACCTTCATCCAGCCGTCGCAGACGATCCGTCAGCTCGGCATCAGGCTCAAGCTCAACCCGCTCAAGGAAGTCATCCGCGGCAAGCGCCTTGTGGTGGTGGACGATTCGATCGTCCGCGGCAACACCCAGCGTGCGCTCATCCGGATGCTCCGCGAAGCCGGCGCCCTCGAAATTCACGTCCGTATCGCCTCGCCGCCGGTCAAGTGGCCCTGCTTCTACGGCATCGACTTCGCCTCGCCGGCCGAATTGATTGCCAACGGCGCAGGCGGACAGGATGCGACGTTCGAGGAAATGCTCGACGGTGTGCGTCGTTCCATCGGGGCGGACACGCTCGGATACATCTCCACCGAAGGCATGATCGCCGCGACCGAGCAGCCGGCCAGCCGCCTGTGCGCCGCCTGCTTCGACGGGACCTACCCGATCGCGCTTCCCAAGGAAACCTCGATCGGCAAGAACGTCCTCGAGGGGATGCTCGAGAGCACCGCAGGTTCGACGGCCACTCGCGACAACGACAACGCGAGCGCGCTCAGCCGCCCCTGAACACCTAAAGCTGCAAAGCGCCGAAAATCGATAGCCGAGAATCTGCCGTCCACAACTTGTGGGCGGCAGATTTTCTGTTCACGACTTTCCGTTCGACGACACGGCGTACGTCGTGAGCATCTGGCATAGTGCCCTCCGTGGCGCAACTGAGAATGGACGGGCACCGGGTACTGGTCGCAGACCTGGTGGGGGACACCATCAAAGCGATCAACGGTTCGATGGTGGCGTACGAGGGTGCGATCACCTTCAAGAACGCCGGTATGGGCGGTGGCGGTGGGTTACGTGCCGCGCTGAAACAGAAGGCGGCAGGTGAATCGCTGTCCCTGATGGAAGTCAGCGGACAAGGCACCGTCTACTTCGCGGTCGACGCCCAGGACATCACGATCATCGAACTCAACAACGATGCCTTGCACGTCGAAGCCTCGCAGTTGCTCGCACTGGTCGGACAACTGCGAACCGACGTGAAATTTGCCGGACTCCGCGGCGCAGGTTCCGGACAGGGCTTGTTCACGACGGTCGTCAGCGGCACCGGTCTGGTGGCCGTGCTGTCGAAGGGCGGACCGATCATCGCGCTCGAAGTCAGCCCGCAGTATCCGCTGGTTGCCGATCCCGACGCCTTCGTCGCTCACCGCGGCCAGCTCAACCAGAGCTTCGTCACCGACGTCACCTGGCGCTCCGCGATCGGCGGTGGCAGCGGTGAAGCGTTCTCGCTGCGATTCGACGGATCCGGAGTCGTCTACATCCAGCCCGAGGAGCGCTGAACCATGCCGTTGGAATTGGTGAACAGCAAGGTCGTCAAGTCGACCCTCGCACCGGGACAGAACGTGCTCGCCCGCACCGGGTCGATGCTCTACTACACCGGCGACGTCCGCTTCATCCCGCACAGCATGGGCGGTGGGCCGGGCGCCATGCCGAACATGGGCGGTATCGCCGGGATGGCCGGCCGCATGATGTCCGGCGAACACGCACGCATGATGGCGGCCGAAGGAAATGGTGAAGTCTTCTACGGCCACGCCGGTTTGTACGTCGAGGTGATCCACCTCGACGGTTCGTCGATGCTCACGGTCGAAGCCGACCGGCTCCTCGCGCACGACGGGTACCTCCAGAGCTCGATAGTCGCACTCACGTCCCAGGGCGGTGTGCGCGGAGCAGTACGAGGCGCCATGACCGGTCAAGGACTGTTCACGACGCAATTGCACGGACAGGGAAGCGTCGCGGTCCTCTCGCACGGGGGTGCGATTCCGTTGCAGGTCGGTCCCAACAACCCTCAGGTCGTCGTCGACCCGCAGGCATACGTGTGCCACATCGGTCAGATAAACGTCGACATCTCCGCGAACGTCGGCTGGCGCGAGGCCGTCGGCAAGGGCTCGGGGGAGTCCATCCAGCTGAAGATGACCGGCGCCGGCACCGTCTGGGTCCAGGCGTCCGAGCAGAAGTTCTGAGAGGGCAAAGAGCATGGGTATCGAAATTCACAATCCGGCGACTCTGCCCGCCAACGACAACGTCCCGGGCAACGACTACGCCTTCTGCGTCGAGATGGCCGGACAACCGTGGTTCACGTCCAAGGGCGCGATGATCGCGTACTACGGAAACATCAACTTCGAGCCGCTCGGGCGCACGAGCATGACGGCGATCGTCGCGGCCAGGTTCTCTTCGCCGTTCTACGCGGACGACTGGGTGCTCGCTCAGGGGCAGGGCAAGTTGATCCTCGGCGACCGCGGATTCAACATCAATTCCTACGACCTCGACGACGGCAACCTCACGATTCGCGCGGCCAATCTCCTCGCCTTCGAGACGAGCCTGGACCTCAAACAGTCCATCGTCCCAGGCTTTTTGACGCTGCTGGGGACGGGGAAGTTCCTGGCGTCGTCCAACGGCCCGGTCATGTTCGCGGAGCCGCCGCTGCGCATCGACCCGCAGGCGTTGGTGGGTTGGGCCGACTGCCCGTCGCCGTCCCATCACTTCGATGCCGACTGGATGCAGAGCTTCCTGGGCGCGGTTCGCGGAAGCATGTTCGGCGCGAACACCGGTGAAGAACGCCAGTTCGATTTCACCGGAGCCGGGACGGTACTGATCCAGTCGAGCGAGAAGGTCGTCCACGACGGGCACCTCCTCAAACACATCGAATCCGAGACCGTCGCACTCGGGCAGAACAGTCTGCGCGCACTGCACGCCTCGATCGGCGCGCGGCTGCAGAACTGACGTCTCGGGGTACGCGAGGTCTCACCGAGGGGGCCGGTCCGGTAGCGTATGGGCGTAATCGTCGGTATTTGTGTGCGCGCTCTGGGTCTCGAGTCGAACGGTCCCTCTCGCGTCACGAGGATTGCAAACACTTCACATTGCAAGACCACTTACCTGTGCACGAGCAATACGTGCTCGCGAGAAATACAAGGCTGGAGTAGTAACCCGATGACCGAGGACAGTCACCGCACCGCAGGCGCCTCCTACGCGGCAGCAGGAGTCGATATCGCCGCAGGCGACCGGGCGGTGGAACTCTTCGCCCCTCTGGCCAAGAAGGCCAGCCGCCCCGAGGTCATGGGCGGCCTCGGTGGTTTCGCCGGCTTGTTCTCCCTCAAGGGTGACTACAAGGAGCCGCTGCTCGCCGCATCGACCGACGGCGTCGGAACCAAGCTCGCTGTCGCTCAGGCGATGGACAAGCACGACACGGTCGGACTCGACCTCGTCGCCATGGTTGTCGACGACCTCGTCGTCTGTGGCGCTGAGCCGCTGTTCCTCCAGGACTACATCGCTGTCGGCCGGGTCATCCCCGAGCGCGTCGCGGAATTGGTCAGCGGAATCGCCGAGGGCTGCATCCAGGCCGGCTGCGCTCTCCTCGGTGGCGAGACCGCCGAGCACCCCGGCATCATGGCCGACGGTGACTACGACCTCTCCGCCACCGGCGTCGGCGTCGTGGAGGCCGAGAAGCTGCTCGGACCGGACCGCGTTCGCCCCGGCGACGTCGTCATCGCCATGGGTTCGTCGGGACTGCACTCCAACGGTTACTCACTGGCCCGCAAGGTCCTCCTCGAGATCGACCGGATGAACCTGAGCGCACACGTCGACGAGTTCGGCCGCACACTCGGTGAAGAACTGCTCGAGCCCACCAAGATCTACGCCAAGGACTGCCTGGCACTCGCTGCCGAGACCGACGTGCGCACCTTCTGCCACGTCACCGGTGGCGGCCTCGCCAACAACCTCGCTCGCGTCATGCCCAAGGGCTTGGTCGCCGAACTCGATCGCGGAACCTGGAGCCCCGCTCCGGTCTTCGCGATGATCGCGCAACGCGGACGCGTCGAGCGCGCCGAGATGGAGCAGACCTTCAACATGGGCGTCGGCATGGTGGCCGTCGTAGCTCCCGAAGACGTCGACCGTGCGCTTGCAGTTCTGACTGCACGCCACATCGACTGCTGGACGCTCGGTAGCGTCAAGAAGGCGTCGGACGCCGCTGCAGAGCGTGCGTTCCTGGCCGGAGACCACCCGCGCTTCTAAGCCGCAACGTCACCTCTAGACCACAACTGCCCCATCGGAGAAATCCGGTGGGGCAGTTTTGTTTCCATCTGTGTTTCGATCGAAGCGCAGGCGTGAGGCGGAAATGGAACGCAAAAATGAGGAAGAGCGATCAGCTCTTCCTCATTTCACAGTCTGCGCGGTGGCAGTGCGCGGTCAACGCCGCCAGTCGTCGTAGTCGTCCTCTCGCGCATGCCCTTCCCTATCGGAAGTCTGGTCCGATCGGACACTGCTCCGATGCGAGTTGGTCGATCCACCTGCGAGCTCTCTTTGCAGGCTGTCGAAATCCGTGGTCGGTACGCTGTATTTCAATTCGCGTGCAACCTTGGTCTGCTTTGCCTTAGCCCGGCCGCGGCCCATGGCTGACCCCCTCGCGCTTTCGCGGGGCGGCCTGGGGAATTTGGCGGCCCCGTTTGAGTGTGTAAGTTTCCTGACACACACTCTAGCGTGGAAAAGTCGCTTCCGCTTCCACGAACGCCTCACCGCCGTGTCTGATTGCTCTCACTATGGCCGCGAGCTGCCAGGATGCTGAAAGAACTCGTCAGAACTTTGTGAGAACTGCTCAGAAGTTTCCCGGAATTGCGCGAATCGTCCCCACTCGGGCGTCACCGCCGAAGACGGGAGCCGACGCGAGAGCCGCCAGCTCCTCGGTCCACTCGGTGTCCATTCGCTTGAGCAGAGCTGCCGCCAACGGCAGAAGCGCCCGCTCGTGGCCGTCGTCGATCTTGAGGGCGAAAGCGGAACCGTCGGGAAGCGCTCCGGCGTAGATGCCGTCGTATCCGGTCTTGGAGAACAGACCCGGCACGGCTGACATCAGGCGCTGATCGTTGCGGCCCGTGCCCGAGACGAGGAAGGGGTTCTCGCGGACCGCGTCGGCCACGGCTCGTTCAGGGGAGTCCGGCTCAGCCGAGGGCAGGCGTCCGAATGCCCGAGCCAGGTTCGTGAGCGAGAGCGGCACGATCGGGAGGCCGCAACCGTCGATGCCGAGTTCCTGCTCCTCCTCACCGCTGAGATCGAAGATCGTCTCCTGGATCGCGAGCTGAAGGGGATGAGACGGCTCCATGTACGTCTCGAGCGGCCAGTCGTTCACGACGCACGTCGCGAGCATCGCGGAGTGCTTGCCCGAGCAGGTCATGTAGATCGGGCTGGGAAGCTCGCCCGCTGCGATCAGTTCGGCTCGGGCCAGTTCGTTGCCCGGCAGATCTGAGGGGCACTGCAACTGGTCGACACCGAGTTGGTAGCGAGCGAGAAGCGCGGCGACCAGTTCGATGTGATCGGCCTCGCCCGCGTGTGAGGACGACGCGACGGCCAACTCTTCCGGACTGGTGGGTGCAAAGCCGTTACGGAGCGCTGCGACGGCTTGCAGCGGCTTGTTCGCCGAGCGCGGGTAGATGGGTGTGTGAATTTCCCCGAGTCCGACGACGACCTCGCCGTCGGCGCCGAGAATGACGGCCGATCCGCGATGCACGCATTCGCGGAATCCGGAGCGGACCACTTCCACCAATTCGATACTCACGAGTGCACCTGCGCTTCTGCTTGTTCGATGAACCTCTGGACGCGCGCGGTGACGTTCGGTGCAAGATCGGTGTGTTCTGCGAGGAGCCGTCGAAGTCGCTCGGGGTCGGTTCCGGCGAAGACCTCTCGAACCGTCACCCCGTGCTCCGGGACGTGGACTCGGGTCACCGAGTCGCCCGCGGCGATCGTGCCGGTCCGGTTGACGCGAAGGTAAGCGCCCACGTCGGTCCGTTCGGTGAATCTCTTGACCCAGCCCTTTTCCGCGGCCCAGATGCCGAACGTGCCGCACGGGACGCGGGGAGCGGTTACTTCGAGTTCGAGAACGTCCGACGCCTCGGCTCCGGTGATGTGCCAGCGCTCGCCGATCACGGCGTCCGTGACGAGCATGCCGCTGATGTGGAGATTCTCGCCGAACCATCCGGGGCCGAGCGGTCGGCCCAACTCGTCCGACCAACGCTGCGCTTCGTCGCGCTGATACGCGTAGACGGCTTGGAACGCGCCGCCGTGGAACTCGGTGTCGCAGACGTAGTCGCCGCCGAGTCCGAGTCGTCCTACCGCGACACGGCCGTCGACGGGGCGCTTGTCGATCGCGGTCCGTGGGACTCGCCTGACTCCACTGTCACGTTCGGTGTGGACGACGCAGACCGCGTCGACGATGCCCGTCACTTGCCGCGCAATCGGTTGACAGCCTCACGTCCGGCCTGGGGTGCGTCGTCCGCGACGATCGAATCCGGATCGATGGACGCGGCGCTGGGGCCGGCCATGAGTTCGGTGTCGACCGGGATGTTGCGCTTGATCAGAGCGAGTGCGATGGGGCCGAGTTCGTGATGATTGACGACGGTCCCGACGCGTCCGACGGCCCGTCCACCCGCGGTGATCGGGTCACCCGGTTCCGGGATCGCTTCGGCGCTCCCGTCGAGGTGCAGCATGACGAGGTGGCGCGGGGGCTTGCCGAGATTGTGAACCCGGGCGACTGTTTCCTGACCGCGGTAGCAGCCCTTGTCGAGGTGGACGGCGCCGTGCTCGGCCGGACCACCGATCCAGTGGACCTCGTGCGGGATCGTGCGTTCGTCGGTGTCCAGTCCGAGGCGAGGCCTCGTCGCTTCGACGCGCAGTGCCTCGAAGGCCCAACTTCCGGCGGGCTTGGCGCCGGCATCGGTCAGCTTGGTCCACCACGCTGACAATTGCTCACGTGGGACGAGCAGATCGAACGAGTCCTCGGTCGGCCACGGCATGCGGCGGACGAACCCGCCGTCGGCCAGCGCGAGGGCGTCGTAGGCATCGGTTGGTGTCTGCACGCCGATCGAGGAGAGGACCGCCGGGGATTCGGGACCGATCAGGCTCAGGACCGCAAGCTCGTTGCCGTCTCGAGGCTCGGCTTTGGACCAGAACACCATCTTCTTCAAGAAGGAGAGAAGGTCAGGTCCGCGGTCGGCCTCGGTGTCGATCCAGGTGACGCCGGCCAGGTCCGTCTGCACGAAGTGGTGCTCGACGCGTCCGTTGACGTCCAGGCTCAGGTTTTCGGCGCTCTTGCCGTCGGGGAGCGCGGCGATGTGCTGACTGGAGATCGTGTGCAGCCACGTGAGGCGTTCGTCGCCGGGGATGGCGATCACGAATCTGTGACTGCGGTCGACCACCACTGCTGCGCGCTGCGCGGTTCGCTGTTCACCGAGGGGATCGCCGTAGTGCCATGCGACACCGATGTCGGCCGAACCGTCCGGTGCGGTGACCGCGCCGGGGGAAGTCAGAAGTGGGCTGTTGGGCACAAGAGCGTTGTCGACCACAAGACCAGTCTAGGAGTGTGGGCGGGATCGCGGTTACAGGGCGGCCCCGGCGGCTTGGCGGATCGTTAGGGTTGATGGCATGCCTGATCGCGTATTGGTGACTCTCGACCATGAGGTGCTCGATGCTGACGCACCGTTTCTGCACGCCGACGACCTGGCGGTGGTGCGCGGCGACGGAGTCTTCGAGACGCTGTTGGTACGCGACGGCCGCGCCCGGGTGGTCGAGGGACACCTGAGTCGACTGGTTCTGAGCGCGCGGGCACTCGGCCTGCCCGCTCCCGTTCTCGACGACTGGCGTCTGGCGATCGAGATGGCTGCCGAGGAGTGGGGGACCGAGGAGGAAGGCGCTCTTCGTCTCGTTCTGACCCGCGGCCGTGAGAGTGGCGACAAGCCGACAGCCTTCGTGATGGTCGGTCCTGTGGCCGATCGGGTCAGGCAGGTCCGGGAATCGGGGCTGTCGGTGATGACGCTCGAGCGAGGTTTCTCCGTCGATCTCTCTGCCCGGGCGCCCTGGCAGCTGCTGGGCGCGAAGACGTTGTCCTACGCAACCAACATGGCAGCGCTCCGATATGCGGCGAATTTGGGTGCCGACGATGTGATCTTCGTCAGTTCTGAGGGCAATGTGTTGGAGGGGCCACGCTCGACGGTGGTGATCGTTCGGGACAGGACTTTGATCACACCGCCTCCCGCACAGGGCATTTTGATGGGTACGACGCAGCGTGCCCTGTTCGACGTGGCCGGCAGCGCTCGCTTCGATTGCCGATACGAAACCCTCCGACCTGCGGATTTGATTGCGGCCGACGGAGTGTGGATGGTTTCGAGCGTCACACTGGCCGCGCGCGTCCATACACTCGACGGGCTCGCATTGCCAGAGCCGAAGGTCTCCGAGGAATTCGCGGAATTGGTTGAACGTGCAATTGATTCGGATTCAGCAGGGCGATAGGCGAATAGGAATCGCGACAGGTCTCTACTACATTTGGTAGTAGCAAAGTCCTGCGGTCCAAACCGGACAGCAGTACCGTGTCCGCAGGGGCCGAGCGACTGCCCGCGTCTCGAACCCCGAAGCCTGTCCCAGGGCCCTACTCTCGGAGTAGCCAATGGATACTTTGGACGTCTCCAGGTGGCAGTTCGGTATCACTACCGTCTACCACTTCATCCTTGTTCCGCTGACCATCGGACTTGCGCCGATGATCGCGATCATGCAGACGATGTGGGTGGTCACCAAAAAGGACCACTGGTATCGGCTCACCAAGTTTTTCGGCAAGCTCTTCCTCATCAACTTCGCCCTCGGTGTAGCCACCGGCATCGTGCAGGAGTTCCAGTTCGGTATGAACTGGAGCGAGTACTCGCGATTCGTCGGTGACGTCTTCGGAGCTCCGCTCGCGTTGGAAGGCCTCGTCGCCTTCTTCATGGAGTCCGTCTTCATCGGACTGTGGATCTTCGGTTGGGGCAGGCTGCCCAAACTTGTACACCTGGCGTGTATTTGGCTCGTGGCGATCGGCGTCAACGCGTCGGCGTTCTTCATCATCGCGGCCAACTCGTTCATGCAGCATCCGGTCGGTGCGACGTACAACCCCGAAACGGGCCGTGCCGAGCTCACCAGCATCTGGGAGCTGTTGACCAACAACACCGCTCTTGCTGCCTTCCCGCACGCGGTAGCGGGCGCCTTCCTGACGGCGGCGACGTTTGTTGCCGGCATCAGTGGTTGGTGGATGGTGCGGAACATGCGCCGCGCCAAGCAAGCTGAGGCCACCGAAGCCGAACGTCTCGAATCCGATGCGCGCACGATGTACCGCCCGGCAACACGATTCGCCTTGCTCGTCATGATCGTGGCCGGAATCGGCATCATCTACACCGGTGACGTCCAAGGCAAGCTCATGTTCCAGCAGCAGCCGATGAAGATGGCGTCGGCAGAATCGCTGTGCGACACCGAGATGGATCCGGACTTCTCGATTCTCACCATCGGTACGCACAACAACTGTGACAGCGTGACGCACGTAATCAAGGTGCCGTTCGTTCTGCCGTGGTTGGCCGAAGGCAAGTTCACCGGTGTCGAACTGCAAGGTGTCAACCAGCTGCAGGAGCAGGCGGAGCAGGACTTCGGACCGGGCAACTACCGACCGAATCTCTTTGTCACGTACTGGTCCTTCCGCGCAATGATCGGCCTTGCAGCCGGTTCGGCAGCGCTGGCCCTCGCGGGACTGTGGGTCACACGCAAGGGACGGGTCCCGGACCAGAAGTGGTTCGGAATCCTCAGTCTCGTCGCGATTCCCACTCCCTTCATGGCGAACAGCGCCGGCTGGATCTTCACCGAGATGGGCCGTCAGCCCTGGGTGGTGCATCCCAATCCGACCGGCGTCGACATGATCAGACTGACTGTCGACCAAGGTGTTTCGGACCACGCGTCGGCTACCGTCTGGGCCTCGCTGATCACCTTCACCCTCTTGTACGGAGCACTGGGTGTGGTCTGGTTCAAGCTGATCGTGCGGTACGCGAAGGAAGGTCCGCTGGAGCACGACATGCATCCGCCGGGCGATACAGATCATGACGAGCCGGAAGATCCGGACAAGCCCAAACAACTGTCGTTCGCGTACTAGGAGGCGATCATGGGACTTCAAGAAGTATGGTTCGTGCTCGTCGCAGTACTGTTCATCGGTTACTTCGTCCTCGAAGGGTTCGACTTCGGTGTCGGAATGCTCATGCCGATCGTCGGCAGAGGCAGCGACCTCCCTGCCGATACGCGTCGACGCGTGGCGCTCAACACGATCGGCCCGGTGTGGGACGGCAACGAGGTGTGGCTGATCACGGCCGGTGGCGCGATGTTCGCGGCATTCCCGGAGTGGTACGCGACGTTGTTCTCCGGGTTCTATCTACCGTTGCTGATCATCCTGGTGGCCTTGATCGTTCGTATCTGTGCCATCGAATGGCGAAGCAAGATCGACGACGACAAATGGCGTCAGCGCTGCGACTGGGGCATCATCTTCGGCTCCTGGGTCCCGGCAGTTCTCTGGGGCGTGGCTTTCGCGAACATCGTTCGGGGCGTGGCGATCAACGCCGACAAGCAGGTCGAGTCGGGATTCTTCGATCTGCTCAATCCGTACGCACTTCTCGGCGGTCTGACCACCGCGCTGGTGTTCGCCCTCCACGGCGCTGTCTTCCTGGCACTCAAGAGTGCCGACGAGGTTCGTGAAGACGCAGTGAAAATTGCTGCACGACTGGCAATTCCGGCGATCCCGGTCGCCGGTGGATTCGTCCTGTGGACACAACTCGCCTACGGCAAGGGATGGACGTGGATTCTGGTAGCCGCTGCTGCTGCCGCACTGATCGGCGTCGTCTTCCTGACGCGGGCCGAGCGTGAAGGCTGGGCTTTCGTTCTCACCTGTGTGGCAGTCATCGCCACCGTCGTACTGCTGTTCGCCTCGCTGTTCCCGAACGTCATGCCGTCGACGCTCGATCCGGCATACAGCCTGACCATCGAGAACGCGTCGTCGAGTCCGTACACGCTCAAGGTGATGACGTGGGCCGCGGCATTCATGACGCCGGTGGTGATCATCTACCAGGGATGGACGTACTGGGTGTTCCGACAGCGCATCTCCTCCAAGCAGATTCCGGCGTCGATCGGTCTGCGATTCAAGGAGAAGACGTGGTAGTCACCAACCCTGATTCACAACAGATTCGGATCACGAAAGAACTGACGGTCGAATTCACGTGACTATCGAAGTAGGCGACGCTCCCACCACTCGGGAGCGTCGCCGGGGGCCGATCGACCCGCGACTGTGGCGCCATTCCGCTTCTGCGCGCGGCTATCTGATCCTGACGGTCGCTCTGTCGATGGTGAACGTCGTGATGGTCATCGTCGCGGCGCTCATGATCGGCCGGGTGCTGGCCGGAGTGATCACCACTCGAACTGTGGATGTTTCTTCGTGGACAACCGAATTGGTTGTTCTGGCCGCAGCTGTGGCGGTCCGAGTTCTGGGGACCTGGCTGCAGACCAGGTATGCACACCGGGCGTCGACTCGCGTCGTTGCCGAGATCAAGAACGGCGTACTGACGTCGGCGACGGCAATGAACCCGCGCGATCTGGATCCTCGGCGTGACGAGATCGCGACCGTGGTCACCCGCGGTGTCGACGGCCTCGGTCCGTACCTGACGGGATACCTTCCGGCTCTGGTCCTGTCGGTGACACTGACGCCCATCACCCTGATAGTCATTGCGGTGCAGGACATGACGTCTGCGGTCATCATTTTCGTGACGCTGCCGCTGATTCCGATCTTCATGATTCTGATCGGCTTGCTGACAAAGGGTAAATCGGAGAAGACGCTGGCAGCGATGACCACCTTGTCTTCACAGCTGCTCGATCTACTTGCCGGTTTGCCGACGCTGCGAGCGCTCGGTCGTCAGCAAGGTCCTGCCGAGCGGGTACGTGAACTCGGTGACGCCCATCGGCGAACGACGATGTCTGCTCTGCGCGTCGCGTTCCTGTCCTCGATGGTGCTGGAACTGCTCGCTACACTCTGCGTCGCGTTGGTGGCCGTGAGCATCGGCTTGCGACTGGTGTACGGGGACATGTCGCTCGAGCCGGGGATCGTCGCGTTGATCCTCGCGCCCGAGGTGTACCTGCCGCTTCGGATGGTGGGAACCCAGTTCCATGCCGCCGAGGACGGAATGGCAGCAGCCGACAAGGCGTTCGAGGTGATCGAAGCGGATTCTGCTGCGCCGGAGGGCGGTTGGACGACGGTGGTCGCGCGCGGCGCCGACATCGTCTTCGACGGACTCGGCGTGAACTCTCGTGGGGGAGTCGCACCGTCTCAACTTTCCGCCGTGGCGTCGCCAGGGAAGATCACCGTGCTCACCGGGCCCAACGGCTGCGGCAAGTCGACGGCAGTGCACGCGTTACTCGGGTTGATCGAACCGAGCAGTGGGCGTGTGACGGTTGCCGGCGTCGATGTTCGAGAGCTGGACGAGAACGCGTGGTGGAGTCAATTGGCTTGGCTGCCTCAGCATCCGGTCCTCCTGCCGGGCACTGTTCGCGAGAATCTCGATCTCACCGGGGTCGTTGATGCACAGGCGTTGAGTCGTGCCGCCGCTGCGACGGGATTCGAGGCCGTGCTGGCCGAGCTTCCTGCGGGTGTCGAGACAGTCATCGGTGCCGGCGGCACAGGTCTGTCGCTGGGGCAGCGTCAACGTCTGGCGCTGACACGCGTGCTCGCTTCCGACCGCGCTGTTCTCATCCTGGACGAGCCCACCGCTCACCTCGACTCCGATTCGGAAGGGACAGTGTTGGCTTCTCTGAGAGCACGGGCGGAGCGTGGTGACACCGTCGTCGTGATCGGCCACCGTCCGAGTGTGCTTGCCGCAGCTGACCAGATCGTCGAGGTTCGTGCCCATGAGAAGTGACACTCACGATCCGCTCCTGCGTGCCCTGCAACTACTGGAACTTCGACCACGACGCGTACTGACGGCGGTAGCCGCCGGTGTGGCAACACTCGGCAGTGCCCTCGCCTTGGCCGCGCTGTCCGCGTGGTTGATCACGCGTGCTTGGGAGATGCCTCCCGTTCTCGATCTCAGCGTTGCGGTGGTTGCCGTACGCGCGTTGGGAATCTCGCGTGGTGTCTTCCGCTACCTCGAGCGATTGACGACGCACGACGTCGCGTTGCGCGGCACCACCGCAGCGCGGTCGAGGATCTACCAGCAGTTGGCAGCGGGAGATCCCGCGGCCGCCGCCGGACTACGACGCGGTGACCTGCTCGCACGTACCGGCGCCGATGTGGACGCGCTGGGCGGCGTAGTCGTCAAAGCGCTGATCCCGATCGCTGTTTCGGTTGTCCTCGCGTTCGCTGCGGTGGGCATCTTGTTGTTCATCTCGGTTCCGGCTGCGCTCATTCTGGCTGTTGCGCTGGCGGTGTCCGGGATCGCGGCACCCTGGCTTTCGGCGCGTGCAGCTCGACTCGCCGAGGCCGACAGTTCAGCTGCCGCAGCGCGATTCAGTGAGTCCGCTGTGACGGCGCTCGACCATTCCGCTGAGCTTCGGGTATCAGGTCGCTTGGATCAGGCCGTGAGCGAGGCGGTGTCTGCCGAAAACGAGGTGGTCGACGCAACCGATCGCGCGGCGGTCCCGAGTGCCTTTGCCGCCGCCGCGACACCTCTCGCAATCGGTGTGAGCGTTCTCGGGGCGTTGCTGATCGGAATCACACTGTATGGAACCACCGACATGTCACCGATGTCCATGGGAATCCTTGTACTGCTTCCCCTGTCGGCATTCGAGGGAACCGCGATCCTGCCCAGCGCGGCGGTAGCATTGACCAAGGCGCGACTGGCGTCGGCTCGCATCATGGCGGTCCTCGATCGAGCAGCCGAGGAACACGTCGAAGGTGATCGTGCGTGGCCCGAGAACGGGGCTCTCAGCGTGCACGCGTTGCAGGCAGGTTGGCCCGGTGGGAAGGTGACCGAACCGCTGTCTGTGGATCTTCCTCGCGGCGCTCGTGTTGCCGTGGTCGGTGAGAGCGGATCGGGAAAGACCACCGCGCTGATGACGATGGCGGGACTGCTACCACCCGTCGCGGGAACGGTTCGAGTCGGCGGAGTGGATGTTTCGGATATCGATCCGGCCGAACTGCGTCGGCACGTCGGATACTTCGCCGAAGATGCACACCTCTTCGAGACGTCGGTACTCGAGAACCTGCGCGTCGCGCGGGGTGACCTCACCGCCGAGGACGCGGAGAAGGCACTTGCCGCCGTTGGTCTCGGAGAGTGGCTGTCGGAACTGCCGGACGGGCTCGACACCTACCTGGTCGGCGGTATGCGAGCGGTTTCGGGCGGTGAGCGTCGTCGGTTGCTGTTGGCACGCGCGATCGTCTCGCCCGCGGAGGTATTGCTGCTCGACGAGCCGACCGAGCACATGGACGCGGAGGCCGGCGCTCAGTTGCTCCGCGAGTTGCTCGGTCGCGAAGCAACGCTGGTCGATTCTTCGCGAACCGTAGTTGTCGTCACCCACCAACTTCCGGACGGCACAGCAGCTGACCAGGTGATATGCGTCGGGAAAGTTTCTGTGGAAAATACGTTGCCGTCGTCGTGAAGTGGGCGTACTTTCTCCTGTACACAAGGAAGGAGGTGGTCTGAAATTGAAGTACAGACGGACGCGTGAGGTGGCTGCCAGCTAGCCGCAATCGCTGATGGAATTCACTTACCGCGTGAGCGGCCGGCGAATCCCAGGCAGCCACCCGACCCCCGAGCCCCCGATCAGTCCGACCGGGACCCGTGCGAAAGCGCGGGTGTGGCTCGGGGGTCGCTTCGTGCTGTGCGCCTTTATTAACCCCCGGCGGTTAATAAAGGCGCACAGCGTGGACAAGGATTGGGTCCCCACCATCCACCGCGCTCGAGGATCGCTCTGACCTCGGCTGCAGTTCGGCACGAGGCTCCTTCCACTTCTTCCCAACCGAAGACCAGCGTGGCATTGCCTGACAGTTCGGATGCGTTTCCTCGCCGACGATCCCGCAGCGCAGTCGCCCGAGAAGAGTGGAAGGCGAATCCGTCGAGTCGAACGATCAGTGCGACACCGCAATTGCGGTAGTCGACGTCCTCGTAGAGAGTTCTCCCATCGACGAGGACCGGCGATTGCCGTCGTGCTTCCGGCAGACCGTGTGCTCGCTCGACTTCGATTGCATAGCGATGCTCGAGTACCGACTGGACGCCGCGATCCAAGAGGTCCAATGTCGAGGACAGCGCTTTGACATATCGCCTCGGCCGGCGGTACTCCATTCGGGTGCGTAGTTCCATCCGCGACACCTTGCAGGCCGTGGCGGAGCGGACCAGAGAACGAGCGGCGTCGCGAGCCGACGGCTCTGCAACCGCCAGGTCAATTGCGGTGTCAGCCAGCGAAGTACGAGCAGGCTGAGTGGCAACGCCGATGTGGGCCTGAGCGCGTGAACGATGAACGATCACTCCGGGATGGGCAGTGGACCACCCCAACGGAACGGGGCGCGCCGGGGAGCGTTCGGGTCTGACCGTCGGACTCTGGCAGCGCGAGGATCTGCCGTATCGGACCGTGATGTGGACCGGCAGATCCGACTCGATGTGCGTGAGTCCCCACTCTTCAGCTGCAGTCCGGTGACTCAGATAAGTCTCTCCGCCGCCGAACAGCAGTGCGGCCTCGAGAATCATTGCTCGGTTGAGTGGGCCGTTGGTGCTGGATTGAACGCCGTGGAGGACGGAAGTCCATTGACCCGATTCGACCAGATGCTGGATTCGCCGCGGCGAATAGCCGAAAGGGCGCAGCTGTTTATTGGTCGCGAGTCCGTGTTGGAAGTCGAAAATTCTTCGGAGATCAGGATCGATGTAGTCGCAGTTCATGCGAATACCGTGAGATCCCGGTCCGACAGGAATCGGTCGATGATGCCGTTCCAGAGCCCACCTGTGGAATTTGTCGGTGGCTGTGGATGGATCTGCTGTGCGCCTTTATTAACCGCCGGGGGTTAATAAAGGCGCACAGCAGAGCTAGCCGATGTAGCGAGTCAGCCGCGCCGAGAGGCGCGGCTCCAGGCCACCGTCAGACATGATGCGCTCTTCGACGTACGCGAGGTCGCCGCCTTCGACGATGCCGTACAGGCGCTTCGCGCCGCCGTACAGTGCACCGGACTGGCTGCGGATCACCACGTCGGTGGCAAGTTCCCACGACGCCTGGGTGAGCGCACGCCCGTAGTACATTTCGACGACGCCGGAGCTGTGGCTGAGCAGGAGTTCGACGACTTCCTGATTGACGCTGCCGGGGATGCCGTCGCCGCCCATGCGCCAGTAACCGCTCTCGCGCAGATCGGGGCTCACGTACTTGCCCTCGGCGTCGAGGCGCCAGGACCGGGACTCCCAATTGAGGTAGGGGCCGCCGTCGTGAGAGATGACGATCTGCTGACCGAAGGCGTAGTCGCCGGTCTCGTCGTGCCCTTCACCTTCGCCGCGCCAGACGCCGACGAGGGGGAGCAGTGCGAGGAGTTCGGGATTGATGTCCGGGCCGAGGCGCAGGTTTGCGGTGTCCTCTGGCAACGGAAGGTCCGGCAGGGTCGGGATGTTGAGTGACGCCGTCGACTTGGAGCGCTCGACGGCGATGGCGACAGCTTCGTCCCCGCTGCCGCGCCTCACGGCACCTGCAGCGGCGGAATCGTCAGCGGTCGCGTCGGACCCTGAATCCGGAGCCTGACTCACGACTCGTCGGTGACCAAGCGGTACACGACGTACACGGAGAACCAAGCGATCATGACGGATGCGAGTGCGAGGAGTACCTCGAAGAAAATGACCACGGGTACATCTTAGACCGCGGCGACCGACCGGAAAAATCGGGAGCCGGAATGCAGAAGGCCCCGCACCGGAGGGGTGCGGGGCCGCCTGAAAAAGCAGGAATTACTTGCTGACTGTCACGTCCACGTTGTGCGCGCCCGAGCCTTCGGGAGTGACGGTGGAGGTGCCGTTGCCCGAGCTGGACAGTGCACGCACGGTCCACTCGCCCGGAGCGGCGAAGAAGCGGAAATCGCCGGTTCCCGATGCCACGACCTCGGCCGTGAACTCTCCGGAGCCGTCGAGCAGGCGCACGAATGCGCCACCGATGGGCTGGCCGTCAGCTGCGAGAACACGGCCGGTGATGACCGTTTCCTTCTCGACGTCGACGCCGGCAGGCAGGGTCTGGCCCTGGGTAGGTGCTCCACACATGATCAGGCTCCCAATTCGATCGGTGCGCCGACGAGTGAGCCGTATTCGACCCAGCTGCCGTCGTAGTTCTTGACGTTGTTCTTGCCGAGGATCTCCTGCAGCACGAACCAGGTGTGGCTCGAGCGCTCGCCGATGCGGCAGTAGGCGATCGTTTCCTTGGTGTCGTCGAAGCCCTTCTCCGCGTACAGCTTGGCGAGGTCGTCGTCCGACTTGAACGTGCCGTCCTCGTTGGCGGTGGTGCTCCACGGGATGTTGATGGCTCCGGGGACGTGGCCGCGCTGCTGCGCCTGCTCCTGCGGAAGGTGCGCGGGAGCGAGGATCTTGCCGGAGAACTCGTCAGGGCTACGAACGTCGACGAGGTTCTTGCTGCCGATGGCGTCGATGACCTCGTCGCGGAATGCGCGGATCGAGAAATCGGGGGTCTCGGCCTTGTACTGCGTGGCTTCGCGGTTGACTGCGTCCTTGGAGAGCGGGCGTCCGTCGAGTTCCCACTTCTTACGGCCGCCGTCGATCAGCTTGATGTCCTGGTGGCCGTACAGCTTGAAGTACCAGTACGCGTACGCGGCGAACCAGTTGTTGTTGCCACCGTAGAGAACAACGGTGTCGTCGTTCGCAATGCCCTTGGCGGAGAGCAGGTCCGAGAACTGCTCCTGGTTCAGGAAGTCACGTCGGACGCCGTCCTGGAGGTCCTTGCGCCAGTCGAGCTTGACTGCACCCTCGATGTGGCCGCCGTCGTATGCGCTGGTGTCCTCGTCCACCTCGACAAAAACGGTCTTGGGGGTGTTGAGGTTCTGCTCAGCCCAGTCAGCGGAGACTAGGACGTCGGAGCGAGCCATGGTGTTCCTTTCGATGTGGTCTTGCGTCGGTCGATATCCAGCAGGGGTTCAGTGGGGTTGTGTGGCAAGCGCTTTCACGCGGTGGTAGCGCGGCCGGTATTTCGCAGCCTGGCGACCAGTGGGTAGATCTGGCAGCCGAGGCAGATGCCGAACGCGGCGTTGAGCAGGGCCGCGAACAGGGCGAAGCCCGTGGCGACGGTGCCGACGATCGTCGACCCGGCCAGGAAACCGACCGTGCCTGCCAATGCGAAGACGAAGCCGACGAACTGAGCGAAGCGAAGTGGCGCTACGGGTTCTCGTTCGCTGACCGGCGAGATTCGCGGGGCGACGAGCTTGCCGAAGATCTGGCCGTACGGGCTGCGCTTGGGGCCGAGTACGGCTCCGACCGCGAAGACGATGGCCTGCAGTGCGAGAAGCACAGTGGCAGCCGGCAGAGAGAAGGTCGAGAGGACGAGCGTGAGTACGAGAACGCCGGTGGTGACCCACGCGGCGAATCGAGGTCCGCGGACGTCGACCTGCTCGAGTTGGGGTGTGGTTGTGGACATCGGGAGTGCTCCTGCGCTGGATTGCATGATGCTGTGCGTGGACCGAGAAAACGGGACGCAAAAGTCCCACTCGGTGGATTGATCACGTGAGCGAAAGCTCGAAGGTCAGAGAGTTCTGACGGATGTGGTGATCAGCAACAGGTACAGCAACAGCCCCCGAGGCGGCACAGGTCTACTGCGCGGCGTCGGGTGAGCATCAGCTCGTGGCGGGTTTGCACGTCGGCGAGTTTACCCCGAATTCTCGGATTTTGGCTCGTGGGGTCCGGATAGTGGTACGAGCGCAGCTTTCAGATCGCCTGCGGACGGCACTCCGGACACCCGGAACTGTTCCTCGAGGCCACCGTCGAGGATGAAGGTGGTGGGTAGCGACAGGACGCTCATTTCGCGTGCGAGAGCCGGTTCCTTGTCGATGTCGAGTTCGATCTCGACCGGCGGACGGGGAGCGTCGGCCATCGACACCACGACCTGACCGACGACGCGGCGTACTGCCGCGCACGGTCCGCACCAGTCGGCGGAGAAATGCAGTACGACGGGCCCACCGTTCGCCGACACGACTCCAGCCGCGCGGAGCAGTTCGAGGCGACTGTCAGCGGTGCCGGTCGCGGCCGGCGAGGTGACTCGAACCTTTCCGTTGCGCGACTTGAGAAAGAGCCCGACAGCGACGACGGCGACAAGCGCGACCAGCAGAATTGTGATCCCGGTCATCGGTTCTGCAGCTCTGCGAGGTCGATCGTCGTGTTCTCGGCGCTGCCTTCGATCACGATTCTTCCGCCTTCCGCGTAGACCAGGCTCGGCTGGATTCCGTAGGGGAGTGCCTGTGGATCGATCGTGTAGCTGAACAATCCGAGGACGACGGGTTCGAGTGCTGCGGGGATCGAGAAATCGGCTTTGCCCTCCGGACCGAAGTACAGGTTGCTGGCGACGATCTTGACCTGCCCACCTTCCAGAACCAGGTTGGCCTGCACGCTCACTGCAGTCTCGATCGGGCCGACGGCAACCGTTCCGGTCAGCACGACAGCGCCCGCGGTGCTCGCACCTGTTCCACCGCTACCGCCGGTGCCATCCGACTTGTTGGCCGGAGGTGAAGATACCTGCAGGTCAGGGATGTTGAGCAGCTTTCCGAGGTCGGTGGCGTTGATTCCCATCCGGCCGTCGAGTTTGTCCACGGGGAGCTGGGTGACGTTGCCGTTCACGATGTCGGAGAAAGGAACGGTGACCCCGCGCAGATCTGCCTCGACGGTCACTTCGCCGACCACGTCGCTCTGTACGCCGGTAGCTCTGACGTAGACGTCCTTGTATTTCCCGCCGAGAGCTTGGGTGAGGAAGGGGAACCCGTTGAAGGTGACCTCCGGGTCCGCCTCGAGTGATGCGCCGGTTCGGAGCTCGCGGGAAACCCGGTACTCGGCGTACGCGGCAGCGCCGAAATCGGCCACCAGTCCGAGGCCGAGGAGGAAGACGATGCCGATGATCAGTTTGCGCACCGCACCATTGTGACCGACTCCGGTCGGGGTTCGATGCGACGGCCCCGGTACCAGGCACGCTAATGTAGTGACCGACCAAAAGCGTCGAACTACTCGAGCGTTGCCCTCGCGGGTTGCGCGGGCTACTAGATAGGAGGCCGTGTGGAACTGCTCCTCCTCACCTCCGACCCCAACCCGGAAGCTGTACTACCGGCGTTGGCGTTGCTGGCGCACTCGGTTCGGCCTGCCCCCACAGAGGTTTCCTCGCTACTCGAGGCAAGTTCCGCGGACGTGGCATTGGTGGATGCGCGCACTGATCTAGCTGCCGCACGCGGGTTGTGTCGATTGCTCGGAAGCACAGGATCCGCAGTACCTGTGGTCGCCGTCCTCACCGAAGGCGGACTCGTTGCCGTCAACGCCGACTGGGGGCTGGACGACATCCTGCTTCCCGGCACCGGTCCGGCTGAGGTGGACGCCCGATTGCGGTTGTTGGTCGCCCGCAGCGGCGGTGTGGCCAGTCCGGAAGCGTCGGGAAAGATCACGCTGGGCGAACTGGTTATCGACGAGGGGACGTACACGGCACGATTGCGTGGACGGCCCCTTGATTTGACTTACAAGGAATTCGAGCTGCTCAAGTACCTCGCGCAGCACGCCGGCCGGGTTTTCACCCGTGCGCAGCTGCTGCAGGAGGTGTGGGGCTACGACTTCTTCGGTGGCACCAGGACGGTCGACGTCCATGTGCGTCGTCTGCGGGCGAAACTCGGCACCGAATACGAGTCCTTGATCGGTACAGTCCGAAATGTCGGATACAAGGCAGTGCGGCCGACCAGGGCCAAGGGCGGCGCAGCTGCTCCCGTTCAGTTCGAGGACGACGAAGACGTCGACTACGACGCGGCCGACGGATCGGTGGTCTGAGATGGGTTGGAGCGATTCGCTGGCGGCCGGATCCGCTGAGCAGGTTTCCGCGCTGCTCGATCGCGCGACCGACTTCGACGGCAAGGCGCCGGTGTCGGAGCAGGGGCGCCATGCCGTTGCCGGGCGCGGCGCAGCACGGCATCTTCTCGAACTCGACGGCGATACGGTCGTCGGTTATGCACAGCTGCAAGCCGGTTCGGACGAGCATCCCGACATGGCCGAGTTGGTGGTCGACCCGCAGGCCCGGCGCCGCGGTATCGGAACCAGGCTTGCCGCAGCGGTATTCGACGAGGGGCGTCCGGGCACGCGAGTGTGGGCGCACGGAAACATCGACGCCGCAGTGGAATTCGCCAAGAGTCTCGATCTGGTGAGCGTTCGTGAACTCCTCCAGCTGCGTCGACCGCTCGATGCTCCGCAGCTTCCGGAAATCGTTGTGCCCGAAGGCATAACGATGCGGACGTATCGTGGGCCCGAAGACGATTCCGAGATCCTTCGCGTCAACAGCGCGGCCTTCTCCTGGCATCCCGAGCAGGGTGGCTGGACCCAGGCGGAGATCGACGAGAGAACGGCCGAAGGTTGGTTCGATCCCGCCGGTCTGTTCCTGGCGTTCGCGGACACCGATCCCGATACCCTTCTCGGCTTTCACTGGACGAAGGTGCACGCACCCGAAGGTGACGATCCGGAGCTGGGGGAGGTGTACGTCGTGGGGATCGATCCTGCTGCACAGGGACGCGGTCTCGGCCGAGTGCTGACTCTTGCGGGCATGCATTACCTGCGTGATCGCGGCCTCGGAACCGTCCTTCTGTACGTCGAAGGCGACAACACCGCAGCCCTTCACACGTACGAGCGACTCGGCTTCGATCGGTTCCATGTGGACATGGCTTACGCTCGCGCGCTCTGACGTCACAGTCGAACACGCAGAAATGTCCAGTCTGTTCATTCTCCGTTAACCATGTGTGGTCCAACCGGACACCGCGCCCGCCTACTTTTCTCTGTGGGCAGCGCCGTGTTGCCTGATGCAGATTTCAATCATTCTGCGTCTCATGTCGCCGCCCGATCGTGGGCGTGGCGGTAGCGATTTCCGGAGGATCTTGGTGAATCTCAAGCGCAGTGGTGCCCTGCTCGGTGTAGTGGCCGTGGGCGCCATGACCTTGGCCGCATGTGGCAGCGACAACAACTCGTCGTCGACGGGTGTGGACGCGTCCGCATCGAACGCAACGTGCGAAGGCAAGAGCAACCTCTCTGCCGCTGGTTCCTCGGCACAGAAGAACGCCATGGACCAGTTCGTCGCCACCTACATCTCCGTATGCCAGGAAAAGGGCAAGACGGTCAACGTCGCTTACAACCCCAGCGGTTCGGGCGACGGTCGCACCCAGTTCATCGCCGGCCAGATCGACTTCGCCGGCTCCGACTCGGCCATCAAGGACGAGCAGGCCGACAAGGCCAAGGAGCGTTGCGTCGGCGGCGAAGCCTGGAACCTTCCCCTCGTCTTCGGCCCGATCGCGGTTGCATACAACCTCGACGGCGTCGACAAGCTCGTGCTCAACGCAGAGGTTCTCGCGAAGATCTTCAACGGTGGCATCACCAAGTGGAACGATCCGGCAATCGCCGCGCTCAACTCCGGTGCTTCGCTTCCCGACGAGAAGATCACCACCGTGATCCGCTCCGATTCCTCGGGCACCACCGACAACTTCCAGAAGTACCTCGACGCGGCATCGAACGGTGCTTGGACGTCGGGCGCAGGGTCCGACTTCACCGGTGGCGTCGGTGAGGGCGCCAAGGGTTCGGCGGGCGTTGCACAGGCAGTCGCTACTGCACCGGGTTCGATCACCTATGTCGAGAAGTCGTTCGCCGATCAGAACAAGCTCTCGGTTGCCGAGATCAACACCGGCTCCGAAGCAGTCGCACTGACCAACGACTCGGCCGCCAAGTCGATCGCAGGCGCGAAGTTCAAGTCCGACGCGACCGGCGACCTGACGCTCGACCTCGCGTCGATCTTCAAGACCAACGAATCCGGCGCGTACCCGCTGGTTCTCGCGACGTACTCGATCGTCTGCTCCAAGGGCTACGACGCGGACACCTCCGCAGCAGTGAAGTCGTTCCTGACGAGCGCGGCCAACGAGGGTCAGGCCAACCTGGCCGAGCAGGGTTACGTTCCGCTGCCGGCCAACGTCCAGGATCGCCTCAACGCGTCCATCACGGCAATCAGCTGACCTAGAGACTCGTGCGGACAAGCTCATGGATCTACATTCAGACGTGAAGGAAGTGAGCGCGCATGAGTGACGCGCCCATCACCTCGACATCTCGTTCTCCCGGCCCCGCAACCAGCGGGGCCGGGGTGGGCGGTCCGAACGGCACCACGGAGGACACGATTACTTCCACCAAGGCTCCAGAAACCGAGCATCCTCCGAAGGGTGACGGTCCGGGCAGCGGCAACAGCAAGACGGTGACCCGTCCGGGTGACCGCATCTTCAGCTCGCTTGCATCCGGTTCGGCAATCTTCATCACGGTTGTCATCGCGGCGATCGGCGCGTTCCTGATCTGGCGTGCTGTTCCTGCCTTGAGCCGGAACCAGGTCAACTTCCTGACCAGCCGTGAATGGGTGACGCAGAACATCAACGCGATGGCGTTCGGTGTCCTCGATCTCTTCCAGGTCACGGTGTTGGTCTCGCTGTTCGCCCTGGTGCTCGCGATGCCGATCGCACTGGGCATCGCGATCTTCCTGACTTCGTACTCTCCCAAGTGGCTCACGCGGCCACTGTCGTACACGATCGACCTTCTCGCGGCCGTGCCGTCCATCGTCTACGGCCTGTGGGGACTGCTCGTCTTCGCCCCGGCGATCACCCCGGTCGCGGTGTGGCTCAACGACACTCTCGGCTGGTTCCCGCTCTTCGCCGACGGCAGCGGATCGATCACCGGCGGCGGCACCATCTTCACCGCAGGCATCGTCCTTGCCGTGATGATCCTTCCGGTCATCACCGCAGTGACCCGCGAGGTGTTCATCCAGACCCCGCGATCACAGATCGAAGCCGCACTCGCCCTCGGCGCCACGCGCTGGGAAGTTGTGCGCACCACGGTTATCCCGTTCGGTAAGTCCGGCTACATCAGCGGATCGATGCTCGGTCTCGGACGCGCACTCGGCGAGACGATGGCCCTGTACCTGATCCTGCGCACCACCTCTCAGGCCTTCGGCTGGTCGCTGTTCGACGGCGGCTCGACCATTGCCTCCAAGATCGCCCTCGGCTACGCGGAGTTCAACAACGACATCCAGGCAGGCGCGTACATCGCGGCCGGACTGGTGCTGTTCGTGCTGACCTTCGTCGTCAACGCGGCTGCCCGCGCAGTGATCGCCGGAAAGAAGGACTGACCCATGACCTCCACTCTGGACCGGCCGGTCAAGGCCCCCACTTTCCAAGGCGTCGGCGCCCGTCGTCGTGCCAAGGACGTCATCGCGACCATCCTGGTGAGCCTGGCAGTCGTCATCGCGCTCATCCCGTTGGTCTGGGTGCTCTTCACGGTCATCGCCAAGGGCCTGCCCGCTCTGACGTCGCCGACGTGGTTCACCAATTCGCTGAGCGGATTGACGGCATCGGCCGACGGCGGCGGTATCTATCACGCATTGATCGGCACCTTGCTGCAAGGCATCGTGTGTGCGGTCTTCTCCATCCCGCTCGGCATCTTCGTCGCGATCTACCTGGTGGAGTACGCCGACCGGAAGTCGAAGCTGGGCAAGCTCACCACGTTCATGGTGGACATCCTCAGCGGTGTTCCGTCGATCGTGGCCGCGCTGTTCATCTACGCACTGTGGATCGCGACCTTCGGCTTCCCCAAGTCCGCGTTCGCTGTATCTCTGGCTCTGGTCCTCCTGATGGTCCCGGTCGTCATTCGCTCCACCGAGGAAATGCTGCGCATCGTCCCGATGGACTTGCGAGAGGCGTCGTACGCGCTCGGTGTGCCGAAGTGGAAGACCATCTCGAAAATCGTTCTGCCGACGGCACTTCCCGGCATCATCACCGGCGTCATGCTGGCCCTGGCCCGCGTGCTCGGTGAGACCGCGCCGCTGCTGATCCTCGTCGGCTACGCACCGTTCATCAACTTCGACTTGTTCAACGGCGAAATGGGCACTCTGCCTTCCGTCATGGTCGCCGAGATGAACAACCCCACCGACGCCGGCACCAACCGCATCTGGGGCGCAGCACTGACCTTGATCCTGCTGATCGCGATCCTCAACATCGTCGCGAAGCTGATCGGTCACTTCTCGCAGGTGAGAAGCAAGTGATGCGGCCTCGGAACATGTTCGTACTCAACAGCGTCAACAACTCAGTAGGGAGCCGGTAATGGCCAAGCGTCTGGATCTCAAGGACGTCAACATCTACTACGGCAAGTTCCACGCCGTCGCCGATGTGGGCCTGTCCGTCCCGCCCCGGAGCGTCACCGCCTTCATCGGCCCGTCCGGTTGCGGCAAGTCCACCGTTCTTCGTTCACTCAACCGCATGCACGAAGTGATTCCCGGTGCGCGCGTCGAGGGTTCGGTCTTGCTCGACGGTGAGGACATCTACGGTTCGAACGTCGATCCCGTCGGTGTTCGCAAGACGATCGGCATGGTCTTCCAGCGGCCCAACCCCTTCCCGACCATGTCCATCAAGGACAACGTCGTCGCAGGCTTGAAGCTGCAGGGCGAGCGCAGCAAGAAGAAGCTCGACGAGGTGGCCGAGCGTTCGTTGCGTGGCGCCAACCTGTGGAACGAGGTCAAGGATCGCCTCGACAAGCCCGGTGGCGGCCTCTCAGGCGGTCAGCAGCAGCGTCTGTGCATCGCGCGTGCCATCGCGGTCTCGCCCGACGTTCTGCTCATGGACGAGCCGTGCTCCGCGCTCGACCCGATCTCGACTCTCGCGATCGAAGACCTGATCACCGAGTTGAAGAAGGACTTCACGATCGTCATCGTCACGCACAACATGCAGCAGGCTGCGCGTGTGAGTGACCAGACTGCATTCTTCAACCTCGAGGCAACCGGTAAGCCCGGTCAGCTCGTCGAGATCGACGACACCGAGAAGATCTTCTCCAACCCGACGCAGAAGGCCACCGAGGACTACATCTCCGGCCGCTTCGGATAGGTCCTGGGACAAACCCTGCACGATCATGTTTCACCCCCGTTTCCAACAGGAGACGGGGGTGAAACTTTTTGGTTGTGGTGATAGTTCCCACTCCGGTGCGCAGAGCTGAGCGTCGTTGGGCGCCCGAATAATTCGATGAGCAGCGCAAGTGCGCCGAGTGGGCGCTGAAGTAGCCGACGATGTGAATCTCGTGGATACTGACGACGCTTCGGACAATGCTAATCTCGGCCCGACAGCACGCTGTCGATCGATGTCGTTTCACAACCGGAAGGGCTTGTCAGTGCACCTCACCCCTTCAGATACCGAAAAGCTGCTCCTGAGCGTTGCGGGCATGGTCGCCCGCGACCGCCGCGAGCGCGGGGTACTGCTGAACTACCCCGAAGCGATGGCCCTGATCTCGTGTTGGATTCTCGAGCGCGCGCGTGACGGAATGACGGTTGCGGAACTGATGAACGCCGGTCGGCAAGTGCTCACCCGCGACGACGTGATGGAAGGGGTACCCGAGATGATTGCAAACGTCCAGGTGGAGGCCACTTTCCCGGACGGTCGCAAGCTGGTCACCGTGACGGAGCCCATTCGATGATCCCCGGTGAGGTACGCGTGTCCACCGAACCGCTCGAGTTCGGCACAGATGCGGAAAAGATCACGATGGTCGTCGTCAACGACGGCGATCGCCCCATTCAGATCGGTTCACATCTCCACCTTCCAGCGGCCAACCCGGCGCTGACCTTCGATCGCGAAGCGGCAGACGGCTTCCGGCTCGACATCCCCTCGGGAACGTCGGTTCGGTTCGAACCGGGAGTCAGCCGAACGGTGACACTGATCGCGCTCGGCGGACTCAAAAGGGTTCCGGGCCTGCAGATCGTGCCGGACGAAGACCTACCGACGCATGCGCGTGAGCCCAAGACCGTCATGCCGTTCGGCACGCCCGGTGTCGAGGTCGAAGAACCCTTGCGTGCGTCCTCGGTGAACGTTCGCGTGAGTGATGTTCCGGTCGAGGCGGATTCACCGGAAGACGCCGCGACGACAGTTGAGAGGACAGCCGAATGAGCAGGATCGATCGACGCGGTTACGCCTCCCTGTACGGCCCTACTGCAGGCGACCAGATCCGTTTGGCCGACACAGATCTGTGGATCGAGATCGAGCACGACTACACCGCGACCGGCGACGAGATGGTCTTCGGTGGCGGCAAGAGCATCCGCGAGTCGATGGGCCAGGGCCTGACCACTCGCGACCAGGGTGCTCTCGACGTCGTCATCACCAATACGGTGATTCTCGATCACTGGGGAATTGTCCGGGCAGACGTCGGAATTCGCGACGGACGCATCGTCGCGATCGGCAAGTCCGGTAACCCCGACATCATGGATGGCGTGCACCCCAAGTTGCTCATCGGGCCGAGCACCGACGTGATCGCCGGCGAGGGAAAGATCCTCACCGCGGGTGCGATCGACACTCACGTGCACTTCCTCAGTGAAATCGAGATGATGGAAGCGCTCGCGACCGGTACGACGACAGTGGCGGGCGGCGGAACGGGCCCCACGGAGGGAAGCAAGGCAACCACCGTCACGCCCGGCGCCTGGTCCCTGACGATGATGCACCGGGCCCTCGACCACATCCCGCTCAACGTTCTTCTCCTCGGCAAGGGCAGCACCGTCAGCCATGAGGCCATGCGTCAGGAAGCTCTCGCCGGCGCAGGTGGATTCAAGGTTCACGAGGACTGGGGTTCCACTCCGGCCGCGATCGACGCAGCTCTACGCGCAGCCGACGAGTTCGGCCTCCAGGTGGCGCTGCATGCCGACAGCCTCAACGAAACCGGGTACGTACAGCACACTTTGGATGCGATCGCCGGACGCGGGATCCACGTGTTCCATGCGGAAGGTGCCGGCGGCGGGCACGCTCCGGACATCATCGTGACGGCAGGTGAGCCGAACGTTCTTCCGGCATCGACCAATCCGACGTTGCCGCATACCGTCAACACGGTGGCCGAGCACCTCGACATGCTCATCGTCTGTCATGCGCTCAATCCCCGGGTTCCGGAGGATCTTGCCTTTGCCGAATCCCGGATCCGGCCGACAACGATTGCGGCGGAAGACTTTCTGCACGACATCGGAGCCATCTCCATCACCTCCTCCGACGCCCAGGCAATGGGGCGTATCGGTGAGGTGACCCTGCGGACGTGGCAGGTTGCCCACGTCATGAAGGCCCAGTACGGCAAGTTGGGCACCAGCATGCCGGCCGACAACGAGCGTGCGCGGCGCTACGTCGCCAAGTACACGATCTGCCCTGCGGTGGCGCACGGTATCGATCACGAGATCGGATCCGTCGAGGCGGGGAAGATGGCGGACCTGGTGCTGTGGGATCCTGCGTTCTTCGGTGTCCGTCCTTCTGCCGTGATCAAGGGCGGGGCGATAGTTGCTGCGCCGCTGGGTGATCCGAACGCTGCAATCCCGACCCCGCAGCCGGTGTTCGTACGTCCGGCCATCGCGGCAACTCCGGGATCGGCGCCGCACCTGTCCACGACGTTCGTCTCTCCGATGGCCATCGAGGACGGTCTGGCCGATCGTCTCGGTCTCACGCGCACCCTCACCGGTGTTCGTCCGACGAGGCACCTCACCAAGGCGGATATGCCGAACAACACGGCACTGCCGTCCATCGACGTCGATCCGGAGACGTTTGCCATCAAGGTCAACGGCGACCTGATCGCGCCCAACCCCGTTGACGTAGTGCCGATGGCTCAGCGCTACATGCTGTTCTGAAACCATGTCAATCGAGATGGCGTCTGCCGACATAGCGTCGATGCTCTTGGCGGACGGGCGTCTGCCTACCGGCGGTCACGCGCACTCGTCGGGGTTGGAACCGGCACTGGCGGGCGGACTCCTGCAGAGTCAGGTCCCTGACTTCATTCGTGGTCGACTCGAAACAGTGGGACTGGTCGAAGCCGCTGCAACGGTAATCACGCGACGCTGGGCCGTAAGTGAGGGTAGTGCAGGCGAACTCGAGGACATCTCGAGGGAACTGCTCGCTCGGACTCCCAGCGCACCGCTGCGTGAGGCGTCGATTCAGCTCGGACGTGGGCTGGCAAGACTGGCGTCGCGATTGTGGCCGCAGCACCCCGCGGTGCAGATGCTCATGGCGCTGCCCGGGCATCCGATGCGGCCGCTCGCGTTGGGCGTCTTCACGGCGATCTCCGGGATGGACGACCTACAGGCAGCCAGATCCTGTTTGTACGACGACGCTCAAACGGTGGCGTCGGCGGCATTGAAGCTACTGCCGGTGGATCCGGCAGAACCGGTCGAATGGCTGCTCCGAGCAGCCTCGACCATCGAAACCGTCGCCAAGGCTGCCGTGGCAGTCGAAGGCGTCACAGATATACCCGCAACAACAGGACCGTTGGTCGAACAATGGTCACTCGAACACCACGCTCGATCCAGGAGGATTTTCCGTGCTTGACAACCTGAACAACACCACCACTGCTGCAAGAGGTTTGAGGCTCGGCGTTGCCGGCCCCGTCGGCACCGGCAAAAGCACTCTCATCGCCACCATCTGCCGCGAACTCGCGTCGGAGTACGAGATCGCGGTGGTCACCAACGACATCTACACCGACGAGGACGCGCGACTGTTGCGCGCGGCCAACGTTCTTCCGATCGAGCGCATCGTCGCAGTCGAGACCGGAGCGTGCCCGCACACGGCCATCCGTGACGACGTGACACCGAACCTCATTGCGGTCGAAGACCTCGAGCGTCAGTTCCATCCCCTCGACATGGTGATCGTGGAAAGCGGCGGTGACAACCTGACCGCCACGTTCAGCCCGGCACTGGTCGACGCCCAGATCTTCTGCATCGACGTCGCCGGCGGCGGAGACGTCGCACGTAAGGGTGGTCCGGGAATCGAGCGGGCAGATCTGTTGGTGGTCAACAAGATCGACCTGGCCCCGTACGTCGACGTCGACGCAGTCCAGATGGTTGCCGATGCCACGGCCGCGCGAGACGGACTTCCCGTTCTCGCGCTCAGCCAGAAGGATCACGCCACGATCGACCAGCTCAGTGCCTGGCTTCGCCAGGTCATCGCGTCTCATCGCGCAGGTAGTCACACTCCGCAGGATCCGGGACCGATGGCACCGCACTTCCATGCCGACGAAGAAGACCACGGACACGGTCACGGGCACAGCCACTCTCACGCTCACTGATGCGCACTGGAGCTACGCGGGTCGTCGTCGAGAGAGTGGGTGATACCGCTGTTGCGCGAGAGCTGATCTCGGGCGACTTCCTGGCCCCGCGATTCGTCGACGCTCGCGGGCTCACCGTACGAATTGCCTTGGTAGGGCACAGCGCAACGCTGCTGGCCGGTGACGACCTGCGTATCGAGTTCGTGGTCGCGCCGGGTACGTGTCTCGAGGTGATCGAGCCGTCAGGGACCGTCGCGTACAACGCACGCGGCGGCCGGGCGGCGTGGTCGGCCTCGGCGAGCGTCGGCGCCGGTGCGGCGCTGATCTGGCGAGCGGCACCGTTTGTGGTCGCCGGTGGCGCGGATGTGACCAGGCGCGTGGATATTTCACTGGAATCCGATGCGGTGGCGCTGCTCGACGAGATGATCGTGTTCGGGCGGACCGGCGAAACCGGCGGTGCGCTTCGCTCGGATCAACGCATCACCGTCGACGGGAAAGCGCTCCTCGTGGAAACTCTCGACCTGCGTAGCGCTCCGGACCGTTCGTTGCCGGGAATACTGGGTGGTCGTCGTGTGCTGGGCACGACCATGCTGTTGGGGATGAAGATTTCCGACGACGTCGAGGGACATGTGACGCCGCTGGCGGGGCCGGGGATGCTTGCGCGGGCCGTGGCCGATCACGCACATGAGGCGAGCGCAGCATTGGATCCGATCTGGTCGCAGTGGCGGGCGCATGTGTCGGAGAGGTACACCGACTGATCTCCCAGAGCGTCACACTTCGGGCGGCTGCGTCGTCCACTATGTGACCAGGCCGAAGAGAGCCGGGCGCACAGGTTTGACGGAGGCATCATGCGAATTGTTGTTCTGGGCGGAACCGGCCAGATGGGAAAGCTGGTCGTAGAGCAGGCGAAGGCATCGAGCCATGACGTCGTCGCCGCCGCTCGATCGACGGGAGTCGACATCTCCACGGGTGCGGGGTTGGACGAAGCATTTGTCGGTGCCGACGTTGTCATCGACGTGAGTGATCACGTCACCAACAGCGCCAAGAAGGCGATCGAGTTCTTCGAGACGGCAGCGAAGAACATCGCCGCGGCCGAAGCCAGAGCGGGCGTTAAGCATCACGTGCTGCTCTCGATCGTGAACTGCGACGATCCGCAGTTGACGTCCTTCGGGTACTACCAGGGAAAGGCCGCGCAGGAACGCGCGGTGGAAGCGTCGGGCATTCCCTTCACGATTCTGCGATCCACTCAGTGGTTCGAGTTCGGCGAGAAGACCATCGCGCTCTTCGGACTGGGGCCGGTCGCGATGGTTCCCCGGATGCGCTCCCAACCGATAGCGGCGAAGACCGTCGCCGAGGCTCTGGTGACGTGCGCTCAGAACGGTCCGACCGGGAGGGTTCCAGATCTCGCCGGGCCTGAGGTCCTCGAGATCCCGGCCATGACGCGTGAGATTTTGAAATACCGTGGCCGACGCACGTGGCTGATCCCGATCTCGATGCCGGGAGCGGGTAAGGCGATGAAGGGTGGGGCGCTACTGCCCGGGCCTGGATCGACAACTGCAGGACCCACGTTGAAGACCTGGTTGCACGAGAACTGAATAGGTAAGGCGGCCGCGCAAGTGCGCGGCCGCCTTTTACTCACGTGGACGGTTGGGTTCAGAGATCCGGGTACGAGGTGAGGTTGTCGACCTTCTCAGTGGTTTCCGGCTCTTCGGGCAGCTTGCCGGTCACCAGGAAGATGACGCGTCGGCCGACCTCGACGGCGTGGTCGGCGAATCGCTCGTAGAAACGGCCGAGCAGCGTGACGTCGACTGCAGCGGCAACGCCGTGCTTCCACTCACGGTCCATGAGGACGGTGAACAGGTGGCGGTGGAGGTCGTCCATCGCTTCGTCTTCTTCGCGCAGGCGGGCAGCGCGCTCGGGGTCGCGGGTCTCGAGTACGACCTTGGCGGCCGCACCGATGGAGACAGCGATGCGTCCCATCTCCGCGAAGTAGCCGTTGACCTCTTCGGGAAGCACGTGGTTGGGATGTCGGCGGCGCGCGATCTTGGCGACGTGCAGGGCGAGCGCACCCATGCGGTCGATGTCGGCGACGATCTGGATTCCGCTGACCACCGAGCGCAGATCTCCGGCAACGGGAGCCTGCAAGGCGAGCAACGCAAACGCGCGCTCCTCGCAAATGGTGCTGAGTTCGGTGATCTTGTCGTGTTCGCCGATTACTTGTTCTGCCAGGGACAGGTCTGCCTGGAGCAGGGACTGGGTGGCGCGCTCCATAGCGGCACCTGCCAGTCCTGCCATCTCGCCGAGCGTGTCTGCAAGCTCGGTCATCTGTTCGTTGTAAGCCACGCGCATGAGGTCAGAGCCTACGTGCCGTGAAAGACCAAGTCACAAGCACCAGGTGAACGCAAGGTGAATGAACGTGTGTCAGTCGCAGGTGGTGTCGCCGGCATTGACGCTCGCGATGTCGGCGGGCAGTGCCGTCGAGGTGCTGGTGTCGACCGACGTCGGATTTGCCGCCAGGATGGTCCCCGGGTCCGCGGGGGCGACGACGGTGCCGGAGAAATTGCTTCCGACGACGACCTCGATCATGTCTCCCATACTCGGCGCGAGCACGAGAACCGCGCCGGGAATCGACGACGCGACAGTGACGGCTTCAGCCTCGTAACCTGCGGCGTAGCGCACGACGGTGGTGGACGCTTGAGCATTCGCCAGGCCGGTGGCCGCGCTGAAGTTACCGACCGTGGAGATCTGGAATCCGTAAGCAGCGAGGCTGTCGGCGATCGTCGCGGCCTGCCCGGCAATTCCCGACGCGTTGGAGACGTCGACCGAGATGTTGTACGCGCTCATCGCTTCGACGGAAGTGGCGGGGGGCGGCGTGCTGGACGTAGGAGCCGTCGTCGTGGAACTGGTCGACGACGGTGTGGTGTCCTCGCGCTCTTCGCCCGGAAGCGGATCGTCGTCGATGATCGCCTGGAAGAGCGACTTGATCTCGTCGGTGCGAGGAATCTCGTTGCCCCAGTCGTTGGTGCCGTCCGTGGGGACCGTCAAGAACGTGACCGCACCCGCGTCGACGTTCTGCAGCGAACGGCCGAGGGTGACCAGCGACTTCGTGTCGATGTTCTCGACGAACGTGTCGCTGGTGAAGGCGTTGATGAATCCGTTGAGCTTGCCCGGATTCAGGAGGACCTGGTTGGACAGGGCCGAGCGGAGCAGTGCCGACAGGAATTTCTGCTGACGGGTGATGCGTCCGTAGTCGCCGTTGCCCTCGGCTTCGACGTGGCGCGCACGCACATAGTTGAGGGCAGTGCGGCCGTCGAGCATCTGCGTCCCGCCGGACGCGAGGACGGTTCCGAGGATGCCGTCTTCGATCGGTCCGGGGGAGCAGACGTTCACGCCACCGACGGTGTCGACCATGCGCTCGAAACCGGCGAAGTCCATTCCGACGAAGTGCCCGATTTTCAGGCCGGACATCTTCTGGATGACCTTGACCAGGCACTTGGGGCCACCGAGTGCGTACGTCGCATTGAGCTTGTCGCCGCTGGCGGCCGGGAAGGTTTCGCTGGTGTACTTGCCGGCGTCGTTGTCCCAGCCCTGGCAGATCGGACGTTCGACGTCGAGGTCACGCGGGAAGGAGACGGCGACGACGCGGCTTCTGTCAGCAGGAATGTTCACCAGCATGACCGTGTCGGCTCGGGCGCCTTCGGCGTCTTCGACGGTTCCGGCGCCGATCTCACCGCTCGCACCGGCTCGGGTATCGGTGCCGATGATCAGGTAGGTCTCGTCGCCGAGCTGGCCGCCGGCGTCGATGATGTCGTCGGACTCGGTGTCGAGTGCCGCAATCTGATCGAATCCGCCTTCGACCGACCGCAGATAACCCCAGACGACGCCGGTCAATGCGAGAGACATGACGGCCAGGAACGCTACTGCCGATCGGCCGATCACTTTTGCGCGATGGCGGCGGCGAATCTTGCTTTGCGCCAGGCGCGTGGCGCCGGTGTCACCGACTACACGCGGCACTGCGGAGGTGACGGGATGTTCTTCGGTGATCCAGTCCGCCGCGGCAGGCGGGACGGTCGGACGCGCGGGAATCGGTCGGGCAGGGGGCGGCGCCGACGCTGCTGAAGATTGGGTCTCGGGTGGTACGGATTTGGTCGGCGCCGGCTTGGGCGGCGCAGCCGGGGCGGGTGGTGGTTTTTTGTCGCCTACCCGACGGACCAACTCGGCGACCGACACGGAGTCGTCGGTCGGAGGCGAATCCCGTCGCCCGGTACGTCCACTGCTACGGCGCTCGGGGGGACTCGGTGGTTGCGGCGCTGGTCGCTGGGGTGTTGACGGGCGGGGTGTTGAAGGGCGCTGGGGTGTTGCCGGGCGCTGGGGAGCGGCCGGTTGGTCCGGGCGGGCGTTACGGAAGCGCTTGTCCGCGAGCGGACGTTCCCAGGGGGCGCGGCTCTCGGGCGGAGGTGGGCCCGAATCGTGATCATCACCCACCGATGCAACCTGTCCCGTCGTCGACTGTCAGTAACTCGTCATTCAAGTGCCGGCGTCAACCGGTTGTCGACGAAGCTGGAGCCATATTACTGGTGAATCCTGAGTGCTTCACTCAGAAAGTGATGAGAGTAATCCGACGGCGTGTTCTCGCTAGCCGCCGGAGTGCATCATGTCAGCTCCCACCGGTACAAGGTCGTCCTCGGGATCGTCGAGCCAACCCTCCGGTAGTGCTACCTGACCGGGCGAGCCTTGGCGACCCCGCGGGCCTTCGGCGTCCTTGGGGAACGGGACGTTGTGATCGAGCTGTCCGAGCAGGTCGTCCAGTTCGGACAACGTGCTGACCAACGCCATCGAGACCCGCAGATCCGATCCGACCGGGAACCCACGCATGTACCAGGAGACGTGCTTGCGAAGTTCGCGCAAGCCCTTCATCTCGCCGTGGTGTGCGGCGAGCAGCTGGGCGTGACGAGCGATGATCTTGGTGACTTCGCCGAGCGTCGGCGGCGTGGCGATCTGTTGTCCGTTGAGAGCTGCGCTGAGTTCCGCGAACAGCCATGGTCGTCCGAGGCAGCCACGTCCGACGACGACGCCGTCGCAGCCGGTCTCGTTCATCATCCGTGCAGCATCCGACGCGTCGAAGATGTCACCGTTGCCGAGGATCGGAACGTCGGTGACGTGTTCCTTGAGGCGCGTGATCTCGTTCCAGTCAGCGGTACCGGAGTAGCGCTGCGACGCGGTACGTGCGTGGAGTGCGACGGCGGCAGCGCCTTCGGCTGCGGCGATCCGGCCGGCGTCGAGGTGCGTGTGATGTTCGGGGTCGATACCGACACGCATCTTGACGGTGACCGGAATGTCGGTGCCCTCGGTTGCGCGCACTGCTGCTGCGACGATCTGTCCGAACAGTCGACGCTTGTACGGCAGCGCCGAGCCACCGCCCTTGCGGGTCACCTTCGGGACGGGGCAGCCGAAGTTCATGTCGATGTGATCTGCCATGTTCTCGTCGACGATCATCTTGGCCGCGGCGTAGGTCGTATCCGGGTCGACGGTGTACAGCTGCAGGGACCTGGGTGTTTCGGTCGGGCCGAACGTGGTCATGTGCATCGTGGCCGGTTGGCGTTCGACGAGCGCACGTGCGGTGACCATCTCGCAGACGTAGAGCCCGGACGTGCTGCCTGCACGTTCGAGTTCGAGTTCACGGCACAGCGTGCGGAAGGCGACGTTGGTGACGCCCGCCATGGGTGCGAGGACCACGGGGCTGTGCAGCTCGAGTGAACCGATGCGAAGGGATGACATGACTACCTCTGAACAAATACTTGTGACAATTGGAAGTGCCCGGTACCGAATCCGGTACCGGGCACAGAATAGCCGGTGAAACTAAGAAGCCTGCTGTTCGCGCTTGGCGGCCTCGCGTGCGAGCATGCGATCGCGCTGTTCTTCGAACTTCGTCGCGTTCGCGGCGAGGGTCTCGAGGAAAGCTGCCAACTCTTCGCGCGTGTTCTCGCCTTCGGCACTGAAATCGTTGCGCTCGAAGATGTTCCACTTGCGCAGGACCGGCCAGACGACCTCGTCGAGGTGCTGGCGAAGGTCGTAGATACCGTGCTTGGCCATGAGGGCGCCGTTGCGGCGGAAGTTCGGCATGCCGGCGCCGGGCATCTGGAAGTTCTGGACGATGTTCGCCACAGCTTTGAGAGCCTGATCGGGCGCAAGATCGAGCGCGGCGGCGCAGATGTTGCGGTAGAAGATCATGTGCAGGTTCTCGTCGGCCGCGATGCGCTGAAGCATCTTGTCGGCGATCGGCTCGTCACAGGCCTTACCGGTATTGCGGTGGCTGACGCGCGTCGCGAGTTCCTGGAAGGTCACGTAGGCGACCGAGTGCAGCAGGCCGGCGTCGCCCTCGTCGATGGGTGCGCTGTAACCGTTCGTCATGTGTTCCATGCGGAAACGCTCGAGCTCGACGGGGTCGACTGCGCGAGTGACGACGAGGTAGTCACGCATCACGATGCCGTGACGGTTCTCCTCGGCGGTCCACCGGCCGACCCACGTACCCCAGGCGCCGTCCTGCGAAAAGTTCTCGGCGATCTCACGGTGGTACGACGGCAGGTTGTCCTCGGTGAGCAGGTTGGTGATCATCGCGGCGCGGGCGACCTCGCCGAGTTGTGACTGCTCGAGGCTCCAGTCCTCGCCGCCCATGGCTGCGAAGTTACGGCCTTCGTCCCACGGGACGTAATCGTGTGGATGCCATTCCTTGGCCATGGAGATGTGGCGGTTGACGTTCTCCTCGGCAACCGGCTGCAGCTCTTGTAGCAGCTCCAGCTGCGTCAGAATCCTCGTCATTTCTTGCCTCCATGTTGAGTGAATGCGCGACTTCGCCCCAGCCTACGGCACCGTAGGTTTGAAAAGAATGGCATGAATATTGCTCCCCTCGGGCGATGTTACCGATCCGTAGTTATCCGGGGGCACTTTCACGACCAAGTCGTTCTTTCGACGTAGTCGCGGAACGTCCGGGCAGGATCGGACAGTTCGCGGCTCTTCGACCAGATCAGTCCTATTTTCCGTTGGGCACCTTCGATCGGTACGTAGACGACTCCTTCGGCCCAGATCGGTGGATCTTGCACCGGCATGACCGATACACCGAAGGATGCGGAGACCAGTCCGCCGACCGTTGCCAGCTCGCTGCTCTCGAAGACGAAATTCGGAGTGAAACCTGCGGCCGCGCACAGTTCATCGAGAATTCTTCGCATCCCGAAGTTCGGATGCATACCGATGAACGGTTCGTCGGCCGCGTCCGCGAGCTCGACCGAACGCAACTGTGCGAAGCGATGATCAGCTGGAACAGCCAACGCCAGTGACTGCTGAGCGATCTGCATCCACGCGACCTGCGGATCGCGCGGCTGCGGCGAGACGACGGCCAGGTCGGACGCACCCGCGGCAATCCGGTCGACCAGGAACTGCGCGCTGTCCTGATGCAGTTCGAATCGCACTCCGGGATGCTCGACGCGGTATCCCCGCAGCATGTGCGGTACCAGCCAGGTACCGAACGAGTGGAGGAAGTCGAGTCGGACGGTGCCGCTCTCGGGACTCGCCAGCGACCGGATTTCGGTCTGCGCCGCGTCGAGTGCGTCAAGCGCGGTCCGAGCGTGCTCGTAGAGGATCTCGCCGTACCGGTTCAGTTCGAGTCGGCGTCCTTGACGGTCGAAGAGCCTCACGCCGATCTGTCCTTCGAGGCGTGCGAGTTTGCGCGAGAGGGTCGGCTGCGACAGGTGGGTCAGGTCGGCAGTGGCGGTGACCTGTTGGGTTTCGGCGAGCACGACAAACCATTCGAGGTCTTCGGTCAACATCACGACGTCAATCTATATGTGCTCAAGACATAAAGAACTCCACAACTATGCATTTTCTTTTGTCGAAGCTCGGCGAGAGGATTCTTACCGGAGGTAAGTGATGTCTGGAGGTACGTGGTGACTGTCGAGAAGGTGATCGAATCCGATCTGGCGCCGCTTCGGCGGGGATCTACCGGATACCGCACGGTGACCGTTGCGTTGTTCGCGGCCGGGCTGTCGACGTTCATCTCGATGTACGCGGCTCAGGCACTGCTGCCCGCATTTGCCGAAGGCTTCGACGTCTCGCCTGCGGTGTCTGCACTTTCCGTCTCGGCGACGACGGGCATGTTGGCGCTGGCGATCATTCCGGCCAGCGCGCTCTCCGAGCGGTTCGGTCGCACACGGGTGATGATCGCGTCGGCGTCGGCGTCCTGTGTGATCGGTTTGCTCCTGCCACTCAGTCCGACGATCGAGGTTCTGCTGATCGGACGCGCGGCGCAAGGCTTGGCTCTGGCCGGGGTCCCGGCGGTGGCGATGGCCTATCTGGCCGAGGAGGTCGATCGGAAGGACCTCGGTGCGGCGATGGGAAGGTACGTTGCCGGCACGACGATCGGTGGGTTGATCGGACGGCTCGTTCCCTCGGGGGTGGTCGATTTCAGTACGTGGCGCTGGGCACTGTCGACTGCGGCCGTGCTGTCAGCGTTGTTCGCGCTCAACATGATCCGGAAGATTCCCGCGTCGAAGTTCTTTCACCCGCAACCGGTATCGGTGCGTGCGATCGCGTCGAATCTACGTCACCACCTGGCGAACCCGTCGCTGCGCACGCTTTTCGCCTTGGGGTTCATCCTGATGGGCGGATTCGTCTCGATCTACAACTTCCTCGGGTTTAGGCTCACAGCAGTACCTTTCGGTCTTCCCGAAGCGCTTGTGGGTCTGGTGTTCCTCTTCTACCTCGCCGGCACTTTCACCTCGGCGGTAGCCGGCGGGGCCTCGGACCGGCTGGGCAGGCGCAGTGTTCTGCTCGGCTCGGTGGTCGTCGTAGTGATCGGGCTGGCACTGACCGTTCCGGACAACCTGGCCCTGACACTCGTAGGGATGCTGCTCTTCACCGGAGGATTCTTCGCGGCACATTCTGTGGCCAGCGGTTGGGTGGGCCTGATCGCGACCGATCACCGGGCCGAGGCGTCGGCGTTGTATCTGTTTGCCTACTACGCGGGTTCGTCCGTGGCGGGTGCCCTCGCCGGCGTCGCGTACGCGGGCGGCGGTTGGGGTGGGGTCAGTGCCTTTGTCGGCGCGCTGCTGTTGGTTGCGTTCGCATTGTCGCTGAGGATGTTTCGATCTACGAAGGTTGACTGACAGGGCTGACTGACAGGTTTGACTGACAGGGTTGACTGACAGGGCACTGCGGCGACCCCGAACGGGATCGCCGCAGTGCGAATCTGTTCAGCGTCCTACTTCTTGCCGCCGCCGAGGAGGCCACCGAGAAGGTCGCCGAGGCCGCCGCCGCCGGATCCACCCAGGATGCCGCCGAGTGCGCCGCCGATGCCGCCGCCGGAATTGCTGCCACCGCCGAGAATTCCGCCGAGGAGATCCCCGAGTCCGCCGCCGCCGGAGGCCTGGGCCTGCGCGCCGGCTCCGCCACCGGTGAACTGCTTGGCGAGGTAAGCCAGGACGATGGGAGCGAGGATCGGCAGCAACTGCTTCACCAGATCGTTTCCACCCCCGCCGCCGACACCGCCGAGTGCGCTGGCGACCTGATCGGTGTTGCCGCCGAAGATGTTCGAGACGATCTTCTGACCGTCCGCGGTGTCGACTTTGCTGATGTCGACGCCGTCGTCGAGAAGGCTGGTGTCGGCGTGCGACTGCAACGCGCTTTCCAGCGAGGCTGCGCCTGCGGGATCCTGCGCGTTGGCGCCGAGGCCGCCGACGAGGGTCGGAAGTGCAGTCTTGACCGCCGATTCGGCAGTTGCCTGGTCCACGCCGAGTTGCTGCGCGATCTGGTCGATGGGGATCTGGGATAGAAGGTCGTCAAGCGATGCCATTGATGCCCTACCTCTTCTGGGGTACTACTCGTCAGTACCCGGCTGTTGCAGACACTAGTGAATGTCGGCGTCGACGGTAACCCTCCGGTTGCCGAGCGGTCAGGCTCGGGTCTTCTCGCGGGGGACCAGGCACGCTAGGAGTGCGAGAATCAGTCCGCCGGCCGTCAAGATGAATCCTGTCTGATTTGTCAGGATCGTGGAGTAGTTTTCCCTGATGACATTGTCGAATTGGTCGTTCACTCGGTAGTAGAACGTGCCCAGAGTTCCCAATCCCACGATGATTCCGATCCACGCCGCAATACGAGAACCGAACAATGCGGCGATCAGAATCAATACGGCTGAAGCGAGCAGAAGTATCGCCATCGACCGGTAGAAGGTCACGGACTGATCGCCGAGTTGCTCGATTGCCCACCCGGCCGGAAAGCCGTCCCTCAGGTCCTCGAGGCGAACATTGTTGGGTTTGACCCCGGCCAGTACGTACGTGAACGAGCCGACGGCAACGGCGATTCCACAAATGAGCAGAACCAGATGAACTAACGTGCGCATGCCAGTCTCCCTGTGTTCGGAGTTCGGTGACGCGGTCGTCGCCGAGCCTAGCTGTGTCGCGGGTGTCAAGCTCGGTATCGAGCGTGCAGAATCGTCTCCATGCCCGACAACATGCGTCGACTCGAAGAGATCTCGTTGTCCCTGCCGGAGGCGGAGCGCGTCGACATCGAAGCGTGGGACGGACACCCGACCTTCCGGGTCCGGGGCAAGAACTTCGTGTTCTGCAATCTCGAAGCCACCTCCTTGACCGTCAAGTTGAGCAAGGAGGAAGCCGAAGCGGTGGTGGCCACCGAACCAGGCGCAAGTGCTGCCGGCTATGGCCTCGGTCGCCACGGGTGGGTTGCACTCGACATCGGCACCGACGTTTCCGAGGAGAAATGGTCGCAACTGGAGGAGTGGATCTACACCTCGTTCACCCTCGTTGCTCCGAAGCGGCTTGCCCGGATCGTTCTCGATGCGGATGAGGAACGCCCGTAACGGATAGATTCGTCAGTACAGACGCCGACTAGACGAGGATTTGTCATGACGACACCGGAAACTTCACCGGCCACCGCAAAACCGGGCATGCCGCCGTGGGCGAAGAAGGCCATCGGGATCGCAGTGATGGCGGTGGTCCTGGTCATTGCGTACTTCATCCTCGCCGCCTTCCTTCCGCGTTGGTGGGCGCAGCGTATTGCGTCGCTCGCAAACGGCAGTTTCAGCGCCGGTATCGCGTGGGGACTTCTGTTCGGTCTCGTGTGCACGCTGGTCCCGCTGATCTTCTTCCGCGCGGTCTGGCAGGTGCGCAAGCGTAAGCACGCGCGGATCATGCAGATCACCGCCCTCGCGTTGGGAGTGATCTTCGCGCTGCCGAACCTGCTCTCTCTGACAGTCGTCCTCGGCAACAACAACGCGGCGCATGCGGGCGAGCGGATCCTCGACGTCGACGGCCCAGGCTTCCGCGGAGCCTCGGTTGTCGGTGCCGTCCTCGGCGTTGCGTTGTTCCTGGGACTTGTGGCGCTCGGCTACATGTACAAAAAGCGTGGCAAGGATCTCGACAAGATGCGCGGTGAACTCAAGCAGCACGAGCCGCAGAGCAAGGGCGAGGCACCGGCTCCCGAAATCTGAGTCAGCTCTTCGACCGAGTACTCAGGCCGACACCGACTCCGACGGTTCCCGCCGCCACCAGTCCGGCGAGCGGGACCGCCCAGTGGCCGGCGAACGTGCAGGCGAGAACCAGGATGGCACTCGCCGGTAGTACAGCCTGCTCGATCCTGTCGCGCTTGAAGTGGCGTGAGTGCATGAGCCACACGAAGATCAGGAACATCGCGGCCGGGATCGTGACCGCGGCAGATGCTGCGAACGTCGAAATGTGCGCTTCGCCCACTGCTTCCTCGACGGCTACTTCGATGCCGGCGCCGATGGCCGCAGCGGATCCGAATACGAAGTAGTGCCCGTATCCCCACAACAGGACGGCGCGATTGCCTTGGTCTGCGAGGTACTCGTGGATCGGGACGGCAAAGTAGATCCACAACGCGGAGAACACGATCAGAACTCCGCCGACGGCAATCGGTATCAGGAGGTCGGCGGCGTCGAAATCACGAATGCCGGATTGGACTGCGATGGTGGCGGCAGCAATGGTTTCGCCGAGCATGATGATGGTGAAGAGGCCGTAGCGTTCGGCGATGTGTTGCGGGTGCCACGGCGTCTGGTGGTTGCGTTCGGCTATTGCCGGCACCGCGAGTTCGGCGATCATGAGAACGAAGAATCCGGGTATCCACGCCGACGCCGGCATCAGAAGCAGCACGATCCAGCCGGCCTGGACGATCACGAGCCCGGCGGCGTATTGCAGTGCAGTGGTTCGCGCTGCACCGGTTTCACCGCTGGCGGCTCGAAGCCATTGGCAGGTGAGCGCAATTCGCATGATGAGGTAGCCGACGATGGCCGTCGTACGGTCGGTCCCGTCGAATGCGTCGGGGATTCCGGCGGCGAAGACGAGCACGCCACAAATCTGTACGAAGGTCGCGATCCGGTAGGGGACGTCGTCCGTGTCGTAGGCAGATGCGAACCAGGTGAAGTTCACCCACGCCCACCACAGTGCGAAGAAGACGAACATGTAACCGGCGATGCCGTCGGCGTAGTGGCCCTCGGCAACTGCGTGCACCAGTTGGACTCCGGCTTGCGCGGCTGCCACCACGAAACACAGGTCGAAGAACAATTCGAGTGGCGTCGACGCGCGATGGTTCTCGTCGCGGCTGCGTGCGCGCATCCGGATTATCGGCATAACCGCGCGGCCGTGGCCGGCCCCCGTACTGGTGTGTTCTGTCATCGTCCCCACCTTGCTCCGCCGAGTAGTGCAGGAGCGCAGTCTAGGACGAATCCCGTCGGGTCGACGAATGAGACATTTCGACCTTCACCACACGAGAACGGGCTTGATGACGCGGCCCGACGCCTGATCTTCCACGGCTTTGTTGATGTCGGAGAACGCGTACCGCGTCACCAAACGGTCGATCGGAAACCTGCCCTCGGTGAAGAGTTCGGCGAGTTCGGGAATGAAGGTCGTGATCTCGGATTCGCCCTCGATGCATCCTCGAATCGTCTTTCCGTTCAACATGATGTCGGCCATGTTCACCTCGAGTGCGGACGCTCCGAGTCCGACCACTGCCAGTGTTCCCCGCGCACGAAGCGAGGCAATTCCCTGGTTGATCACGGCGCCGATGCCGGTGGTGTCGAGGGAATGCGTCGAACCCCCGTCGGTGGCGGCTCGCACCGCTTCGACCGCGTCCTCGGTGGTCGGATCGACGGTCACGGCGCCGAATTCCTCGGCGAGGCTTCGTCGCTGCGCAACCGGGTCCACCGCGACCAGGGTGGAAACCCCGGCAGCTCTCGCTGCCAGCAGCGCCGCGAATCCGACGCTGCCGGCTCCGAAGACGACAAACGTCGAGTCGGGCTCGGGGCGAAGCAGATTCAGTACCGCGCCGGCGCCGGTTTGAAACCCGCAGCCGAGCGGAGCTGCGACGGTCAGGTCCACCGCAGGATCGACGACGACGGTGTTGTCGGCGGAGGTGATGACGTATTCCGCGAAGCTGGACTGGCCGAAGAAGGCGGACCGTAGCGGGGTTCCGTCTCGCCGGATCGGCGTCGAGCCGTCGGTGCGTGCGCCAGAGCTGTTGAGCGCGTGTGAGCTTTCGCAGTACGCCCGATGACCGCTGAGACATTGCCTGCACGCACCGCAACTGCGATAGCTCAACAACACGTGATCGCCGGGCACGACCTTGTCGATCGACGAGCCGACGGCCTCGACCACCCCCGCTCCTTCGTGCCCGAACACGCAGGGGCCGAGCCTTTCCGGTAGCACCGACTTCGTGAACAAATCTGTGTGGCACAGGCCGGTAGCGACGATGCGAACAAGGATCTCGTCTGCGCGGGGTTCGTCGATTTCAACGGTGTCGAGTGTGAAGGGGGAGTGTGGGCCGTGTGAGAGCGCCGCTGTCATCTGCATGGAGGACGTCGAATTCTGTTCGGCGCGAATCACGCTCGCTCGAGCAGGAAGTAGTAGTGCTGCCCACCGTCGAGAACCAGCGCCGACTTTCCGTTCATGATGCCCATCAGTGTCGAGTCGTCGACCTTCTTGAAGTGGTCGAAGATCGGCGCACCGTCGTAGACCATCGTTGCCGTGACTTCGCCACGAAACTCGATGTTCCACAGGCTTGCTTCGCCATTGCCGCCCTTGACGTCGGAATAGAGGTTGCCGTCTTCGTCTCGGCAGATCAACGGCTTTGCGTCCTCGACCGAGTTGAAGGTCTTGCCGTACCAACGGCTCGCGAACAGCTTTTCGTGAAGCCGGTGACCGGTGGCGAAGTCGTCACCTTTCCATTCGCCGAGGATGTCTTCTGCGGCGACGGTGTCCAGAGCGGCCCACACGTCATCGAGTTCTGCAGGAGATACACCACTTTCCGCTGCACGGAGCCGAGCGAAAGTGGTTCGGGCCTCGTCGAGATTCATGTCTCTCCCTGCATCGGCGGATAAGCGTCAAGTGAGTTCGCGAACCAAACTGTTCGTCAACTCCGCACGCTACGCCGAACCGGACGGTTCGGCAACGGTCGATTCGTTCTAGGCTGTCGACATGCGCTCAGCAGGGGAAGCCACGAGGGACCGCATCCTGGCGGCCGCAAAGGACGAGTTCGCCACGCACGGTCTGGCCGGCGCGCGGATCAATCGGATCGCCGCGCAGGCGCGTGCCAGCAAAGACCGTCTCTATGCGTACTTCGCAAGCAAGGAAGAGTTGTTCGCTGCCGTCACCGAACAGTGGACGTCCGAAACCACAGCGGAGACAGCGCTTCGTGGCGACGATCTGCCGGGCTATGCCGCTCGGCTTTTCGACAACTACGTTGCGCATCCCGAGAACGCACGGTTGCAGCAATGGGCGGATCTCGAAGCACCGGACGTCATGAGTGAGGACGACATACGAAGCAAGACGTTCCGGCCCAAAGTAGCCGAGATACGCAAGGGCCAACTCGAGGGTCACATCGACCCCGAGTGGAATCCTACGGAGTTGATTCTGTTGATCACCGATATCGTCCGAATGCTTGCGCTCAAGTCGTCTCGTTCGGTCCCTCGACGTCGGGAGGCGGCGGTCGAGGCGGTTCGGCGGTTGATCGCGACGTGACGAACCGGATGTGCAACGTGATCAATGGCCAACGCCGCGTTCCCTTGTGTTCTCGCACGAGGGGACGCGGCGTTGAATTCCAGTTCGGAGCGGGTCAGAGCTTGACCGACGGCTGACCACTCCTGATACGGCTTACCTCGGATCGAGCGAATTCGACTCGGTCGCTTTCTGTTCCGCGGGCCTGGGCCAGTGCGTCGGCTAGATCCGCGGCGGCCTCGAGTACGTACCCGTTGCGTTTGCGATCTGCGTGGCTTGCCGCTGACTTCCGGAATGTCTTGCGTGCCTTCCGGTCGCCGCACAGAGCCGTCAGTTCGTCGACGGTGATGACGCCGCGCTCGACCTCCGGGGTGAGGACGTCTCGAAGGAACTGGCGTTCGCGGGGAACCGTCATTCGGAACACTCGGAAAACGAGGACCAACGCCGCGGTGATCATGACGACGAAGAGTGGGAAGAGAAGAATGGCCTTGCCCTGGGACAGAGCAGCGGCCGAATCCCACAGGCCGTGCAGCAACATCGCAGATGCCATCAAGATGAGGCCCCGCCCCACTCGTCGTGGTTCGGCGGGGCGCCCCAAGAGATAGACCAGTCCCGCACAGAAGATTGCACTGTAGAGAGTGTGCGCCGCGACTCCGAAGACCATACGGAGCATGATCGTGGACATCGCTGCACCGACCGGATCGGCCCCGAACTGCGACGCGGCCGAGTTCAGTGCGTAGAGAACGTCTTCGAAGATCTGGAAGCCGAGTCCGATGAACGCGCCGAGTATGAAGCCGTCGAAGGCGGTGCGCACCAGGCGAGATGCCAGCGCGACGAGTAGGAGCAGTCCGACACCTTTGGCGATTTCTTCGGTGAACGGCGCTGTCAACCCCGCGCCCCAGTCCTTCGCCCACGCTTGTCCGAACGTCTTGGCATACAAGGCGAGTATCGCGTCGTTGGCGTTCGCTGCCATGACCCACGTCGCAGCGAAGCTCCCCCAGAGGAAGGCCACCACGATCAACTTCACCGGCTGGCGTGCATAGCGGTCGATGTGATGGGTGAACCACCAGAAGACTGCGCCGTAGACGCCGAAGAGCACGATCGACAGTGCTATGGCGTCGCCGTAGGCGGGTGCTGAGGCCGAGAGCATCGAGAAAAGCTTGAAAGCACCGGTCACCACCAGCATGAGGTAGACCCAGAAGGCTGCGTTGCGCGGCTGGTAGAAGGTGAAAGACCGTCCCCAGCCCGAGTTTTCGATTGCATCGACTCTAGCGGTGATCAGGTTGTCGGTCGTCTGAGTGGCGGGAGCGGTCATCACTTTCCCTCTCCGGTTCGGTGGCCGATGCTCACGATCATGCGAGCGATGTCGTCGGTGATCGCGGGAGCCACGTCGCTCGGACCGGTGGAGACCACCTCGATGCCCTTGCCGTCGACGACGAATGCGGCGATCACTCCGTCCGTGGACGAATTCGAGTAGCTGGTCAGGACGCCACGGATGCCGCTCTCGGTCGTGATCGCCGAGGAATCGTCGCTCACGCGCAGTGATTTCTCGGTAGCGAGAGCATCCGAAGTCTTCTTGATCTGTTCCAGGAGAGCCTGTGCGTCTCCGGCGAAAGGCGCTGTGTACACGGTGAACATTGCTCCGCCGTTCACGAGCGCGGCGCGAGGGGGGAACGAACCGGTCACCGGTGTATCGGCCTCGCGGACGCCGTCGGTGATTCCCCAGCCTGGAGCGGGAACGAAGGTGATGCCGTACTGGAGTTCCATGACGTCGCCCGCGACGACCGGGTCGTCGTAGGAGACGGCGTCGTTGATCTGCGGGATGACGATGCTCATCACGATTGCGACGGCCAGCACGATGGCAGCCGGAAGGATGGTCGTGCGATCGAGGCCGAACCACCGCCGGTCAACCGGAACCCAGCGGTCGTCGGGTTCGTACCGGGCACGTGGCGGTCCTTCCCGTTCCGTAACGTTCGCGTGTGTCATTTATGCCTCGGTTTCCGTGACTTTGTGGGTTGAAGAGTTCGCGCACAACAGTTTCCGATGCCTGTGTGCCGGAGAAGATCGGCAGGCCCCGAGAATCCGAGGAGTGAGCTTGTCTGTGAAGAAATTATCAAACCGAATATTTCGGGCTGCGGACTGAACTCGTTGTTTCTTTCCGAACTTGCATCGGTGCAGCTCGACCGTCGGCTGAGGAGGTCGCCTGGATTTACGGATTTCTCAGTAATGGTGCGTACGTTGGGCGTCGGCTCGTTGACGCCCTCGGGATGTTGACGTGCCGCCAAACTTTTTGTCGTCGACTGTTCAGATGCTGGTGAGCAAAAGGATCGCGGACGGCCACCCGAAGTGAATATCGTCGACTCCCAGCGTGTTCCTTCGGTGCGCGCACCTGTTCAGCATCTGGAGTGGCCCGTGTCGAAGTGGCAGTACACATGAAGATCTCGAAGAAGACGGCGCTGGTTGTCATGGCTGCATTCGCCCTGACGTTGGGATCGGCGCAAGTCGGGACCGCCCGCGCGGACACACCGGTCAAGGTCAGTGTGGCCGGTCATGTGGTGAACGCTGGGCACTTCGAGCAGGTGCGGCGCCCGAATCGCTGCGTGAAGGCATCGCTGACAAAGCCGAAGCCGAGCGAGCAGAAGACCACGAATCGCAGCGGGCGTCGTGGTAGCGGGGGATGCTTCTGAGCTCGCCGGCCGCCTTCGTTGTTTCCTGCTCCGGAAACTGCAACACGTTCTAATATCGGGTCATGGACGTGACCTATGACGGGACCAAACGCGAAGTCGCCACAGGCAAAGGCACCTTGCGTTATCACGAGGCAGGGGATGGTCCGCCGTTGATCCTGTTGCACGGCTCGGGGATCGGCGTGAGTGGGTGGCGGAACTATCGGGGGAACCTCGAGGTGTTCGCGAAGCATTTCCACTGCTACATCCTCGAGTTCCCGGGTTTCGGCGTGAGCGATCCCGTCGACGGGCATCCGGTTCTCACGGCAGCTTCGGCGGTGATCCGATTCATGGACGCGCTGGGAATCGAATCGGCTGCGATGATCGGCAATTCGATGGGTGGAGTTGTCGGCGTCAACGTCGCGATGAGGTTCCCCGACCGCGTCCGCAAACTGGTCACCATCGGCGGAGTGGGCCCGAACATCTTCAGTCAGAACCCGAGCGAAGGCACGCGGCTCCTGCAGGACTTCGCCGACGCTCCCAGTCGCGACAAGTTGGTTCGCTGGCTCGAATGCATGGTGTACGACAGGGCCGTGATCACCGAGGAACGGATCGCGGAGCGGTGGGAAACTGCCAACGACCCGGCATCGCATCAGGCATTGTCTGCGATGTACGGGTCCAAAGCCTTTGCTGCTCAGCAACAGATGATGGCCAACTCGGACGCACCGCCCTACTGGTCGATGATGCACAAGGTGCAGTGCCCGACCTTGCTGACGTGGGGGCTCGACGATCGGCAGTGCCCACCCGACATGTCGATGATTCCGATGCGACTGATTCCGAACGCCGAACTGCACGTCTTCCCGAACTGCGGGCACTGGGTGATGGTCGAAGCCAAGCAGGCATTCGAGCGGGTGACCCTCGAGTTTCTGCTTCGATGAGCTGTTCGGCAATTCATGTGGCGCCCGTTCATGTGGCACGAATGCAGAAGACCCGGCGCTCCGTGTGAGGAGTGCCGGGTCTGCGTTTGTGCCCCCAGTAGGACTCGAACCTACGACCTGCGGATTAAAAGTCCGTAGCTCTACCAACTGAGCTATAGGGGCGCGGCGCAGAGTCTAACGGGACCGCAGAGTACGTGAAAACACCACCCCCACCAGAAGTGCAATTCCGATGACGGCGATGGTTCCACCGGTGCGGTGCAGACCCGCGTCGTCGATGGTTCCGCGCATGGTCAACTCGATGACGACGGCAGCAAGGTTGGCGCCGATGTACTGGATTGTTCGGTACAGGCCGATCGCGGTCCCGACGTCGGCGGAGGTGGTCACCGAGTTGATCAGGTTCTGGTTTCCCATGTTGTTGAAGCCGTTGGGAATGCCCAGGATCGCCGCTATCAGCAGGAGCGCCACCAGCGGCGTCGAACTCGATTCGACGAAGGCGATCAGAATCCCGCCGACAGCCAACGCGGCTGTGCCGATCAGCAGGGTGACCCGTGCGCCGAATTTCCCGTACACCCTCGACGCGGACATGGTCGCGAAGATCCCGATCGCAGCGACGGGGAGCATGAAGAGCCCCGCGCTGATCGGCGACATTCCGCGGGCTACCTGTAGCCACTGGGGGAGTCCGAAGAATATGCAGTAGAACGCTGTGTAGGTCAGCAGAGTCCGGCCGAGTGTCATGCTCAGTGCACGGTTTCGCGCGACGGCACGGACGTCGATGAATGCCGAGGCCGTTCGACGTTCCCACCAGACGAAGAGGAACGCGAAGAATGCCGTCGATGGCAGGAGGTACCACTTCGCATGCTCGGCGAGGGAGAGGAGAAAGAGCATCGTCGACGTCGTCAGGGCCAGAAACAGGCCGATACCGAGTGGATCGAGAGACTTGAACAACGCAGCGGCACCGGCGCGGTCGGGCAGAGCTGAGTCGCTCGGAGCGGCGAAGAAGACCCATACGGCGGTGACGACGACGAGCGGGAGGTTCACCCACATGATCGACTGCCAACCGAGTGTGCCGACCAACAATCCGCCGAGGGTCGGGCCCAGCGCGACGACCGACTGAGCGCAAATGGTGAGTGTTGCTATCGCTGAACGGGTTTGAGTCCGGTGGCGATCGGCGTATTCACGGATGACGGTCATCGCATTCGGATACTGTGTCGCCGTGCCGATTCCGAGCAGGATTCGTGCCGCGATGAGCCAACCCAGCGACGGAGCGAGCGAGCCGAGGATCGATCCGGAAGCGATCAGTCCCAACCCTGCGAGATAGACGCGTTTGGCGCCGAGAATCGATCCGAGTCGCCCGGCCGCAGGGGCCGTGACCGCGGTCGCGATGTAGAGGGCCGAGATCACCCAGGCCGTACCGGAACTCGAACCGAAGTAGGTGGCGATCGGGACGATTGCCACCGCAATCATCGACGAGTTCAGTGCTTGAAGAACAGTTCCCGAGCCGAGAGCAAGACTCAGTTTCAGTGGAACTGAAGTGTGGGGCGTCGGCGTTTCGACGACGGCGGTCACGGGTTCATCAGTGACTCCTCTGATGTCGATGTCGATGTCGATGTCGATGCTGATGCCGGGGAAGCATCCTGGCCGAGTCTGCGCAGGATGCGGCCGGCGATCAGCAGCAGATCGCGCTCGGCTTCGGTGCACTCGGTATCGATCACCTCGGCCAGCCACTCAGTGCGTTTCTTTCGGTCTTCGTGCAGGGTCGAGATCCCGAGTTCGGTCATCGTGACCAGGACCGCGCGCCCATCCGACGGATCCGAACTGCGTGTGACCATCCCCTGCTCTTCGAGTGCGGCCACGGTCTTGGCGATCGATTGCGGTGTGACGCGCTCGAATTTGGCCAACTCTTTTGCGGTCAACGGACCTTGTCGGTCGAGGTGGCCGAGGGCCTGGATTTGGCTCGGGGTGAGTTTGTGGTCGTTGCGTTTGGTGCGCAGCCGCCGAACGAAGGCGCCCAGATCGTCCCAAAGTACGTCGATGTCGTCTCGTGCCTTACTGCGAGCCCCACGTTCGTCCATTTAGACAGTCTAACTGTGTTGTTTCAGTGTTTCCAGTCCGATTTTCGCGAAAGAACGGGAATAAATGATTGCTTTGGTTGTTTAAAACTCTGGGACTGCCGTGCGTCGGCAGGCGGACTGATTCCGTCCACGGGTCGGATTGCCGAAGCCTCCGACAGTAGAAAGCTCGGATGCGCACCCCCTGCGGCGCACCCGAGCGGCCAAAACCATACCACTTGGTGTCTTTTGGGCATAAAGTCGGTTGTTGTCCCCCGAACAGGGGATTGCGACTAGTACTTTTGGCGGGTATAGCTCTAGTCCTTACGTAGGGTGTGTTGGAGGGGATATTGTGAAGTTTCGGGGGATGACAGGCGCCGATCACGGCGATTCTGCGTACCAACTCTGCGAGAGGCACAACACCGTCAATGGCACGTCAACAAGAGCGTGCGCGGCGTACCCGCGCCGCCCTGGTCGAAGCGGCTGCAGTCGAATTCGCCAAGCGCGGCTATGCAGCTGCGTCGGTGAACACGATCCTCGAGGGCTCCCGCGCCACCAAAGGCGCCATGTATTTTCATTTCCAGTCCAAGGAGGAGTTGGCGCGAGCAGTTCTGACCTCGGCTATCGAAACCTTCACTGGAATCACTGATCGTTGGGCCAAGAGAACAGACCTCGATCCATTCGTCGCCTTGCACGGGCTCGTGCTCGACATTGCCGAGGTCTTCCGTACCGAGGTGATCGTGCAGGCGGAATTCCGGCTGATCATCGAGCCGGAGTTCTACAAGGATGTGCAATCGGGCGGCGGCCAGGTCTGGGGAAAGACCGCCTACGAGTTGGCATTGCGCGCCAAGGACGACGGTTTGCTCCGCGAAGACGTCGACCCGGAGAAATTCACGCGTGTCCTGGCAGCGAGCCTTGCCGGCCAGCGGTACATGGCGGACCTGATTGCCTCGAGTGGCGATCTGGGCGTGTGGTTCGAGGAGTCCCTCGAAGTGGTGCTCGAAGCGATGGCCACGCCGGAGTGGTTGGAGAAGTTCCATCGTGACGGGTGGCCGCAAGTGGAGTTCCCCGACGCGGAATAGTCCACTTTTTCGGCCATGACCAGGCGATTTGTGATTTCCGAATGCCGTGCCATAAGCTATCCAAGCTCCCAACGGAACGCCGTTGGGGTACTAGTTCGGAGAGATCCGGCGGGCCCCCTTCGTCTAGCGGCCTAGGACGCCGCCCTTTCAAGGCGGTAGCGCGGGTTCGAATCCCGTAGGGGGTACGTTTTGCGAAAGCGAAACGATGCAGTATGGTTTGACCCGCACGACACGCTTTGAGATGCACAAATGCCAGGCCAGGACAGTGGTTTGGGAGCGGCTCGAAGATGTAGTACGGTTTCACAGCAAGGAAAAAGCAAGGCCCTGTGGCGCAGTTGGTTAGCGCGCCGCCCTGTCACGGCGGAGGTCGCGGGTTCGAGTCCCGTCAGGGTCGCAAAGCGTTGTTCTCAGTCTCTTGATTGAGAACAACGCAATGCGATAGGCATTCGGTTCGGGTGCCGTCCGGCCAGGTAGCTCAGTTGGTACGAGCGTCCGCCTGAAAAGCGGAAGGTCGCCGGTTCGATCCCGGCCCTGGCCACAACAATTCTTCTGAACAAGCTCCAACGTCGATGTTCTTCGAACATGAGGTTGGAGCTTTTTCGTGTTCCGATGCCAATCGCCATCTTCATTTCGGCGCGACCATCTGGGCAAGTACGCGCCCATCCCTTCGTGAATGTTTCCGGTCACCGGGAACGTGCTGTGCGTCACTCCGCCGTGAACTTCACTATTAGCCGGTTGCGGCCGATCCCTGGTCGCGTCTACTGGAAGTGAGGTGGAATACCTGTGTCGCACTCGAGATCTTGGCGTATCGGGAAAGTGAGCCGTGCCGCCGTCGCGGTGCTCGGTGCCGGCGTCTTGTTGGTGGGCTGCGCGAGTAGCAACGACGACAGCGGAACCGACACACCGACTGCGTCGGGTGACGTCGTGACCGGCATGGTCAACGAGCAACCAGATCCGGGGAGTGCAGTCGCCGGCGGGACCATGACGTACGGCGTGCAGGTACTCGTTCCCTCACTCGACCCGACCAAGACTGCCGCCCGCGGCGGTTCCGGTGGAGAGGCGTTCGCAGCTGTCTACGACGTCTTGATGAGCTACGACACTGCCAGCGGAGAATTCGAGCCCAAGCTTGCCGAATCGCTCGCGACCGCTGACGACGGAGCCACCTGGACTCTGAAACTTCGCGACGGTGTGAAGTTCAGCGACGGCACCACCCTGGACGCCAACGCGGTGATCGCGAGTATCGATCGGTACAACGCAGGCAAGGGCAACGGCGCCGAGCTCTGGCTGGCTTCAGTGGAATCGGCGCAGGCAAGCGATCCGACGACGGTCGTGTTCAAGCTGAAGACGCCGTGGATGCGCTTCCCGTCGATGCTCGCTCTCGGTCACGGGATGATCGTCGCCCCGAGTTCGCAGCAAGGCGACAAGTTCACCGCTGTCGGAGCCGGGCCCTTCACCGAAGATCTCTTCACTCCGAGCGTCGAGCGAGTTTTCAAGGCCAACCCGTCCTACTACGGCGGGGCTCCGAAGCTGGACAAGTTGCGAATGGTCGCCCTCAACGGTCCGCAGGCCAATCTCGAATCGTTGAACAGCGGTCAGCTCGATGTCGCGTACATTCGTGGCCTCACGTCGGCGATCAATTCCGCCAAGTCCGCTGGTTACCCCGGCTACATCGACGTGCTCAATGCCGGTAGTGCCGAGATCGTCAACAACCGTGAAGGCCGACCGGGCTCGGATGTTCGCGTCCGCCAGGCTATCGGCTACGCGCTCGACACCACGTTGATCGATCAGCGCGTGGAAAATGGTGAGGGACTGCCGGGCTCGGAGTTGTTCGGTCCGACGTCCCAATGGCATGTTGACACACCAGGTATCGCCTACGACCCCGAGAAGGCGAAGGAACTACTGAATCAGGCAAAGGCCGACGGGTACGACGGCACTCTCGACTACACCGTCCTGAGTGAGCCCAAGGATCATGCGATCGGTCTCGCCGTGCAGTCACTGTTGCAGGCCGTCGGGTTCGATGTGAACTTGATCTTGGCCAACAATGCCGGCGACATCGTGCAGAACGTCTACGTCAAGCACGATTTCGACCTCGCGCACGCGGGCATCGGAATGTACGAGTCGATTCTCGATCTCGGATTGTTCTCCACGACCAACAGCACCTCGATGGCGAACACTGCTGGATACGCGAACCCCGCGATGGACCAGCTGATCGCAGATCTTCAACAGGCCAAGGACAACTCGTCGACCCTGGCGGTCATCGGCAAGATCCAGACACTGTGGAACGAGACGGTTCCGTCCGCACCGATCGGCGGACTGACATCGTTCTGGGCCTGGCAGAAGAACGTTCACGGTGTCGTTCCCACAGCTACCGGAATCATGCTGTTCGACCAGGCCTGGCTGGGCGCGAAGTAGATCAACTGCTGCCCTCCAGGCGAGCCCCGTCCGACGCGAGTCGGGCGGGGCTCGTTCTCTTTCGACGTCCAGCATCAACGATGCAACCCTTTCGATCAGTGTGATTCAATTGAAATAGGTTGTAGGTCAATAGGATTCGTCAAGCGTGATTTGACTTGTCCAGTGTGGCCCGCATAGATTGCATCCACCATCCAGAGTGGCTGAGAGACCTGGCTCGATGATGCCGCAGCAACCCGCTACCTAACCGCAGTGTGGGTGCTACCGCCAGGACCGATGGAGGACACATGACTGTATTTGCCGTGGGTATCGAACTGGACGGCGAGGGCACTCACCCCGCCGCCTGGCGCCGAAGTTCGCACCGCCCGGATCAGCTGCTCACGGGTAAGACCGTGCGCGATCGCGTCGCGGCTGCCGAGAATGCGGGCTTCACCTTCGCGACGTTCGACGATTCCATCCTTCCGCCGAGTGGCGACGTCGTCGGCCGGATCGACGCCGTCTCGCGGGCGTCGTACGTGGCGGCGACGACCAGCACGATCGGGTTGGTCCCCGTCGTCGGGACCACGTACGCCGAACCATTCCACACGTCTTCGCAATTGGCGACGCTCGACTACTCCTCCCGTGGGCGCGGTGGCTGGCTGGCTGTTCCGGTCGAAGACGAAGCTGCGGCGAAGGCGTGGGGGAGAGCTCCGGTGACAACGGAGTCGGCGCGTCAGCAGGAGCAGCGGGATTCGGTCACGGTCGTGACCGATCTCTGGGATTCGTGGGAGGACGACGCCGTCGTCCGTGACTATCTCAGCGGACGGTTCCTCGAGCGCGATCGTCTGCATTACGTCAATTTCGAGGGTGACACGTTCTCGGTGAAGGGGCCCGCAATCGTTCCGCGACCGCCGCAAGGTCAGTTGGTGGTGTTCGGACGCTACGGAGAAATCGATCCACGCCAGGCGGATGTCGTTCTCGTTTCCGGTGATTCGGTGGAGGCTGTTACACAGTCGGCCGCCAAGGCGCGCGATGAGGGCGCGTCATTGGTGGTCGTCGAGGTCGATGTGGCATTCGATACGCCCAATCTGTCTGCGGCGCAGCGGTTGATCGAGCTGAACTCGCACGGGAAAGCCGTCGACAGTGGACGACTGCTCCTCGCTGCAGATCCAGGGGAGGCGGCCGTAGTTCTGAGGGAGTTGGCTGGGCACCTCGACGGGGTTCATGTCCACGCTCTCGTGATCGACGAGGACCTTCCGGTGCTGGCCAAATTCGTTCTTCCGGCGCTGTCCAAGGCCGGGCTGACGCGACGCCCGGTTCCGGGATCGACCCTGAGGGGCAACCTCGGTCTGCAGCGGCCCGCAAATCGATTTGCCCACTCCTCCTGACTTGACTTCGCGCTAAGGATATTTCGGCCATGACTGCATCACGCTCCGCCGTACCTCGACCCGACGCTCACGTTCACTTCGGCGTCTTCTTCCAAGGGGTCAACCACACCACCATCTGGTCCGATTCCGCCAGTGGTTCCCAGATCGACTTCGAGACGTTTCGGCGGTTGGTACTCACCGCCGAGCGAGGCCTGTTCGACGCCTTCTTCCTCGGTGAGGGCCTTCGCCTCCGCGAACAGAACGGCAAGATTCTCGACCTCGATATCGCCGGCCGCCCCGACGCCATCGCGCAGTTGGCCGCACTCGCCGGTATCACCGACAAGATCGGGTTGGTCGCGACGCAGAACACCACGTACAACGAACCGGCCGACCTCGCGCGTCGACTCTCCGGCCTCGATCTGCTTTCCGGTGGACGGGCTGGCTGGAACGCGGTGACCACCGACAACGCGTGGACTGGAGAGAACTTCCGTCGTGGTGGCTTCCTCGATCACGCCCTACGCTACGAGCGTGCCGGGCAGTTCATCGAAACCGCGCGGGCACTGTGGGATTCGTGGGCCGACGACGCGATCTCGGACTCTCGCACGTCCGAGCACTGGTCGAGTCCGGGAGCCGTCGGCGACGTACGCAAGCAGACTTCGCAGTTCGACATCTCCGTGACGCCGACCCTTCCCCGAAGCCGCCAGGGGCATCCGGTCATCTTCCAAGCGGGCGATTCGCCGAGTGGACGCGATTTCGCGGCGACACATGCAGATGTCATATTCTCCCGACACGGGACGCATTTCGACGGCGCTCTCGACTTCGCGGAGGACATTCGGGCTCGGTTGCGCAGAGCCGGACGACCGGAGGACGACGTCAAGATCTTGCCCAGCACACAGATCGTGTTGGCGGAGAACGAGTCCGAGGTCGAGGAGAAAGCGCGGTGGGTCCTCGAAGGCCAGTTCACCGGTCAGACTGCCCTGTCTCTGGTCGGACTGGTGTGGGGGAAGGATCTGTCCGATCGAGACCCGGACGGTCCACTGCCCGAAGAAGATCCGGTTGCCCGCCCCGTTTCCGAGACACGCGGTTCAGCGCGGGACGGCAACGACCCCATTGCGATCGCGCGTGAATGGCGGGCGCTCGCGGAGGCAAAGAACCTGTCCCTGCGTCAGGTCGCCATCGAGACCTCGCAGCGTTCGGGTTTTGCGGGCACTCCCGGCCAGGTGGCCGACCAGTTGGTGCATTGGGTGCGCAACGGAGCGTCGGACGGCTTCAACATTTCGCCGTACCTGGTGCCGACCGGGTTGGACGAGATCGTCGACTGGTTGATCCCGGAGTTGCAGGAGCGTGGGGCGTATCGCACCGAGTACTCCACGTCGACGCTGCGAGAGCACCTGGGTCTGCGGCCGCCGCTCACGCGTCGGGCTCCGTCCGAAGCTGCGGGGTAACGGGTCCTGTCGCACACGGTCACAGCGACGGCCGAATCCACCAAGCTCGATTCGGCCGTCCGCTGGGAGATTGTCGTTTGCGTCGCCGCGGGTTTCACCACTCTTCTCGATTCGGCGGTGCTCGGAATCGGAGTTCCGTCCATCCGTGCGTCACTGGGCGCGTCGACCTCCGAAGTGCAGTGGATCCTCGCGAGCTATTCGCTTACTTTCGGCTTGGCCCTGGTGCCGGCGGGCCGACTCGGTGACGTCGTCGGGCGTCGACGCTTGTTCTTGTCGGGGCTGAGCATTTTCGCGGTGATGGGAATCCTCGGAGCGTGTGCGTCGGACCCGTCGATGATCGTGTCGGCCCGGCTGGGGCAAGGGATCGGCGCAGGCACCATCAGTTCGCAGGTGCTCGGCATCATCACCGACCGGGTGTCCGGAAAGGCTCGGGCGAAGGCGTTGGGCGCGTACAGCACCGCGGGTGGGCTGGCCGGCGTTTCCGGACCGATCCTCGGTGGCGTTCTGCTGAAGTATTCCGACGCCGACTTCGGATGGCGGTTGCTTCTCGTTCTCAATGTGCCGTTTGCCGTGATCACTCTGATGTTGGCATTTCGCTTTCTGCGCCGTGATCGGACCACCCGATCAGGCGCGTCGATCGATCCGGTCGGGCTGTGTCTGCTGGCGACTACGACCGGGCTCCTGTTGTGGCCCATCGTGACCCGAACCAGTGTCACTGTCGCCGCGGTTTTCCTGATCGGCGCGTTCGGCGCTGCTGTTGCCTTCTGGTTCTGGGAGCGGCGGTACGCCGACCGCGGCGGAACGCCGGTACTGCTTCCGTCGTTGATCGCCTCACGGGGCTTCCGACTGGGTACAACGGTTGCACTCTTCTGGTTCGGATCCATCCTCGCCGTCAACGCGGTGCTCAGCCTCTATCTGATCGAAGGTTTGGGCTTCGCGCCGCTGAGTGCGGCGTTGATCATGACCGGTAGCTCACTCGCGATGGCACTGACGTCGGCTTTCGGATGGCGGTTGGTCGCCAGGTTCGGTCGAAGTGCGGTGGTTTTTGCGATAGTCGGCGAGATCCTCGTCATCCTCGGCTACGTCGTAGCGGTCAATGTGATTCCGCGGGAACATCTGATCCCGGTGCTGGTAGTCCTGGCGGTGCTGTCGGGAGTTGCCAGCGGCTTGGTCGACGCGCCAAATCGGGTTCTGACTCTCGAATATGCACCGACGGGCGCGAACGGAGTGGCAGCGGGTTTCCTGCAACTGTCGCAGCGCCTGTCCGCGACCATCTCGCTGGCCGCGGTGTCGGGGTTGTATCTCGGTGTACTGGGATCGTCGACTGACGGATACGGACGTGCGCTCGGTATCGCACTGGCCGTTTGTGTGGTCATGTTGACGCTCTCGTTGGCAGCAGCGGTAGCAGACAGACGTCGGCGAAGGGTGTGAACAGGCATTTCGTAGGTTGTCGAGTCCGTTCGAAGGCCGAGCCCGTGTGACTCATGGGACTTGTGTTACCCATGGGTTAGGAGTCGTGGGACGATACTTGTGTGGTGACCGGTCGCAGTGAAGACAAGCCCAACGGTCGCGGGAGTGGAGAGCCAGTTAACTCGCCCCGTGGATCGTCGGACAAACGTGACCGCACATCGACGCCCTTCCGTGCTCGAACGGCGCTCTGGACGAATCGGCCGCTGTTCGATTTCCACATGATCGTCGGTCTGGTCGTGCTGATCGTCGCGTTCGGACTACTGATGGTGCTCTCGTCTTCGGGCGTCGAGTCCTATGTTCTGTCCGGGACGTCCTATGCCAGATTCTGGCCGCAGTGCATGTTCGCGGCGATCGGTTTGGTGATGTTCGTGGCGGTCGTGCGCTTACCGACCGAAACGATGCGTAGAGCGTCGCCGTGGCTGCTGATCCTGTGTCTTGTTCTTCTTGTCCTGGTGCTGATTCCAGGTATCGGTTCGGAACAGATGGGTGCGCGCAGCTGGTTTGTGATCGCGGGTATTTCCTTCCAGCCGTCGGAGCTGGCCAAACTTGCTCTGGCGATCTGGTCCGCAGCGACGGTTGCGTCGTTCATGAAGGCGCGGATGGACGTCAATCGCGCGCTGCCGGTGATCGGCGGTACGACCCTGCTGGTTCTGGTCCTGGTGGTGTTGGAGAAAGACCTCGGAACCACCATCACGATCGGCATCATCTTCATGTCGGTGCTGTGGTTCGGGCTGTTCCGGATGAAGACGTTCATCAGCCTCACACTCGGTTCCGCAGTCGCGTTTCTCGTGCTCGGGCTTACTGCTGGTTACCGCTCGGATCGCATCAAAGCCTTCCTCAATCCTGATCTCGACCCGCAAGGCCTGAACTTCCAGAGCACCCAGGCGAAGTACGCATTGGCGAACGGCGGCATCTTCGGTCGTGGTCTGGGACAGTCCGACGCCAAATGGAGCTACCTCCCGCAAGCACACAACGACTTCATTTTTGCCGTGATCGGTGAAGAGTTGGGTCTGGTCGGCGCGCTGATCGTCGTTGCTCTCTTTGCTGCGGTACTGATCGTCGGGCTGCGGATTGCCAAGCGGTCCACCGATCCGTTCCTCAAAGTCATGACGGCGACGGCAACGACGTTGATCGTCGTACAGGCGTTCATCAACATCGCGTACGTGGTGGGCTTGATTCCGGTGACCGGTCTGCAATTGCCGCTCATCTCGGCGGGCGGAACGTCGATGATCACCACCCTGCTGATGTTCGGGCTGATCGCTCACGCTGCCTTCCGCGAGCCGGAGGCCGTCGCCTCGTCCGAGAGCAGCGGTCGCGGTTGGATTCCGCTGGTCTTCGGCAAGCCGCGGTTCGGCCTTGCCAAGAGACCGCAGACTGATCGGCGTCGGCCGCCTGCTCGCCGCGCTCAGCCTGTCCCAACTGGTCAACGCAGGCCGGAGCGACGTGCGCCACAACCCGACCGGCGCCGGACTCCAGCGCCGGGTCGACGCGCACCATCGCGTGACTGGTCGGAAGATCCACGTAGACGCGGCCGATCCGATCGGCCCCGGCGCGCTTCCTGATCTCGGCCGGTTCCATTGGCGGGCACTTCGGAAGCGGGCAGTCGTGCACCCGACAATTGCGTTGGGCGGCTACATTAGGAGTCGGTATTGACGACGTCTAATAAGGGTTGTGGACATGGCAGGTGGCGACAAGGCAGACCAGTCGGTGGTCGAACGTAGCTCGGTGACCGGACGTCGTACGACGCCGTCGCAGCGAGCGCGTTTTCGCCGGATTGTCGACGCTGCAATGGAATCCGCCTCCGAAGGCGGCTACGACGCGGTGCAGATGCGATCGGTCGCCGATCGTGCCGGCGTCGCGATCGGGACTGTTTACCGCTATTTCCCGTCCAAGAACCACATGCTCGTCGTCGCATTGTTGTGGATGTTCGAGGGTTTGCGTGACAGATTCCAGGACTTTGTAATCCCCGGCGAGACTCCGTCGGACCGGATTCTGTTTGTGCTGCGCAAGAATACGGAGGTCCTCGAGACCGATCACCTCCGCTACGAAGCGTTGGTTCGGGCGTACATGTTCGCAGACGCATCGGCGACTCCGGAACTCAACGCACTCGGTGGGGTCGTGACCGAGATGTTCGCGAAGGCTATCGGCGTCGAGGAAGTCTCGCAGCAGCAACTGGACGCGGTGAAGGTCATCGACGACGTCTGGATGTCGAGTCTCGTCTCGTGGGTTGCCGGCCGGATGACGACAGACGAAGTGATGGCGCATCTCGAACTTGCCGTGCGCCTGGTCTTTCGCAAGTTGGGCGGATAGAACTCACACGGTGTATCCGCCGTCGACGTTGAGCTTCTGGCCGCTGATGAATCCGGCGGCGTCGCTCGCGAGGAAACATACGGCTTCGGCGATGTCGGTGGCCGATCCGAAGCGCTTCAACGGGATTCGGCTCATGGTCACGTCGAGCGCGCCCTGATCGAGTTCGGCGGAGTTGATCAGACGCTCGGCCATTCCGTCCGTCAACATGCCTGGTCCTACGGCGTTGAACCGGACGCCGTAGCGTCCTTCCTCTGCGGCGAATCCGCGAACCAGTTGTTCGACAGCCCCTTTGGTGCCTGCGGAGAGTCCGTCGCGCACGGGAAAACGATCCGTAGCCGCGGTCGTCACCGCTACCACCGAACCCGAGGATGCACGCAGCGCAGGCAGGGCGGTGTGGACGAGCGTGAAGAACGCCGCGGCTTCCTGGTTCAGTTGTTCGGTGAAGAACGCCGGAGTCACGCGTGAGAGGTGCGTCATCGGGACGTGCGGTCCGGCAGCGTGGACGAGGGTCGTCAGCCCACCCAGATCACTGACCGCATCGCTGACGGCGGCGTTGATCGACGATTCGTCGGTGAGGTCGAGAGGGTACGAGTGGGCGCGTACGCCATGCGCGCGAATCTGCTCGCTCAGCTGCTCGGCGGCGTCCTTGTTGTTTCGGTAGGTGAAGGCGACGTCGTGTCCGCGTTCGGCGAGAGTCAAGGCGATCGCCGACCCGATTCCGCCGGTTCCTCCGCTGACAAAAGCTGTGCGTGCTGTGCTCACAATGCCTCCAGGTGTCTGCCGATTCTCAACCTAACAAATGCTTGGTTGGGGTGCTGGTCGGAATATATCAGTGCGCGAAGGACAGGCTCAGATTGCTATCGCAACCGGACTGATCGTCCTAATCTGTTGCCATGTCAGGAGACAGTGTGCAGTTGACCGACGGGGCGCCCGGTGGGGAATCCGAACCTCACGCACCGAGTTTGAACAATCGCCTGAATTGGCTGCGTGCAGGTGTTCTGGGTGCAAACGACGGAATCGTCTCGACCGCAGGCCTCGTGGTCGGTGTTGCGGCAGCCACAACCGAGCGCTCCGCGATCTTCACCGCCGGTTTCGCTGGTCTGGTTGCCGGCGCTGTGTCCATGGCGTTGGGTGAGTACGTTTCGGTCAGCGCTCAGCGAGACACCGAACGCGCACTCCTGCAGAAGGAGAAGAAGGAACTCCTCGAAACACCGGAGGCGGAACTTCAGGAACTGACCGAGATCTACGAGAACAAGGGATTGAGCCAGGAGACGGCTCGACGAGTCGCCGAAGAATTGACCGAGCACGATGCTTTCGCGGCACACGTCGAAGTCGAATTGGGCATCGACCCGGACGATCTCACCAATCCATGGCATGCGGCGATCTCGTCGGCAATCTCGTTCACGATCGGCGCGGCGATCCCGTTGGTCGCGATTCTGTTGCCGCCGACGGGTATCCGCGTGCCCATCGCCTTCTTTGCGGTGCTGATCGCACTTGCACTGACCGGGACGATCAGCGCGACGCTGGGCGGAGCCCGCAAGACCAGAGCCGTGCTACGAGTGGTGATCGGCGGCGCGCTGGCGATGGCTGTGACGTACGGAGTAGGTCAGCTGGTGGGCACGGGTCTCGGCTGACCCTGCTGTGCGCCTTTATTAACCGCGGGGGGTTAATAAAGGCGCACAGCAATTCAGGCGCGACAGATCATGACCGGTCCCGGCGCATGGTGCAGCAGATTCTGGCTCGTCGAGCCCATCACGGCGCCGGCCATCGCACTGCGCCCGTGACTTCCGACAACTATCAACTGCGCATCGTCCGCGTACTTGAGCATGACGGGAGCAGCGGCGCCGGGTTCACTGATGCGGGTGACCGGCACGTCCGGGTACTGGTCGGCCATACCGGCCAGGTTTTCCGCCAATAGCGCCGACTCCTCCTGCTCGACGGCCTCCCAGTCGATGAGGATTCCCGCTCCGCCCTCGCGGAAGGTGGACGAGCCCTGCCAGGTGTGGACGGCGATGAGCGGCGCGTCGAACTGATCGGCATAACGAAACGCGTACTCGACGGCCTTCTTGCTCAACGCACTTCCGTCGACTCCGACGATGACGGGACGTTGATCCGGACCGGGATTCTGCGCCGAACCACGCCACACCGTGACCGGACAGGTGGCGTGATTTGCCACCTTCAGTGCAGTCGAACCCAGCAGCCTCGAACGCAGTGCACCCGATCCGGTCGACCCCATCACGATCAGGCGTGCGGTACCCGAAGATTCGAGTATGTGCGTCGACGCCGGGCCTGGTGCGATCTCGGATTCGACGGTCAGTTCCGGGAATTCAGCTGAAATCACCGCGGCAGCGGCGTCGACGATCGCTTCGCCGTCTTCGCGGATCTGGCTGAGGAACTGCGACTGCAACATCACTGCAGCGGGACTGTAGATCGGACCCTCCTGCGGGAGGGCGTGCGCCAGAATCAGTCGTGAGTTCACCGCATTCGCAACCGAGGCGGCCCACCGGGCCGCGGCCGTGGACGCCTCGGATCCGTCGATGCCGGCGACGACATCCTGGTGTCCTGCAAGTGTGTTCATGTCTACTCCCTCTGAAATGATCGAGATCGGTCGACTGGTTGCGGCGAAGTCACCAGAGTGACGACGCCGACTTCACGGCTTCCTTCCACGTCTTGCGGAGCAGGGTTGACTGCCCGTCGGCTATTTCCAGTTCTCGCCGATAGGCCATGCCCAATCCGAAGCTGGTCAAAGACGTGTGTTCCTGCTCCGCCGCGATTTCGAGCAGATGGTGTTGGGCGACAACGGAATCCTGATGTTCGCCGAGAACGTCCTGGAAGTGGCTGAAATGCTTCAAGGCGCGCTTGGCTCGGCTCTTCGACACCGGTTCCATGACCTCGATCGCGTACTTCATCCGCTTGGCACCCTTGCGTGCGCGGTGCATTCGCTCGTCACGCTCGGCGCGGGTATCGGCATCGAAGACGTGATCGACTCGCTTGCCGACCTTGTGAGCCAGGTGGCGCAGGGTATGGGCCAACTCTCGTGCCGACGCCTTCTTTCCCACACGGTGGGCGACGGCGTCGAACTCGAGGTCGCCGACGTACTCGTCGAGACGATCGAGCAGCGTGGTGTAGCGCTCGGAATCGAGCGCTTCGAGGGCTGTTTCCTGCGCGGTTTCACCGCGGGCCGAGAAGAACTCGTCGATTCGAGCACGCACAGCTTCTCGTTCGGGCATCTCGTCGATTTCGCCGAGGCGTTCGACCAGACGTTCCCATTGGACCTCGACGTCGCGGGCGTCACCGAACTTTCCACCGATCCACCGCAGGTCGGTGATCAGATCGTCGGTCTTGGGGGAGTGGCCCGCGTAGGACTGAAGAGCGCTGCGGATGCGACGAGCTGCAACCCGGAAGTCGTGAACGGCTTCGTCGTCGGCCCGACGCGTTCCGAGGTCCGCTGCGACCAGTGCGCGTAGTTGTTCGATGAGGTAATTGCGCAACAGAATCCGCGGATTCGACGCTTTGCCCGTGGTGATCTCGAGACCGACGTACGGGGTCACCGAAGTACCCAATGCTCGTTTGAGTTTGGACGGACTTGCAGAACGCTCCAGCCCGGCGTCCAGTAGAACCGTCTCGATTGCGTCGGCCAGATCTTGTCCGCCTGCGCCTTGTTCGACCTCGACTTCCTGCCACGTCGATTCACCGGAACCGTCTGCCTTGCAGGCGATGACGGTGTCGGAGACCACTTCGGCGAGCAGAACACCGTTTTCGCCGTTGAGTCGGGTGCGCTCCCGGTCGGTGATGATCAGGGCGACCGGAACCAGGTCGTGACCGCGAATGATCGCCCGGATCAGACTCGACAGCGGCGAGGGGACATCGGTGCTCTCGTCCGGCGGAAGCTGGATCTCGGTTCGAGTGTCCTGGCCTGCGGGAAGTTTCATGTGCCACCCCGCATCATCGCCGCCCTCGCGCTTGCGCAGCGTGATCTTCTCGGCGAGCAACCGGTAGTCGGCGGTGTCGAAGTAGGTGGCAGAGAGCTGTATCGAGTCGTGAACCGGCTCACCGACAACACCGGGAAGTCCACCCAAGGCGGGGACTTCCTGCTCGGCCGGCGCCTCGTACTTGCGCTCGATCTCCCGTACGGCTTCGGGTACGACAGCGGTCTTGCTCATCTGGTCTCCTCTTGCGGTGCGGTCTGCGCTTCCATCCTCCCGGTATCGGTGGCGCAGTGGAAGGGTCCGGGGTCCCTACGGCGAGTCGCCACCGCCTGATTCGTCCGGCCAGGACAGGGTTCGCCGACTTTCGAACCGTCGCAGCCGGCCGGTCATCGGATCCTCGAACTCGAGAACCTTCGACAGCAGGCGCAGCGGGTTCGAATAATCCTCTGCGGCAACGTCGTAGAAGTCGGGATAGAAGTTGTCGCCGTGGATCGGGAGCCCGACGGAGGTCATGTGCAGGCGCAGTTGATGGGTCTTGCCGGTATGGGGGATCAACCGGTACCGCGCGAAGCCGTCCCGCGTCTCGATCAGTTCGATCCGCGACTCGCTGTTGGGTTCGCCCTCGATCTCCTCGGCTTTGAGTACCCCGCGTTCTTTGACGATGCGACTGCGCACGACCACGGGAGTGCTCACCTGTGCGTCGTAACGCGCGATGGCCTCGTATTCCTTGGCGACGCGGCGCTCGGCGAACATGGTCTGGTAGCCGCGCCTGGCCGCCTGATGCACGGTGAACAGCAGTAGTCCCGCTGTGACGCGGTCGAGGCGATGAGCGGGACTCAACTCCGGCAGATCGAGGTCCCGGCGCAATCTGACCAGTGCCGATTCGGCGATGTATCGCCCTCGTGGGGTGCTCGCCAGGAAATGCGGCTTGTCCACGACCAGGATGTTCTCGTCCCGGTGCAGGACGTCGATCTCGAACGGTACCCGCGACTCGACGGGTGGGTCTCGGTACAGGTAGACGAACCGCCGCGGAGCGTAAGCACTCGCCTCGGTGATTCCGACGCCCTTCTCGTCGACGACTTCCCCGGCTGCGACTTTCTCCCGCAAGCGGACGGCATCCTGGGGGAACCGTTCGAGCAGGTAGTCGAGCGTCGTCGCCCACATGCCGTCTTCGGGCTGACGGATGCGACTGGGGTTCAGGCCGTCGCGGACGGGAAGGGGAGATCGTGACACATCTTCAAAGCTAGCCGTCCGGCCGGCATTCAGACCTATTGACGACATATGGGACGGAAGTTACTATCCGGTAAGTTCGTGACGCCGGTCACTGTCGTGGGGGCAGGGCTGGGTCATCACAACAGAAAATTGGGGTTTTCGTGAAGACACGACTTCTACGTCGAAGGTCGACAACGATTGCGGTGGGACTGTGCGTCGTGGGCCTGACGGTGCCGAGTGCCGTCGCTTCTGCGGATCCGACGGGCGGGTCGGACGGACAAGCCTGGCTCGCGGCTACGGAGGCGGCGCCACAGTATCCGGGGGTCTCCATCGAGTGGGACGTGCCCATCACGATGAGTGACGGCACCGTTCTACAAGCGAATGTGTACCGCCCGGCAGATGCGTCCGGGCGCGCCGTGGAATCGAAGACACCTTCGGTTCTCAACATCACGCCGTACACGAAACTGCTGGATACGTTGGTGGATTCAGCTCTGTCGATCCCGCAGGTGGGTGAGACGTTGATGGACGTGGCGAACTCGCTCGACCTCGCTGCGCCGTTCGACGGAGTGTCGGAGTTGACGGGCGTCATCGCCGGCGGAGGCGCACGGGTTCTCGGCGTCAACCGTGACCTGGTCCAGAACGGATACACCCAGGTCGTGGTCGACGCGCGTGGAACCGGCTTCTCCCAAGGTAATTGGGATGTCCTCGGCAAGCGCGAGCAACAGGATTCGATCGAGGTCATCGACTGGATGAGCAAGCAAGGGTGGTCGGACGGAAAAGTAGGGATGGCGGGTATCTCGTACTCCGCGATCAATTCGGTGCAGGCGGCGAGCAACAACCCCCCTGCGCTGAAGGCGATCTTCCCGGTCGAACCAGGCAACGATCTGCTGCGCGACATCGTCGGGACCGGTGGTGGCCTCGGAGTGGGGTTCATGCCGTTGTGGTTGACCGCGGTCAACGGACTCAAGCTCATCCCGAACGTGCAGGACATCCTGCAAGGAAATTTCGATCCACTGTGGTTGGCGAGCCGCCTCGAGGATCCGGGAACACTGATTCCCGAACTGGTACAAGCGATGACGGCCCAGAGAATCGAAGACGTGTCACCGTCGACTCTCCAAGTCGCGCAAGACGGTCAGTTCTATCAGGACCGATCCGCTGACGTCGGCAACATCACCGCTGCGACGATGGTCTACGGCGGTTGGCACGACATCTTCGCCAACAGCGAGCCGCGGATCTACAACGGAATCGATCTGCCACCCGGCCAGAAGCAGTTGATCATGGGGAACGGCTATCACGTCACTCCCGGTGGAGGATTCGGCAAGGACGGTGCGCCGCCGCGCCTCGATGTACTCGAACGTGCGTGGTTCGACATGTGGCTCAAGGGCATCGACAACGGAATCGATCGCTACGGCCCGGTCACGATGTTGCAGCAAGGCGGCGGATGGATCACCGATGATCAGTTCCCGCGAGCGGGTGCGACGTACGAACGTATGTATCTGAACTCCGCGCCCAGCGGAACTGCCGCCCACGCGGCGTACGACGGTTCGCTGACAAATGACCCGTCCAGTGCCGCAGCGCGATTGACGGTCGCACCAGGACTGCGAGGCTTTTGTTCCGGCGACGGAACACAGGGAACTGCCGGGATCTCCGTGGTGCTCGGTGCGTCGTGCTCCAAGGATTCCCGATTCCAGGAAGCGGAGGGTCTGACGTTCACCGGTGAGGCGGTGACGGAGCCGACCTCACTCTCGGGCCCGATCAACGTCCATCTCGAGACAGTCCTGGACTCGACGGACGGATTCTGGGCAGCGACTGTCAACGACGTAGCGCCGGACGGAACCTCGACACCGATCACGAACGGCGCTCTGACTGCGTCGCTCCGGGCGGTCGACGATTCCAAGAGCACTCGCTCGGCCAACGGTGACTACAGTGAACCGCACCACTATCTGACGATCGACACCCGTCAGCCGGTGGTTCCCGGTGAAGTCACCGCCGTCGACATCAACATGCTCCCGACGGACGCGGTGCTACAACCCGGACACCGACTCCGCGTCGACGTCTACGCTGCCAGCGTGCCGCGTTACCTGGCACTCGGGCCGATGCTCGCCGACAGCCAACTGAAGCCGCAGCACATCGAGTTGGCTGCGGACCGGCCGAGCTTCGTCAACGTTCCGTTCGTCGGAGGTCGCTGACCCGGACTGGATCGGCGGCGTGAGAACCTGCGGGCTCGCGGACGTTCTGCGAAGATCGTCCGATGACAGAATCCCGACTCTCCGCCGCCGTCCACGATCGTCTGGACGGACTTCTGGACCCGGTGGACGAGCGGCTCGCGGCGCAGTACCCGGGAAACCGTGACGAGATCCAGCCTGTGCACACGATTTACGTCAGTGCTGCAGACGCAACTGTCGACACCCCTCGTCTCTGGGGTGAGCAGGCGATCGCGCTTCTCGATTCTCATGCGCATGTGTTCGCCGATCTCGACACCGAGAATGCGCTCGCAGATGTGCGAGTTCAGCTCGGCCGCAAGCCGGTCCAGGACTTTCGAATAGATTTCGAGGACGGGTACGGACGTCGCAGCGACGAGGAAGAAGACGCGGCAGCGACGTCGGCCGGCCGGACACTCGCAGCGCTCAGCACTGATTCTGCGGGTCCGAGCTGGGGTGGCATCAGGTTCAAGGGGTTACCGGCCGGCGAGCGTCGGCGCTCGATCAGGACTCTCGAGCTGGTGCTCGACGCCGCCGGCGGAGTGCCGAACGGATTTGTCTTCACCGTTCCCAAACTGCGCGCGGTGGAGCAGGTCACGGCGACGGTGTTGCTCTGCGAAGAACTGGAGAATGCCCATGGACTCGAGACCGGTTCGCTTCGGTTCGAGTTGCAGATCGAGAGCCCGCAGGCGGTCATCGCTGCCGACGGAACGGTGGCAGTTGCTCCGGCCATCCATCGCGGAGCCGGCCGTCTGACGGGATTGCATTACGGCACTTACGATTACAGCGCGGCATGTGGAATTGCATCACGTCATCAGTCGCTCGAACATCCGGTGGCAGACCACGCAAAGGCTGTCATGTTGGCTGCTGCCGCTCAGACCGGCGTCTGGGTGTGCGACGGGTCCACTCAGGTTGCGCCCGTCGGGAGTGCCACGGCGATTCGCGACGCGATCACGCGGCACCATCGCCTCGTCACACGGTCCCTGGAACGCGGTTACTACCAGGGGTGGGACATGCACCCCGGGCATCTGGTCACCCGCTGGCTCGCCACGTTCGGCTTCTACCGCAACGCGCTCGGCGCCGCTGCTCCGCGCATCCAGTCGTACCTGGGGCGCCAAGGTGGCGACGTGATCGACGAACCCGCAACTGCCCAGGCGCTGGCAGCGGTGGTTCTGCGCGGGCTCGACGCGGGGGCCTATCCGGAATCCGAAGTGCTCAGGCTCGCCCCGAGTGCCGACACCGACGCACTCCGCCACCTCGTAGGACGCACCACACCGATCACAGGAGAACACTGACCGATGAGCACCACCGAATTCACCTTGCTGCCCGACCTGGCACTGCGCACCCTCGGCGGAGCCGTCATCTGGGCGAACGACGAGGCATTCGCCGAGCGTGAGGCCCTGATCCGACCGGGCAAAGCTGGATACCAGCCGGCAACGTTCGGTCACAAGGGTCAGGTGTACGACGGTTGGGAGACCCGTCGTCGCCGGGTGGCAGGTCATGACGAGGCGATCGTGCGCCTCGGTGTTCCCGGAGTGGTGCGAGGCGTCGTCGTCGACACGGCCTGGTTCAAGGGCAATTACCCGCCCGAGATCTCGGTGGAAGCAATCTCCGTGGACGGGTATCCGGATCCACTCGACCTGGCCGGTTCCGACGAGTGGACAACCATCGTCGAGCGCTCGCCCGTTCAAGGCGACTCCGAGAATCCGTTCTCGGTGTCTTCGGAGGAGCGGTGGACACACGTCAAGCTGACCATCTACCCGGACGGCGGTGTTGCCAGGTTCCGTGTTCACGGTGAAGCACGGCCAGACCCGCGGTTCCTCGACGCCGGGCCCTTGGACCTCGCAGCACTCGAAAACGGTGGCCGCGTAACCGATTGCTCCAACATGTTCTACAGCTCGCCGCAGAACATTCTGTTTCCCGGACGCGCTGCCTCGATGGGTGACGGGTGGGAGACGGCCAGGCGCCGCGACGACGGAAACGACTGGGTACAAGTACAACTCGCAGGTGAAGGCGTGCTGAGCTTTGTCGAGATCGACACCTCGTATTTCCTCGGAAACAGTCCGGGTGAGGGCGCTCTGACCGGCCGGACGTCTGGAGGGGAGTGGATCGAACTCTTGCCTCGAACCACTCTGCGTCCGGACACCCGCCATCGCTTCCCGGTTGAATCCGAAGTCCCGGTCACCGATGTTCGTCTGGACATCTTCCCCGACGGTGGCCTCGCGCGGCTGAGAGTCTTCGGCGTACTGACAGATGCTGCTCGCGCTGTGATCTCGGAGCGCTGACGGTAAGTTGTCGGCATGAGCGACTATCCGCGCGACGACTATCCCCGGGACATGGTGGGGTACGGTCCTCATCCGCCGCACCCCCACTGGCCCGACGACGCGCGGATAGCTGTTCAGTTCGTGCTCAACTACGAAGAGGGTGCCGAGAACAGCGTTCTGGACGGCGACGCGGCTTCGGAAACGTTCTTGTCGGAAATGACTCCGGCAGAACCATTTCCGGATCGACACATGAGTATGGAATCGCTGTACGAATACGGCTCTCGGGCCGGATTGTGGCGTGTCCTGCGGACTTTCGAGCGGCGGAACCTGCCTCTCACCATCTTCGCGGTGGCGCGCGCGATGCAACGTAACCCGGAAGCGGTCAGTGCTTTTCAGGAATTGGGTCACGAGATCGCATGTCACGGATTGCGATGGAAGTCGTACCAATCCGTGGACATCGAGCGAGAACGTGCAGACATGGCCGAGGCGGTCCAGATCCTGCAGGATCTGACGGGTTCGGCGCCTCTCGGTTGGTACACCGGACGCGATTCACCGAACACCCGTGAATTGGTGGTCGAGCACGGCGGCTTCGTCTACGACTCCGATTCGTACGCCGACGATCTGCCGTACTGGGTGGACGTCCCCCGTGGAACAGAGTCGGCGAAGCACCTGGTGGTTCCGTACACCCTTGACACCAACGACATGCGGTTTGCTTCTCCCGCAGGATTTCCCAGCGGTGATCAGTTCTTTGCGCACCTACGCGACGCCTTCGACGTGCTGTATGCGGAGGGAACGGCCGGATCGCCGAAGATGCTGTCGGTCGGGTTGCACTGCCGCATTGTCGGCCGCCCCGCCCGTGTCGCTGCCCTCGAGCGCTTCCTGGATCACGTGCAGTCGCACGAGAAGGTCTGGATTGCGCGGCGAATCGACATCGCCGAACATTGGAAAGCTGTTCACCCGGCGTAATGCGGGTTCACCTGCGCGCCTCGATAAGGAATCGACTCGAGTACGCGACAAATGATCCATCGCGACGGATCTGCTCGTCGAGCTCGCGGAGTCGGTCTCGATACTGCGCCACGGTGAATCCCGGAACCATCCAGATCACCTTGCGTAAGAAGTAGATGACGGCGCCGATGTCGAAGAATTCCATGCGCAGACGCTCGAAACGAAGATCGACAACGGTGAGCCCAGCGGCAACCGCGTCGGCACTTTCGTCCTCGTAGTGCCGTCCGCGACGAGCCTGCGGCTGAGGACCGAGAAAGTACTCGACGAGTTCGAACACGCTCGCGTGACCCACATGTTGAGCGAAGTACGTTCCCCCCACGGTTCGAGTACCCGAGCGATCTCGGCCCACCACACCGTCGCAGGGTGCCGACTGGTCACCAGATCGAAAGCCGAATCGGCGAACGGTAGCGGTGGCTCGTCCGGATCCGCGACCACCACCACACCTCGGGGACGCAGAAGGGCGGTGGCCTTGATGACGTTCGGTGGCCAGGATTCGGTTGCTGCCATCACAGGCGGGAGTGTTGGTGCAGCGGCGAGGACTTCGCCGCCGCCGGTCTGGATGTCCAACGCGGCGCCGGCGCGGCCGAGACGCTCACCCATGAGGTTCTGATACCCCCACGACGGACGCTGCTCCGTGGCCCGGCCGTCGAGCCACGAGAAATCCCACCCGTCGACGGAGGCGGACTCGGCCTCGGCGACAAGTTCTTCGAAACTTCGCGACATCCCCTGTGAAATCCCCTCAGGCGTTCCTTCCGGCATCACATCATCATCGTCGCCGAGCGTCGACGGTGCCAGTCGTTTTCGCCTACTTCGGGGTGGCGCCGAGCATCGGAGCCAGTTGGGTGGCGATCGGGTTGAGATCGAGCTTGTCGGGGTCCACCTTGGGCATGCTGTCCCACGGCTGGGAGGTGTTCGGATCGGCGAAGGCGATGCGGTTGGCGCTCCGGACACCCGTTTCGCTGCCCTGAGGTGCCTGGCAGTTGGCAGCGGTGTTCAGAGGGAAGTTCTGCGTCGTGTCGTCGAAGTTCGGGTCTTTGCGCTTCATCTCGTCGAGAATTGCCATCGTCCCTTCGTATCCGACGGTGCACGAGAGCGGGTTGTTGGTCTCGAGTACCAAGCCCAGGTGCACGGTTCCATCGCCTGGTGCCACGGTGGGCGCTGCCCCGGCGAGCGCAGGCAGAAAGAGTAAGAAGGGCTGCAGGGTGGGCACTGTCGGTGCTGCTGCCGACGCAACTGCAGCGAGGTTCGAGAGATTGGTCGTGAGCGCGGGGCCGGCTTCGGTGACGAGAGAGCCGACTTGTTCGCTGGCCGGTATGCCGTTGTCGATCACCCGTCGAATGTCGGGGTCGCTGGTGCGCAGCTGCGCGGTCAGTGCGTCGAGATCGGTGCTGAACTGCTTGATCGCCGACGATTGATCGGACTGGGTCGTGAGTACGGTCTGGCTGTCACGGATCAGTCCGAGGGTCTGTGGAAGGGCGTCGAGGCCTGACTGGGAAATCCCCGACAGCGAGTCGGCAAGTACCTGTAGATCTTCGCCCTTGCCGTTGAATGCCGCGCCGAGTTCCTTCGCGACGGTGTGGAGCGCGTCGACGGGAACGGAGTGCACCAGACCGTCGGCGCTGGTCAATACGTTCTCGATCGGAATCGGCGTGGTGGTATCGGCCACTGCGATCACCGAGCCGTCTTCGAGAAAAGGGCCCTGGTCGGTATCGGGCTGAAGGTCGACGTACTGCTCGCCGATGGCAGAGCGGTTGGCCACTACGGCTCGCGCGGATGCGGGGATCTGCGGAGCACTGCTGTCGATCAGCAGGTCGACTTCGATTCCCTCGGTCGTGAGCGACATGTCGCCGACGCGTCCGACGGGCACACCGCGGTATGTCACTTCGGCGTTGGTGAAGATGCCACCGGACGTCGCCAGTTCGGTTTTGACCGTGTATTGGCCGAATCCCAGAAGATTGTCCAGCCGTACGTATTTCGCTCCGACGTAGATCAAACCCAGGAGTGCAACCACTACGAGGGCGACCAGCTGCCATTTGGCGAGCTTCGACATCACCATCGGAGATCGAGCCCGAACTGACGTGGTGTGCTCATGGTTCGACTCCCGAATGACAAGCCGGGTACGGCTGATGGTGAGCGAATTGTGTTCACCCGCGGATGTTCTCGGGCGAACGGGAAAGTTCCGACAATTCGTTGTTGGCGATAACTATAAACAAGTCGTCACAGATAGAAAGTCGGGGCATCTGTTTCCGCAGGTCGTCGAAGTGCAAGTGGCACAGCTCACTTCGGGCGTGGGAGTGTGATGCACGCCCCCATCTGCCTTTTGCGGGCTTGACTTCGCGAGTCGTATCTACAAAAGTAGATGCATTCTGGTCGGCGAAGGGCGGGGTGTGATCGATGGAAGCGTTGGCGATCTTCAAGGCGTTGTCCAACCCCACGCGTCTGCAGATCATGGAGTGGCTCGCGCACCCGGCGAAGTATTTCGACGAAGACTCGTACACCCAACAAGATCTCGGTTTCCATATCGGGGTCTGTGTTGGTGACATCCAGTCGCGTTCGGGGCTTGCCCAGTCGGTGATCTCGGGATATCTGCAGGGCATGAAAGATGTGGGTCTGCTCGAGTCCGAGCGTATCGGGAAGTGGACGTACTACCGACGAAACGAAGCTGTGATCGGCGAGTTCAGGGAATTCGTTCGCGAAAAGCTGTAGCGGTCGGGTTGTCCTCGTCGACCGGTTTGCTTCACCAAATATATCTACATATCTAGATATGTATCTGTCTGATGTTGCGTAGTAGGAGGAGTGTGTCGTGAAGTCGAAATTGTTGATACCGGTTCTGGCGTTGGGCGTATTCGGGATCATCACCACAGAGATGGGGATTATCGGGGTTCTGCCCCAGGTCAGCGACAAGTTCGGCATCAGCACTTCTGATGCAGGATGGTTGGTGGGTGTGTTTGCGCTCGTCGTAGCGGTCACCGGTCCGTTCACGACGCTCTTCACCTCGGGAATCAACAGAAAAACCGTTCTGTTGGTGGCGATTGCAGTCTTTGCGGTCTCGAACGTGGTGTACGCGAGTACATCGAGTTTCGAGGTGATGTTCGCTTTCCGGATCATTCCCGCCGTCGTTCATCCGGTCTTCTTCGCGGTCGCGTTGGCGAGTGCGGTTCGTCTGGTGCCACCGGAGGAGGCCACTTCTGCTGTGACGAAGGTATTCGCCGGTGTCACGGTCGGTTTTGCCTTCGGTGTGCCGTTGACGTCGTATCTGGCCGAGAACTTGTCGGTTTCGACGGCATTCGTTTTCGGTGCCGTGGTCAATGCGCTCGCGTTTGTCGGAATTCTGGTACTTCTGCCCTCGGCCCCGGTCGCACAACGTGTGTCGTACGGTGCGCAGGTCGGGATACTTCGCCGACCCGGCGTGTGGTTGACCATTCTTTCCGTCACGTTCGTTTTTGCGGCGATGTTCTCGGTGTACGGATACTTCGCCGAATATCTCGGCGAGGTGACGGGTATGAGCGGATCGTGGATCAGTGCGATGCTCTTGGCATTCGGTGTCGTGATGATCTTCGGAAACTTCGTCTTCGGGGCCCTGCTCGGCAAGAGTGTGGTGCGAACAGTCGTGGCGTTTCCGTTGCTGTACATACTCGTGTACGTGGTGATCTATCTGGTGGGTCCGTACTTCGCTGCGATGACTGTTGCCGTGTTGGTGTGGGGCGTGGTGCATTCCGGTGGACTGGTCATTTCCCAGAGTTGGATGGGGCGAGATTCGGTCGATGCACCCGAATTCGGTAACAGCCTGTTCATTTCGTTCTCCAATCTGGGGATCACGCTCGGAACAGCGACAGGTGGTTTGTTTCTCACACACCTCGGAACACGTCAATTGGTTTGGGCCGGCGTCTTGTTCGCCGCTCTGGCCCTGGCAATGATCGGCGCTCGATTGTCGCTCGGGCGGGTTCACAAAGAAAACGGTGCCAAAGTTCCGGTGTAGTTCTTGGGTAGGGGCCGCGCGAACTCACCGCGCGTACTGGTCGACAATCCTAGCGTGATCAAGGATTGAACCATGGTGACGGCAGCGGCAACACCGTCGACTACCGGCACCCCCAGTTCGTCGGACAGATCCTGGCACAGGTCCGCCATCCCGGCGCACCCCAGAACGAGGACATCCGAGCCGTCTCTTTCCAAGGCGTCGAAACAGGCTTCCAGGATCACCTTTCGTGCATCGGGATCGCGATCGAGTGCGAGAACCGGAATCTCGCAGGAGTGGATACCGCGGCACCGGGCCGCCATTCCGTAACGGTCCACCAGATCGGCAGCCCGGCCACGAGTCCGACCGAGGGTGGTGACGACACTGAATCCGCGTCCGAGGAAACCGGCGTAGTGCACAGCTGCCTCGGCGATCGCGACCACGGGACCCCTGGCCAGCTCGCGAGCTGCATCCAGGCCTGGATCACCGAAGCAGGCGATGACATATCCGTCGACGCCGTTCTTCTCTCCGGACGCGATCTCGGTCAGAATCCCTGGGACGCTGAGCGCTTCGTCGTAGTGGCTCTCGATCGACGCAGGACCCATGGCAGGACTGACGGCCTCGACGAATGTGCCCGAGCCGGCGACGGCCCAGGCACATTCCTCGATCTTGGCGGTCATCGCCCACGTGGTGTTGGGATTGATCACCTTGATTCTCATGAGGATCAGTCGACCGTCACAGTGTCGGCAGAAGAAGCATTCCGAACAGCCAGAGGGGTGCGCGTGGCGAGAAGGTAGTAGACGGCAAATCCGAGCCCACAACCGATGAACCAGCTGTACTGCGCTGCGGTGTACATCCCGGTGAGGTCCTTACCCAGGACCGGGACCATCGCGACGACGGCTCCCACTACGGTGGCAATCACTGCAGCAGGGTTGTATCCCTTGCTGTACCAGTAGGTTCCGGTCGGCGACATGCTGAACAGGTCGTCGACGATCACTTTCTGCTTGCGCACGAGGTAGTAGTCGGCGATCAGGATTCCGAACAGTGGCCCGATGAAAGCTCCGAGGGTCTCCAGGGTGTAGTGGATGACGTCGGGATTGTTGTACAGGTTCCATGGGGTGATGAGGATGGATCCGATTGCCGCGATCATTCCACCGGCGCGCCAGCTGATCTTCTGCGGGCTGACGTTCGAGAAGTCGAAGGCCGGGGAAATGAAGTTGGCGACGATGTTGATGCCGATCGTGGCGATGGTGAAGGTGAGGGCGCCGAGGACGATGGCGAAGGTACTGTCGATACGTGCCACGGTTGCAACGGGATCGGTGATCAGCTCACCGTACACCGGCAGTGTCAACGATGCGGTGACGACGACGAGTACCGAGAACACGAGGAAGTTGACCGGCAACCCCAGGAAGTTACCCTTCTTGACGACTGCGAACGACTTCCCGTAGCGAGAGAAGTCGCCGAAGTTGAGCATCGGCCCGGAGAAGTACGAGACGACCAGGGCGATCGCACCGAGCATGACCGGCACGGCGTCGAAACCGGAATATTTCACGTCACCGAGCGTGAGATCGACTGCGCTCCAGCCTGCTTTGTAGACGAGATATCCGCACAGCATGAACATCACGACGTACACGGCGGGGCCACAGAAGTCGATGAAGCGGCGGATCGATTCCATGCCTCGCCAGAACACACAGGCCTGAAGAACCCAGAGGAGCATGAAACTTCCCCAGCCCAGTGCGGAGAGCCCGGCGAAGCCGTAATTCTCGACCACGGCGTACGGCGCAAGTGACGGAAAGAGCTTGATGAGTACGACATCGAGTGCTGCCGAGGCGAGAAAAGTTTGAATTCCGTACCAAGCCACGGCAATCAGGCCGCGAATGATTGCCGGAATGTTCGCTCCGAGGACACCGAACACGCTGCGGCAGATCACCGGATAGGGCACACCGGTGGCCTGGCTGGGTTTGGCCACCAGATTGCAGAAGAAATAGACGATCGTGATGCCGACCAGCAATGCGACGAGTACCTGCCAACTGGCCAGGCCGAGGGCGAAAAGACTACCGGCCGTGACGTATCCACCAACGCTGTGTACGTCGGACATCCAGAACGCGAAGATGTTGTACGACGACCAGGTCTGCTTGCGTAGCGGTGCCAGATCCTCGTTGGTCAAACGTGGGTCGTAACCCGCCTTGATCAATCCGCTGCCCACCGGGTGGCCGGCGGCCTCGACGAGATCACCTGGACCGGTTTCCGTTGTGGGAGTGGTGGAAGAAGTGGTTCGAGACGGAAGAATGTCGGTCATGACAGCTCCTGTGCTTGTGTGCAAGGAATCAGCGGACAGAGCACAAGCTCTCAGCGACGGTGGTGAAAACTGTGTTGAGAGAAAGGTATCGAGGCCGTGTTGCGCGACTATTGCGCAATCGGTATATCTTTTTCGGCAAGCAGGCCGGTGTCGGTCGGCAGAGTGGCGATCACGGTATCGAGTCGGCGATGATGGATTTCGGATGCAGTCAGGAGCGCGGTCGCGTCCCGACGCAGGAATGCGTCCAGCATCGCTGTGTGATCGGAGTGCAGTACCTGCCGGTCGACGCCGGCAACATGGACCATCGGCTGAACCGGTTCGGTGATGTTCCAGGCAGCTTCGAACATGTGCAGAAGTCGAAGCATCTGCGACGGTCGGGTCAGTGCGAGGTGAAAGTTGCGGCTCTCGCAGTGATAGGACTGAGAGTCGTCGTAGCGCAACGCGATCTCCAGACGGGAGTTCACCTCGACGGCGTGTTCGTGATCCTCTTCGGTGGCCTGCTCGACGGCGACGGCCAATGCAGCTGATTCGAGGGTTTCACGGACGATGTACATCTCATGTAGCTCCGCCGGCGTCAACTGCGCGACGGTGTAGCCGAATTGGTGGCGGTGGTCGACCAACGACTCTCCGACCAGGGTTTTCAGCGATTCCCGCACAGGTATTCGACTGACACCGAACACATCAGCCACGTCGCCGAGAGGAATCGGGGTACCCGGAGGCGCCGAACCCGACAGAATTACTCGCCGCAGTTCGTCGAGGATCGCTTGTTGTGGACTACCGGGAGCATCGATTACCAGTTGCGTCAGCAGTACCGATCTACGGCGCGGCGGCATGTCGGTCTCCCTTCTCCTCGCTGCCAGGGTAGGAATCCGTTGTTTCGGGCGCATGACACCGGCATGGCCGTCGTGAATCGCATCCGTGAGGTGCGGGCAGTCGACTGCGACAACGAAGCTCGAGTGAGCACTGCTCAGGTCGACGAACGCGGGGGTAGCGTTGATTTGTAGTGGTTGGCAGAAAGCGAGTCGGTCGATGGCATCCGTTGTGCGCGCAGAAGCCGACCAGAGAGTTGTCGGCAACTTGCCCTTGGAGCTGACAAGTTTCGTCGGCCGACGGCGTGAGTTGGCCGAAGCCAGAAGATTGTTCGAGTCGTCCCGTTTATTGACGCTCACCGGCATCGGCGGTGTGGGCAAGACGCGGCTCGCGATCCGACTCGCGAGTGCGCTCCAGCGGGTGTTCCGGGACGGCGCGTGGTTGGTGGAGTTGGGCGACCAGACGGATCCCGAACTTCTCGAGGATCATGTCGCCGTGATTTTGGGTGTGAGGCCGGTGTCCTCGTCGGACCCGCTGCACACTGTGACCGACTATTGCGCCGATCGCAGTCTGCTGTTGGTACTCGACAACTGCGAACATCTTGTCGATGCCGTCGCTTCGTTCGTCGGTGCGATCCTACGGCGATGTGCCGGCGTCAAGATCTTGGCGACGAGCCGAGAATCGCTGGGTATAGGTGGTGAGGTGACGATGCGCGTTCCCTCGCTCACCACACCGCAGCAACAGCCGCGCGAATTCGAGGGACTTGCCCAGTACGAATCCGTGTCGCTGTTCACCGAGCGTGCGGCTTCTGTCGTGCCAGGTTTCACCCTCACCGAGGAGAACAAGCGCGCCGTTGCTCATATCTGTCACGACCTGGATGGACTCCCACTCCCGATCGAGTTGGCGGCCGCTCGCCTGCGCGGAATGTCGGCGGAGCAGATCATGGATCGGCTCTCGGATCGTTACCGCCTTTTGACTTCCGGTGGACGTGGTGTACCGAGTCGCCAGCAGACCCTCCGATTGTCGATCGATTGGAGCTACGACTTGTGCTCACCTCCGGAGCAGCAGTTGTGGGGTCGGCTGACCGTATTTTCCGGCGGGTTCGAACTGGACGCGGCCGAAGGCGTATGCGGGCAGGATTCGAGTTCGACCGAGGTGCTCGATCTCGTCACTGCGTTGGTCGAGAAGTCCATCCTCATTCGTGAGGAGGTCGACGGCACTGTTCGCTATCACCTGCTAGACCTCCTGCGGGAGTACGGACGCGAGAAGGCCGAGATCTCGAGTGATTTCGTGGAACTTCGACGGCGTCACCGTGATTGGTTCGAAGCGCTGGTCGTTCGTGCGGAAGCCGAGTGGATCAGTGACCGGCAAGCGGCGTGGATGGCAAGGCTGGGTCGTGAACAGCGCAACGTCAACGACGCGTTGGAATTCTCGATCTCCACTGCGGGAGAGGCGCGATCTGCAACGCGAATGGTCGGTGCGTTGTACAGATTCTGGCTTGCAAGTGGATTGCTTGTGCAGGCGCGCTATTGGACGGATCGAGCCCTGAATACAGCGGATCGGGAGCTGGACCCGTTCCGAGTGGATGTCTTGGCCATCGACGCCGTGAATCACGCGATGCAGGGTGAGCTCGAACGGGCAGAAGAGCTGGTCGACGAGAGTTGGCGCCTGGCGAACGCCTTGGCGGACGTACGCTCACGCGGTCTGGCGGCATGGGGTGACGGATACGTCGATACATTCGGGGGCAACTTCGATACCGCTACAGCCAAGCTGGAATCCGCGTTGACGCTGTTTCGACTCGACGAAAATCTGCTGCATGTGGTGATCGGCCTGGACACTCTGGGGATCGCATACTTCCTTTCGGGGGCCCTCGATCGCTCTGTGGAGTGCAACGAAGAGACTCTCGCGATCACCGTGCCCGCCCACGAAGTGATGTTCCAGGCTTTTGCGCTGGGAACTCTCGGGATCGTCGGCTGGCTCCGAGGTGAATTAGAAGGCGCACGTGACTATTTGACTCGAAGTCTGAGAATTCTCGATGCCCCGATGAACTCGGCGTGGTGTATCGAACCGTTGGCCTGGATTGCTGCAGCGCAACGTGATTGGAAGCATGCAGCGGTTCTGCTCGGCGCGGCGTCCATGTATTGGCAGAAGCTCGGGGGACGGCTGGCGGGCCTGCCGGGTTTGTCAACTCATCACGACAGCGCGGCAGACGCTGCACGCAAGGCTATGGGTGATGATGCTTTCGACGCCTCGTTTCGCAACGGGTTTGCGATGTCCGAGGGTGAAGCTGTCGCGTATGCGCTCGACAAGCGTTCCAGTGCGACGACCGCATCGTCGACAGAAGGACCTCACCTCACTCGCCGAGAGCAGCAAGTTGCGGAACTGGTTGCTCAGGGACTGACCAACCGCGCCATCGCGGAGCACTTGGTCATCTCGCTGCGGACCGCTCAGGGTCATGTGGAACACGTGCTGACAAAACTGGGATTCACTTCCAGAGCACAGATCGCGGCGTGGTTCGTCTCGACCGCGCAGGAGACCGATTCCCGAGGCTGAAACCGTGGGCAGCGGTGCGCTTCTCCGGGTGCAGTTCGCGGGGGTAGCGTTGGTGTGGAGTGGAATCGCAGAAAGCGAGTCGGTCGATGGCATCCGCTGTGCGTGCAGAAGCCGATCATCGGATTGTCGGCAACTTGCCGTTGGAGCTGACGAGTTTCGTCGGCCGACGGCGTGAGTTGGCCGATGCCAGAAGATTGTTCGAGTCGTCCCGTTTGTTGACGCTGACCGGCGTTGGGGGAGTGGGTAAGACACGCCTTGCGATCAGACTCGCGGGTGCGCTGCAACGCGTGTTCAGCGGCGGAACCTGGTTGGTGGAGTTGGGCGAGCTGTCGGATCCGGACCTGCTCGAGGACCATGTCGCCCTGACGTTGGGGGTGCGGCCGGTCTCGTCGTCGGATTCGCTGCACGCCGTGATCGACTACTGCGCCGATCGGAGTCTGCTGTTGGTGCTCGACAACTGTGAGCACTTGGTGGATTCGGTTGCCCGCTTGTGCGGGGCGATCTTGCGTCGCTGCGCCGGGGTGAAAATCTTGGCGACGAGCCGCGAGTCGCTGGGGATGGGCGGTGAGGTGACGATGCGTGTTCCCTCGCTCACGACGCCAGCTCTTCGGGGCCCGAACGGGTCCACCGGGCTGGCCCAGTACGAATCCGTTCTGTTGTTCACAGAACGAGCCGCAGCGGTGGTACCAGGATTTGCGCTGACCGAGGAGAACAGGCATACCGTTGCCCGCATCTGCCAAGACCTGGACGGACTGCCGTTGCCGATCGAACTGGCAGCTGCCCGTCTGCGGGGTATGTCTGCGGAGCAGATCATGAACCGGCTCTCGGATCGGTACCGTCTCCTCACCAATGGCGGACGAGACGTGCCCAGTCGTCAGCAGACCCTTCGATTGTCGATCGATTGGAGCTATGACCTCTGTTCGCTACCGGAGCAGCGGTTGTGGGGGAGGTTGTCGGTCTTTTCGGGTGGGTTCGATCTCGACGCGGCGGAGGGGGTGTGCGGGCAGGATTCGAGTTCGACGGAAACACTCGATCTCGTCACTGGTTTGGTCGAGAAGTCCATCCTCATTCGTGAGGAGATCGACGGCTCCGTTCGATACCACCTTCTCGATCTGCTCCGGGAGTACGGGCGTGAAAAGTTGGATTCAACGGGGGAGCAGCTCGATCTGCCTCGCCGACACCGTGATTGGTTCGAAGGCCTTGTCATCCGTGCAGAATCCGACTGGATCAGTAGCGGGCAGGCGTCGTGGGCAGCGCGGCTCGGTCGAGAACAACACAATCTGTACGATGCGCTGGAATATTCGATTTCCACCGTTGGTGAGGCGCGGTCTGCGACTCGTATGTTCGCCGCGTGGTACAGATTCTTGTTGTCCGACGGATTGATCGGCCAGTTGCGATATTGGGCTGATCGAACACTGAATGCCGCGGATTCCGAGCCTGACATGTTTCGGGTGGATGTCCTGTGCGTGGACGCCGCGGCGCATGCGATGCAGGGCGATCTCGTTCGCGCCCGCGAACTGATCGACGAGGGACGGCGACTTGCCGAGGCTCTGGGAGGTGTGCGCTCGCGAGCTCTGACGGCGTGGGCGGGCGGGTACGTCGACACATGCGCGGGTGAATTGGACAATGCCACAGCGAAGTTGGAATCTGCCGTGACGTTGTTTCGGCTCGACGAAAATCTGCAGTACGTGGTGATCAGTTTGGATACCCTCGGCCTCGCCTACATTCTTACGGGTGCGCTGGAGCGGTCGGCGGAGTGTTTCGACGAGTGTCTCGAGATTACCGAGCCACTGCGCGAAGTGACGTATCAGGCCCACGCGTTGGGGTTTCTCGGACTCATTGCTTGGCTTCGGGGCGACTTCGCGCGCACGAGTGAGTATTTGACGCGAAGTTTGCGAATTGACAGCTCGTCGATGAACGCGGCGTGGTGCATCGAACCGCTTGCATGGACGGCTGTGGCACAACGTGATTGGAAGCATGGAGCGGTTCTTCTCGGTGCCGCAGCGATGTACTGGCAGAAGATCGGGCAACCTCTCACCGGATTCTCGCGATTGTCGAGCTACCGCGAGAATGCCATGGATAGTTCTCGAAAGGCTTTGGGTGACAGCGCCTTCGATAGAGAGTTTCACCGAGGAATCGTCATGACCGAGGGTGAAGCCGTCGCCTATGCGCTCGACGAGCGTCGCAGTGCTTCAGCTTCACTGTCGACGGAGGCGATCCGACTGACCCGTCGTGAGCAGCAAGTTGCGGAACTGGTGGCTCAGGGCCTCACCAACCGCGCTATCGCCGAGCATCTCGTCATTTCGCCACGGACGGCGCAGGGGCATGTGGAGAACGTGCTGACGAAATTGGGATTCACCTCCAGAGCGCAGATCGCGGCGTGGGTGGTATCGACTGCGCAGGAGAATGATTCGCAGCAGATCAAAGCTTCAGAAGGCCGGAGTTGACGTCCGATTGCACTGCGCCTCGGTCGTCGCCGCACAGGCAGAACACCGGATAGCGCTTACCCGCTTCTCGCCGTTGAAACGACACTCGCAGCGGTCCGGGCGCATCCGTGCGTGGGGATTGCGTGAGTAACGTGTACAGCCACGGTCCCTCGTCCAATTCGACGATGGCGAGAACCGTCGTCGGATCGCCGTGAACCGTTCGCCAGGACACGACAGTGCCGTCTCCGCAGCACCGCGCTACGTCCAATCGCACCCCGCGGCATCTGGTGCAGACGGCACTGGCGGGGGAGAGGATGGCGTCGCATTCCGCGCAATGGGGGAGTGTCAAGCATTCGGATCGTGACGAGCGGGCCGAATGTCGTTGCGATCCAAGCCGTTTTGTCAAGCTGACGTGAAACATGTCAGTAACGGCGGGCGAGGTAGTACGGCATCGAGTCCACGGGTGCGCGTTTGACCGACTCGCCCGATGTCGGGGCGTGAACGACGTCACCGCCGCCGGCATAGATCCCGACATGTTCCCCGCCGTAGTACAGGACCACGTCACCGGGCTGGAGTTCGTCCCGGGAAACCGGAGCTCCGCCGACAGCCTGGTCGTAGGTAGTTCGTGGAATCGAAACGCCCGCTTGTGCATAGGCCCACTGCACGAGGCCGGAGCAGTCGAACGAGTCCGGTCCGGTTGCGCCCCAGACGTACGGGGCGCCGATCTTGGACTGTGCGGCTGCCAATGCGCGGCCTCCGTCCGAGGAAACGAAACCCGACACCTTTGCCGGATTCGTGGCGACGGAAACTTCGCCTGTGTTCCAGTTCGGAAGCAAGGGGGCCTGAGCGTTTGCGGTGTCGATGCTCACGGCAAGGGTTGTGAGCGAAAGAGCGCCGATGACAAGCGCCCTTCCGAGTGCGTTCTTCGTCGTGCGGGGGCTGGTGAATCGGTGGTGCGACATTTCTCGTGTTGCCTTCGCGTCGGTGCGTCCCGAAGCAGGTATCGGCTGAGCGTGATCGGGCTTCGGCTTGTGACACACAGCCTGGTGTCGCCTCGACGTGTTCGCGCCGGTCAGGTGGACGGGGTGCATACCTGTTTTCGAATGGCGTGTCGGCAGGTGTGACGTCTCGAGAAAGGGCAGAAGTAAGAAGTAGGTATCGGTGCGGGTACTACGGTCGTCGCCGCACCGCGGGCGCACGGCAATATCGAGTTCGGTACTTCACCCGAGGAAAAACCACCTCTGAACTGGACCGAGCCGATCGACACTTCGAAGGTTATGCGGCGTGGATGACGCGGTTTCTGGACGCCGCCGGAGTTACCGGCCCGGTGACCGTCGTCGGGCATTCGTTCGGCGGCGGTGTGGCGACAGCACTCGCGCGGGACTTCCCCGTGCGATTTGCGCGCTTGGTTCTGGTGAACTCGGTTGGTGGCGTTCTGTTCGACCATGCGGATTGCGCAGTGACCAGGCGGCCGGCGATCGTGTGCGGCGTGGCGACCTCGCCGGTACGCAGCGGGTCGGGAAATGCGCTCACGAAACGGTGCCTAGCTGGATTCGGCGGTCGTTCTGTACTCTCGCAGTCATGCAACAGCGGAGCACTGGAACGGTGACACGGTCACTGTTGCTTCTTCTGCTGCCGTTCATCGCGCTTCTCGCAGTGCCTCCGCTTGGATCGTCGGGCAGCGCCGCGGTGCTGGGAACTGCGATTGCCGTCTTCGTGGTCGCAGCGCTCGCCACCTCGTCGAAGTACGAACTTCTGCAACTGTGTGCGGTTGCGGCCACCGGCCCGTCGGATGACGAGCGCTGCCTGCGTGGTGCCTTCCGTAGGCAGAGCAGTCCGGACGCGCCCGGTCGTCCGCAACCTCGAGCACCCGGAATCGGTCTGTAGATCGGCCGTCGGCGGGAGTGAACTCGCCGTAGGTCGGTCAGACGTCTTGCGTCCACGACCATTCCCGCGCTCTCGATTGCCGGAGCGTGCCTCTCGGTGAGGTTTTATTCGTCATGCTCGATTTTGTCTACTACCCCGTGTCCGGAATCCTCTGGTTCTGGCACAAGGTCTTCTCACTGATCTCCGGATCACCCGACAACGGCGTCGTATGGGCGCTGTCGGTCGTGTTTCTGGTCTTCACGCTCAAGGCCTTGCTGTTCAAACCATTCGTCAAGCAAGTCCGCACCCAACTCGTGATGCAGAAACTGCAACCGCAGATCAAGGCATTGCAGAAGAAGTATTCGGGCGACCGGCAGAAGCTCACTGTCGAGATGGCAAAGCTGCAGAAGGAACACAACTACAGCCCGTTGCTCGGATGCCTGCCGATGCTCGTTCAGGCACCGGTGTTCATTGGTCTCTATCACGTCCTGCGATCATTCAATCGAACCGGAGCGGCATCCCACGTCCCGTTTCTGAGCCCGACCGAGCCCATGTCGGTGGCGGACAACGCGAACACTGCCAACTACTTCTTCAGCGCCTCGGACGTGCAGTCGTTTCTCGACGCCAAACTGTTCGGCGCGCCGTTGTCCGCCATGATTTCGAGTCCGGCAGCACAACTGGAGGCGTTCGGCGACGTCAGCCGAATCTCCATCATTCTGGTTGCCGTACCGCTGATGATCTTCGCGGCCGTCGCTACGCATTTCACGTCGCGGGCGTCCATCGCACGTCAGGTGGACACCGGAACCGTCAACCCCCAGACGGCAATCATGAACAAACTTGCGCTGTGGGTATTTCCGATCGGTGTGGTTGCGTTCGGCGCTTTCGCCCCTGTTGCGATCCTGCTCTATTTCGTGAGCAACAACTGCTGGACGTTGGGACAACAGCATTTCGTCTACGGACGCATCGCGGCGGAGCAGAAGGAGGCCGAATTGTCGCCGACATCCTCGACGGCCGCGACCCAGGCGCCCCGAAGGGCCGCCGCACCGTTACCGGGAGCAAAGCCGATCCGGACCAAGCGCAAGCGATGACCGGAAAATCGCCCCTCCCTACCGACGAGTAAGGCACGTACGCTGGAAAGCATGACCAAATGGACCGCAGAAGACGTAGTCGATCAGACCGGCCGCACATTTGTCGTCACGGGGGCGAACAGCGGACTGGGTGAGGTAGTCGCACGAGCGCTGGGCAAAGCCGGGGCAGACGTGGTCCTCGCCTGTCGGGACACCACGAAGGCCGACGTCGTAGCCGCCGAGATCGGGTCAAACGCGGTAGTGCGTAAGTTGGACCTGTCCGATCTGTCGTCGGTACGAGCTTTCGCCGACGCAACGGACAAGGTCGACGTCCTGGTGAACAACGCCGGCGTTATGGCCGTTCCGTTCCGCCGGACGGTCGACGGTTTCGAAATGCAGATCGGCACAAATCATCTCGGGCACTTCGCCTTGACCGGTCTGTTGAAGGACAAACTCACCGACCGGGTCGTGACCATGTCCAGTGCCCTGCATCAGCTTGGAACTGTCGATCTCGACGATCTCAATTTCGAACGTCGAAAGTACAACCGCTGGTTGGCCTACGGGCAGTCCAAGCTCGCCAATCTGTTGTTCACGTACGAACTTCAGCGCAGGCTCGCAGCTTCGGGATCTCCGCTCAAAGCGCTCGCTTCGCATCCGGGATATGCGTCGACGAACCTGCAGGGGCATACCGAGTCGATCCAGGACAAGCTGATGGGGATAGGTAATTCGATCTTCGCTCAGTCCGCGGAGATGGGTGCGCTTCCCGAACTGTGGGCGGCCACTGCGCCGGATGCTTTCGGCGGCAGTTACATCGGACCGGACGGTCCGTTCGAGCAGCGCGGGTATCCGAAGGTCGTGGGGTCGAACAAGAAGTCTCACGATACGAGGACCGCCGCGGGCTTGTGGAATTTGTCGGAGAAGTTGACCGGAGTCTCGTACGGGATCTGATTCGGATATGAAGGTGGCCGCGAACTTCGAGAAGTTCGCGGCCACCTTCACATCTGTTCGAGCTACATGCTGTTCGGGTTACAGCGTGACAACCATCTTGCCGGTGTTCGCACCGCGCATCAGGTCGATGAAGGCTTGTGGTGCATTCTCCAGGCCTTCGACGATGGTCTCGTCCCACTGAATCTTGTTGTCGGCGAGCCACCCTGCCATGTGGGTGCGGAATTCGCCGCCGAGGTGGCGGTAGCCGCCCACGAGGAATCCGCGCAGCGTGAGCTGCTTGCCGATCACCAATGCCAGATTGTGGGGAGCGGTGGGCTTGTCAGTGGTGTTGTACTGAGCGATGGCCCCACACAAGGCAATCCGGCCACCCTGGTTCATGGCGTCGATGGCGGCTTCGAGGTGCTCGCCACCGACGTTGTCGAAGTACACGTCGATGCCGTCAGGCGCCGCGGCGGCCAGAAGTTCGGTGATCGGGCCGTCGTGATAGTCGAACGCCGCGTCGAATCCGAGTTCGAGAAGTCGGGCAACCTTCGCCGGTGAACCGGCGCTGCCGATCACTCGCTTCGCGCCGAGCAACTTGGCGATCTGACCGACGAGCGATCCGACGGCACCTGCTGCGCCGGAGACGAATACGGTGTCGCCTTCCTTGAATTCCGCGACTGCGGTGAGGCCGGCATACGCAGTGAGGCCGGTCATGCCGAGGGCGCCCAGGTAGGCCGTCGCCGGCGCGATGGACGTGTCGGCCGGAGTCACTGCGGATCCGTCGAGAATGGCGTATTCACGCCACCCCAGGCCGTGGACGACAACGTCGCCCACAGCGCGATCAGCCGACTTGGATTCGACGACCTCGCCGACAGCGCCACCGTCGAGCGCCGCGCCGACCTGGAACGGCGGAAGGTAGGACTTCACGTCGTTCATCCGGCCGCGCATGTACGGGTCGACGGAGATGGCGATGTTGCGGACCAGGATCTGGCCGTCTTCGAGTTCGGGGAGTTCGACTTCGGCGGTGGCGAAGTTCTCCGAGGTGGGCCAACCGCTCGGGCGTGATGCGAGGCGGATTTCCCGGCTTACAGTGGTGGTGCTCATTCGTCGTCCTTACTTACTTCGAGGGTGACCTCGATGTTGCCGCGAGTTGCGTTGGAGTACGGGCACACCTGGTGTGCCTTCTCCGTCAGCTCGACGGCCTGGTCATGGGGCAGATGGGGGAGTGAAACCTCCAGCGTCACAGCAAGTCCGAAACCGCCTGCGCCGTTCGGGCCGATGCCGACCCGCGCGCCGACTGCGGAATCAGCCACGTTGGCCTTCTCGGCGCGGGCGACCATCTGCAGAGCGGAGTGGAAGCACGCTGCGTATCCGGCGGCAAAGAGCTGCTCGGGGTTGGTGCCCTCGCCGCTGCCACCCATTTCCTTGGGAATGGCGAGGCCGAGGTCGAGGCGTCCGTCCGAGGTGCGAGCGTGACCGTTGCGGCCTTCGCCGGTGGCAAGTGCTTCTGCGGTGTAGACGATGTTCATGACTTCTTCTTTCCGTCGGAGTGGGCATTGGATGCTTGAAGTGACTCGCCGAGGCGGGTGAGAACGTCTCGGAGTTCGGTCAGTTCGTCGTTACTCAGACCAGTGGCGCCCGCGAGCTTGGCCGGGATGTCCTCGGCCTTGCTGCGCAGGGTGGAACCGGACTCGGTCAGGTGGATCTCGACGCGACGCTCGTCGGTGGTGAGGCGTCGACGTTCGATGAAACCCAGACCCTCCAACCGTTTGAGCAGCGGCGACAGGGTTCCGGTATCCAGATCGAGGGCCTCACAGATTTCGCGCACCCCGCGGCCGTCTCGTTCCCAGAGTGTCAACAGGACGAGGTACTGGGGATACGTGATCCCCAGGTCGTCGAGCATCGCTCGGTACGCAGCCGTGGTGGCCCGCGACGCCGAATAGAGGGCGAAGCAGACCTGGCGTTCGAGGGCGAGTGGGTTGGTCACGAGAACAACTGTAGCGCACAGTTAAGTTGTGCACAACAAAGAAGTGTCAAATATATGCGGCTGTAGCTCTACGGAGCCGACAGGATCTCGGAGACACTCGCGAGGAAGGTGTGCACCGTCCGAGCCGCTGGCGCGGGAAAGCGGGTGCGAAGTGCCAGACCGTCGTGGGTGCGCGAGAACCAGAACTGAACGTCGTCGGCATTCGACACGCGACTGAGTTGCTGCGGATTGATCGGCGCAGGCTGTGATTCGCGGGACTCTGATTTGCGGGGGCGAGATCCACCGGGCATGGTTCGGTAGTCGGCGTAGGAGACCGAGAAGATGTCTCGGCGAGTGGGCGAAACCTCGGGCCCCAAGCTCCGCAACACCTGTCGCGAGGACACGGACGACAGTGAAAGTGACTCGTGGAAAGCGAGATTGACTGCCCGAGCAGTGCTGTGAAGATTTTCCATGCTCGTCACGGTGATGGGCGCATTGGCCACCAGCCATCCGAAGGTGTGGTTGTGCCGCGGTTCCCGACGTGTGTGGACCGGAAACAGCAGGTGTGTGTCCCTCTTGCCGGTCAATTGTGTTGTGGCCAAACCGATCGACGCAAGAATCGCGCCGAAAGGCGAGTGTCGATGATCGGCGCAGTTCTGGTCGAAGAGCTCTGCTTCGTCGGCGTCGAGGAGCATTCGGGTGTCGGTGCCCTGGGGTGACATCGTTCCGGCGGGTAGTCCCAGATCTACGGGAAAATGGGGAGTGTCACCTCCGCATGATCGAAGGAAGGACCGCCAACCCGCAATGCGGTGGTCGCCGGGATCTGGATCCGCTGTTGCCGATTCGCGGAAGCAGTAGTTGAGGAAACTTCCGGGCTCCGGCAATAGATCCGACGCGATCGGAACACGTTCCGCCCGAGTGTATTCGCGATACAGAGTGCTGATCTCGGTGATGGCGATGCTCATGGACCAGCCGTCGCAGATGGCATGGTCGAACCCGCAGATCACTGTCGACTGGTCGTCGCGGGTGATGGCACCGAGAAAGTACGCGGGAAACGCAAAAGGATTGCACCATCGATCCAGGCGCTCGCCCAAGAGTTCTCGCACCTGTTCCGGCGTTCGTGCGTCCGCCACGGTTTCCTCACGGAGGCGCAGGTCGCCGATATCGGCGACGTCGACGAACAGTGCCGAGGATTCACCCGGTACTTCGGCCTGGGAGAACGAGCACGACAGGGCGTCGTGGCGGGACGTCCATTCCTCGAAGCTGGCTCTGAGTGCGTCCGTGTCGATGGGGCCGGGGACGTCGAAAGTGGCAGCGAGCCACGTCGTATCGCCGCGGCTCCCGGCAAGATGCAGCTGCTGATTCGAGGTCGGAGGAACCGGATACGTCGATCCGGTGGAGATTTCGCTCGGAGTCCACTGCAGGATGCGCCCCGGCCGTGCCTCGAACCTGTCGAGAAAGGTTATGTGCATCAGGCGGTCTCCACTTCCTGACGTACATCCGCCTGACGAACGACACGGTAGTCGCCGGTATCGGCGACCGTTCTCAGGACGTTGCGGAGGTGTCGAAGGTACCGATCCACCGATGTGTGTGCTTGCTCGGTATCGGGAAAACTGACCATCACGTACGTACGGTCTTCCTTCCTGTTGATCCACATCGACAGATCACCCGTCGTTCCTGGCCCACCCAGTGCGCGCGCGTCGAGTTCGTCGTGGTGCTCGGCACCTGGAATCAGGCGCATGTCGATGTACGACACCATCGGCGGGACCGAGGTTCCGCCGATGTCGGATCCGGTCAACTTCGACACCTGGGCGATCACCGAGTGAATGGACACGTCCGCGAGTCCCTTCACTGCTGCGCGAGCAGCGTGGGCAAGGGGGAGTGCATCGGTGAAGCTCGTAACATCACTCAGCGTGAACGAGACCGGGACGAGGTTGATGAACCAGCCTTGCGCGTAGAGGTATCTCGGATCGGAGCGGGTACCGACTGCGTTGAGCGCGAAGTAGTTCGCTCTGTCGGCAACTTCGATCTCGGTGAGGGCGAGGGCTGCGAAGATCCCCGTGGAGAAGCCGACGCCATGGGACTTGCACAGCGCTGCGAACGCGGCTGACTCGTCGCTGTCGAGAACGTCGATGTGTGTGCGGGTCGACCGGGTCTGTTCGCCCCGCGCGACGCCGAGGTCGAGGGGGAACGTCGGGAGTTGTCCGGCATTGGCCGCGAGAATCGAAATCCACTGCTGCACAGGGGCTGCAGCCAGATCAAGGCTTCCTGCCGAGGCCCGCTCTTCGCCGCTGTACTCGACGTAGCTGCCGGGAGAGGGAAGTTGAGCGTCGATGCCGGCGCTTTCGGCGATGTACAACGCACGAAGTTCTTCGACGCCCAGCATCAGCGACAGGCCGTCGGTGTGCGAGTGATCGACGCCGTAGTAGACGGTGAAGCCGGCGCCGTGCTCGACGGCGCCACTGATGAACGAGGGCCACTGCAGTGGGCTGGTATCGCCGGCGAAACTTCGGCTGACATGCTCGCGAACCGCATCGGTCGTGTGCAGAGAACCGACGCTGTGCGGCGTGAGTTCGATCGTCGATGCATCCACCACGTGACGGTCGATGACCCCGCTCCCGTCGGGATCTTCGGATGGTCTGACCTCGAACCAACTGTGCAGTGTGTTGTGCCGCAGGACAAACGCCTGGACCGCCCGACGCAGTGCTTCCCGATCGAGATCACCGGGCAGAGTGAACGTGAATCCGATCCACGGTGACCAGTCGACGCCTTGTGCACGCTTGTGATCGGCGGTTCGAATGTGTCCTTCTTGTAGGAACGAGAGCGGTTGGTCGCTCCGCGGTGCCCCGGATGCCGCCGCCAGGGACTGTTCAGTAGGCCTGAACTCGGTGAGCGTCCCGGCTTTCGGTGCCCAGAGATCGATGGGTGTCATTTCCATGAGAGTTCTCCTCGATCGGTGCAGCGGTGTTGGTCGGAGGTGCGAATGTGTCGGTCGAGAAGGCAAAGTCCTCCATTTCGCGGCGTAGGAGTCCCGCGAAGTGATGGATGTGGCGGCTGGTGCGCGCGTTGCCCGGGTGGCGTATGGCCAGATTGAGCCCTTCGGGAGTCCGTGTGAGCCAGATGTAGACGTCGGTCCCCGAATGATCGCGACTACGAAGGCCTCTGGTCTGCCAGCTCGTCCATTGCTCGGCACCAGGAACGTGACGAACGTCCATGTAGGAGAGCACGAACGGCAGGTGATGCGGGGAGTCGATCAGCTCGCACACTCTCGAATACGGCAGGGCCGCCGCGGGTCGGACGCGTCGTATCTCCACACCGGCAAGCTGGGCCAGATCGTTCACCGTTGCGGCGGGGGCAATCGGAATCCTCACCGGCACAACACCGATGAACCATCCCAGCGACGCAGCCCATCGAAGCTCCGAACGCGTGTGTTGCGGCACGACGACGCGGAATTCGTCTGCGCCGGTGAGATCTCCGGTCACCTTGGCTGCGCACGCGAGTATCGCGGCAAGGAAACCTTGGTTGCTGCGCTTGCTCGCTTCTGCCAGGCGTTCGGCGCCCCGGGCGCTCAGAAGCCAAGCGGACAGGCTCTGTTGAGGGACGCGGCGTCCGACGACCGGTTCGGGTAGCGATGGAAAGTACGGAGCCTCGCCCTGCGCGTAGAACTCGCGCCACGTCTGCACCGCCGGGTGATAGCAGTCCGCGTGTTCCACGAGATCTCGTTCCCTGGTGCCGAAGTCGATGTAGCTTCCGGTCGCCGGCGGTGAGGGATGACTTCCCTCGCTCAGCGAACGGTAGATCGTCTGCAGTTCGTGCGCGGTCAACGCCACCGAGTATCCGTCCAGCAGAGCATGATCAGCGGCAAAAACCACGGTGAAGTGGTTGGGACCTTCAATCGTCGCGAACTGATACGCAGGCCAGACAAGTGGATCGGTCGATCGGTCGAGCAGTTGCTGCAGATGTGTGAAGACGGACATCGAGGACGCAAGATGTCCGACGTCGTTACCCAAAATCCGGACGTCCCCACGCCCCGCGGTGCGTCGGACTATCGCTTCGGCCTCCACGGCGACGTGTGTTCGGAGCACTTCGTGGCGATCGATCCAGTGATCGAGAGCGGCTGCCCAGATCCTTCGGTCGAGTCTGTCGTGGATGCGAAACGAGGTACCCAGCCACGACGGAGCGCACCCGTCGATCTTGTAGCGCTCCTGCCGTTTCATCTGCTCGGCATGTTTCAGATGTGCTTCGTGGATGTAGCTGGCGGGGCGCTGGTCGACAGGCCACTGCGAGGGCGGATTCACCGCGCCGGGAGTCCACTCGGTGACGGTCCCGGGTGGTAGGGGATAGTCGGCAAGTTCCGTGAATTCCATTGGGAAACCTGATCTCTCGAGATGGCGAAAGGTGGGGATCGTGAACGGGGCGGATGTTTGTAACCGAGAGTGACAGATGATTAGTCAAGGCAAGTAGAACGCGACCTGAGACTCCGCGCAACTGCTTCGAGGCGAGATGTGACGAGGAACATTCCGCTCGTTATTTCGGACAATTCGAATACTGGACATCCGGTTTACGGCCCTGGTCACCTGTCAGTTGATCGATCAATCACTCTGTGGTGAAACAAATTTCAATAGGCGTTGTGAATTCCGTCGGATGGCGAAGAATGTGCGTATGCGAATGCCGGAATATGTTTGTGTGTAGCAATTTTCGTACGGATTCGGCTGTATCTCTTTCAACGACAACAGGGTTCGTGTACGGCCATCGTGCCCCTTCGGTGTGCGGATTGTTCACCGAGTATTGACATGCTCGGCATCTGCCGGTCGTATGCGGACGGTAGTTGTAAGCGATGACTGATCCGATGGAATACGACCTGGTTGTGATCGGCTCCGGCCCGGGCGGGCAGAAGGCTGCCATCGCGGCCGCCAAGCTGGGTAAACGCGTGGCGATGGTCGAGAAGGGCAACATGCTCGGGGGAGTGTGCGTCAACACCGGCACCATTCCGTCGAAGACGTTGCGCGAGGCGGTTCTCTACCTCACCGGGATGAACCAACGCGAACTGTACGGCGCGAGTTACCGCGTCAAGGAGAACATCACTCCGGCCGACCTGCTGGCGCGAACCCAGCATGTCATCACCAAGGAAATCGAAGTCGTGCGATCTCAACTCCTGCGCAACCGCGTCGAATTGTTGGTAGGGGTCGGCTCGTTCGTCGACGAGCACACCATCCTCGTCGAGGACGCCTCGCGCGGAGACAAGATGACGATCACGGCGAAATTCGTGGTGATCGCGACCGGAACGTTGCCTGCCCGCCCGGCGGGGGTGTCCTTCGACAGCCACCGTGTGCTCGACTCCGACGGAATTCTCGATCTGACCTCCATCCCGACCACCATGGTCGTGGTGGGCGCGGGAGTGATCGGTATCGAGTACGCGTCGATGTTCGCGGCACTCGGCACCAAGGTCACCGTCGTCGAGAAGAGAACGTCGATGCTGGACTTCTGCGACCCCGAGGTCATCGAATCGCTTCGGTTCCATCTGCGCGATCTGGCGGTCACTTTCCGATTCGGTGAGGAAGTGACGGCCGTAGACGTCGGAGCGAACGGAACACTTACGACGCTGCGCAGCGGCAAGCAGATTCCCGCCGAGACCGTGATGTACTCGGCTGGACGGCAAGGCCTCACGGCGCCGCTCGCGCTGGAGAACGCGGGGCTCGAAGCCGACGAACGCGGCCGTATCTACGTCGACGACAATTTTCGCACAAAGGTCGAACACATCTACGCCGTCGGTGACGTCATCGGCTTCCCGGCGTTGGCGGCGACGTCGATGGATCAAGGTCGACTCGCGGCCTACCATGCCTTCGACGAACCAGGCGCGAAGCTGATGGATCTGCAGCCGATCGGCATCTACTCGATTCCCGAGGTGTCGTACGTAGGCGCGACCGAGGTCGATCTGACCAAGGAATCGGTGCCGTACGAGGTCGGGGTTTCCCGATACCGTGAACTCGCGCGCGGGCAGATCGCAGGCGACACCTACGGGATGCTCAAGATCCTGGTGTCGACGGATGACCTGAAACTGCTCGGTGTTCATATCTTCGGCTCGGGTGCAACGGATCTCGTGCACATCGGCCAAGCGGTGATGGGGTGCGGCGGGACTGTCGAATACCTTGTCGACGCCGTCTTCAACTATCCGACACTGTCCGAGGCGTACAAGGTGGCGGCGCTCGACGTGATGAACAAGATCAGGGCTCTCAAGCAATTCCACTAGGGGTCGGTGTGTCCCCAGGTACCGGTCAGGGTCGGTCGGTGTACTTCTCGGGTAGCACTTGTTCGAATACCTGAGGGTGATGTCAGGCCTGGGGAAATAGGGCAGGGTCTATCCCTATGACCATTGCCCTGGAACTTCGTGTGGAATTTCGATGCTGATCGGACTGATTGCCGCGATCGTGGCATGCGTCGGATACGGCGTTGCATCGGTGCTGCAGGCGTACGGTGCGCGCAAGTCGGCAGCTGCCGCCGAGCAGCGAGGCGAGGCCGGACACGTGACGGCGTCGGGTGGCCCGACCCTGCGTTCGACCTTCGCCGCCGCGCTGACTGCATCGTTCATCCTGGGCACCGTGCTCGATGCGGTCGGATTCGCCGGTAGTGCCATCTCCGCGCGCCTCATTCCACTGTTCTTGTCGCAGACTGTGGTCAGCGCCAATCTCGTCATCACGGCAGTGCTGGGGACCGTGGTCCTGGGCATCCAGTTGCGTCGTCGTGACTGGTTCGCGATCGCCGCGGTGATCGGATCGCTCCTGCTGCTCGGATTGTCGTCGGGTCACGCGGGCGGCGGGAGTTCCAACGACGCCGTCCACTGGGGTGTCCTCGTGGGCTCGGCGTTGATCTTGTCGATCGGCATCGGCTTGATCCGATGGTTGGGCTCACGGGCAGCAGTTGTCGCCGGGTTGATCTCGGGTGTGCTGTTCGGCTGTCTGGCCATTGCCGTACGCGTGGTCTACGGAATCGATCCGTTCGAAATCGGCACGATGCTCCGCGATCCGGCCGGCTGGGCAATCCTCGTCTCGGGTCTGGGCGGTTTCTATCTGCACACGGTCGCGTTGCAACTGGGATCCGTCAACGGCGCGACAGCGGCTCTGGTTGTCGGCGAGACGGTGGTTCCGGGAATCGTCGGCGTCGTGGTTCTCGGCGACGCGTCGCGACCGGGCCTTGAATGGCTTGCCGTCGTCGGCTTCATCGGAGCGATCGCTGGCGCCGTCGCCGTGGCTGTCTTCGGCGCGGCGAGCCACGAGGAGAAACCCGCCGAAGAAGTGACCGTCTGATGTGGCGGAACTCGAGTGGTTCGTAGTTCTTTCGAGCTAATACTTTTGGCGGATACTGTTTTTCGTTCGAACTTCTGCACGGCATTTTTTTCAACCGTTCGACGAATCTGCAACAGCAGGTTCGAATGAACCTGCGTCGCTGTTCGGTCGGTCCAGCGGTAACGGAAACCGCATTTTCGCAGATAGTTCTCATGCGCGACCGATGCCTCGCATACGTTGTGCGGTCACAGTCGCCGGGTCGTAGACCGGAGGAAAGTAATGAGCAGCTTGGACATTCAACGTTGGTCGAACGACTTCACAGCCCTCACCAAGCTCATTTCGGAAGGTATCGAGAAGTTTGTTCTTCAATTCCTTTCCAGCTGAAGTGATCTGAGCTCGTGCCTGGTGTGGAGTTTTTGATCTCTACCGCGGTTCGGGGCGGAATCGTGATGAAGGCGAGGTCCTTACCGGGGCTAGTAGGGCCGGTCCGGGCCGAGCACGTAGGCGAACACGTACGTAACTGCGGCGATTACCGCCAGTACGGCCAGAGGCGTCGGGAACCCTGCGTCATCTCGCACCGGGTCACCTGAAGCGATGACGGGCGCCATGAATAGCGGGATCATCACGGCGACGCCTGTGACCGCGCCGGTCAGCGCGGCCACGCACAGTTCCTTGTCGATCCAGCTCATGAATCAACTAGAACACAGGCCCACTCGCAAGACCCTGAAGCAAAGAGAATTCAGGGGTTGAAGAACTGGAGTCGGCGTTGCAGGCGAGCTATCGACGGGTCCCCGATCGTGCGCCGGCCATGGGTACGGGCTTGGCTCGGGGTCATCCCGTAGAAGTCTTTGAACGCGCGCGCCAATTGGGATGTCGACGTGAAGCCGCATCGCCGGGCCAACGCTTCGATCGTTTCGTTCGGCGTTTCGGCTTTGGTCAACTCGCGGTAGACGAGTTCGAGGCGCTTCCGTCGTATGACAAGAGCGATCCCCCCGTCGGATGCGAATGCGCGGTAGAGCTGTGCTCGCGAGACCGACAGGGCCCCACACATCGATGTCGGGCCGAGCCAGCTCTCCGAGAGATGTTCGGCGATGTAGGTGTAGGCGCGATCTCGGAGGGAGCGATCGGGCCGCGGCGACAGGTCAGGCTCGGCGATACCCAAACTGACACGAAGCAGGGACGCCACGACGTCCTCGTAACCGGTTGCTGCGCCGGGATCGAGGTGCGGTAGCGCGAGTACGACCGATTGCATGCACTGAGCGAGCACCACGGCAGGAACTCCGCGCAGTACCGTCCCGTGGAGAGAGCGACCCTTCGACTCCGCCTCGACGAGGGAGCGCGGTGCGAGAAGCGTGATGGTGCGCCCTGTCGATTCGGCCTCCGCGTCGGCGGTCCATGTACGCCCGAGGTCGAAGAATGTGACATCTCCTGGACGTGCGACGAAATCGACTCCGTCGGCGTTGCCGCTCAGCTGCCCGTCGAGGACGACCTGGACCATGTATTGATCGTCGAGTCCGCTCTCGGCGATCAGCCGGTTGTTTCGGGTGTACTTCTGCGCGTTGAAGGTTGTTCGACCGATCAACGAGGACCCGATGGGAAGTGCTGAGATCGACCCTTCGAGAGGCGTGTCGGGGTCAATCCGGTCGGTGACGAAGAACGGACGTGTCGCGCTGCGCCAGAAGTCGTCGGCCTCCTCCGGATCAACCGATCGAGTCGACACGCGGATGCGGGCGGAATTCATCGACACGCGGGCATGATATGTCAGATCCCGCAGGTCGCAGTCACTCTTCCGCAAATAGTCGTCAATAGTGACCTACTGATCAGGTGCCGGGTTCTGAGGTGTCGAGTTTTCGGTGGGGTTGGACGCAGCACGTGGCGGAGCGGACCCAGGCGGGCGGCGCTGGCGCCC